>CAYPSV010000113.1:0-1015 GCA_964413605.1 uncultured Candidatus Bathyarchaeia archaeon | reverse complement strand
ACGTTCCTCAAACCCTCACTTCGCGCACGGACGATCACGGCATAGCCTCACGAGGTGTCGAAGCCCAAGTCGATGGCCGGCGGGTCGATGATGGCCTGAAAGAGCCCTTCCCAACTCGGGATCCGAAAAGAGTCGAACAGCCCGCGCAGCTTGCGCCAAAAGCGGCTCTTGCTCTTAGCGGCGAGCAGGGCGGCCTGAAAGAGGCGACAGCCGAGTTGCTGGATCTGGTCGATCAGGAAAGCCAGCATCATCAAATGCATGAGGACGGTACAGAGGTGCTGGTAACCGTGACCGAAGTTGTGCTCGAAGTGATAGCCTTGGTTTTTGAGGGTGTTGAAGGTCTCGTTTTCGATTTTCCAGCGTGCGCGCCCTCCTCGCATCAGGAGCATCAGGTTGGATTCGCTGATCGGGATATCGGTCACCCACGAGAAGTGGGTCACCTTGCCCTCTGGGGTAGTCTGCCAATACTCCAGGAAATTGACCTGCAGATCGAAGTTGGCCTCGTTAAGAGGGGCACCGTTGAGAGAGCGGAAGCGGTGGTGAACGCCCTGCTCGTCGGTAAAGGCGTGCTCGGTGGTGCTCGGCGTCTGCGCTACCCAATCGAACAGGAACGTGTGGTCGGCCGCCTTGGCGCCGAGGATGAAGCGCAAACCCAACTCCTTGAGAAGCCGGATGTGTGGGGCGTTGGAGGCCAGGGCATCCTCGATCACGATCAACTTCAGGTGGGGGTGCTCGCGGCGCAGGTCCACCAGCAGGCGCTTGGCGGCGTTGCGCTCGCAATCGTTCTTCTTCGCACCATCCTGTTTCAGGATAGGCTCGGGAGCCAGCGCGATTACCTCCTTGCGCTCCGGGTGAACCAGTACCGCCCCCAGCATCTGGTGATAGTAGGTGATCGTGCCATTGCGATGGTGCTTCTCCCCGCACTGCGCGCAATGCACTTTGGATGATGAGAAGTAGCCGCTACCATCCAGGGAAAGCAGGTAGTGGCCATCCAGATAGCTGAACCCCTCCAGCC
>CAYPSV010000112.1:0-1076 GCA_964413605.1 uncultured Candidatus Bathyarchaeia archaeon | reverse complement strand
CCACCCTCGGTTTTTCTGCCGACAGGGATCAAATTCTCGTCTGAGGATATCTTGGTGACGCTTAGGGTGTCTTGAATTGTTTGGTTAACGTTGTTTAATTCTGAGCTTACATCAGGTAAAACTTGGAATAGTTCTTGAGAAACGCCTTGTAGTAGTTTTAAGGCGGGTTTCAGATCAGCTACAATGTCACCTAGTTCTTTTATGGTTTCAAGACGCAGCACGACACGTTCAATGGCTAATTGGACGTTGTAGAGAAACTTTACAAGTTTTCGGACTTCTGCAATTTCGGTGGCGCACATTGCAGCTTTTTCTTTGTTGTTCTTTTTTAATGCGAACATGCAAGTTTCAAAAAGGATGCGGTCCCGCTCTTTTAAGCGGTAGCTAGCTTGGTCTAGCTTGTTTTGTTGAACTCTTAGAGTAGAAATAGATTTTGTGGCAACTTCACGTATAGGAGGAGGGTTTGAGTTTGTAAAGCCCATTTTTGGTGTCCCTCGTCTCCTACGTTGTCACTTTTGATGATTAAATTCCAGTTTTTCCAGCTTCTTTCACGTAGACGACAACAGGAGGCTCTGGCAACTTAGTTGCGGTATTTGGAGTTTGTTCAGCAAAGACTTTGTTTGTTTTTGGTGGTGGTGTTTGTGATTGATCGCCGAGCAGTACGCTTGAGAGTCTACTTTTTGTTAATTCAAAGTCAGTTCTTTCTGAAGTTGCGCGTTTCAGAGTTTCTTGGAGTAGTGCAAAGGCTTGTTTGTAGGTTTCTTCATCTACTTTGCCGATTTCATGCTCAATTTCTAGGTTTGCGATAGCGTAGCTGAGTGAAGTTACTTCTTCGTTGCAGCGCTCGATTTCGACGGCGGCATCATCGACTATTATTTGAGCTTCGTTTTTGAGTTGTGAAAGTACGTTCTCGAAGCTGTTGTGGAGGTCTTTGTATATTTCGGGAGTGATCTTTTTAGCGTCCATGAGGTCTTTTAGAGCACCGTCTTTGCGCCAGATTAGGGGGATTTGGTCGCATAGGGTACCTGCTTGATTTTTGATTTTTGATACATATGTGATTTCAGCGCCATTAAACTTTA
>CAYPSV010000111.1:0-1120 GCA_964413605.1 uncultured Candidatus Bathyarchaeia archaeon | reverse complement strand
CGTCTGTTCCCAAAGAAAGAATTTTCGGTGCCGCCGAACAGTCTCTTCGACTTGTAAGAGAATTCGGCATCGACACAAAAGATACCACTCCCAAGCTCTGGATTTCAGAAAGAGCAAAAAGAAAATCAGAAAAACTTTTAAATGGTGATAATATAACAACCTATCGCCGGTGGGTTACACTGAACCCTTTTTCAAGATGGCAATACAAGGAATGGGAGCATGCGAAATGGGTGCATATCGTTGACTGGTTATGGGAAGAATACGGTATCCCGACGGTTATTGTTGGAGCTTTCGAAGAATGGGGAAAAGCAGTTAATATTGCCAATAAATGTAGGGGTAAAGTTTTTAACCTCGCCGGTAAAACAACACTGGATGAACTTGCAGCTGTACTCTGTCTCAGTGGTCTGCATGTGGGTGTAGACAGCGCGGCGCCTCACATTGCCGCTGCTGTAGGCACTCCAACAATTACCATTTATGGACCCACCGATTGGAGAGACTGGGCCCCTCGTGGTAAACTGCATAGCGTCGTTACACCTGACCGTGACTGTGTCCCTTGTCATCAGAAAGGATGTTACGGTTCCGGTACAAGTAAATGTTTTGAAACACTATCGGTTGACAAGGTAAAACGTGCCATTTGGGTATTTTTAAATAGTGTTCATCAATGAAATATGAAAAAGATTGCATTTGCATTAGAAAATTTCAGCCGTCATGCAGGTGGAGCGGAATCGTACGCGGTTTCTCTTGCCACTTTTCTTGTTCAAAACGGGTGGGAAGTACATCTCTTCGGTGAGGTGTGGGATGGCGAACCTGAAGGAGCGATTTTTCATAAGATAACCATTCCGAAATATCTTCCAGCCTGGTTGAAGTTGGTGTTGTTTGCAATTTATCATAAAAAGGCAGTAAAAAAACAATATTTTGACGTTATTTTGGGGTTTGGTAATACATTATATATGAATGTTTATCAGAGCCATGGCGGGGTTCACTGGCTTTCGGCAAAGAGAAGGGTATATTCAGAAAAGAATGAAATAAAACGGGCAATAAAAAGACTGATCATTCTTTTATCCCTGAAACAATGGGCGAGAGCCTGGATTGAATCAGCGCCATTTCGTCTTTATCCAAG
>CAYPSV010000110.1:0-1175 GCA_964413605.1 uncultured Candidatus Bathyarchaeia archaeon | reverse complement strand
AAGCAAGACACCTCGCCTAGCGGATGACCCCATCCTAAAGGATACCTCCCCGCAGGCAAGGGCTCTGTCTTGCTAAATAAACAAATAAACGAAAAAGAGAAGTATCGGTTTCTTATTATTTGATTAGCTCTTATTGATCTGATTTTGGAGTTGAGAGTGAGTTCCTAAATATTATATTGTAGAAAAAACAGTTCAACAATACATTGAACAATTGCGGGGCTGTATGCTAATGTATGCTAAAGGAAGGTAGTTACTGTTGGCGGCAATGTCCCCTAAATATTTGGATAAAAAATTAGTGAGTATTGATGCTTTTGAAATTGAATTCAGCTGTGGAAAAGAGCTACACTCTTATTATTAGAGTGGTTAATTTTAAAGAAAACAAACCAATTGAAAATGTTAACGTGACAGTTTTCAGATTAGAACAGGAATCAATAACTCTTAATCAGTGGACTGAAAATCTCAAAAATGGAACTCCATTTAAAAGGTTGATTTTTTCGATGAATACCGATAATAATGGCATGGTGACCGCTGAGGTTTCAGAAGGTATTTATGAAGCTAAAATCGAAAAATATGGTTTAACTAAAATTTGTGAGATAACGCAAAACGATGAAATTGTTTTTGTTGAACCAAAAAAGCATTGGTGGTGATAGTGAAGAGTGCGCCCGCACTGAATTGCATATTTAGAAGAAATTCATTAAGAAATCAGAAACAGCTATTGTTTGAAAATTACCAGATATTTTCTTTCTATATCTTCTACTATGGTTAATCCATGCTTTTTCGCATGAGCTTCTATTCCTGATTTGTTATAATCGCACTTTATTTGAATCTGATAATGGCTAGGAACTCTTTCACATATGTTTACGTATGACGGTTCAACTAAATCTTTTGACACTAATTCTTTTAGAATAGCCATGGCTTGCTCTCTATTCAAATCTAAATACCCACAAAGAATATAGTTATTTCAAGTAGGCTAAATATTTTTCCACAGAGAAAGCATAGACAGAACTATCAAAAAATGACCTAATATGTTACTTTAAAGCCTGTTTCGCAGTTCTTACACGTATACTGTTCAACGCGGAAAACATTGCAACTTAGAAATTTGTCAGGGTTGGAAACGTTTCTTCCGCAATTAGGACATTTAGCCACATGCAGCCCTCGAGCATAAACTAGTACTT
>CAYPSV010000109.1:0-1219 GCA_964413605.1 uncultured Candidatus Bathyarchaeia archaeon | reverse complement strand
TCGGATCCATCTGGGCATCCCCTGCCATCACAACAGTTATATCCATTTCCAGATCACGTGCTTTTTTGTATCCCGTGGCGATGGCTCCGCCAACACCCTGGTTGACTTCATGTTCCATAATTTGAAGACGAGAATTTTCACTGTATAGATCCTTAACTATCTCCGTCGTACGGTCGGTACTGGCGTCGTTGACAACAATAATTTTATCAACCAGATCAGGAATAGACATTATGGTTTTCGCGATGAGCTTTTCTTCGTTATAGGCGGGGACGACAACAGCGACGGTTTTTTCTTTATGCACAATGACTCCTTTTCATGACGGTTCTTTTTCAGGAAATAAATGGGAAGTAATAAGATTCATTTTTGCCAGACGAAATTTCATGGCGGTATCCAAACACCCAAAACCATATTTTATGCTCCGCAATAAATTGATCGATGACGCTTCGGGAAAGTATTTTGTCGGGCAGCTCACCTCGGCCACTTTATAGCCGAACCATAAAATTTGAGACAGCATCTGATTGTCAAAGACAAAGTCATCAGAATTGACATCAAGGGGCAATTGTTCCAAAAGTCTGCGGGAAAAGGCCCTGTATCCCGTGTGGTATTCTGAAAGTTTTGCAGTGATCAGAATATTTTGTGCTAATGTGAGCAGACGATTGGCAGCGTATTTCCAAACCGGCATACCGCCTCTTATGGCATAACCGCCGAGAATCCGGGATCCTAAGACACAATGATAAAGACCGTTTCCGATCAAGGACGCCATGGCCGGGATGAGTTTTGGGGTGTACTGGTAATCCGGGTGCACCATGATAATGATATCGCCGCCGGCGTCAAGAGCGAGCTTATAGCAGGTTTTCTGATTGCCGCCATAACCCAAATTATTTTCATGCACGTGGAGCAAGGTATTCGGCAGCGTTTTTGCGATGGAAACCGTTTCATCTCGGCTGCCATCATCCACCACGATGACCATATCGACGATTTCCTGAGCCATTACTTCATCCCAGGTTTTTCGCAGAGTATGCGCCGCATTGTATGCCGGCATGACAACAATGACTTTTTTATCTTTATACATAAGGACCTCGTTAAGTCTTCCAAGAACCCGATTGAAGGTTTTGAAACCTCTTATAGTCATTTTCCTTGATTATCATTTTTTCTTCCAAAAACTGCAATCCATAAAGGTGACTCCGGCTTAACGTTTATTTTTGGCGCCCAATGGTAA
>CAYPSV010000108.1:0-1229 GCA_964413605.1 uncultured Candidatus Bathyarchaeia archaeon | reverse complement strand
CTTCCAGCTCAGGTTCAAGCCTTCATCCCGGAACATCACGGAAAGATGGAGGCCAACTACCAATACCAGGCGGCGGTTGAAGCGGCCGGCGGCGATGCTTCAAAAGTCGATCGGAAGGCCTTCGCCTACCCTGGCCCGAGGCCCCGCTCCAAGGAAACCGCACTGTTGATGCTGGCGGATGGCGTAGAAGCCAAGGCACGGGCTGAGGCGCCCAAGGACGATGGGGAGATCGAAGCGCTCGTCAATTGGGTGATCCAGAATCGCCTCACAAACGGGCAGCTTGACCGCACCAATCTCACACTCAAGGACCTGGACACCATTCGCCGTTCTTTTGTCAGCACCCTGCGTGGGATCTACCATCCGCGCATTCGCTACCCTGAGCAGGACGCCCCTTCGGACTCCGATCAAACACCGGACGTGGCGCCGGCTCAAGACGGGGACGAGGCCAAATCCCCCGCCAGCCCAGCCTCACCTCAGCCGGATTCGGCATGATCCACTCCGCTCATGTCGTCGCCGAAGAAGCGACTCAGACCGCCATAGACTCCGTCCGCGGGGCCGCTCTGGCCGCTCTCAAGTATGAAGATGCCCCTCAGGGCGCATTGGCGGTCGTCTTGACGGATGCCGAGACACTTCGCAAACTCAACCTGCAGTTCCGAAAAACCGATTCAGCAACCGACGTTCTGGCCTTCCCGGATGGTTCTATCGACTCAGACGACGAAGGAGTCTACTTCGGGGATGTCGTGATCGCCCTGCCCGTGGCGAATGAGCAGGCCAAGGACGCCGGCCATGCCTTGGAGTCGGAGCTGGCCCTGCTCACCGTCCATGGCGTCCTTCACCTGCTGGGCCACGACCATGCGACGCAAACCGAGAAAGAAGACATGTGGTCCCGCCAGTCCGCCATTTTGAAGCAGCTGGCGATCAAGGTGAGATTGCCGCGGTGACCGGCAAGGAACCCCGCCGCTCTTCTTCTCGGCCAGATTCGTTCCGCCATGCTTTCGCTGGATGGTGGTACGTCCTCCGTTCGCAGCGAAATGCCTGGATCCACGCCACGGCTACTTTGCTGGCCGTCGGCGTTGGCGCCTGGATCGGCCTGGACAGACTTAGTTGGGGATTGATTCTGGTGGCGATTTCGCTCGTTTGGCTGGCGGAATTCATCAACACTGCCTTGGAAGCTGTGGTGGATTTGGCCAGCCCCGGTCAGAACCCCCTGGCCAAAGTAGGCAAAGACG
>CAYPSV010000107.1:0-1262 GCA_964413605.1 uncultured Candidatus Bathyarchaeia archaeon | reverse complement strand
CGGATGGCGCTGCAGGTGGAAAAGCGCGCCATCGACTACGCCGAGGCCAAACGCGCCGAGGTCCTGAAAAAGCTCTCTGGCGAAGCCAGGACGTCCGGCGTGCCAACGCTGATGGTCGAGGCCGATGGCGGTATGATCCGCACCGGGCAGCTCGTCGACCTCGACCCCGAGGACCCCGGCTATGGCGAAGAGACCAAGCGCGGCAAGCCGCGACGAAAGCGGCCGACGCAGTACCGGGAGCTGATCACCATGGATGTCCGGAAGCCCGGGCAGCTGGAGCCGACCACCCTCGACGTGCTCGTACCCGTGGGGGCGCCCCAGGGGGAGCGGTCACGACGTCTGCTGGCGCTGGCCGGCAGAGGGGGGCTGGGAGACAACACCCACGTCAAGGGGCTCGGTGACCTGGGCTCAGGCCTTCCAGCGGCCTTTGACGAGGCCTTCGTCGGCTACCAGGCCGACTTTAGCGCCGACTGGAAACACATCTGCGACTACGTCAATGCGGCACGCAAGGTGCTCTGTGGAATCGACGCCGACGCCTGGGCCAAGCAAATGAAAGATGCCATCTGGCTCCGCGAGACAGACACCAGGGACAAGCTGCTGAAAATGGCGCGAAAGCACCGCTTCAAGAAGCTGCCGACTGAGCTCGACAAGTGTCCGGTGAAGGCCCTTGCCCACTACGTGACCCACAACTGGAACCGCATGAAGTCGGCACAGCGCAAGGCCGAGGGACTCCCCTTCGTGAGCGCCAGAGCTGAAGCACAGGTCCGAGACCGCAGCAAGAAACGATTCAACGTGGCCGGCGCCTGGAGGCTAGCGAACCTCGAGCCAAAGGCCACCCTGCGCGCCATCATCCACGAAGGCGACTGGGAGAACTTCAAGCACTCCGAGCTGGCGCACGAGCAAAGTCACTTCGCGCAGGCACTACAGACCCGGCTCCAGCAAGCGGTAGACGAGGGCCGCCTTGGCCCCGGTGTCATGTCCGACACCGACTGTCCGCGGCCGGCGTCAGCACAAGCGGACAACGACCAGTCGCAGGTCTGTGCAGGGTGATGCAGTGATGCGAATTAACACGCCTGAGGCCGCTACTCCGCATCCCAGCTCAACATCTCGCGGCCCAAGTCATGGCGCGTCCCCGCCGCCCGGCTTCCCGACCTCCCGCCGCCAGAACTCCCGCGCCCCCGCCGCCAGAACTCCGAATATTAGCCCGTGACCCGCGTCCGCGGCGCCTCCGGCGCCAGCGGGGAACGTTCGTGATCAAATGG
>CAYPSV010000106.1:0-1285 GCA_964413605.1 uncultured Candidatus Bathyarchaeia archaeon | reverse complement strand
TAGAACACTCATGAAAGACAAGCCATCGAAGTACCGAAGGCACCTAAGACTTACCCTAAACCAGCAATTGATCTCTATCCATTTAATGACTTAAGCTTTTTGGCATACCGCCCCTCATCAACAGACTCATACGGCTCCTTTCTAGTCAACATAAACCAAATAATCTTCAACATCTTATTCGCAACAGCAACCACCGCCTTCTGATCACCACGCCGCCTAGCCACACGCTCATAAAAAGCCTTCAACCTCGAATCAAACACAGACGCCACCCTAGCAGACTCAACCATCATCCACCTAAGCATAGTACTACCCTGCTTCGTAATACTGCCATGAAACTCCACATCACCACTCTGATGCAACGACGGCGCCAACCCAGCCCAAGAAACAAGCTTCTTATAATCACTAAACCGCAAAATACTGCCAATCTCCGACTTAATCAGCAAAGCACCATAGACGTTGACTCCTTTTAAGCTCAACAAAATCTTAACATCACCATCAAAAGAAGCCCTCGAAGTAATCTCCAAATCAACACGTTCTATCTGCAACTCCAAGCTCTCAATATGCATCAAATAGTTATCCAGCATCAACCGATCAAGCCCAGACAACTCCACAGACTTCAACCACTGCATCCCAGCTCTACCAAACAAATCACTGAACTCATGTTTGAGGCCATTACGGTCAATTAACGCATGAACCTTGTTCTTGACCATCGTACGCAACTTTACAATTGACAGCCGATGGCGAACTAGACTTCTTATTTCTCTCATTTCCTTAGAGGGCACATAGCATTCTGGAATTAAATCTGTCCTTAAAAGATGGGCCAGTATTCTTGCATCCACTTTATCGCTCTTTATTCTTGCAGAAGCAATAGCTTTGGTCTTCAAAGGATTCGCCAACACCACAGAAATATGCAACTGGTCTAATTGATTGTATAGGTCCAGCCAGTAAGGTCCAGTGGATTCCATAACGACTCGGTCATCCATCGTCAGCAGCAGAGTTAGGCTTGCTATTCCATCTGAATTGTTGGTAAAATCAAGCTCTTTTACGATTCTTCCTTCAGCGCTCATTATTGCTGCTCTACACTTTCTTTTTCCAATATCTACTCCTACATACTTCATTTCTTCTTTCCTGCTGGTTTCAGGCTGCATTCACTCATACGGGCGCTTGGCCCAGTTCTTTAGCAGCTCAGGATTCGCCCAGTCAACAACGCGGTCGCAAAGACCATGTTCTACCGCGGGCTAACCAGCCAGTACAAGTTGGCGGAAGTCTTTCATAAAGTCAACAA
>CAYPSV010000105.1:0-1300 GCA_964413605.1 uncultured Candidatus Bathyarchaeia archaeon | reverse complement strand
CGATTAGAATTGTGTATTCTTCATCATTAGCTGTTAGTATTGGTTTCTTGGAATAATTTGGCATTATTATAACATTACCTCTTCAACATAAAAAATCTTAATTTTCCCGAAAAATTCACGATAACTATTCGCCAAGTAAATGTTATTTCCAAGGGGATAATTATGGTTAAGAGAAAAACACCTGAACGCTTTTTCTAAAAAATGAATCTTAGCAGATCATTCCATTTCTATCTTCTTTAGATAAGGTAATTTCTTGTAATCACTAAGTCGATCGATAATTATGAAAGAGAAGCCAAAAACTAACTTATTTTTGCGTTTCACCATAAAATCCGTGCATTGGAGCAAGATCAACGGTCGTTGACTTTGAAATCAAAACAATGATGGTGTGGTCGCCGAGTTGCAGACCTAAACAGTTCAAGTGCATTTTAGAACCTTTGATCATACTTGATAGTATTGCCTTAATGGGTTTTGGGAGGTCGTCGCCAACTTAACGGACGACGGAACCATAACGCTGGGCCAATCTATTTCTAGTTTGCTCTCAGTGTCATCAACATTGATGGGGTGTATGTTAAGAGCATACTCCATCGCTTGGTCCTGCGGGTTCTCAAGCTCGAGCATTTGTTTAAGGCTTAAGTGTTCAAAGATTCTTCTAATTGGGCGCATTGAGTTGCCATGGCACGAGATGGCTGCGTTACCCGGATTCTGTTTAAGCCAACTTTCAAGCTGCACAACAAAGGGCAAAGTGCGGCTTTCAACCATCTTGAGGCTTTCACCGTCTGGAGGCGCAAAATCGTAGCCTCTATGAACTTTGGCAAACCACTCAGGTTTTTCAGATGCTATCTTGATCTTGCTTTTGCCTTGCAAAGTGCCATAACAACGTTCAATCAGGCGGTCGTCTGTGAAGACGGGAACGTTAAGGTGAGGTTTAAGGACAATTTCAAGGGTTCTTTTGGCTCTCAACAGATGGGATGTAAATGCATAGTCAATTTTTTCTTGTTCCAGCTGTTGAGCAATCTCTTGTGCCTGTAAACGTCCCTTCTGTGTTAAGTCTGGATCACGCCAACCTGAGAATATTTGACTGCTGTTATCGGTAGTCTCAGCGTGTCTAAATACAAAAAGATTACAAATCATAACCCATTTTCACCAAAATGTCGTCTGAACTGAGGAAGACGCAAATTCTTTTAACTCTTTAATATTATATATCTCTATTGATTTGCTGGCGTATTGAGTTTTCAGGCATTAAAAGACTTGATGAATAAACGCTTTTAATTACTTGAGTGGAGAGGGCTTTCAATGAAAA
>CAYPSV010000104.1:0-1328 GCA_964413605.1 uncultured Candidatus Bathyarchaeia archaeon | reverse complement strand
TATTTGCTCGAACTAATTCATCTAAACCTTCCAGATAAGCTTCTGGCAAAAGCACAGTTACCAATTTCATTTCTCTTCTTCTCTCCCTAAACTATGTTAGCGATATAACATGTGGCAAATATAAGAGTTAGCCCCTAACCTAACCAATCAAAGACTTCTAAGCTGATTTAAGGTTCCAAGGTATGTACCATCTAAAAGATAAAGCTCTGAATTATCCACATCCACCGCTTCCGAACGAACAACAGGACCAATCAAAGCTTCCGAACCCAATTTTTTTTTAAAACCACCATCATTTACGGATCTACCACCCAAAAAGTCGTTAAAGCTAGGCATAACATAAACCTCAGATACTCTTAACCCGACATCATATTTTTTTCGCAGAGTCTCAAGAACTGATCCCTCGATTTTTACTCCTTGTTTTTGCAGCAAAATCCTCGCAAGCGCCTCAGCATTACAATTTGCCCTCATCCAAACTTGACGCGTAATCTTAAAACCGGCGGTATCACGAAAAAACACAACAGGATGCAAATGACCCATAACTAAAGTCTTGCATCCTAAAAGCACCGGAGAAGGCCACTTGTGCCCGTGAAACACACCCACATCACCGATAACTTCCCCAGAGGCTGGAAGCAACTTAACAGACTCAGGCAACAACGGTTCAAGATTTGCATCATGATTACCACGAACAACAGATACATCGCAAACACAGCTTTGAATTTTCTTAAAAAAATCAGGGATATCTTGCCACTCACCCAACTTACTTGAAACCACCGTGTATTTTACGTCTCCCAAAATAACGAGTCTATCGGGCGTGTATTGGACTACGACTTTGAGGAGCTTGTTTAGGATCTTATCGGTTTGGCTAGGTAGGTGAATTCCCCTTTCTTGAAGCGCCAATTCCCAACCTATGTGTGGGTCAGCAATTAAGAGCGTTTTAGTTTTTTCGTTTTTTACCATAGCCGCTGGGTTGGGCAAAAGCAACTTTAACATTACATAACCAAACTGAGGATTTTTTTATGAATCTCCATGTTAGCTGATGCAACAAAGCTAAGGGTTTGCTTAGGATCTAACTTTACGTTTATTGACCTGTTACATGAATCAGTTACGATTCCCCCTGCCTCCTTCACAATCAAAAAGCCCGCTGCAACGTCGGTTGTTCGAATTTTTTGTCGCAAATCTACGAAGGCATCCGTTAAGCCGGCCGCTACAAAACAGACCTCAGGCGCATTGGCGCCAAAATGCCTCGTGTGCTTAATGTTTTCAAGCAACGCTGAAACAACATTCAAGTCAACTTTGGTTTTGTAAGAATTAAAATCTACACCTATCAC
>CAYPSV010000103.1:0-1343 GCA_964413605.1 uncultured Candidatus Bathyarchaeia archaeon | reverse complement strand
GTTGTGCCCATGTCTCGAATTGCAAATCTTCCGAGTTCTGCGAAGTCAGTGAATGTTTCGATTGCGATGGGGTGGAGTGGTTCCATTCGTACCCAGGCTGCGTCTCCTGTTTTAAGGTAGCTGGGATGCTCTTCGGACACTTGTCCTGTACGTGGGTCAATTTTCTTTATGAGTTCAGTGAATTTAACTGCGATTTGTCCTGTGTGGTAGTGAAGAACCGGTGTGTATCCTGCAGCGATAGCGGTTGGGTGGTAGATAACAATGATTTGTCCGATGAATTCTTTTGCAACTGTCGGTGGGTTGCTAGCTGGGCCTGCGACGTCTCCACGGTGAACATCATTTTTCGCGATTCCCCTAACATTCATACCGATGTTGTCGCCTGGCTCTGCAATGGGAATACTTGTGTGGTGCATTTCGATTGATTTGACTTCAGCCGTCTTGTTTGATGGCATAAAGATGAGTTTGTCTCCTGGTTTAAGTGTACCCGTTTCTACTCTGCCCACTGGAACAGTGCCGATACCTGTGATTGTATAGATATCTTGCACTGGAACACGAAGGGGTTTGTCAGTTGGTTTGTTTGGTATTTCCAACATGTCGAATGCTTCCATAAGGGTTGGACCAGTATACCATGGCATTTTCTCGCTTTTCTTAAGCAGGTTTTCACCTGTCCATCCTGATGTGGGAACAAAGTGAATTTTATCAACTTTATAGCCAACCATTCTGAGCATTCTGGAGACTTCATTCTTTATTTCGTCGTATCTTTCTTGGCTATAATTAGATGAGATGTCGTCCATCTTGTTAATTGCAACGATAATTTGGCGGATACCTAAAGTGAAACCTAAAAATGCGTGTTCTCTTGTTTGTCCGCCTGCGCCGATACCTGCTTCGAATTCACCTTTTTTGGATGAAACGAACAGAACTGCTGCATCTGCTTGGCTTGCGCCTGTAATCATGTTTTTAACGAAGTCTCTGTGTCCGGGTGCATCAATAACTGTGTAGTTATATTTCTTGGTTTGGAACTGCAAGAATCGGAGGTCAATTGTGACACCTCGCTCACGTTCTTCTTTGAGGTTGTCAAGGACCCAAGCAAATGCAAATGTGCCTTTGCCCATTTTTTCGGCTTCGTCTTGATATGATTTAATTGTCCTTTCGTCAATTGCTCCTGCTAAGTATAGTAGGTGCCCAGTTGATGTTGATTTTCCGGCATCAACGTGCCCCATGATTATAAGGTTTAAGTGGGGTTTATCGCTTTTGCTCATTTTTCATTCCTTCTATTAATTTATCCTAATTTTGAAATTCGTTAACACATCAGTCCTCCAATTATTTTAACATTACGATGTTAC
>CAYPSV010000102.1:0-1378 GCA_964413605.1 uncultured Candidatus Bathyarchaeia archaeon | reverse complement strand
TAATCGTCTTGCCGGCGATGTCGATCCCGGCGAGGAGGGGAATGAACATCCCGATCTCGTTGGTCTGTTTGACCTCATCGGTGCCCGCTACAGGCAGAGCGGCGACTTTTTTTGGGTGTGGCAGATTTTGCTCGCGTGCCCGACGGCGCTGAGGATATGAGTCTGGCGGCCCTGCTCGTCGATGGCGTTGCAGATCGTCTTGCCGTCGATCGCCAGCGCCTCGTCCTCGGCGCCATACTGGGCATTCCACCCTTGCAGAGCAAGGTCGAGTGCCGGCGGGTCGACGCCGATGAGCACCTCGCGGAAGCGGGTGCGCGAAGGGACCTCGTAGCGCCCGTTGCGATAGCGGCAGCGGAAGCGCGCGCGGGCCTTTTGGCTCAAGTCCTGTGCCCATTGGCTGATGGCCTTATAGCCGCGCGCTCCGCACAGCACGGCGGCGGTGGCGATGGCCAAGACGACCGGCAAGGGATGGCGCCGTCCCTGAGCACGGCGTTGGTCGGGGATGTCGGCGAAAAACTCTGGCAGGGAGCGCATCTGCTCGGCACTTAACATCAGCTTTGGGGCGCCATGGCGGTAGCGGGGATCCAGGACGGGCGCCGCCAAGCGGGCGTGAGCGCAGAGCACCAAGGGGCGCACGAACACCAGCTTAGGCGCCCCGGGCGAGGAGCTATAGCCGGCGCGGGTACGGCGAAAGCCGCGGCTCTCGCCCACATGCTCCCAGTTGGCCGCGCGGTAGCTGGTGCCGCGGAAATAACGCGGATCGACGAAGGTCTCCAGCAGCCATACGGGATGGCCGAAACGCACGCTCCAGTCCTGCTGCAGACGACGTTCGCACAAGGCGAGAACGCGCGAGGCCAAATTCGGATAATGCTGCCCGGGCAGAATCAAGAAACGCGCGTTGTTGGCGAGCAGATGCAAGCGATCGTACTGATGGCGGAAATCCCAGCCGATCCAACGGTCACGGGCTGCACACTTCCATGCCGCGGCACAGAAAATCAGCAACGCCAGCCAGCGATCGTGCCAAGCCGCTACATACCACAGGGTGTGGCCGATCTTGGGGAGTGAGCCCAGATAATGGTGGGCATCGAGCAGCTCTTGAAAGCGCCTCTCCTCGCTCGCCGCGACAAGGCGCACGCTGACCGCGCGAAGATCCAAGCACAGGGTCTCCGCGTGATGGATATTGCTGGGCTTTATACAGCTGTCCGGAGCCTTTGTCCAGAATCAGGATTAACTTTCTGCTAACCAAAGAATTCTTCGCAAGAACGGTTCCGCCCTGCTCGGCGGAGCCGGAGCTGCAGCAACCTTCTTCACATTCCTATAGGTGATTACCGTGAAAGATACTCGCGCGGGAGACAAATTAACCCCTGGTCCTAAAAAG
>CAYPSV010000101.1:0-1401 GCA_964413605.1 uncultured Candidatus Bathyarchaeia archaeon | reverse complement strand
CCAGGGCAAACGCATCAACGCCGGCTAATATAGCCTGACCTCATGGTGCCGCGAGCGGGCTTTGCATCAGCAACTTGGCCAGATAGTCGTTGTTCCATCCGGCTTTCAGGCGCTTGTTCTTGATGCCTGTTTTGGTGGACTTGTCGTTTTTCAATCGTGCCAGAGCCATGTGCCGCAAGACAGCGAAGTTCTCGCGCCCCGACGGGTCTCGTAACCGAGACTCGTCCTCGCGAAAGGCAACGTCGAGCGTCCAGTGCAAGCTGTTCTCGATGGTCCAGTGCGCACGCACGGCGTTGGCGAACTGCTCGGCATTGGCGCCGATACTGCCGATGTAGTAGCGGCACTCGCGCGACGTGTGCCCATCGATTTCGCGTTCGGACTCGACCATGCAGATCGCGTCGAGCCCTTTCCAAAGACTCTGACGAGAGACGCCCCGGAGGTCGCCGAGGACCGTATAGCGACGTCTCTCCTTGCGCCCGTGCCCTTTCTCGACGGTTTCGAGAACATCGACCTCCATATCAGCGTAGTCTCTGGCATCGGCATCGATAAACGCATCTTCGACCTCTTCTGCCAAGGTACTTTGGTTGCCCTTGAGCGCCAGCACATAGTCGGCCCCGGCATCGATGATCTGCTCGGCAATCTTGGTCTGGCAGCCCATCGCGTCGATGGTGACGATGCAGCCTTTGAGGACCAGCAATTCCAGCAGGCGCGGAATCGCCGTGATCTCGTTGGACTTCTGCTCGGTGGCAACCTGTGCGAGCACTAGGCGGTTGTCCGCGGCCCATGCGCTCACCAGATGGAGCGCTCCAAGACCCGCTCCGCGATCGTGCGAACGCCGCGAGCTCTTGCCATCGATGGCGACGATCTCGCCCGGTAACATCTGCCGCATGCTTGCGACCCACGCGCGGAAGCATTCCTCGAACGCCTCCGGCCGCAACAGCGAAAACACGCGACGGAAGGTGTCATGGGATGGAATCCCGTTCTCCAGCCCCAAGAACTCGCATAGCCAGTCCTCTTTGCTTTGCGCAAACTCCGCAACATCCACCCAGTTATCCGCTCCCGCGATCACCGCAGCGATGGAGATCGCTACGATATCCAACAACTTGTGTCGAACCTTGGTGGAGTCACGCGGGTCTTCAAGGACGCTGAACTGCGCCACCAACGACTGTTCTTCGATTTCCTCGGACAACTTCGGCTCACCATCATCAGACTTAGATGGTTGCCGATACTACATCATGTCACTTCGAGAAGTATCTCGCAGGATTCTGATGCGTTTGCCCTGCCGGGTCCCCCCGGATGTAAAGCGGCACGAGAGCAGGTTCTGAGAAGCGGTGCACTCTGAAGAATTGTCAATGTGGCGAAGTGTACTGCGGCGCACAATCTTGATAAGTAATTTACCGG
>CAYPSV010000100.1:0-1414 GCA_964413605.1 uncultured Candidatus Bathyarchaeia archaeon | reverse complement strand
CATCAGTCACAAGTTAAGGTGAGTTCGTTTGTGTCAAGATAGGGATCAGTTCCAACGGCGAAGGATGTCGGCCCATGCGTTTGCGCTTGACGATGCCCAGCAACTTGGTATTGGAAGCCAAATAGGTCACCACATCATCGGCCTGACCGCGAGCGTGAGCCTGGGTGAAGAAATACAAACTGCGGTAAACCATTTCGATGGAGATAGCGGCGAACGGTTGGTTGAGTGCTTCCGCAACTGCATCGGTCAGGTCCACCAAGGCCACGTAGAGTAACCAGGTAGCCCACACTTGCATCTCGACCGCATTCTGAGCGCCGCACCAAAAATACGCCAGACCCAACAAACGCTTGACGATAGCGTAAGCGTCTTCAATCCGCCAGCGTTGCCAATACAAAGCCACCAGATAGGCGGTGGGCAAACGCTCGGTATCTAATTCGTTACTCAGGTAGCGATACCATTTGCCGTTGTAGATGACTTCAACCAAGCGCACTAACTGCCGATGCTCCTCCGGCCCAATCCAAACCAGGGAATCCCGCACGCGTGCAGTGTTCAGGATAGCGCGTTCAAAAGTGTAGACGAGATTACTTTTGGCGCGCGTGATGAACTTGACCGGCGTCAACGTCAATTGGGCGAAAACGTCAAAGTTGATGTAGCCCAGGTCGAAGATCAACAAGGAATTGGCTTTCAAAGCCGCCAAAATCTGCGGCCAGAAGCGTTGATCGTGGGCTTTGGGGTCGGCTTCGTACCAAATTTGAGACGGCAGGCGACTTCCCAGGTTCAACAAAGCTGTGATTTTGCCCGCCAGCGGGTTCTGCGACAGGTCTTTGAGCAGTCCTATTTTGCGAATGAGTGCATCCAGCGTCGAGCCATCTACTGCCTGCACTTCGCTATACCGTTCCAACGCCCAGGCAATTTCGGGCGCTACAGGTCGCTGGCGTTCCCTCCAGCGGTGGTGCATCTGCGGTAGAACGGATAACAGGATGTTCAAAAACAACTCAGATGGCAGACTCGTCAAGCGTTGCGAAAAGGCTTGCTGGCTCACTTTGGTTGGCGAAACCCACAAGACCGTTTCGGTTTGCACCAGCCGCACCATCTCGCTTACGCCGCTGATTTGCCGCCAGATCATGTCCAGCACAAAGGCGACCATCACGACCAGCCCCAACGTCCGTTCCCGCAAACCCAACTTGCGAAAGTAAGCCACTTGGGCTAAGGTCGCAGGTCGCACGATTTCCACGAGGCGATCCTGAATTTCTTCGCCGGTTGGTGCAGTGATAGAATGTTTGGTACGATCCCGTTGTATGGCACGCGTGTGCCGCACACTGCTGGCTTTTCGAGGTTGCTTGTCTTCGCTCATGTAGCGAAGTTTACCCGAAAGGCCGGAAAAAGCCATCTTGACAGATTGTTAAAGTGCTTA
>CAYPSV010000099.1:0-1447 GCA_964413605.1 uncultured Candidatus Bathyarchaeia archaeon | reverse complement strand
TGTTGTAGGTCCGTGAAAATGTCACCCGAATAGTTCTGAGAAAATGTCACCCCTCGGTCTTCTTCGGCTTGCCCTGGATGAGAAACGGCTTGCGCCAGGGGTGATCCGGAGGCGGTTTGTAGGGTTGTTGTGATTTTCTGGCTGGGCGTTTCCGGCTGGTGGGAGTGATCCTGACCCTGACGGGTTGGGGATCGGCGGGCGTGAACTTGGCGAGAGTAGGCGGACCGGCGAGCAGGGGCTTGAAGCGGGCAATCGGCTTGCCCTGGTAGGACACCAGGAGCTGGCCGTTGAGCAGCTGGCGGACCTCAACACGGCAGCGGGCGTAGCTGCGCCGAGGAGATCCTGGCTCGATGGAGAGCCGCTGACCACTGAAAGAAATGGCGTTGTCGTTGGCCACCACGCGCTCATGTTTGAAGCACAGGACATCTTCGGGCTTGAGTCCCGTTGGCCAGGGTCGATAAGCCGACGGCTCCTCGGCAGGAGGCACGGCAAAGCGGGCGTTGAAGCGCGACAGGAAGCCGGGCAGGACCTGATTAGCCTCTTCGAGGGACGTGGCCCCAGCCTGGCGGAGTGCCTTGACCAGGCGGTCCTGGAGGGTGCCGAACAGGCGCTCGATGCGACCCTTGGCCTGCGGTGAATGAGCTTTGATGAGCAGGATATCCAGTTCATCAAGCAAACGGCCAAACTGGCTCCGGGGGAGCTTCCCGGCCAGTTCTTCGGCGATCGTGGCCTTCTTCGGGCTCTGGAAGATGGTGTGGCGATCGGCGTAGACCGCTTCTGGGAGACCGTGGGTTTGGAGAATGTGCTGCAGGAGCAGGAAGTAGCCAACGGCGTCTTCCTCAGGACGGAACACAGCCCACACCACCTCACCGGTGGCGTCGTCGATGGCGGCCAACAGCGACAACTTCGGGCCCCGGTTTTCAAGCCAGGCATGGTCGCTGCCGTCGATTTGCAGGAGCATGCCGCGGCGGGCCGAACGTGGCCGCTGGCTGCGGTGACGCGGGGAGCGTCGCTTCCGCGGCCCGGGCACGCCAGCTCCCCGACGAATGCGCCGTACGCTGGACCGAGACAGGATGATGTCGTGTTCTTCGGCCAGGATCTCCGTCAGGTGGTAGTCGTTGTAGTCGGAGTAGCTGCTCTTGACCAGGCCGACCACCTGCTCTCTGAGTCCAGGCGAGAGGCGGCGTGCCGTCGCCCGGCCGCGGTTGCCGTGAACCAGGGCCGACGGACCGTCGCGGCGACAGGCAGCCAGCAGTCGCCGCATCTGCCTCAACGACAGACCCAGCTTCTCAGCCCCTTCCGCAGCCGTCCAGCGACCTGCCACAACTTCTGTGATCACGAAGAGTCTTTTCTGTTCTCGAACGGTCAAGGTCACCTCTCTGGTTTTGTCCATGAGGTGACATTTTCTCGGAACCGTTACGGGTGACAAATTCTCAGAACTTTAGCA
>CAYPSV010000098.1:0-1554 GCA_964413605.1 uncultured Candidatus Bathyarchaeia archaeon | reverse complement strand
GAGCGATAACGGTTCGGCGATGCAGGCCGAGGAGTTTGGCGCTGGACTCCACGCCTTGGGCATCCTGCACGAGCCGACCCTGCCCTACAGCCCCTATCAGAACGCCAAGCAGGAGAGCTTCTGGGGCACGCTCGAAGGGCGCCTGATGGCGATGCTCGAGGGGGTAGCCGAGCTGTCCCTGGAACGGCTCAACACCATCACCCAGGCGTGGGTCGAACAGGACTACCACCGCAACGTCCACGCCGAGATCGCCACCACGCCGCTCAAGCGCTACCTGGATGCGCCCAACGTGGGCCGCCCCTGTCCGGACAGCGAGACCCTGCGCCGTGCCTTCCGCCTGCGCGTTCAACGCCGCCAGCGCAGGAGCGACGGGACCATCAGCCTTCAGGGCAAACGCTTCGAGGTCCCGGCACGGTTCCGACACCTCGAGACGCTGCACGTCGCCTATGCCCGCTGGGACCTGCGTACCGTGGAGCTGGTCGATCCCCACAGCGGTCAGGGGCTCTGCCCGCTCTATCCGTTGGACAAGGCCAGCAATGCTTCTGGAGAACGCCGCCGCCTCGCGCCGGTGAGTGCGCCGGAACCGATACCGGCCAAGGGGACGGCGCTGCCGCCGCTGCTGCGCAAGCTCCTGGCCGAGTATGCCGCCACCGGTCTGCCGCCCGCCTATCTGCCCAAACACGACGACCCGGAGCCCACCGCATGAACAAGACCCTGCTCGCCCTCTACGGGCTCAAATTCAATCCCTTCTCCCCGGAGCTGCCCACCGCGGCGCTGCATGTCACCGCTCCGGTCGAGCAGTTCTGCTGGCGCATCGAGCACGCCCTGCTCCGCGAAGGCGGCTTCGCCTTGATCCAGGGCGATCCCGGCACCGGCAAGAGCGCGGTGCTGCGCCTGCTCGATGAGCGCCTCGGCAAGCTGCCCGAGCTCAGTGTCGGGGCCATCAGCCACCCCAGCTCCAATCTGGCCGATTTCTACCGCGAGATGGGGGATCTGTTCGCCGTCGAGCTCAAGCCCCATAACCGCTGGGGCGGCTTCAAGGCCCTGCGTGAACGCTGGCTGGCCCATCTGGAGGCCACCCTTCTGCGCCCGGTGGTGCTCATTGACGAAGCCCAGGAGATGCATCCTGCGGTGCTCAACGAGCTGCGCCTGCTCACCTCCATGCACTTCGACTCGCGCACGCTACTCAGTGTAATCCTCGCCGGCGATGCCCGCCTGAGCGCCAAGCTGCGCCGCGAGGAGCTCCTGCCGCTGGGCAGCCGCATCCGCACCCGGCTCAATATGGAATATGCCAGCCGCGAGGTATTGCTCGAATGCCTCAAGCACCTTCAGAACAGCTCCGGCAATGCCAGCCTGATGAGCGCCGAGCTGATGAGCACCCTCGCCGAGCACGCCCTGGGTAACTACCGCGTGCTCACCACCATGGCCGCCGAGCTTCTGGCCACCGCTGCCCAGCACGAACGCCCCCAGCTCGACGCGCAACTCTACCTCGAAGTCTTTGGCACTCCTGTTCCCGCTGCCCGCAAACGGGCTTGATCAACCCCAACCGGAGAT
>CAYPSV010000097.1:0-1655 GCA_964413605.1 uncultured Candidatus Bathyarchaeia archaeon | reverse complement strand
CCTGACGAGTCGTGGACTGTCTTGGCGAAAGAAACCGGCATCCCCGTAGCGCTAGAGTGATTCGACCAAGAAACACAAAGCGCAGGGGGATGCCGTGAATCAACTCATCGCGAAGTTCGCAGACCACATTGTAGGCCAATTGAGTGGGTTCGACCGCCTGGTGATGAGAGGGATGTTGAGGAACCTCGCGGTGACGTGCCTGTTCGAGGCGTTTCTGGGTCGGTCAAGAGTACTGCTCAAGGACTTCGGAGCTTACGCCGAGCGCAAGTCGGCGCAGCTGAAGCAGGCCTCGTTCGACCAGGCGAAGAGGGCCAATCGGCCGATCATCTATCTGCCGTCGTCACAGGCATCGAAGGAGGAGATGGCGAAGAGGATTGCTCGTGAGGACGGCATCACTGAGGGGTTGATCTGTGTGTTGCACGTGGTCGAGCCGTGTCGGTCCTACACGATTGAGAGAGATCGAACCGCCAAGATGCTGCTGCTCAAGTCGGCACAGCGAAAGTGCACCCACATCTACCACTACTGGAACGACCCGACGTTTGGATTCATGGGAGGCCGCATTCAGACCTGGTTTCCCTTCAGCGTGCAGGTGTGGTTCAACGGGCGCGAGTGGTTGGCACAACAGATGATGCGGCAAGGGCTTCGCTTCGAGCGTCGGGACAACTGTTTCGTCTGGCTCGAAGATTCTGCCGCTGCCCAGAGGTTGATGGACCAACAGCTGCGGACCAACTGGACGGGGGTCCTCGATGCCGTGGCTGCCCGCCTCAATCCTGCTCATGACGAGATGCTCGGCCCGCACGCCCCGCACTACTACTGGACCGCTCACCAGACCGAGTGGGCGACGGACCTCATGTTTCGATCGGCATCTGAGCTGGCTGCCGTCTATCCCGCTCTGACCCGCGGTTCGATTGCTGTGTTCGGCGCACGGGACGTCATGCGCTTCCTCGGCCAGTCAGCTTGTGGGGGTTTTCGGGGCGAGGTCACGAGTTCATTCAAGGACCGACCCGAGGGCATTCGCGTCAAGCATTGGGTCAAGACCAACTCGGTCAAGGTGTACGACAAGCACGGTAGCGTCCTGCGCATCGAAACCACCATCAACGATCCAAAGCCGTTCAAGGTCGTCCGGACCAAGCTCACCGATCCCGAGGGCGACGAGTCCCGCCAACCTCTCCGCCGGACTGTTGCCGATCTCCGGCTTCGCGCCCAGGCATCCCAAGCGGTCAACAACCGCTACGCCGAAGCTCTCGCATCGATCGAAGTCAACGACCAGCTCTCGGCACTGCTCGCGCCCGTTTGCCAACCGGCCCGACGGGGCCGCAAGCGATATCGCGGCCTGCGGCCATTCTCTCCGGCCGACCTCGACCTCATGCGTGTGATCAGCCGCGGCGAGTTCTCGATCTCCGGCTTCCGTAACCGCGAAATCCGAGCCATCCTCTTCCCTGGCCAGACCGACCCGAAGGACCAGCGCCACCTCTCCAGCCGAGTCAGCCGACTCCTTGCGCTCCTGCGCGCTCACCGCCTCATACGCCGCCTTCCACGCAGCCACCGCTACGTCCTCACTACCAGAGGACACTCCGTAGCTACCGCAATCCTCGCCATTCAATCCTCTCAAATTAAATCACTTCTCCAGGCTGCAGCATGAAAATCACGCCACA
>CAYPSV010000096.1:0-1674 GCA_964413605.1 uncultured Candidatus Bathyarchaeia archaeon | reverse complement strand
GTATTGATTACAAATGATACCTATATCAACGCGGAAAGTGTCTGCGAATTGTTACGGAAAATTGCATTGCTGAATATCGCAGTACCGATCACTCTGGTACTAGATAACGCACGTTACCAGAAATGCAAACTCGTCGCAGCATTAGCTTCACAACTCAACATTGAGCTACTTTTCCTTCCTGCCTATTCGCCGAACTTGAATCTGATTGAAAGGTTATGGAAGTTCGTCAAAAAAAAGGTTTTATATTCCACATACTATTCCGATTTTGGTAATTTCAAACGGGCAATATCGGACTGCCTAAATCAAACACACACAACGTACAAAAAGGAGCTTGATTCCTTGCTTACACTGAAATTTCAAGTATTCAGAAAATGCAATATTGTGCCTATATGAGGTATAGATCTGTCCGGGGATGGAGATCCTGCCCCTTCGCAGATCCCGGGAATGAGCCTTTTGTCCCAATCGTGCGGCGATCATCCAGTGGGCGGTCGGTCGCCCCGCAGAGCGGGCCTCCCCGAGGCATCCCACAGAGTGGATCTCTGACCTGATGCTCTTGAGTGCTCTTGTGGGAGTGGGGCTCTGCGTCGCGGCTATCCAAGCCGGATGTTGGTGTTCCATCGCCCCACGGAGTTGACCTTCCACGGGATCGCTGCGGGTCTCCTCCCGCACCTCGTACGTTGGCTCCTGAACACTTCCTTCCTGGTCAGATTGCCTCGACGTCCTCGGAATCGCTGTATGTCTCTATGACGAGCTGATCAGCCACTTTCTGCGCCTTCGCTTCGATCATCGGCGAGATCACGATGAGACGCTCGGCCTTGCGTCCATGACGTTGCTCGTAGAAGCGCGCCTTGCGCTCGAAGATGTACATCCCGGCTTTGTCAATCGAGGATTTCAGCTCACAAATCAACAGCAGCCCGTTCTTGATGATCACGTCGATCTCGACCTGCTCAGGACGGCCGAAGACGGTTCCTTCGTCGTCATACTCGTTGACGTGCAGAACCTGCACGTCAAAGTTCTGCTCCAGGATCCCGGCCAAGGCATTACGAAAAGCCGCCTCTGACTGCATTCCCCAACGGGCACCCAAGGCGCCGATGCCGCGGTCGAATTTCTTCGCTTGCGCCATGATTTCTTCGTGAACCCGGTCAAACTCCTTCCGACTCTCCTCCCACTTGCGGTTCTGTTCGTCCCATTTGCTGTTCTGTTTTTCCCACTTGCGGTTCTGTTCATCCCATTTTCGGTTCTGTTCTTCCCGGTCACGCTCGCGCTCCGCGCGCTGCTCCTCCCACTTGCGGTTCTGTTCATCCCATTTGCGGTTCTGTTCTTCCCGATCACGCTTCAGCTCCGCCAGCGTCTGGTCAAAGCGATCAACGGTTTCTGAGCGAGGTGTGAATTCCTGGCGAGCCAGCTCCAAAACGTAGGCACGGAATTCGGGATCTTCCCGCAACAGATTTGGGAGCTCGCGCCTGACGGCCTCTTTCAGTGATTCTGCGTTCATGTGCTCGACAAGGAGGACGGAGGGTGAATCTATCCTGTTGATTGCTTGAAACTTAACTGCTAACCAGATCTTCTTTCAAGCTTTATCCACAATTGAGAGAAGAAAGAGGTCGGATTCCTTTGGGACTCTCTCCCGGGGGCTCAGTATCGGCGAGGGGCCCAAGCCGCTGGCCGATTTCC
>CAYPSV010000095.1:0-1771 GCA_964413605.1 uncultured Candidatus Bathyarchaeia archaeon | reverse complement strand
GTTGGGGCATAAAGCTGTTTGGTGTTGTTGCGTTGAGTTCTTCGGCTTTTTTGATTGCTCCACCCATGCCGTCTGATCCAGGTGTTAGGATCAGTTGTGCCCCATATGCTTTTAGAAGGTTGCGGCGCTCTAAGCTCATAGTTTCAGGCATAGTAAGTATCAGTTTGTAACCTTTTACGGCTGCAACCATTGCTAAGCCGATTCCGGTGTTGCCTGAAGTGGGCTCGATTAAGGTTGCCCCTGGTTTGATTAGTCCTTGTTTTTCTGCCTCAACTACCATGCCTTGGCAGATTCGGTCTTTTACGCTGCCGCCTGGGTTTCGGGCTTCCTGTTTAGCCAGCACGGTGGCTTTAGCGCCCTTTGTTAGGTTGTTTATTTGGACTAGGGGTGTTTTTCCGATTGTTTCTAAGACGTTTTTGTATACTTTCATTCTCAACACCAGTTATATAACAGTGTTATAGATGGGGTGGTATAAACATTGCCACAACCCGCCAAACACAACTCCATAAAACAACAATACAAACTAAACCTAAAACATTGCGCTTAAAACAAAGTAAAGCCTTTAAATGAGCCTTGCTCCTATATTCCGAAACACAAGCGGAGGTCGCCCAGCATGGCCAAAGGCGTAGGACTGAGGCTCCTATCCCGCAGGGGTTCGTGGGTTCAAATCCCACCCTCCGCACCAGTAAATCTGAATTCAAGGTTTTTAATTACATTTGTTTGCTGGTCCGTTATGTCTTTGATACCTGAAAAGGTTTACACACGTTATTATTTTCCATGAAAAATTCTGATCTTCTTAAGTAATGGTTAAAAGCCAATGATGTACTCACATACTTTAACGTCAAAGAAGGTTTAGTACAGGAATGTCCGCTAAAAATAAAACAAGGAAATTCGTTTCAGTTGATCCGAGCAAATGTATCGGGTGCGGAATTTGTGAATATGCATGTACAGTAGAAAAAGGAGAAGGAATCTGGAATCCGATTCGCTCCAGGATTCGAGTAGTGCGTATGTCTCCAGTTTTCAACTTTGCCTTAACTTGTCGAGGATGCGACGACGCAAAATGCGTAAAAGCATGCCCCGAACGAGCCTTATCACAGTCAGAAACTACAGGTTTACTGATAATGGATGAATCCAGATGTAAAGGTTGCGACTGGTGTGTGCAAGCCTGCGATCACGGTGGAATCACTATTCACGCTGATACAGGCAAAGCCATAGCATGTAACCTCTGTGAAGGCGAACCAAAATGTGTCGATTCATGTCCAGAGGAAGCCCTGTCAATAGTTGATTCTGATGAAGCTGCTGAAAAACTCTTCAACGATGCGTTAGCAAAGCTTCCGGTTCAAACAGAGCAATTGTTAGCAACGATAAAGAGCAAAGACTGGAGACCAATGCTTGCAGTTGCCGAGAAACGCTCTGAGAAGATCACTGAAAAACTCGAAATTCTCAACAAGAAAGCAACCGCTAAAATCTGCAAAAAATAGGAATGTTCTTCTTTTTTTATCTGTTTTCTTCATAGCCTCTCAGAAAGCTATCAATATCGCCGCCAACATTTTCGCCAACATAACCCCCTTCTAAGACAAAGAAGGATTGTTTTTTGAGCTGTCCGATGAGTTTGCCTAGTTGGAAGTAGTCTTGTTCAAGTAAACCCAAAGTTGCCAAATCACCCATATGCGTATCAAACCCCGCGGAAACCGCAACCGACTCAAACTTATCAGCATCAACCATACCCAACGCTTTCTCGAAGGTGTCTAAGTAAATTTTTCCACCGCAA
>CAYPSV010000094.1:0-1771 GCA_964413605.1 uncultured Candidatus Bathyarchaeia archaeon | reverse complement strand
AGGGGTGGACGAGATAAAAGTGGGGGCAATCAGGAGCGAGCGGCCCAAAAGTCCTCGAAGCGGCCGGACATGATGCAGCAACGCAGGGCGATAATGGCGTTGGCTCCACGCACGGACCAACGCATCCCGGATTGTTTAAGGCGTTGCCCAATGACGGTGCGACAGCCCGCTTCCACCACGCCGGAGCCGACAAAATATTGTTTCGCTCGGTAATCGGCATAGCGCATCTGTGGCGCATTGTTTTCAAAATAACCCAGTTCCTTCAGCAGCACCTGTTTGCTTTTGGAGCAGGCCATCCGTTGCCGGCCGGCTTTGCGCAAGAGCCCGGAGATCTCTCCCGCTTCCAGCAGATCACGCCAGCTTTTGGGCGCTTTGGCTTCGGGTCCCCAGAGAATGTGCGCCAGGAGGTTCAAATGCTCATAGGCGTGAAACAAGTCCACGATGTGGATCGCTTCGGGGAAGTGCGTCAGGGCAATGGTGCGGTTGTAACGCGCACCGTCGGTCAGAACGGCGACTTCTTTGGCTTGGGCCAATCCGCGCCGCAAAGCTTCGGCATAAATGCGCCAGCCAAAGAGGGTGCTCGATTCAATCGCTCCGACATAAGTCGTGGAGTTCGGATCGCGCTGAGGATAGCCCTCCGGGTCCAGGCCCACTTGCGTGAAGACGCAGCCCAGCTTGGCTTCCCGAGTGCGGGCCGAACCGTCGGGTTGTTTTCCGCGCCGCCCCTGCAGTTCGTTTTTGCGCACGGGAACCCCCGTCCCGTCAAAGCTGATATACAATTTGGCGCTCCTCCCGGAGATCGAAGCCAGCGGGAGGGGCGTGTGCAGCGTCTGCGATTGCTCTTCGCCCAGCCAGGCCTCGACCTCGCGGCCCGCCGCTTCGGCCACGCGCTCGATTTCGCGCGGCTCAATCTTCAGTCCGGCGTAGCAGAGCAGATCCTCGGCGGCCTGTTGGAATTGGGTCTGGCTTCCGGCCCGGGCCATGAGCCGCCGGACCCCGGGTGAATAAGTGGTCTGGACAATGTCCAGCTGCTCATCATCTGGAAAACGGCTCTGGTGACATCGTTCGCATCGGTAGAACGAGCGGTGGAAGGGCACTGGACCCAAGGTCGTCAGCAAGTTTTTTGCGCGCCGCCCCCGGCTGCCCATGCGCTGACCGCAGGGGCAAAGAACGGCTTGCCGTGGAGCATGCCGTTGCCAGTGGGTGAGCAGGCTGCCCAACACGCCCGCTCCGCCCTGGCGGGCGGCCTGGAGCAGGAGACTCTCCCAAGCTTCAAAATCCGGTGTTTGCCGCGCCGCCAGCGCCGCCGCCAACCGGCGGACCTCAGCGCTTTGCTCCAGCTCCACCAGCAGTTTTTTTTTGCGTCACTTCCGCGACGGCCAGGTCACTGAGCTGTTCTCCCACACGGACTAGTCGCCCGACGACGTTTTCAAACTGGCGCATGGCCTGAATCTGCTGGCGATAAATCGGCACCAGTTGGGGATCGCTCACGCGCAGGGACACGGTTTTTTGCCCCTGCTTGCGTGTGAGCAGAGGATAGGGGCCGCGTTTGACTTTTGAGCCGTCCTTGCGCTTGAGCGTTAAATACTGCTCGGTCAGCGATCCACGCCGGAGTTGCTGAAAGGAGGAGAGTTGCTGGAGGAGTTGCTGGCGCTGGAGTTCCAGGCTGGAGTAATCCGGGGAGATCCGTTTCATATTGTAGCTCTAATACTACAATACTCGCCTCAAAATCAACCCAAATGCCCAAAACCCACTTTTATCTCGTCCACCC
>CAYPSV010000093.1:0-1902 GCA_964413605.1 uncultured Candidatus Bathyarchaeia archaeon | reverse complement strand
CTCGCGTTTGGCCCTTTTCGAAGTCACTGACGGGCAGGTTGAGAGCGGGTTTTGACCGCTAGGACGAGTAGAAGAGAGCCGAGGGGAGTGACGGCGTGAGAATCGTGGCGGTCGGGGTTTGGGGTGGAGGGTTGACGAAGCCGGAGAAATTGGAGCTGGCGATGGCACGTCCCCAGAGGTTGAATCGCAGGTGATTGATGAGGTCGTTGGTGGAGGCGCGGGGTCGGGGTTTGGAGGCCCGCCACTTGGGCTGGGGCAGTGCAGGTGGGAGGCCGTTGACGCCGAAGGCGCGGATGGCGGCGACGAGGAGTAGGGCGTAGGCGGCGACGGCGAGCTGTGGAGCATTGCAGGCGCTGGCAGGGTTTCTCACCTGAGCCTGGTCAAACCCGAGGAGTTGCTTTTCGTCGCGGATGTTGACCTCGACGTCCCAGCGGCTGACATAGGCAGCGAGGACCTTCTCTGGGGGGAGATCTGGGTCAGAGCAGATCAAGAAGGCTGGTTTGCGGAACATGACCCGCGAGTTCTTGGAGAGCCGATATGCGAGCGGGGCGACGACGACAACTCGGAGTGGTCGGTGAGCGCCAGCAGGTCGCCACAGCAGTGGGGCGACGGACTTGTAGCGCATGTTGTGGAGCTTGCCGGCGGCGTAGATCGGCGTGGTCTGCCACGCGATGCTCGGATCCTGGCGGATGGAGTCGGGAGTGATGGCCTCTTCACCGTACTGGCGGGTCCGCCCTTTGACGTGAGGCGACCTGGCGCCGGGCTGGGGATGCAGACTGGCATCGCGACGGATCCGGCCAATCAGCACGGTGTGTGAAGGGAGCTGGGACAGGACCGTGCGGTTGGTGTAGCTTCCGTCCACGGTCACCCACAACGGCCGGTCACAGTGGCCGTCGGTGTCGAGCCTGGTGCGCAGGGCGCCGAGGCGGTCGACGCCCTGTTTGGACAGTGAGGCGGCGCGAGCGCGGGCACGATACGTCGACCACTCTTCGGCCGATGCCGTTGTGGTAGGGCGTCGCTCGCTCGGGGCGTGAGTGAAGTCGATCGGAACCGCGCGGCCGGGAGCGCCGATCGAGGATGAAGAGACCACGGCAGACACCTGGATGAAGCGTCGCCCCAAGACCATGTTGGGGCGGAACGGCGGGCTCATCGGGTCACGTCGCCACGCCACTCCCGGGATCCTGAGGCCACGTTTGCGACTGATGGTGTCATCCATCGCCACCAGGACAGGCGCGCCAGGTGCCAGACGCTCCACAACCGCAACCCGTGCGACGTCGAACAGCGCGGCCGGGTCGAACCGATCGTGCGAGAAGAACCGATAGTCTGCGGACCAGTCCTCGAACTGCCGGCCCGACGTCGAGATCAGACCTGTGACGGTGTGATGCGACAGCGACACCAGGTGACTCAGGAGGAGCCGACATCCTCGCTGCCAGTTTCGCTCCTGACCGAAGGCTGGTCGACATGAGGCGATGAGCCCTTGGAGTTCGTCGAGGAGCGAGCCGCTGGAGTTTTTTTTACCTTGCGCTCGGGAGCCTCAGGCCGCTGCAGGACGAGGGTCTCCTTGTCCTCGATGAACCACTCGACCGTCTCGCTCGGGCCGAACTCCATCGCTTGAGCGACCGCCGAGGGGAAGTTGATGTACCACTGCTCGCTCTTCTTCCGCTTGATCCGCTGGACCTTGGTGGGGAAGCCCATTTCCAACCTCCGGCACTAGTTCTATAACTAGATACCAAGATACTGAGACAATCCACCAATGTCAAGCGTCTAGCCCAACTTCAAACCTCAGCTATCGTCTCGATGTCTAGTCAACAGCCAAACGCGAGCGGCGGCGAAGCCGCCCAGCCTCCTACCCTCTACACCAGCAGAGACTCGAGCGCGGCGAGAGGATCTGCACAGCAGCTT
>CAYPSV010000092.1:0-2265 GCA_964413605.1 uncultured Candidatus Bathyarchaeia archaeon | reverse complement strand
TGAATAATGTCTGTCACTCTGTTAGTGTCTGTTACTCGCAAAAAAAGTAAAAAGAAATAAAACATACAGATAGCAATAACATCAGAACGTTGTTTTTTAAATTAAATAATTAATAAGCTAAGTTGGACGTCTCGTGCCCTTTATCATAATGCCCAATTCAAAAAGGCTCCAAAATCATAGGAAAGAGCAAGAGACGGCTCAACATAACAATGCAGGCTGCAATCATTGCACTTCCGTGTTTTCTTCCAGTTAAACTCAGAAATCGCAGTTTTAATACTGGTTTCAAAAACTGAAACAGTCTTCGCATATCCATTCCGAACATAACAAGGAAGCACCAAAGACCCTTCAGGGCTTACATTGATTGTCAGCCAAGGCTTGCAAGTCCATTTTTTCTGTTTTGCGATGACTTTAAAATAGCTGATTGAATTCATAAGAGGATAACTCTTTTTCTTTAAGTCAACAAGTTTTTCAGCTATCTTTTTGATTTCAAGATTAACAGGAGAAGATGCTTCTGCCTCAAAGTACTCATAAGCAACTGCCAAGGATATTTTTACATCCAGATCCTTCGCCAACCTAACTAAATCTTCAATCTCATCAATATTCTCAGCCATTATTGTAGTGTTGATTATCACAGAGACCTTTTTGGAGGCTGCAATTATGCCTTGAATCGCTTTTTTGAAACAGCCACTAACTCCCCTGATTGTATCATGAGTTTTCTCCAGACCATCTAACGAAACGTAGATTGCGCCATTGATGTATTGGGCTACCTCATCTATTTTTGATTCAAGAAGAGTGCCATTAGTTATCAGGCTGGTTTGCAGAGGTAGAGATTTAGAGAAAGCAAGAATTTCGCTCAAATCTTTTCTTAGAAGCGGCTCTCCGCCTTCAAACGCGATTGCACAAGCACCTGAATCATAAATTTGCTTAAGAACTGCTTTTTCATTCTCCGTGCTCAAATCTATATTGGGTCTTTTCCAGAAAGGGCACATTTTACATTTAAGGTTACAATTGTAAGTTAATTTATGACCACAAAACAGCGGAGCTTTAACACCAACCAAGTTTGAAAATAATCCGCGACTTAATCTTAGACCTAACTTGAACGTATTCTGGTAATGTCTGCTGGCATTCTCTTCAACTGTTGAATAGGTGGATTCACGCTTTATTTCTGTGTCCTCTTGAATTTTGGCGGTCTTTGCTCTACAAAAACTTGCGTTGATTTTAGTTTTGTTCATCGGTTTTGCCAAATTTCATCAGAAAGAACATGTTTCTTAAGAGAATACGAAACCGATGATGAAGCCGACAATGAGTCCTATGCCTAATGGAAGGATTCCCATTAGCAGGGTTCCGTATTGTATTGCTATGGGACCGTATGTTTCTGCAATGTTACTTAATGCGCCAAGGCTTAAACCGAAAAACCCAAAATAAGCAACTACAACAAGTATTATGGCTGCTATAATTGCTATTTTCAACATTTTGTGGGCAATATAGCCAACGATAAGTCCGATGATAAATGGAATAATCATTAGAACAATTGGTGGTAAACCACCTATGCTTCCAGCAGTGATAAAATTGATTACTTCTTCTATGGCACCCAAAATATGTACCTCTAACTTGCTTGAGGTTGTTGAAATCAACTATTATGCGTGTGTGGTTGTGGTCATACAGTCACATAGGCTTAAGCGCCATTAGGAACATGCCTTTTTGGATAGAAGGGATATTTGATAAACACTATTGTAGCTATTGTTCTTATTCTTGTGGTTCTTTGGTTGGTTGGTTTTTTTGCTTTGCCAGGCGTTGGGTCATTGATACATATACTGCTAGTGCTAGCTGTAATCTTGATAGTAGTTTGGCTGTTGACTGGCAAAAAGCTCTGGAAATAACCAGCTTTCTCTTTTTTTGAACCTGCGATTACGCTAAATAGCTTGTTGGAACGATTCAAATTTTAATAACGTTCAAATAGTCTCTTGAGACCCTTATTTTTGGTGGTTTTGAATGAAAGTTAGTAGATTGAATGGGATGAAGGTAATTACTTCTGATGCTTTTACTCTTGGAGAAGTCGAGAATTCCGAGGTTGAAACAATCTCGTGGCATCTAAAATATTTACAAGTAGAGCTTACTAAAGAAGCTTGTGAAGCTCTTGGATTTAAGAAACCTATGATGGGTTCAATAACAGTGTCTTTGCCTACAAATGTCGTTAGGCACATCGGCGATGTAATAACGGTCTACAAATCTCTTGAAGAATTAGAAAATCTCAAGGAGTACAAA
>CAYPSV010000091.1:0-2465 GCA_964413605.1 uncultured Candidatus Bathyarchaeia archaeon | reverse complement strand
TGGCCTTGATCATAACTCCGGCCACCGCCATTAAGCCGCCATTGGCAACAGGAACGGCTGCTTAGGTTGAGGCGGTCGCCGTTGTCGCGGTGGTGGTGGCAAGAGCACCCGATCGAGGAGTTGCTCGAAAAAGGGTGCATGGGCGCGTCCGAAGAAGCGCTCGGCGGCCGTGGTGCCGTCGGTGCGGCAGATGTGGAAATTGTGTACGGCAGTCAGCGCGGCGAGCTTGTTGTCGCTGAGGCGATGGCGGCCATGATGGAACAGCGAGAGCTGCCCGTTGCGCCCTTCCACCGCAGAGCTGCTGCGTTGGAACAGGTCAGCGCATTCGGTGGCCACCTGCTCGATACGGATCTGCAAGGCGGGTGCAAGCTGCTGCAGCGGATGAGTTAACTCGCGAAGCGGTTCGAGCAGTTGCTGACTGAGGGTGCGCAACCGATGGCGCGATTCGGCCCGTGTGCTGCGCGAAGCGACACGTTCGAGGTAGATGGCTGGAATCAACTGCTCAATGACCGCCTGGTGCACATCGGGCGGGAGATTCAACGCCTCGACCTTGGCCAGGAGCGTGGCGAAGAAAAAGGTCAAAGTGGCGAGCAACTGGGTGGTCAGACGCTGCGCCTTGGCCAGATGCCCGCGGGCACGGGAGGGCAGATCAGCGAAATCGGCAAGATTTTTCAGTCGCCACCACACATCCTCGAAGCGCGGGGCGAGGCGCTCGGCAGGCTGGGCTTGCCCGCTGTCAAGCGCGTAGGGGTGATACAGCTCGCCAATCTCTCCGATCAGGTCGCGCGCCTCGCGCTGCGCACTCAGCGCCTGCTCGCGCTCGATCTTGGACTGCGCCAACTCGCCCATCGCCGCCTGGATGCGATGCTTGAAGGCGGGTGGGCGTCCCGGGGGACGTTGGCGTTGGTGCCAATAGGCCTTCTCGGCGGCTCGCTCGGCCTGGCAGTGAGCCTCGGCGCTCGCCACTTGTGCCTCGGCTTGTTTGACCTGGCGGGCCAGATGCAGGCTGGTCGCCTTCGACACCTCGTGCTGCACATGGAACAGATCCGGGGAATGGTGCCCGTTGCACTCTTTCTCGATGTGGCGACGTAAGGCCTTCGCTTCGTCGCTGGTACCTTGAATGACTTGAACGGGGAGCTCGGCAATTGCCTGCTCAAGCGCCTGCGTCCAGGTCGCCGCCGAGCGATCCTTGGCATACTGTTCCAAGAGAATGAAGTTTGACACCGGCTCCAGGGCCACCAAGCAGATCTGCGGATGAAAGGTTTCGTCTTCGCACACCGTCACCTGCCGCGGTGCCATGCCCGCGGCAAGTGCCGCACGCTGCTCTTCAGCCAGCGCTACTACCGCCTTTTCCAGGGCACTATTGAACTTCTGCTGACTGCCGTAGGAGGCTCCGACGAACGCCGACAGCCCGCTCAGCTGCAGGAATTCACAGACCACCCGCACGCCGGCCCCGCCACGCAGCGTGATCGCAAACTGCGCTGCCAGAAGCATGCGCTGCAGCCAGCGTACGCCCTCGGGTGTGGCGACAAACGCGGCCAAGGTATCCGGAACCCCCTCCAGCGAGCTTGCTCGGCGCCAGTCCTGCAACGTGCTGCGCGCCACCCCAAGCTCTTCGACTACCTGCCGCTGGGTCCTCCCCGCCGCCAAGCGCGCTTCGGCCACCTCGAGCTTCTCTGCGCGCTCCAGGCGATCGCTGCGGATCATGATCTTCCCCCCTGGCGTGTATCACACACTGGCAGGGAGACCGCATCTTGGCTAAAGTCATCTCTGGCGCGATGTTCGCGCATCTTTCCATACTCCTGGTCAGATTCCACTTCCAAGAGTATGAAATTCCGAACATCGCGCCAATCCTCTCCGCAGTCATAACCAAGTTAAGCACACGGTTTTGGCCGGAGTTATGATCAAGGCCGAATTAATCGATTCCTCCGAGGAATACGAAACTACCGGCTTTGTCGCCTCTCAGCCGCAAGATCGTCGTCTGGATGCAGCACAGCGCCATCCAGTGTTCCTATTCGGTTTCCCGGATTCCGCCGTGCGCCATCCGGGCTACATCACTGAAGGCTTAAGACGGTCGACGTGGGTGGAATGAGGGCTTTTGGTGTGGGTCGTCCTTCTCGATCCTCCATGGCTTATCGAATTTTCTTGTCGCGAAGAAGATGGTCCACACAATCGATGCGATCACAATCAAGGCCGAGAAAGCGCCCAATGCCGGTCCCCTAAAAATATCCTCTACGAAAGTCAAGAATATAGCGGCGATCGCCAAGCCGCCAGCAATCCATCCGGCCTTGTCCGCGCGTTTCTGGAACCAGTGATCACGAATGGCGCGAGCGTATTCGTCCGCCCTTTCCATCTCGTCCTTGATCAGTTCATACACACCTTCGAGGTCCTGTACAACCATCATACGGCTTGCGATCTCCTCGCCTTGGACTTGGGGCGTGAGATGGCGGAACCAGTAATTGTTG
>CAYPSV010000090.1:0-2503 GCA_964413605.1 uncultured Candidatus Bathyarchaeia archaeon | reverse complement strand
AACGCTCGATGGGGTTGTACTTGCTGTGATAGGGAGGGAAGTAGAGGAGGTGAATGGGCTTGTTGATCTGATCGACCCACTGGACGATGCGCTTGAGAAACTGCGTTCGTACGCCACTGCTTTCAGGACCGTTATCCATTTTGATTTGGATCAGAGGGGTCGCCTCTTGCTCCTGGACCGAGAATCTGTCCCACCATGCCTGTAAGGAATCGACGATGAAATCGCTGGTCTTGGCGGAGCTGCCGAATTCGATCTGCAGGGCACCGCTGTTCTCCTCAAGGATGCCGCACGGCGTATGCTTGCCGCTACAGTCCATGTCATGGTCACAGGCACGGTTGTCCCCGCGCGTCATCCCACCACGGGAAAGCTCCCCGAGCTTGACCGTCGCCTTACAGTCAACGCTGATGCGCGTAGCGCCAAGTTCTCGGTTCGCCTCTTCTTTTTCCTTGATGTTGCCAAAGATGGCGTCAGTCTCTGGAATCTTTTTCAACGGCTTGGCCTTGACCACTCGGCGCAACCGATACCCCAGCCGATTGAGTATCTTCGCCATCGTGCCCGGTGCCGGCAGTTCCTCGTCCTCATAGCCGAGCTGACGCAGCTGGCACAGCGCTTGTGCTGCCGTCAGCCGGGTAAAGGCGATCGTGCTCCGGAAGCTGGGATCTTGTTGTGCATGCGCTTCGGCAAGTCGACGCAAATCCGCGGCGACTGCGGGGTGTTTCTCCTCCCAGCGCTGGTTGCCACTGAAGCTCGCATTGGCACCTACACAGACGAGCCCCGTGCGTTTCTCTCCCAAACCCGTCTCCACCATTTCTCGCCCCCAACCGAACACCCGCTCGGTTTGCCGAGCATTGCCATTGCAGTACTTCAAGGCAATCTCCGCGACAAAGGCTCGCCGCTCAGCACCGTGCATCTTCGAGGCGGCGAAACGAAGCTCAGCGATCTGCTCCTCTGTCGGCTGGGGGAAAACCTGACTGGACATCGAGATTGACTCCTTGTGAATTCATGATGATCCATATTATTCCCAATCAAGTTTCTTTTTTACAGGCCACAACACACTATTTTATGGTAACTTTATTTCGTCAAATCACCTTACACGTACCTGGTTACACGTACCGAGACCTTGCGGGAGCGCCTGAAGCAGCAGGTCTATGCCATTCGCGACGCCGCAATCGAAGGCCAGGCATCCGGGGCGGGGCTGCGTGTGCTGGCGCTGGTGTCCTTCGCCTCGGCCCTCGGTGCCCGACTCGATGTTGCCTCCTTGCGCAAGGATTTCGCAGAGATCGATCTCGGGCGCATCGTCGAACGGCTGGAGAAGGAGTACCTGGTACGCTGCCTGGAGGAGGGTATGGTACTGGACGGGTTGCACCCGGTGCGCTCCCGGATCCTGGCCGACATTCTGTGCAACGGTCTCATATTCGACGCCCTGGACCTTGCACAGCGCTGTCTCGGCTTGATCACCGTCGGGGACACCGAGGTTTTCCTGTTGCACCTTGCAACCCGTCATGCAGACCTGATGCCCTTCATCGTCCGACACCTCGACGGATGGCAGCCCCGGAGCTGGACCAACGCCGGAGGAATTCTGCGTGCGCTCTTGTGGTGGGGAGTGCAGCAATACGTTGATCGCTTGACCGAGCTGGTAACGGAAATCAGGAGCAAGCACGGCAAGGCGTGGCTGATCATACTGGATTTGGACCTTGCCGATTTGCGCCCCTCATGCAGTACCCCCGTATGGAAGCAGCTGGATTTCATCCCTGAAGAAATGAAGGCGCTGTTTCAGGCTTTCCTCGATCGCCAGCCGCACAAGTCGACCGCACTGGCATCCGCTCGCCGTTGGTTGGCTTCTCTCACCAGCCCGCCAGCGCCGCCGATAACCCACGACGATTGGTCCGCAATCGCAGAGCTGAGCTACTGGGCCGGTCGTTGGTCCACGGAAGCGCCAGCTCGTGATTGGCTCTGCGCTGTCGGGCTCGATGCCGTCCTCGACCAACTGCCGCTGCAATTGGTCTCTGACCTTATTCGGGGAAGCTGGGAGCTCAAAGAGGCGCAAATGCGGCCTTGGCTCGCTGAGCAACGCGAGCGCATTGCCGCTCGGTTCCGGAGCGAAACCGACACCGCTTGGATCGAGGACCGAGACGGAACCCTCCGGGCACATTTCCTGGTAGCTTGGCGTGATCTTGCGAACGACGATACTGCGGAGGCCGATGATGAAGAGGACCGCAAGGACCGACTCCACGCCGAGGCAATTCGTCGTGTCGAGCTGTTGTGCGGGCTATTCCCGGAGCAAACCGGGTACGGCTGCCAGGGGTATGGGCATCAGCTATTGCCCATGCCCCATGACAGTACGACCAAGACATCTATCAAGCCGGATGGGCTGCCGCCTGCATGGGCCGTACGGGTCAATGGTATTGCAAGCGCGCTGATCGACTGGCGATTCCGTACCGTGGAATGGGCAGACTACCTGGACGAAGTCTGCTCCCTTCGTGAGGAGATGACTGCCGTCATG
>CAYPSV010000089.1:0-2528 GCA_964413605.1 uncultured Candidatus Bathyarchaeia archaeon | reverse complement strand
GAAGTGGACCGGGGGGGATTTGAACCCCCGACCTCTTGAGTGCAAGTCAAGCGTTCATACCAGCTGAACTACCGGCCCGCCACTTTCCCAAACATTAACCGATCAACGATATTTAGGTTTTGCATACAAAAACCTCAGTGGACATAAAATCCAGTTAAAATGTTATATTAAACAAATTAAATTAACAATTAGACAGTAAGGTTGGCTGTAATGGAGTACAAAATTGTAAAGATTGTCCCACCAAAGGATTGCAACACAATATTGGGCATGGCCCATTTCATAAAAACCCCTGAAGACCTCTACGAAGCTTTGGTAAACTCCGTGCCCAACATCAACTTTGGAATTGGTTTTTGCGAAGGCTCAGGACCCTGTCTTGTCCGCCATGAAGGAAACGATGAGGAACTTCGAAGGTCGGCAGTAGAAAAAGCTCTTGAAATCGGTTGTGGTCACAGTTTTTTGATATACATAAAAAATGCTTACCCACTCAATGTACTTGATAAAGTTAAGGCGGTACCTGAAGTCTGCACTATCTAAGCGGCTAGCGCTAATCCATTGGAGGTTTTAATCGTTGAAACCGCAGAGGGACGGGGCATAGTTAGCGTTGTAGATGGTCTTAAAAGTAAGGGTATTGAAACCCAACAGGACATTGAAGAACGTCATACTTTTCTGCGGAAAATGGGCTACAAATTAGGTTAAGCCGGGTAACCTTCCCAGGCTAAAAGTGTTTGAAACAGCCCCTCGTCAATGTTGCCGCCAGTTAATACGAGTACAACTTTTTTTTCTGCAAACATCTCTTTATTCTGAATCAGCAACGCTGCTGTTGTGGCAGCTGATCCTTCCACTTTGAGTTGCTCGTTTTCCCACAGCATAACCAAAGCGTGACGGATGGCTTCTTCTCTAACCAGAAAAACTTGGTCGACATATTGTTGCACGATTGGGAAAGTTATCGATTCTTTCTCTATGCTACCCGATAATCCTTCGGCAACTGTTCTTGGTTCATGTCTGTGGGGTATCACGATTGTTCCTGCTCTCAATGATTCAAACATTATCGGAGTTGCTGTGGATTGAACGCCAAAAACTTTGATTTTAGGCTTCAAACTCTTTGAGGCTATAGCGATACCAGAAATTAATCCTCCTCCACCAACAGGAACCACAATCAGATCTATTTCTGGGCGTTCTTTTAGGATTTCTAGTCCGATTGTTCCATGCCCAGCAATTATTTGCTCGTCGTTGTAGGGTGAAATGTAGAGATGCCCTTCAGTTCTTGCCAACTCTTTGGCTTTGGTTTCAGCTTCAGTGTACGTTTCTCCATAGAGAAGTAGTTCTGCACAGTATTGTTCAATACCTTCAATTTTGACTTTAGGCGTTGGTTTTGGCACAACAATTTTTGCTTTAAGGCCAAGTTTTTGTGCTCCGAGTGCAACTGCTTGTCCATGGTTACCAGCCGAGGCAGTTATAACGACCATATTTTTTTGGGCCTCAGACAAGTGCAATAGCTTGTTGATTACACCCCGCATTTTAAACGAGTTTGTATATTGCTCATTTTCTAATTTAAGGTAAACTTTAGCGCTGCAGAGGTTACTTAGAAACTTGGATTCATTTAGCGGTGTGGGTTTTATATATTGAGCGATTTGTTTTTGGGCAGTTAGGATGTCTTGCAAGTTGATCATGAAGTTTAAACCTTAATTGACTTGTAATTAGAGATTTATTAATGCTCGCAAATCAGGTTTTGGTAAGCATTATTTCCCTTTTCGGCGCAGAAATAGAACAGTATGTAAATTTTGACTTCTTATGCAAAAAAGTGTTTTTTATGTGATGGGTTCTGGTCATAGTTACTGGCGTTAAGCGTAAACTATTTTAGTTTACTTAGAATCAACCTTTAAAACAGCAATAGGTTGATGTTTTATGGCTTTAGAAAGAAACAGAGCACAATTAGAGGCTTACCGAAAACAAGCCGCCGAAGAACAAGAAGAATTTAAAGAAAGAATGAGTAAAATTAAACATAAAATCGCCATTATCAGCGGTAAGGGTGGCGTTGGAAAGAGCACCATAACCGTTAACCTAGCCACTGCTTTCGCTCTTAAGGGAAATCGCGTGGGTATTTTAGACGCGGATATACACGGTCCTAGCGTTCCTAGGCTTTTGGGGTTGGAAGGAAGTCAGGTTCAGTCAACCGCCATGGGCGCTTTGCCTGTTGATGGACCCTTGAAAATGAAGGTTATGTCAATTGATTTTTTCATGGCTGAACAGATGCCCACTATTTGGCGTGGACCACTTAAGATGAGGGCTATCCGTCAACTTTTAGGTGAAATTGTCTGGGGCGATCTTGATTTTCTTTTTATCGATTTGCCGCCTGGAACAGGAGACGAACCTTTAAGCATAGCTCAGTTATTGCCTGACTTGGATGGTGTAGTGATCGTCACGATGCCTTCGGACTTATCTAGTTCGATCGTGAAGAAAGCAGTAACTTTTGCTCAAAGACTAAAGTTACCTATTATCGGCGTTGTTGAAAACATGAGTGGATTTGT
>CAYPSV010000088.1:0-2555 GCA_964413605.1 uncultured Candidatus Bathyarchaeia archaeon | reverse complement strand
TACCCGTTCGCGGTCAGGCGCTTTCTGCGCCACCTCGAGCAGCGCGGGCAGACGCTCGAGTCCGTATCGCCAGCGGATGTCCAGAGCTATCTCTCCACGCTCGGCGCGGAGCGGCGCCGCGGCCCGTTCACGGACGGCACTCGCCACTGGCACCGCGCAGCGATCAGGATGTTGCTGCGGTTGGTGCACGGCGAGTGGTCACCAGTGGTGATGCCGACAACGGAGCACGCGATTGCCGCGCGCGTGACGATCACGGAGTTCGATTCCTGGATGAAAGACCTTCGTGGGCTCTCGCCCAATACCCGGCGACACCGCCGGTCCGAGGCCTATCGGCTTATGGAGTGGCTCCATGATCAGGGCAAGGGCATTGGAAGTGTGACGGTGGCCGACCTCGATGCCTACGTCGCATGGCGTGGGGCCTCAATGCGGCGAACATCCATTGCCGATATGGTCACGAATCTGCGCGCTGTGCTGCGCTATCTGCACGACAGCGGCCATCTCCCGCTTGACCTGGCCGGCGTAATCAAGGGGCCAAGAATCTATGCGCTGGAGGGCATCCCCTCGACCATCCGGTCCGAGGACATTCAGCGCGCACTCGAAGCGCTCAAACAGGATCGCTCCCCGCTCGGTCGTCGCGATTACGCGATCTGGATGCTGTTGGCGACCTATGGCTTGCGTGCCGGAGAGATCATCGGGCTGCGTTTGTCCGACATCGACTGGCGGCACGAGCGCCTTCAGATCCGGCATACGAAGACTGGCGCATTCTCGACGCTGCCGCTCCTGCGCGGACCTGCGGATGCGCTGTTCGATTACCTTCGCCACGCACGGCAAACCACAACGAGCCGGGCCGTGTTCCTGCGCAGCCAGGCGCCCTATCGGGAATTGCTCGGCACGGCAAGCGTGCATGGCATCGTCACGCGGCGGCTGGCCGCTGTCGGCGCGTTCCCGACAGGCAAACGTGGAGCCCATCTGCTGCGGCACAGCCGCGCGGTAAGCTTGCTGCGCGGCGGCGTGCCCCTCAAGGTCATCGGGGACCTGCTTGGGCACCGAAGCGAACGCTCGACGGCACCCTACCTCAAGCTCGCTACCGAGGATCTACGGTCGGTGGCCCTCGACCTGCCGGCGGGGGTCACCCCATGACAACCGACAATTTCTACCAGTTCCTCGACGGGCTGGCGATCGGGCGCAAGTCTCGCTACTCCTACGCCGGTATCTTGCGGGCCTTTCAGGCGTTTGTGCTCGAACGCACGCCCACCGACGAAGCGCTCTCTCTCGCGACGGTACGAGCCTGGATCATGGGCGACGCTGCAGATTCGCCACTGGCGAATGTCGTGCAGCGGGCAAGGGTCATCGCGCGCTATCTGGACTGGCGGGCCGCCGCCGGCGATGGCGTCAACCCCCTGGCCGCGCTGCAAGACGAGTACGGTTGCCGCCTGCATCCGATCGTCCTGGCCCTGCTCGAGGATAACTACGAGGATGCCCTGGAGCGGCTGCGGCCGTTGCCGGATTTTGGCAGCCACCTCGGTCCGCTGATGTCCGAGCATATCGGGCGGATGCGATCACTGGGATACCGCTACGAGATCAGGGCACACGACTTTCGCCGCTTCGATCGCTTCCTGCAACAGCGTCCCGAGCTTGCCGGCGAGCCGCTACCGGTGCTGCTCGCGGCCTGGAGCCGCTCGTGCTCGGGTGTACGGCAGGAGCTGCGCGTGCAGCAGTGCGGGCGGGCCCTGTCCCAGCACCTGCATCGGTACGACCCGAGTGCGCCGGTCCTGTCGATCGCCGCCGGTTTGCAACGCCGCGTCGAACAGGAGGAACGCAAGCCTTACCTGTTTACGGAAGCTGAGGTGGAGAGGCTGTTCGAGGCCGCGCGCACCTTCCCCTCATCCAGGGCGCCGCTGCGACCGACCGCACTCCTCGCGATGCTCACGCTGGCGTACTGTGCCGGCCTGCGGGTCGGGGAAATCGCCTCATTGAGGCTCGATGATCTGGACCTGGAGGGCGGAACGATCGAGATCCGCGATACGAAGTTCTTCAAATCGAGGCGTCTGCCGCTGGCGCCCGGTGTACTGGAGGTCATATCGCACTACCTCTCGGCTCGCGCCGCCGCAGGAGCCCCCATCGGACCGGATGCGCCGCTGTGGTGGAGCACGCTGCGCCGGCATCAGTATAGCTACGGAGAGATCAGACATCTGCTGATGCGTGTGATACGCCGCGCGGGCCTCAAGCCAGCGCAAGGCAGACATGGACCGCGGATTCACGATCTTCGCCATTCATTCGTAGCCAACCGGATGCTGCAGTGGTACCGCAATGGCCTCGATCCCCAGAGCCGGCTACCGTACCTGGCGACCTATCTGGGTCACAAAGACATCGTCTCGACACTCGTTTACCTCAACATCACGCCCGATCTGCTTCAGCAGGCGAGCGAGCGCTATCGTCAGCGCGGCGCGCAAGTACTCCGTGCGTCGGGAGGCCAGGCATGACGCCCGCACCGCTCTCGCACTGGCTTCACGCCTTCTTCCACGAGTGGCTCGGCGAGCAGAGAAACTGCTCGC
>CAYPSV010000087.1:0-2627 GCA_964413605.1 uncultured Candidatus Bathyarchaeia archaeon | reverse complement strand
TTAGCTTGTGCTTTTTGGTCTAAGCAAATACGAATATGATCTACTTTGCGTTTGCCAGTTTTTTCTGCCATCTTACGCCTTCTCTATTTCAGTGCCTAACACGCTTTGGTCTGTTAAGGCTCTGTAAATAGATAACCCTTTCGTGGCGCCTGTGACTGTAACGTGGACTCCTGCTTCGATTGCGGGTATCAGCTCTGAAATTTTGCCGGCCATTCCACCTGTGACGTCGGATCCTGTAGCTTTGCCGAGTTTAGGCTGAATTTCTTTAAGTTCTTTTAGGGTCAAGTTTTTGTATGGTTTGGCGTTGGGGTTTGTTTTGGGGTCGGAATCAAATAAGCCATCTGTGTCAGTTCCTACAACGATTTTTGTCGCTTTGTACCTGATTGCTAAATACGCTACAAGTTGATCGCCTGAGAGAACTGTGAAACCAAGCTTTTCGTCCATGACGGCATCACCGTACATGACAGGGGTGAAGATGAGTTTTGCCATGGATTTGAAAACGGTCTCATCGAAGAATTTGACTCTTCCATTTTCTGTAACTACGCAGCTTGAAGGAGCAACACTGACAGCTGGAATCTCGTGCCAGATGAGCGCATCCATAACCAACCCGTTGAGCACGGTCATCATATGATGAGTTTCGGCAAAACCGAACTTTTGAGTTGGGTCTTCTTTATAACCATCTTTTATGCCGTATTTAGCAGCGGTTGGGTGACCGAAACTTCCACCTCCATGTACTACAATGAGGTTGTCTAGGTCTGCCCGCTTGATTTCTTCTGCCAGGCGGTTTATGATTTGAGTTTTGGGGGATGCTTCAGCAGTCTTGTCAGTTATGGCTGAGCCGCCGAGTTTGAGTATGATTGGTCTTGCATCGTTCATGAATCGTAACCTAACTATGTTTATTTGAGTTCTGCTAATTTAACATTACAGTTTAACATTGCGAAAAGGTCGACTTCTAGGCACTAACCACAAACCCAAAACAGGTAAGAGCTAAGAATCAAAAAGCCTCAGCTGAAGCTCAGAGAATATTGACTGTATCACCTTGAATGCTTACTCTGTCGCCGGTTTTGATCTTTGAAATCTCAACTTTGTCTATGCAGGGAATTTCGCTTATGATGGCGCCCACTGCAACGATGGTTTCGCATTCGCGGTTTATCATGCCTGCAGGGGCGGTGCCGTTTTTCTTCATTCGGTAGAGCGTGTAGCTACCAACTGTGCTGCCTTTGCCTTGTGGGAAAACAAGAATTTTGCCTTTGACGCTTTGACCGTTCAGCTGGTGTCCTTTTTCTAAGATGATGCCAGTGTTTGGGTCAACGCCGCCATAGAACGAGATGGGCATTTCTGAAACCAGGGCTTCCCCCTCGGCTGTGCCTTTGTAGATGATTCTGCCTTTTAATTGTTCCATTTTCCTGTCACCGCCGCGTTTATGCATTCTTCAACGCTGCCCATTTTGGTTTTCATTAAGTTTTGCCTCGAATAAAAGCAACCTTTCGCTGAAGTTGTCGCCAGCGATTTGAACCTTCCTTTTAGCGGAGCCACCGCCATACAGGTGTCGCATGCGAATTTGCCTCCGGCAGCTTCAATGGTTGCCGTATAACCTCGCTTGTCTGCAAGTTGTTTAGCGGTTCGGGATGTGGCAACCCAAAGCTCTGTTCCCTCTGCAACTCTCTTGCTCTCCAACAAATCTGCAATCTCGGAGATTTCTTTGATGGAGCAATGGGGGCAACCGACACAGACAAGCTCGATATCATTTACGTCGTCGTTGATGCCGTCGTAAGCTATCTTCAGGTCACCTTGATCGATTGTTATGGTGTCTTTAGGTTGGGTCTGCAATTCAGCTCCTGGAGTTATGCCTTTCATGTAGAAAAGCGGCTTTGAACCATAAGTGACGACGGATGCACAGAAAGATTTGAGCATATCAAGATGTGCCGTTTTAATTCCTGTTATGTAGGGTATCTTGTTTTCCGCTTTTCTACCAATTGCGTAGCCTAAAGCGCCCCAATCTGAGAGTTTTGTGAATTCAGCGTCGACTTTAACGTGGATGTCTGGAGATCGGTTTTCGTCAAGGTGCAACCCGTAGTTGGGGGTTTTGCCTACGAATGCTGCTGCTAAAGCGGAGGGTCCACCTTCACGATTAGTTCTGGCGCCCAACACTGAATTTGCAAATGTAACCGCAGAACTCTCTGACCAAGCTACATGTTCGCCGTAGAGCGGCAAATTGCCAATTAAGTAGGGTGTGCATGTGCAGCTGACAAGAATGCCCATACGTTGGAAGGCTTCGATAACGAGGTTTTGTTTTTCAGCGAATTCTGGGCTGATTCCGAGTTGCTCCCAATTCTCTAAGTCCATGCCTGCAGGGTTGAGAGTTGTAAGAACCTTGACTCTGCCGTCCACCGCGAGCTCATTTAGGAATTCTAAGCCTGCATCACCAAGGTTATGGTACGAAACTCCTGCAACCTGGACACTGCCAACATCAATGAGGCTTTTGGCGCCAAAAATCTCGCCTAATGCTGATAGGATTTCCATACTTTTACGGACAGCGTATCCTTCTTTGCCATCCAACATCGCTTGTTCCTGTTTAGTTAACTCCATGTTTATTCACCATCTTTGTATCCTGTGCTGTATGCCCA
>CAYPSV010000086.1:0-2814 GCA_964413605.1 uncultured Candidatus Bathyarchaeia archaeon | reverse complement strand
CCAGCATCTTCCACAATTAATAGTTTAGCTGATAATTTGTCAGTTATGAATTCTGCTTCAGCTTTAGGGTCGGGCCAATCTGGATCTTTCGTTCCGGCTATAACTAGTGTGGGCACTTTTATCTGTGTCAAACGCTTCTCCACCAATTCTTTGGTCGAGGACCCTAGCTTCATTGCTGCTTCAAATCGTCCTTTCTCTTCTAAATTCCCCTTCAAATTGTCTAAATATTCATCAAAGTCGTTTGGTTTTCGGGTTGGATAAAGCGTTTTATAGTAGGTAATCCACGCTGAAATTTTCCATGGACCATGCAACAGTATATCCATAGATAATTTTCTGGTGAGGCTTAGTTTTTCATTGCGTAAGAAGGCACTAATTAAAATCAAAGACTTTATGGCCTTAGGGCGTTCTAGTGCGGCCCATATTGCTGGCGCTGGCGAGAAAGATGTTGCTATGACGTGTGCTGGACTAGCAGCTAAATGATCAATAATGGCCAGTATGTCTTTTCCAACGGAAGGAACATCGTATTCAGCCCATGGAACACTTGATTCTCCTTGTCCACGCAGATCTACTGTGACTGTACGATAGTCTTCTTTTGCTAGAGTAGGTGCTATGTAGCGATACTCACTGCGAAGCGCACCCATGCCAGGTAACATGATAACTGTTTCCCCTGACCCACCACTATCTTCATATGCCAATGTACCCTCTGGTCTTGTAAAAAAATCTGTCATAATCCTCAGTTATACCATCAACTTATTATTAATTAAATATGTGCGTAATTATTCGCAAAAGAGTAGTGTAAATAAAAGTAAATCTCCGAAATGTTATTTCATAAAATTCTTTGGTCGCTTCTCTGTGCTCGTTTTTAGAGCTTATTTGTTATTCGTCTTCACTTCGGAGAAGTAATAAAACGACATAAAGTTCTTGTGAAGTTTCTGGATGTGGTGATTTTGAAATTTTAATTAGCTGAAAAAGAAAAGACGCCAGGGAGATGAAACTGTATCCTTTGAAATTTCGCATTAAATCTGCGGATCATCTTTTATTTTTTCGGTGGGTGTTCTTTCACTTTTTATTGGAACTGAAAGATTTAGAATGATTGTTTATTTTTAAAAATCTTGTTTGCTAATCCTTCTTTTTAATTTCTTGGCAGCTTTTAAAGAATTTAAAACATTAAACTATATTAGTATTTTTAGCTATAGTATTATGAGTTTTGGAGAGGAAAATCTTGGAAACTCTTCTGTTGACAGATGATCAAGTAAATAATCTTCTTTCAATGTCTGAAGTAATTGATGCTGTTGAAATAGCGTTTAAGCAGAAAGGTATAGGTCGGGTTCAAATGCCTCCGAAGGTTTTCCTTTATTACAATAAGAGCAAAGGTGATCTTAGAACTCTACCCAGCTACCTTGAGGATCTTGACATTTCAGCCGTAAAAATTGTTAATGTACACCCCGATAACCCATCTAAGAAAAAGCTGCCAACAGTTATGGCAGTTATAGTTTTAATAGATCCCTCATCGGGATTCCCGCTCGCTATAATGGGGGGTACAACTATTACCGATATGAGAACGGGAGCTGCAGGTGCAATTGCTGCGAAATTTCTTGCAAAAAAAGACTCCAAAGTTGTTGGACTTGTAGGTGCAGGAGCTCAAGCAAGAACTCAATTGAAGGCACTAATTGAGGTTTATAAAAGGCTAGACGAGGTCAGAGTCTGGAGTAGACATGATAAGACAAAAAGGGCTTTTGTGGCTGAGGCTGAACGAGAATACGGAAATTTCAGCAAGTTCGTTCCTAAAGCAAATGTAAGAAAAACTGTGGAGGGAGCGGATATTGTTGTGACTACAACTCCCTCAAGGAAATCTCTAGTCATGGAAGACATGGTTTCTTCTGGGATGCATATCAATTGTATAGGCGCCGATGCTTTTGGGAAAGAGGAGCTTGATCCTCTTATTTTGAAAAGGGCAAAGATTGTAATCGATGATTGGGAGCAAGCAGCTCACAGAGGGGAAACAAATGTTCCTTTGTTATTGAGAGATAACATAATAATGAAAGAGGATTTATGGTGTGAAATCGGCCAGATAGTGGCTGGAATAAAGCCCGGCAGAACATCTGAAGACGAGATTACAGTTTTTAACTCCACTGGATTAGCCGTTCAAGATGCAGTGACAGCTAAAATCGCCTATGATAAAGCACTGAAAAAACGAGTTGGAACTTTCATCAACATTGTATAGATTTCTCGCACAAATCAATATTAATATTTGTTTCTAACATCACTTAGATTGCGAAAGCAAAGTGATCAATATCGCCGCTGAAAATCTGGTCATCTACGTTTGTGCACCTAAGTTACGGACTTCTGGAAACTTCCAGAGATCCCCAAAACATAATGCTGCTGTATATTCTTTTTTCTTTTAAGTTATCTGGTAATTAGATTCTTCTGTTTTCAGAATTAATTCTCCCAGTGGCTTGTTTTTAGTTAAAGCTTAAATATGGTGATGGATGGATTATCCATCCATATACTAAAAAGGTTAGAAGAATATGAATAAAAAATACCTATTATATATTGCCACCGTAATAATCGTAGTTTCTATCGTTTCTGCAGCTTTCATTTACAACAACTACAACAATTCAAACCAATCAAATAATCAAAATAGCGTAACAGTTGTTGATGATGAGGGCTATGCAACCAACTTCTCCTCGATTCCGCAAAGAATTATTTCTCTTGCTCCAAGTAACACTCAAATTCTCTTTGCTATAGGCTTAGACGATAAAGTTGTGGGAATAACTGATTATGATCATTATCCTTACAACTTTACTGCTTGGA
>CAYPSV010000085.1:0-3291 GCA_964413605.1 uncultured Candidatus Bathyarchaeia archaeon | reverse complement strand
GTTGAGCAACGTTCCCTCATAGATATGATTTTATGGTCTATCAGTCTTGCAGTCGCCGCTGTCCCGGAAGCTTTGCCTGCCATCATAACAGGAGCTCTAGCTATCGGTATGTACCGCATGGCCAAGGTTAGCACTATCGTAAAACGTTTACCCGCCGTTGAGACGCTTGGAAGTACAAGTGTCATCTGCAGCGACAAAACAGGAACCATGACTAAAGGAGAAATGACCGTCCAACGCCTCTACGTAAACGATCAAACCATCAAAGTCACAGGAATAGGATACGCCCCCCAGGGAGAATTCCAATTAGAAAACAAAACAGTTACCCCAGATGTAAACTTAAAAATTCTACTTAAAACTGCAGTTCTATGTAACGACTCAAACCTTGAAAAAGACTCCAAACTCGGTAAATGGAATGTGAAGGGTGACCCAACAGAAGGCGCCCTTGTCGTTGCAGCCCAAAAAGCAGACATCAACAAAGACGATTTAGAAAAACAAGAACCGCGGGTAGCGGAAGTTCCATTTTCCTCTGAACGCAAACGCATGACCACTATACACACTTTAGGGGACAAAAAAACAGCTTACATGAAAGGTGCCCCCGAAATCGTCCTGGAACGATGCAGCAAAATCTTCCTTGACGGAAAAGTACAGCCATTAACAAAAGAACTCTGTGAAAAACACTATAAAATCACTGAAGCCATGGCTTTGCAAGCCCTCCGAAACCTTGGTTTCGCCTACAAGGATCTCCCCCCTAATGTTGACTTCGAGGAACGTATGGAAGAAGATTTCGTCTTTGTCGGTATCATGGGTATGATAGATCCACCAAGGACGGAAGTTAAAGACGCAATAGGACTCTGTAAAAGCGCCGGAATAAGAGTTGTCATGATTACAGGCGACCACAAACTCACCGCCACTGCCGTGGCAACAGAACTTAACTTGCTAGATGAAAAAGTACAAGAAAGCCAAGTGTTAACCGGTGAAGAACTCGAGCAAATGACTGACGAACAGCTCGCTCGAGTTGTGGAGAAAGTGGTGGTTTATGCCCGCGTTGCTCCAGAGCACAAGACACGAATTGTTAAGGCATGGAAGAAAAAAGATGAAGTCGTCGCAATGACTGGTGATGGAGTTAATGATGCTCCAGCATTGAAAATAAGTGACATTGGCATTGCCATGGGCATTACAGGCACAGAAGTTACCAAAGAAGCAGCGGACATGGTCTTAGCAGACGATAATTTTGCAAGCATCGTTAAAGCCGTCAAAGAAGGCAGAGAAATATATGGAAACATCAAGAAATACTTGACCTTCCTTTTGCAATGCAACATTATGGAAATCTTGGTTATGTTTATTGCTGTCGTAAGCGTTCCTTTCATCGCACGCATCTTTTCGCCTGGATCAGACATAGAATTGGTAAACAGTGCAGCTATCGCTCTAACTGCCGTGCAAATTCTATGGATAAACCTAGTTACAGACGGATTGCCCGCCATAGCTTTAGGTGTAGACCCAGGGGATCCTGACTTGATGCAACAAAAACCCCGCAAACCCAACGAAAGCATATTCAGTCGAGACGTCAAAACCTACCTGACCGCAGTGCCGATTTTCATGACGATTCTTTTGTTAACAGCATATTTCTCCCATTTGCCCTGGGCAAGCGAGTTGGGACTACTCGAAGCTAGAACTCAGCTACTCACAGCTATGATAGCCATGGAATTAGTCATAGCCATATCATGTCGATCACTAAAATACCCAATATTCAAAGTTGGAATATTCAAAAACAAATACCTCTGGTACGCCGTTGCCTCATCCTTCGCACTACAACTACTTGTCCTCTACGTGCCAGGCCTCCAAGTTCTCTTCGACGTCAACGCGCCTGGACTTATCGACTGGGCAATCGCTGGGCTCTTTGCAGCTGCAGTGTTTTCTGCTTTAGAGATCGGCAAATACGTTACTTCACGAACAAGAAAAACTTCCGCCTCCAAAGCTTTATAAAAAAGCTTGCAGACTTCAGTTAAACCATAAAATCGGTGAAAAATTAAAAATGAGCGATAAACTAGTAACGAAATTGGCGAACCCTGCACCTTTGGGACTTCTAGGCTTCGGACTAACAACAGTTCTTTTGAACCTCCATAACGCAGGTCTATTTCCGCTTGACACAATGATTCTCGCTATGGGCATTGCTTACGGTGGATTAGCGCAAGTAATCGTTGGTATAATGGAATTCAAGAAAGGCAATACATTTGGCACTGTAGCTTTCAGCTCATACGGTTTGTTCTGGTGGTCTCTTGTTTTACTGCTAATCTTGCCAAAAATAACCTTCATACCCGGACTAAGCGCACCTACTGAAACTGCGATGGCAGCATACTTCTTCCTTTGGGGGCTATTTACTTTCGCAATGTTCTTTGGAACACTAAAAGCAAACCGCGCCGTACAATTCGTATTCTTAAGTTTAGCCATACTGTTCTTCATGCTAACGATCAGAGACCTAACCGGTAACCCAACACTATTCGGAACATTTACCTGGAACAACCTCACAGGCATCGAAGGCATAATCGTCGGCTTTAGCGCGATATACCTCGGCATCGCAGAAGTCTTAAACGAAGCGCACCAGAAAACAATCCTGCCAATTTTGCCAGTAAAGTAAAAACATACAATTCATTTTTATTTTTTTTATTTCTAACTGAAAAACTTATATTCTCAGAGGCAAATGCGTAAGCCCATACAATTTAGGAATGAGAATAATGTCAGAAGCTAGTTTACCGTTCAATGAAAAATACACACCAAGTATAGCAAAATTTGGTAACGGTGAAAAAAGACGTCAAGAATCGGAAAAAGCACTAAAGAATCCACAAGAGTACTGGACAGAAAAAGCAAAAGCAATCGACTGGTTTAAGCCATTCGGAAAAGTACTCGATGACTCAAACCCACCCTTCTTCAAATGGTTCCCCGAAGGAGAACTCAACATCAGCTACAATGCCCTTGACCGCCACATTAAAACCACACGTAAAAACAAACTCGCCTACATATGGGAAGGCGAAATGGGAGAAATTAAAACTTACACTTACTACCAACTATATCGTGAAGTTAATAAACTTGCCAAAGTGTTGAAAACCTACGGCATCCAAAAAGGAGACCGCATTGCAGTATTTATGCCCGTTATTCCTGAACTGCCAATAACTTTGCTAGCAACTGCCCGTATAGGTGGAGTCCACGCAGTCGTATTTTCAGGCTTTAGCGCCGAAGCATTAGCTGACAGAGTTAACGACTGTGGAGCAAAAATTCTAGTCACAGCAGACGGAT
>CAYPSV010000084.1:0-3417 GCA_964413605.1 uncultured Candidatus Bathyarchaeia archaeon | reverse complement strand
GAAATTGAAGAATGTAACTGCAAAGAAATCTCAGAAGCCATAGATAACAAAGTTCTTGTTAGCGAAATTTCAGGTAAACCTACACCGCCAATACCACATCCTAAAAAAATCATAATTCCAGAAAGAGCTAAAATCGAAATCCCTGACACGATTAGCCAAGCGGCCAAAGCCTTAGTCGGCACCTTTGAAGCAGTACTGCTCAACGAAAAACTTGAATTAATAGAGCGCCTACCCGTAAGTCAACTTGCAGAGAAACTTCAACAAGTAGCGGGTGTTGACACAGCGGTTTTTGATGGCATCATCACTCAACGCATTGTAGACATTGCAGCTGACAAAAATATCCGACGTATTGTGGCTTCACGTATCTCCGAAGCAGTCAAACCAGTCTTAAACGTTGAGCTTATAACCTTCAAAGATGCTATTCCAGCAGCCTAAACATAATCCATTAGGCTCCTGCTTTCTTGTGTTTCCTTAATTTCTTTTTTAAGAAAATCTTCAACATTAACGTTAAACAACTCCAGTATTCTTATCGCTGCAGGCAAAACCTGATTAGTAATGTAATAGTCAATGTCTACTTCGTCGTATTCAGCTAAAACGTACGGTTTAACCCGACTATACAATCTACCTTTTCCCTTCAAAATAACGTAACCGACTTTGTCGCCACCTGTGAGCCGCCAACCTTTCTTAATCAGCATCTTGGCAGCCTCCACATGTGGCGCTTTAATGTCATAGTTCTGGGGAGGTTTGGTTAGATTTTTCCAAATTATCAAATCATGGAAAGGAACTTTCTTTTCTCTTAACGATTTTACAATATTCCGAACGTAACCGACAGCTTCTTTGGGTGATGACTCCTTCAAGATAATTTCCAGAACATGTTCTTGAACCTTTTTTGCCACTTCGGCCCAGTCACCCCGAATAACCTCTAACCCAACGATATCAAGACTACCGTCCTGCCGCAGGCCAGCATAACGTTTTTTTGCTTCAGTGAAGAAAATTCGCCTATATACATCGCTTATCTCCACCTCTAGCTTCAAATCACGTTTAATTTGATCCTGCAGTTTTTCTGCTGCTGCTTTCTCATAGTTGATGAATAAGCTGTCTGTATCACCATAAACAACTAATAGTCCAGCGTTTTCCGCCATTTTTTCAGCTTCCAATATTGCATGCCTACCCCAATCAGAAGCAGCTTCAGCAACTGGCTTAAGGTACCACCTAGCGCTAACCCAACCCGCATAACCATAGGTAGCGTTTGTAATTATTTTAACAGCTTTTTGTCTAGCATCCAAAATCCGGTACTCCACAATTTCTGGATTTAGTTCTTTCATCTTCTGGCGAATTGCGTCGCGCGTATTAATTAGGTATGTCAGGGCGCCTGTATAGAACCCAGGAGGCGATTTACGAAAACGGCACCCCAATTCTGGAGAGACATAAACCCCCTCTTCAGGGTTGGGCTCATTTGGAGGAATGTAAGTATCAGGTGATAGGTTATAGGTTAACATTATATTGGGGTACATTGATTTGAAGTCTAAAACCGCGATATTCTCATGCAAACCGGGTTTAGGCGAGAGAACTAACCCGCCCTTATAAGAAATGTAAGTATGCTCGATCCGTTTTGGGATTAATTCACCGACTCTTTGAGAATGTTTCATTAAGAACCATTCAACACGAAAGCCAGTTGCTGCTGTCATGACTTGATCCAGAGGCAAGCTAACTAAACTTGAAAGTTGTATTGCAAAATTCAGAAGTAACGTCGAGGCATCCTGAACTTTGCGTGCAGTATCCAATCCAAACCGCAACAATTCACTTCGCTTCTTCTTATCATCCCACCAATCCGCAAACTCGACGTCTTCAATCCAGTTTTGCCGTTCTTTCATTAAACCTAAATGTTCGGCGAAATTTCGAAGACTCTTAACTTTAACTTCTGGAAAAACATCCATGAAATCCGCCAAATCAAGGTTAATCACTCCCGTTGTTGATACATGACCATAAACGCTGTTGTGAGGACCCTGTTGCGCTCGATCAAAGTTAACTTCCAATTTTAACTTGTGACTTCTAGTTTTAAGATAAGCCCAGTCTACAGTATTCCCGCCAAAGCTTGCGATCACATCTGGGTCAAAATCTTGAATGTACTTAAAAAAAGCATCAATAAGAGGCTTATCCACTTTATCTTCTTTTACAACAAACTGTCTTTCTTCTCCGTCGCTGGTTGAAGTGGAAATCATAAGAACTGGATTTCGATCGGGTTTAGGTGAACCCTCTTGACTATAACAAACCATAGAGAAAGCTAAAATCCTTAAGGAAATAACAGACGCAATTTCTAGTTGCTTTGGCAACGACTTTGCGGCATATACTTTGTCAACCCTCAACCCCTTAGTGTTCTTTTCTTCTTCCGCGATAACTTCATGCCAGCTACAAGGAACTACGTTATAGTCGATTAAATACCTCATAGCGAAGCGAATATCATCTTCGAGACAATCTCTCACTCCTATGACACTTCTAATCTTCTTGGCTAATTTTTTAGTTTCAGTTGCAGGATTACAATAGACTTTTATTGCAGTCACAGACTTGCCAAAAAAACGGCGCCGTGCAATTTCTGTTTTCACAACTGATTCGCCAAAAATCCTGCTAATTTCTCCTGCAACCTTCGAAACATCAACCCCATCCTGTACCACAGCATAGAAATATTTGATAAAATTGCGGTCAATAACTAGGACTCGATTGCCACTATTATCAATTCCCCACAACCACAATTCAGTTGTCCCATTGTTTTTGTCGATCTTAGGATTAATGTCCAACAACCAAAAAACAACTTTCACAGACAACGCCAAACAAAACATAATGCAAAACCAACTTTAAACTCTTTAACCACAATCACTAACGAATGCAAGAGCCAGTAATTTTGATCAATATTAAGTGAGTTATGTTGGGGGACGTTTTTGAGCGTATTGATAACGTCTAGGTTTTCCAATCCGAGTTAAAATATTATCTTTTACTAAATCAACTAGTGCGTGTGCAACTGCAGTGCGATCATAGTGGAAGCCTTTTCGTGCGAGTTGACTGTGGACCTCATCTAATCCGCGTGGCTCATTAAACCAGCTTTCCTCCCATAATTTTTGGATAACGCCTCGACAAGTTTCTGCGCGTGAGAGATTTGCTGGACGTTCGTTGATCTGAGTAAGGTTAATGCTCTTTGCGTGTTCGGTGACTGTTGTAAGTATCTGATTTACTGCGGTTTGGATTTGGTCTGTTTGGGCTTCAATTTCGAATTCTATGTCCCCGATTTTCATTTTTACTTTGATTGGCGGGTTTTGCTTTGTTTCTGTCAAGTTCTCACTTATTGCATATTGAATTGTGCAAGATGCACATGCACAATACTTAAATATTTCACCAATAAAGATATTGAATATTGGTGAATCA
>CAYPSV010000083.1:0-3554 GCA_964413605.1 uncultured Candidatus Bathyarchaeia archaeon | reverse complement strand
ATCAACCATACCCAACGCTTTCTCGAAGGTGTCTAAGTAAATTTTTCCACCGCAATTCGGCGGCAAAGCAAAGTTAATACAGTTCCCTTCTGTAAATGTTCCAGTTCCCGGGTAATTTGGAGATTGGTGAAGAGAAATATACGCCACTTTCTTATCGCCTTGAAAGATTTCTTGAGTTCCGTTGCCATGATGACCATCAACATCTAAAATTAATGTTCTTTTACCTGACTCCTTTACAGCGACAGAAAGGTTGTTTAGGTAGCAAAATCCACGCGTGTAGACACCAAGCGCAGCACCGTTTCTTCCAGCATGATGTCCTGGTGGACGCATTATTGAGAATCCCCCAATTTTCCTGGCTAAAAGAGCACCACCAACAGAAAGTCTTGCAAACTCAAAAATATTATCGTACGCAGGTGTGTCCGGATCTTCAACTAAACCTTTTTTCAGGTTCCAAAGATACTCCATATCGTGAACTGACAATAATTCGTCTTCGGTTGCTGGTTGTGGCTTGACAATCTCGTAACCCTTCGATTCTAAGATGTCATGCGCGACCTTTACTCGCTGCGGTCCTTCTATATGCCATGTGCCATAGCCTAAACATTTCTCTGAGTAGACTATCTTCGTTTTCATCGCTAAATGCATCCAGTACACTGATAAATGCGAGCACACATTAAAAACGTAACCCAACCAAAGTTGCCTATTAAAATGGAAATCGGAGAGAAAAACGTGGTTTCAGAGAATCCCTTTGACTTGTTTCGACAAGAATGCTATATAGCTTTAGCAAATGCACTTGCTAAAACCTTGCCAAATATCAAAAACCCCGTTATCGCTCTTAAGAAAACGCCCAACATAGAATTCGGGCAATTATCTTCCTCGTTATGTTTTGAGTTGTCAAAGAAACTCGGCCAAAAACCTCTCATATTGGCTCAGCAGGTTGTTGACGCCATTGACCATTCAAACTTTAACTTAATCGAAGAAGTTGCACCCGCGGGAGCAGGTTACATAAACTTTCACATAGACTTCCCTAAATTCTCAGAGCTAACTTTGGAATCAATAAAACAATTGGAAAACGATTATGGTTTTATCAAAACCGCGGAACCAAAAAAAATCATCGTGGAACACACCAGCGTTAATCCATTACATCCAATCCACATTGGTCAAGCTCGAAACCCTATGCTTGGAGATGCTTTGTCAAGAATTTTGGAACGCAGAGGACATATAGTTTCACGCCATTACTACATCGACGATGTTGGACGTCAATCTTCTGTTCTCGCTTACGGTTATGAGAAACTTGGAAAACCTAAACCCACAGAGAAAGCAGACTTATTCGTTGGTAAAATATACACAGTTACTTCTTGCATAGTGGAGATTAATCGCCTAAAAAAGATGCGTCAATCTGCAGTTGAAAATCAATCGATCGAAGAATTAGCCAAAATCAACAAAGACATCGACGAGTGGATGTCCATCGCTGGCGAACTAGAAGAGAAATACCCAGAGCTTTTTGAAGCATTAATAGTCAAAATCGGTGAAGACCAGAACCCCGAATCAGAAATCAGCCGCCTAAACCTTGCGTACGAGAACGGTGAGCCGAAAGCCAAAGAGATTATCCGCGAAGTCAGTGACCTCTGCTTGGCGGGCTTTCGCGAAACCATGAAGCGTGTTTCAGTGACGTATGATTCGTGGGATTGGGAAAGCGACTTTGTGTGGAGCATGCAGGTCAATGATGTTTTGGAGCGGTTGAAGATGTCGCCATTTATTTTCAACGAAAAAGGGGTTCTTCAATTTGATGCTGACAAAGCCGCCAAAGTTCTTGACCTCAAAGACAAACTTGGATTAAGCAGCAACAACGAGGTCCCTCCTCTAACGCTTGTGCGCGCTGACGGAACAACTCTCTATACTACTCGAGACATTGCTTACACAATATGGAAATTTAAGCATGCCCAGAAAGTCATCAATGTGATTGGTATGGAGCAGTCGCTTGCACAACTCCAGCTCAAACTAGCAGTTTACGCTTTGGGTCACCCTGAAGCAGCTGACAATTTGGTGCATTTTGCTTACAACTTGGTAACTTTACCCGGTTACAAGATGAGCAGCCGACGAGGCCATTATATTACCTTTGACGAGGTACTTGACGAAGCAGTCAGCCGGGCTTATGAAGAGGTTTCTAAACGTTCTCCCCTACTAGGAGAGGAAGAGAAACGCAAAATCGCAGATTTCGTTGGCTTGGGTGCTGTCCGATATGCATTAGTGGATGTGGATTCTGGAAAGCCAGTCATGTTTACTTGGGAACGTGTTCTTAACTTCGAAACCAATAGTGCCCCATATGTTCAATATACGCACGCTCGAGCCTGCAGTATTTTACGCAAAGCACCAAGAGAACAGGAAAATCCAGGGTTTGATTTGCTCACAGAAAGACTTGAACGAGAACTTGTTTTAAACCTCGCAAGTTTCCCTGATATGTTCATAGAGGCAACAGAGTACCTCAAGCCCAATATGATTGCCGACTACGCAAACACTTTAGCTGACAAATTCAACACCTTCTACAACGCATACCCCGTCCTAAAAGCTCATACACAACAACTAATCGACGCGCGCATAGCTTTAACCCAGGCGATTCAAATCGTAATGAATAATGCACTTAGTCTGATTGGTGTTGTTGCACCAGAAAAAATGTAGATCACTAATAAGATTGCTGAGTTCCAGAGGCATCTTTCTATAGGTAGCAGTGAATATTTTTGCTATAGTTTGCCATAACAAATTTCAAATACAAGCATATTAACATAGAACGAAAGGTGCAAATTAACAATGGGTAACGACTCATACTTCAAAAATAAACTTGAACCAATCAAGGTTACAAAACAAAAACCAATATCACAACTTCTAAAAGAAATGGGAAAAACCGCCTACCAGGGACGCAAACTCGGCGAAGCTGTCGATGTCTGGGAAAACATGATTAAAGAAAAAGACACGGTCATCGCCATGGGTTTCGCGGGTTCAATGAGCACAGCCGGTCAATGGACAATTATCAACTGGCTCATAGAAAACCGATTCATAGACGTTCTAGTTTCCACTGGTGCAAACGTCAGCGAAGACATTGTTGACGCCATGGGTTTGGGCTACTGGCAGGGAAACCACATGGCTGACGACCTAACTTTACTCAAAGATGATGTGAACAGATATTATGACGTGTACGGGAAAGAAACCGATTACCGCAAAATGGAAGACCTAGTCACAGAATATGTCATGACTTGCAAGCAAGATTATAATTACACTTCAGCTGAATTCCTATACGGACTCGGCAAATTCCTTGACAAGAAAAAAATTCCCGCCATCTCCGCAATAGCAGCAGCAAACGGTGTTCCAATCTTCAGTCCAGCCATGGTTGACAGCGCATACGGCGAAACCTTCCTCTTAGCCAAAAACCAAGGTCACAATGTCCACATCGACAGCGTCAAAGAATTCGACCATTTCGTCACCATCGGCACCAAAACAAAAGAAGTCGGAGTAGTCTACATAGGTGGAGGAGTCCCAAAAGACCTAACCCAACTCATCGC
>CAYPSV010000082.1:0-3595 GCA_964413605.1 uncultured Candidatus Bathyarchaeia archaeon | reverse complement strand
CTCAAAGACTAAAGTTACCTATTATCGGCGTTGTTGAAAACATGAGTGGATTTGTCTGCCCGCACTGTAATGAGAAAATTGAGATTTTTAGTTCAGGCGGAGGGAAGAAAATGGCACAGGAAGAAGGTGTGCCTTTCTTAGGAAGCATCCCAATTGATCCTAAAGTAAGCGCTGATTCCGACAAAGGGGCGCCTTTTATTATTTCCCACAAAGACTCTTCAGCAGCAAAAGCTTTCATGGAAATTGTCTCTAAAATTGTTGTTTATCTAGAAGGTAAACAATAATTTTTTGTGGTAAAAAGGATGGAGAGCTAAAACTCCCAGTTTATTTTTGTCCAGCTATGGTTTATGCTTTGGATAGAGTAATTTCTATCGTGGAAACCATTCGGGACCTGTTTTCGCCTTCTCTTGGTGGCATCTCGGCAGTTCCGATTGCGATTTTCTCTACTTTGAGTTCTTTGATGAAGCGGCTTCTTGTGATTTCTGCTACGTCAACTGCTGTGGTTATTGCTTGGCCTCTTGCTTTTAGGGTGATTTCTTTCTGGCCTTCGGAAGAGAATGCTGTTATGATGGCGAGCACATAGCTCATTGGGGGTTTGTTTCCAACAAAAATAACGTCACTAGCTTTTTCAGACATGTATTTCACTCCTTTTTTCAGTTTTTTGGGTTTTGGTGCTATTCTATTAGGAAAAACTCCCTAATAAACCAAATTCAGCCCTGCAGGACCGGATTTTAGAGGAATTCAATTTGGCTTAAAAAACGGTGAGTTTTAAACCTAAATCCACAGGTTGGATAACCATTTCAGTTATCTACCTTTATTCAATTCATTGGAATTAAATTGCTTTTTAATCACTTGCTTTAGAATTTTTTTGGTCGTTTTCTAATTCTTCTGAAATAAGGAACAACATAACTATAATTTTTTGCTCAGATATTATTCCGAAATGGGAATATTCCAAAATTGGAAATATCAAAGATATCCTTGAAAAAGTCTTCCAACATTGGAAAGGAGAAAGCGAAGACATGTCTATGTTTCTTAGATACATTGCAGAAGTGGTAAATAGACCAACTATCAGTTCAAAGTTGTGCACATACTCTTTTGGCTTTCTTATTGTAGCACAGTTTTTAGATGGTTTAACAACAAAGATTGGCTTAGGCTTAGGGCTTGCTGAAGTGGGAATTTATGCAATGCCTATCCTTGGAAGCTACGGTTATTGGGGCTTGATGCTTTGGAAGTTTGGTTCCTTAGCAATTCTTGGAGTTTTAGTGGCCGCAATTTATTTTGCAGCAAAAAGGTATACTCCTAAACATCTAACTTATGTTAGTTTAATCTTGACGGTTGGCTGTTTAGTTGCAAGTATAGGTACAGCTCAGGTTGTTGCCTCCAATTTAGGTCAGATTGAGTTTGCCCTAAGTGCTTAGAGTTGAACCTATCTTTTGTTATTACTCAAAGAGCTACACTTCTGAAAATGCTTTCTAATTCTCTGATTTCAAGTCAAAATGTACAATAGCTGAACTTGTTAACTGAGATACAGTTTTATACCTCAACTTTGAAGGAAGGTACAATCAGGAAGACACAACAAATGTCTGTATCGCCAAGCCTTAGAGAAGTTTTAGCGCGAAGAATCGCTGGAGAAATCATTCTCTCTGGTAGACCTGGCTCAACCATGCGCAAGTGGCGTGAACTCTTCGCTGTCTCCCAGATGAACCTCTCTGAAACAATGGGCTTGTCATCCTCAGTTGTAAGCGACTATGAAAGTGGCAGAAGAAAAAGTCCTGGAGCCAAATTCATAAGGCGCTTTGTGCTCTCGCTTCTTCACATTGATGAGCAAAAGGGCAGTCGCTTTATCCGTGAATTTGCTAAACTTACCAGTTCACCAAGCATGGCTGTTGTGGATCTTCGCGAGTTTCCGATCCCAGTGCGAGTGGAATATCTTTGTAAAGCAATTGGCGGTGAAGTGTTGGCTTGCAAAGAAAAATACGTTAAAGAAGTCAATGGTTACACAGTAATTGATAGCAGAAAAGCAGTGGAGACGTATTCGGGTTCTGATTATGCTCAGCTTTTTGGCGCAACTACGGAGCGAGCGTTAATTTTTACCAATGTTGAGTCAGGGTGTTTACCTATGATGATTGTGCGGGTCAGCAGTCTCAAACCTAAAATCATTGTTTTTCATAAAACCCAACCGGATACCGAGGCGATAAGCATAGCTGAGTACGAGCAGATACCTCTTATATTCTCTTCTTCACCTTCCGTTGAGCAGTTGGTGAAGTCACTGCGAAAACTCTACCGAATAGCGCTTCGCATTAAACTGGGAAGACGTGGTGTACGTCCACCGCCGAAAATAACCGCCTAGCAAGCGCAGACTTGAGCTGGTTTTACATAGAGTAGCTAGATTTTATGCAGATAAGGTTTTTAATGCGTTTTTTAAGCTCAGATTGTTGGCTATGGCATTAGCCGTGGCATCAGCCAGAACCGCAGCCAAGAGCATGCTAATAATGCCTATCTAGAAACGGAAGGTAAGTAAATGAAGTGGATTGAGATTGGTCTCTTGGCAGCCGGCGCGATAGTTGGAGCTTTTCTACGTTACAAACTCGTAGAGTCGCCAATCGCAGTCTACGGTTTGCCAGTTAATGTTTTAGCAGTCAACATCATCGGAAGTTTTATTTTAGGCTTGTTTTCGGTGTTGTCTGTTGGTTTGAACTTTAATCCCCAGTACACTTTGCTGATAGCAGTTGGGTTCTGCGGCTCGTTCACCACAATGTCATCTTTCGCGTTAGAAACCAGCAACTTATTTGATAGTAACCGTTTTAGTCTGCTTGCGCTCAATATACTAGCTAATGTCGGTTTGTCTTTGGGAGCTGTATTTGGCGGCAGACTAACTGGCGATGTAATCTTAGAGAGGCTAATACGTTGAGGCAAAAAATGTGGGACCTAACTATTCGAATAAAAAGAAACGATGAACTAGGAGGCAAACGCCTTCAGAACTTAATTATGGATTGTCTTATCAAAGCACATATTGAAGGTGCAACTGTTTGGACAGGAGTAAACGGGTTTGGCAAACGTGGAAAATCCACCATGCACATTGAAGGAGTAACGGTAAACATGCCTCTGATAATTGAAGTTGTTGATACACAGGAAAAACTTGAACCACTGCTTCCAGATTTAAAGCAGATTATTGGCGACGACGGTTTAGTAACCATTCAAGAAACTTACGTAATCTAACTGAATAGAGAAAACATTTCTGAAAACTATAAAAAAATAGGCTTAGAAGTTGAAACTTAGGATTGTAGAAGCATAATTGCTTTAGCCAGGTCTCCACCGCACTCTTCTAATGCTTCTTTTGCTTTTTGCAAACTCTTGCCAGTCTGGTCAGCTACCAATTGAACATCTTCTTCAGAGAAGACTGGCTTTGCAGCTACTGATCTACCCTGTTGTGAGGGAGCTTGCTCTGAGACTTGTCCGCCGATTACTTGGTACATTTTTTGTCCCTGAACCTGCAAAATTGCCACCTCAGGTTCGTCTATAACTATGTCTTTTGTTGGTGTTCTGATGATAACTTGTTGGACATCTGAGACAGAGTCCATATTCATACCCATAC
>CAYPSV010000081.1:0-3729 GCA_964413605.1 uncultured Candidatus Bathyarchaeia archaeon | reverse complement strand
TCTTTTGATTTCTTTTCGTGAGCAGTTTTGGAATATTGCCTGCTACGTCGTGAAGGGGATTGGGATTTAAAGCTCATAACCAACCATTGCAAAGAGGAAATATTTAAACGATAGCATCTTCGTTAAGGGCTGAATGGCCTTTAACCCAAGATGGATTGATTGAGCTGTAACCTATTTTTTGGTTTTCTTGGGTTTGTTTTTGTTTTGGCTGGTTGCCTGTTTGAGTTTATTGGGCTTTCTTAGGAGCAATAAACCCGCAATAACCACGATGATTACAGCCACGATTACTATAATGTAGACTGTTGTTGAAATTGGGGCTCCAGTTGAGTCGTCACCTGTACTGTCACCTGGTACGGGAGTTGTTGATGATACGGGAGGTGGAGTTGGTGTCTCGACTGGGATGGGGGCAGTGCCCTGCAGAATTGGACCTTGAACTTGGAGAAGCAAGGAGTAGGTCTCGATTTTTTTGTCTGTTGGAACGATTGATTGGTTGAGGTCAAAGGCACCGAGTTTGAATGTGCTGCTTTGTTGGGGCTCGATGGAGTAAGGGTTCACGGTTGTCTTGTCTGAATAGCCCACTGCAACCACTTGATTAGTGGAGTTGTAGAATGTCGCAATTACAGTAACGTTTTGAGCAGTTTGGGTACCGGTGTTTTGGATGTTGCCTGTTACCCAGAAAACGCCATAGTCAGCTAGTTGACCGACTTTATTAGTGCCAATGTAAGATTGCTGGTTTGTAATAGCCATGTCTGGATACTGGTAGTTTGCAGTAGGATCAGCTTTGAAGACGTTTAGCGTAACATCTGAAATGTCGTTGTTCCAAGCTCCGCCGCTACTGCTTTGCGATGCAAATTCCATATAAAATGGGGCTTTCTGTTGAGGCAACAGATTTTGTCCCCAGACCTGAGCATAGGAGTTTGCTTCAGATCCATCTGATGAAGTAACAACTCCAGTGAGTGTAACATTAGATATGGTGTTCGGACCTTGATTTTGAACCTCACCTACCACAACCAGGTAACCAATGGAGTCGATATAATAAGAGTAACTCACCACTTTGACGCTTTGAGTTTGGCTTTTGGCTTCTGGAACCATAGTAAGGATTAAGCAACATAATGTAATAATGCCAATAAATGTGAGCAGAGTTTTTTTCATATGAAATCTCGCCTTCTCGGGTTAACTTCACCAATGGAGCTTTGGAGTATAAAATTGTTTTTCTAAATTGCACCTAAATCTTCTAGCCTTTTGTACACTATTTACATTGAAAGGAAGAAGCGATATTTTTAAATGTAAAAACGCTGACTATCCGTTTAGAAAGGGAACATTGTGACCGAAAAGTTACATCCATATGTAGTATTTCTACCAAAGGAAAAAAAAGACAAAATTCTCTCCGCCATATTCGGCTCCAAAGCAGGTGTAGACGTCTTGCGTTTTAGCCTAAAACAGGGTATATCAAAAAACATCTACCAGAAAAACCTTGTCAAAAAACTAAACTATTCTAACAAAACCATAATTGAAAATCTCAAAACTCTAACGGCGCTGGGCGTTTTAAACGAAAGCATGGAAAAAAACGACAAAGAAGGAAGAATCATTTGGATTAAAGCATATCAGCTCACTAACCTTGGAAAGTGGTTTGCGCTTTTGTTGGCTGAGGAGAGAGAACTTTCAGAAACCGAAAAAGCTGAAATTCTTCAAAGTCTATTCCGGACTTATGTAAAACAAGTTAAGCGTTTAGCTGAAGAGATTGGAATAAATAAGAAGATGCTGGAAGAAACGTTTAAGGAAGAAATGAAAAACACACAATAGACCATATATAACCTTAGTTTTTGGCTTGCAGTTGCTGATTTTACATTATAGGTTATTTAGCTGGAAACAAGATGTTCAACATTGAGTTCAACCCAAATTAGATGAGAAACAGGTTTGGATGGGTTATTTGTGGGGTTCGGAGGTTTGTTTGAGGGGGAGAAGGGGAGAGCGTGCTAAAAATAATGGTTCTCCAAACCTTTCCACTAAACCCATCCTTTAGAGTGCTCTTTGTTGCCCTCCATTATAGTGCTTTAAATGCTTCGAACCATCGGTTGTATTGTGAAAGCATGTCGAGCGAGACTGAAGGTTTGCGTTCTTCGAGGATTTGCCGGAAGTCTGCCATTGTTAATGGTCGAGGTTTTGCTTCTCTGTCCATTGCTTTACCGGATTCGAAGAATTCTCCTATGAGTTTAAGCTGTGCTGATTGACATACATCACGTATGTCGCTTCCTGAGAACCCTTCTGCTAGGCGAGCCAACTCATGCAAGTCTACATCTGCTGCAATCTGTAGGTTACTTGAGTACAACTTGAGCATGCTAAGACGTGTACCATGATCTGCTAGCGGAACCAAGATACGTTTTTGGAAACGTCGAATAAATGCCCAATCTAAATCCCACGGTTTGTTTGTTGCACCAATCACGTAGACGTGTAGTGCTTTACCTTTGTCCATAATGCCGTCCATTTCCTTGAGGAATTGGTTTCGCACACGGATTTCGCCTCCAACCTCGTTTGTATGTGCACCCATAAGTGAGTCCAATTCATCTACGAATACGATGGCTGGTTTGCCTTCGTTGGAGGATTTTCGGGCACTGTTAAACAGTTTTGCTACGTTTTGTTCTGCTTCGCCGAGCCATTTGGACATGATTGAAGCTGCATCTATGGAATAGAAGTTTGCGTCGATCTCAGTTGCAACTGCAGCTGCAAGAAGTGTTTTGCCGCACCCAGGAGGACCAAAAAGTAAGATTCCGCGTGGCCATCCGAGCGGGAACAAGTCTGGTCGCTGCACTGGGTATACAATGGCTTCTTTAACTGCTTTTTTGGCTGTATCTAAACCGATTACTTCGGTCCAGTTAACTTTGGGTTTTTCTGTAACTACGAGCTCTTCATTTGGTTTTCCATTACCGTTTCCGTTGCCTTCCATGGTTGCTCCACTACCACCTTCATTATCATTGTTTATCGCTTGGTTCATCTCGTTTGAAGAAACCGTACCTTGTAATGACTTGATACGTTCCTGGTAAGCTATCGCTCGCTGCACATAGACTTTATTCAACCCGTATTCGGGGTATAGTTGGACAAGTTGCAGGAGGCTTTCAATCGCTTTTTGGTAGAGGGTTATTGCTCTGCCTTTTTGCCCCTGTTTATCTAATCGTACAGCGTCTAGTGCATATGCTGTTGCTGCTTTTTCTAATTCGTTTGAAGCGCTCATTGTTTTTTTCTCTCTCCTTCTCTTGATTTTTATCTATCGCAATTCAATTCTGATTTTGCCCTTGGCACCCAAACCTTCCAGGGCACGTTCGATTTCTTCATTGGATGTTTCTAATTCGCTGCTGCATTGACCTAAGTCGATTTCCCCGTTAGTTTTTCGTACATATTCTAAAAGTACGTCTTCCAGATTGGGTTTTTGAACTTTAAGTGAGAACTCTTTAACTTCAGATTTTTTGTAGGAGAATAATGCTTTTTCTGGATCAAAACCTACTTCTTCAGTGGTTTTGCGGCCAAATACTTGTGATGAGGATGCTGTTAAGGCTACCATTTCGCGTATTGGTGTTTTTTCTGGTTTTTCTTTAACTAGAGCCTCGACTGGGGGTTCAGGTAACGTTTGGGTTAGTTTTTGCTCCATGAAGCACGAGACTTCTTTTAGGATTTCTTCACCACCCTCGGTTTTTCTGCCGACAGGGATCAAATTCTCGTCTGAGGATATCTTGG
>CAYPSV010000080.1:0-3883 GCA_964413605.1 uncultured Candidatus Bathyarchaeia archaeon | reverse complement strand
CAACACCAACTCCAACACCTATCTCAACCGCAGCACCAACACCAACGCCAATTCAAGCTCGACCACCAATCCCAACAACACCCCCAACCCAAAACCCCACACCAACCCCTACCCCAACACCAAACCCAACCCCCGTAGCAACAGTTCCAGCAACCACAGACAACGGCACAACAATTGACTTAGGAATCGAAGGAAACATAACAAGCCAGCAAATATCCAACCTCATAATCACAACAAACCAAACTGAAGCATCCACAGCCATAGATTTCACAGTAACAGGAGAAAGCGGCACCTCAGGCTTAGGTATATTTACTGTCCCTAAATCCGCCGTACCCTACGGAACTGACCCAACAATATACATAGATAATGAGCCAGCAGAAAACTCTGGCTTTACAGAGGATCAAGAAAACTACTACGTATGGTTCACAACAGAATTCAGCACCCATGACATGACCATAAAATTTGCACTGCCTTCAACCTCGCAAATACTATCCTTCCCACCCGCACTTGCACTGCTCATTGTGGTTCCCCAAATAATCTTAATTTACACTGTAATAGCCATAAAACGTCTAAGAAAAAAACCGACAGAAACATAACAAACAACCACCAATAAGTGCAATTTTCAAACCCATGCAAATTCGCTTAAATTCTGTTTTACACAAAGAATTTATATGCATACATGTATGCATATTTAATGATGAGTAACTTATGGTAAGAGTGATTTCAATATCTGACGAAGTCTACGCTGACCTAGCACTAATGAAGAACGGAAAATCATTTACCGAACTCCTCAAAACCCTGATTTCAGAATGCTCCAACAAAGGCGATGCGAAAAGCATAATCGCCTTCCTGAAGAAAAGCCAAACCCTAAGCGACGAAAGCGTCAAAAACATAACCAGAGCGCTAGAAAAGGGAAGAAAGACCTCCAATGCAAGAAACCTCCTAATTGAGTGATGGCATGGTCATTTTCGATACATCCTTGATCGTTGATGCAGCAAGAAAGGAAAAAAAAGCTTTGGATTTGATAGAATCATATTCAGACAAGGAACAAATTGCCACAACAATAATCACAAAATACGAAATGCTACGCGGAGCTACAAAGAAAGACGAAAACTTCGTCTCGGAACTTCTCAAAAAGTTCGTTACCTTTGATTTTGGAGAAGACGCTTCGAACGAAGCAGTGAAAGCCTACCAGAAACTGAGTGAAAAAGGCAAGATGATTAACGAACTTGACATAATAATCGCAGGTATTGCAGCAGCAAACAACCAGACTCTAATAACCAAGGACAAAGATTTTTTGAATTTTGAAAACAACAAAATAATTGTAATAACAAAACAATAATTATCAAAGCCAATAACGCACTTATTCAAGTCAAAAACATCTGAACCTGCAAATCCCTCAAAACCTTCAAAAATCAAAAACCAAAAAACCCCAAAACACCGATATCTACCAAAAACAAACCCAAACCAACCCCAACCAAACCAAACAACCCCCTAAAATTGCAACTTTATTGCAAACCTCAAACAATCAAAAATAGATAGACGAACTTTCCACACGATCTTCCTCTTGCGTCCTTTCTTTCAAACTGATAGTCGCGCTACAGTGAGGGCAATCCAACCTAAAGTTAGATTCTTTTGGCGACCCAAAATCAACTATATAACTTGCCATAGAACTCGGTATGACAAAATCGTTTCTGCAAGCAGGACAAATCCGTTTCACAGGAAAAACAACTGGCTTCTTAACATCCTCAGCCTCCAAAACTGATCGGAACATGTACTTAGGTTTAGAATAAACTACCGATTGCTTGATTTCCAGATCTTCCCGACCAACCCCACCGCCATCATCAACCGGCTGAGCAGCTGAACTCAAAGTTTCAGACCCATCTTCGACTACCTTGACAACCGGCGACTCTTGTATTCTATACAAGGAAACCCTTGGCTTCTCTTTCAAGCCCAACACAACAAAAGTTACAGTTAAAACAACAGCAACTGCCAAAACCCCAAAAGCAACAAAATCAAGAGCAAACCTGGGTATTGTAAACAAACCTAAAGCGATGCCATCAGAAAAAAACAGCAAACCACAAATGGTCGCCACAATAACTGCATCAACAAGACTCCGTTTTCCAGAACGCCTTCCCATTTTTTTCACCTATTAATGCGAACAAAGATTAAATATGTTAAAACGAAGAACCAAACTTTCTCAGCCAAAAAAGAGAAAGATTGCTCTCAGAAAATTATCTTGAGAACACAAAGCCGATTATCGCGCCAACAAAGAACCCGAGCCCAAGAGGCAGCATGCCTACGAGGATTGTTCCATACTGTATGGCGATGGGACCATAGGTGTCTGCTACGGTTTTTAAAGCGCCCAAACTTAACCCGAAAAAGCCAAAATACGCAACCACAACCAATATTATTCCGCCTATTATGGCTATTTTTAGAAATTTATGAGCTAACCAACCCACGATTAATCCTATGATGAAGGGAAGAATCATGACGACAATTGTGGGCAATCCGCCTATGTTGCCAGAGGTGATGAATCGAAATATTTCGTCTAAAACGGCCAATATCTACAACTCCAACTAAGCCAAAAATACTTAGTTAATCAAATTATTAAACTTAAGCCCTAGAGCTAATCAACAAGAAGTTATAGAACAAAACAACACCAAAAGCAACACATCAAACCAAACAAAAAAGAGGTAATCTCAGAGTTACACATATTTTTTGTAAGCTATCTCCTCTGTGGTTACTTCCAACTGCGAATTCAACGGTTTAAAGCAGTAAGGACAGTGAGGAACCAAGTCAGGTTGATCTGGGTTGCTGTAATCCGCCATCAAAATTGGCTGACTAAATTCCTTTCCGCAACTATGGCATTTGAGCTTACCGTTTTTGGGTTCTCTGATTTCCTTGGGAGCTATAACAGGTTTATCGATGTAGGAATGCTTCACTGTTGGCTCCTCTTTGTTTTGAGTTGGTTGCGGCTTAACGGACTCAACAGTTTGATGCCTGGCTTGCAGATAACTATCAGTTTTATACTCTCTTGGCTGCTGAGTAGTTGAAACAACTTTTTCAAAATGCGAGTTTTTCAGGAAAGGTGACGCTGCTGGTTTTCTCTTAAATTGGAAGGCAGGCTGCTCTTTAGGCTGAACTGACTGCTGCTTAACGGGTTGAACCGTTGCCTGATTAGCCTGCAAATAACTATTTTTAGTTTCAACTTTAACGGTCCTTGACGGTTTTTCCACAGGAACTGGACGCTCAACTACTCTTGGCGCCGACTTTTCCACTTTGACAGCTTGAGCTACTACTGGCTTAACAACGGTTTTTGGCACAACAGACTTCTGCTTTCCAACAAAAGACAAGATTACCGCTACTACGGTTAGGGCACCTGCAGCTGCGGCGGCGCCATACATTGACAATTGGGAGACAGCAATCAAATTGAGCGCGACAAGGTTTGAATAAAACAGGAGCCCAATTACGGCTGCTACAACAATTATGAGCAGTTTTTGCTTTTTAGACATCTCTCTCAATTGCATCATCCTGGACATTCAATGGCTTATTGTAGCTTCGTGCTTACAATACGAGGTTGATGACTAACCAATAAAAATATTGTGTATGACGAAACAATATTATCTTTTAACTAAAACAAACCACAACACAGCCAAAAACCCAAAACAAACACCAAACAAAACACACTCCACAAACACAGACAATTAAACCATGACCATGACAAAAGTTACTCATCCAACATAAAAACCAAAAACTGTATCAAATGAGTAACAATTAAGACGCACACAACCTCTTTAATAATTTTCATCTATGTTTTGCTGGTTAGGGGCTGAATGATAATAGCGGGGTTTCTCCATTTTCCCTTCTCCTTTCTCCGTTG
>CAYPSV010000079.1:0-3885 GCA_964413605.1 uncultured Candidatus Bathyarchaeia archaeon | reverse complement strand
TTTTGAGTCGCCTGTGTCAACTTTTAAACTCTCTAGTCTATCTAATTTGCTCTTTGTCGCAACCACAATAATGTTGTCCAAGCCAACTTGATTGATGACTTTTGGACTTATTTGTTGGTTGCCTCTCCCAAAAATAAAGCCCTGTCCTCCGATGGGGGTTACAATGATTTGTGCATTTCTGCCTTCTATTGCCTGTAGGAGCTTTTTCTCGTTCACATCTTTTGCAGTGATTTCTTTGTTTTGGAAAATATCCACACCTAAAAGCGTTTTTTTCTTGTCTAAAAGATCGCCTATGGTGCGGGTAGTTGTTCCAGGACCGATTATGTAGAGGTTTCTGGGTTTCATTTCCTCAATTATATACAGAGCGATAGCTGCTTGATTTTGAATCTCGCTCTCAATCATGGGACTTTCCATTTTGTTGCCCTGAATCAGATGGGGTTCAAAGGGCGAAAGGACATAGCCGTAGAGTTCAGCTGACACATGCCCTTCTCTGAAGGCTTGTTCGTCAACATCCATAACTTCAGCTTCGCGGAGAGGCAAACTAATAAATAAAAACCGAATGGCGACTCTTGCCGCAGCTTGAGGTGTAATGGCGAAAACGGCGCTGTGCATTTTCACTCCTGTTGGAACACCTAAAACGGGAACACTTAAACTGACTGCTTTTAGGATGTCACGGGCTGTTCCATCTCCGCCGCAAAAAATTAGAAGGTCAACTTTAGATTCTTTCATTTGATGTGCAATGATTTGTGTGTCCTTTGGGCTTGTTTGGGTTTTTGCTTGGCCTACAACTTGGAAGTTGAAACCGAGTTTTTTAACTTGGAACTCCCCCATTTCTCCAGCACCAACCAGAAATTTTATGTGTTCTTTTGCTGTAGACAGGTTCGAGAGGAAAATTTCAGCTTTGGCTGAAGCTATTGGTTTGGCTCCGAGGGCGATTGCTTTGTTTAGGATTTCGTTGCCGTCGGTTCCTTTAAGCCCCACGGCTCCGCCCATGCCTGCGACTGGGTTTATGATGAAACCGATGGTTTTTTCTGGTGTAATCTGCTTGGATACCACAGAGTTAACCTTGTATTATGGGTTGTTTTCCTGATTTATAAAAATAAAAGAAACAAAAAAGGATTGGTTGGCTGTTTAGTATGTGTCGCAGCCGATGTATTTCTTGTTTACTTCAGGAAGCCATGGGTAGAGTTTGTGTAGTTTCTCCATTGATTCCGCAACTTTTTGGGTTGGGTATTCGTAAGGTTGGAGTCTGCCGCTGAAGTATTCATCGTATGCTGACATGTCAAAGAATCCGTGTCCGCAGAGCACAAATAATATGGTTTTTGCTTCGCCCGTCTTTTTACATCTGAGTGCTTCATCGATGACGCCTTTTATTGCGTGTGCGGGTTCAGGTGCGGGTATGATGCCTTCTGTTTGTATGAACATTTTTGCTGCGTCGAAGACGTCTATTTGACTGTATGCTTCGGTGGTCATTTGTTTCTCTTGGGTCAGCAGGCTTATGGTTGGAGCTATACCGTGGTACCTTAATCCGCCTGCGTGGATTGGGGCTGGTATGAAGTCGTGTCCGAGGGTGTGCATAGGGACTAGTGGTGTGAGTTTCGCTGTGTCGCCGTGGTCATATTGGTATTGTCCTTTTGTGACCTTGGGACATGCTGTTGCTTCGGTTGCTATGAACTTGCATTCTTTAGGTGCTTTTTTTGAGACCTTGTCGTAGTAGAATGGCCACATAAGACCGGAGTAGCTGCTACCTCCGCCGATGCATCCGTAAAGTACGTCTGGGTAATCGTCAACCATTTCGAATTGTTTTTTGGTTTCTAAACCTTCTACAGTTTGGTGCAAGCATACGTGGTTAAAGACGCTGCCGATGGTGTAGTTGGTTTTTTCTTTGCTAACCAGGGCGTCTTCGACCGCTTCACTGATAGCTATACCTAAGCTTCCTTTGTTGTCTGGGTCTTCGGCTAGGATTTTTCTTCCTGCCTCTGTTTTGTTGCTTGGGCTAGAGATGCATTCGCCGCCAAAAGCCTTCATAAGCATTTTTCGGTATGGTTTTTGGTCGTAGCTGGCGCGCACCATATAGATCACTGCTTTGAGGCCGAATGTCATGGCTGCGAATGAGAGTGCACTGCCCCATTGTCCTGCCCCTGTTTCAGTTGAGACGCGGGTTATGCCTTCTTTTACATTATAGTAGGCTTGGGGTACGGCGGTATTGGTTTTGTGGCTTCCTGCTGGGCTTACACCTTCATATTTGTAGTAGATTTTTGCGGGTGTTTTGAGCGCAGCTTCGAGACGTGTTGCTCGGATAAGTGGAGTTGGTCTCCATATTTTGTAGATTTCTCGGACTTCGTCGGGTATGTTTATCCAGCGTTCTTGGCTTATTTCTTGACCGATGATTTCTTTTGGGAAGATTTTTGGGACTATGCCGACGCCTGGCTGTTTTGTCTCCACATCTATAAAGGGGGGGAGTGGGTGTGGCAGATCGGGCACGATGTTGTACCATTGTTTTGGTATGTCGTTTTCTTTTAGTAGAATTTTTTTGTCTGGCATTTTTTTCGCCTTCTTTGAGTTATAAATCGTGCTTTAAAGTTTTATTTAAGGCTTTTGTGTACAGTTTTGTACGCTAGTGAACAACACTTTTATACGTACAGGAACAGAAGTACACGCAAGCGACCTGAAATGTGGAACAAAATCAAAATTCAACTCGAACAATACCCCGAACGTCTAAAAGTAGCGCGTGTCCTAATAGAAAACGGATTAAGTGCCAAAAGTGGCAAAATATATCTCAATCAAATCGAAATTCCACCTGTTCGCATAGCGAGAGTAGCGGGCGTAGACAGACGAACAGTAAACGAAACACTAAATACCATCAAAGATAACTCCGAGTTAAGAATGATTTTTGAAGAAATCCGCCCAGCAGGTCACTCTTTAAGAGAAATCGCAAAACACCTCAACCTGGGAGTATTAGAAATAACACCAGTAAACGCAAAAGCACCTGGAATACTATCGAACACTGCAACAACGTTAAACAACGCTGGTCTAAGCATAAGGCAGGCAATTGTAGATGACCCTGAACTCTCACCTGAACCTAAACTAACCCTTATTGTTGAGAAGAAAATTCCCGGAGAACTAATCCCAGACTTTTTAAAGATTCCAGGAGTAGCGAAAGTTTCAGTTTATTAGCTTTGGCACAAATAAATATGAAATAGTTCAAAAAAGTAATCATTGATGCAAAAAGTACTTGCTCGCTCTTTCTTCAACATGTATCGTCTAGAAAAACTTATATGGATAGGCATATCTTGTTGTTGTTCGCATTAATGGAGGTTACTTGATTTGTCAGCAGCACCAACACAAGCAGGCGGTATCCCTATTATGGTTCTGAAAGAAGGATCAAATAGGTCCCGTGGAAGAGAAGCACAACACGGCAACATAACAGCTGCCAAAGTTGTAGCTGAAAGTATCCGAAGCGCGTTAGGACCAAAAGGTATGGATAAAATGTTGGTCGACAACTTCGGGGACGTAACAATAACAAGCGACGGACGAACAATCCTTGACGAGATGGACATTCAACATCCAGCGGCAAAAATGCTAGTCGAAGTCGCAAAAACACAAGACAAAGAGACAGGTGATGGAACAACTTCAGCAGTTATTATTGCAGGAGAACTTTTGAACAAAGCTGAAGAGCTAATTGACAAAAACATTCATCCAACAATAATAATTGACGGTTACAAGATGGCAGCCGAAAAGGCTCTAGAAACACTCGAAAAAATAGCCATAGCAGTAAACCTGAAGTCGCAAGATTTTCTCGTAAAAGCTGCAACCACCTCTATGGGAAGTAAAATCGTCGCAGAACACAAAGATTACCTTGCAGAAATAGTGGTTAAAGCGATG
>CAYPSV010000078.1:0-3961 GCA_964413605.1 uncultured Candidatus Bathyarchaeia archaeon | reverse complement strand
AATAACACCGGGCCAGAACCGCCCAAAATAGAGTTATTTCCTACCACACTTGTGGTCACTGTTTCTGCAGCAACAGTCGCCTTAGCGGTTACTAGTTTTTTGATCTACCACAAAAAAACAAAAGTGAAGGTTTAGTCAAGAAACCTTGACGGACCCTCTGAAAGAGTTAGTCAATAAAGTTTGACGAAAAAGCTCTTATTTGTTTGAATTTTAGGTTGAGATTATGAAAACAACGATTCTAGTTGCGGCTGCTGTCGTTGCTGTTCTGATTTTTGGAGTATTATCCTTAAGCTACTACCTTACTCCTGAACCCCATGTTGAGATAACGAGTTTTAACTCGACAGGGACATCGTCTGGTTCCAGTTATGGCATCGTGAATATAAGGTTTGTTTTAAACCTGACCAATAACGGGACAGGTGACGTCGAGAACCTGACCATCACTTTTAGCACCAACACAACCGTTGAAAGCAACCGACAAATAATATACACCAATTCTACACCTCCATACGATCACATTGTTGAATTTGAGATGGGGGAAACGTGCCTATTAGGAGACCTCAACGCAGGGGAAACAAAAGGTTTCATGTTCTGCTGGACTGTTGGCTTGGATTTTGATGCGCCTCCCTTAACTGCCACCTTAAAATCTAATGAGGCAATATTGGACCAAGCAACAATAACAATTCCACCAATACCCAATGTTAAGATAACCCATTTTGTCTACACGGGTGTTTTTCATGGCACCAAACTTGGTCCTATGCTTGATTTGTTCTCTTTGAGCTATACTAATCTTGGAACAACTGATGTCAAAGACTTGACGGTTACTCTCGATACCAGCAAAACCACTGAAAATTATACAGACCCATATGACCGTCGTAACATCCCCGGATATAATCCATACTACTTTCTTGATGAAACTATTAATGGAGAAACCTATTTATTAGAAAGCCTCAAGGCAAAGGAAACAAAAAACTTCGAGAAGACATATTCTCTGCAAGGTGGGTTCTTGTTAGTTCAGCCTTTTGCCCTTACTGCCACCTTAAAAGCCAATGACACAATCCTAGACCAAGCAACAATAACGATTTCCTATAGCGGATAACCGTTTAAAACCACCGTACTAATTTCTTGGATTCGACAGATCTAAGTTATCCATCCGCGACCTATTGTTAGTATTGTTTGTTTTTTTTGAGTGATAGTGAGACAGGCAGAGACAGAGTGAGAGACAGACATTATTCAGCGAGGCGTGCGTGTGGGTAAGAATAAATGTACATATGTAGTAGCAAGAGAGAGAAAAAGACTGAAATTTTAATTCACACGCACTTTTATATTGCTATTAGCAGTTCGACTGCGTTGCGTAGGCGAAGAAATTCTGAAATCATCATATGGTGGATTGATTTTTAATCCCCAAACCCAGAATATCCAGTATTCACTGAAAATTATAATAATTCTTATAATTGTACCTATGAATACAGGGGAATAATATGGAAGCTGGCTTTTTAGAAAAACTTGGAAGCAAAGCAATCACAAAAGAAGAACTTTTTCAGAAAGTTGAACAAAACGTTAGTTTGCTTGCCGAAGTGTTGAAAGGAACTTCTTCCTCGAAAGCTGGGATTAGATATGGATGCGCCAAGGTATTAATGGATATGAGTGCAAAGTATCCAGAAAAACTGTATCCATACATGGAAAGCATCATAGAACTACTATACAGCAACTATCGAATCTTGACTTGGAATGCTATGGCAATAATCGCAAACTTGACTAAGGTTGACATTGACCGAAAGTTTGACGCGATATTTGACAAATACTACAGCTTCCTAAATGATGAGTATATGGTTACTGTGGCTTATGCTGTTGGTAATTCTGCTAAAATTGCATTAGCTAAGCCTCATCTTGTTCAAAAAATAACAACTGAACTTCTAAAGGTCGATAATATTTCATTAACCCCTCACTTAACTGAAGAGTGCAAGCGAGTCATAAAAGAACATGCCATTAAATCTTTGGATGTATTCTTCGACAAAATCGAAGCTAAAGAACGAGTGATTTCTTTTGTAAAGCGACAGCTCGACAGCCCACGGGCATCATTGAAAAAGGAAGCCCAAAGTTTTCTCGAAAAATGGGCTTAAAACGCACGCACAACAGAAAGAATAAGAAATTTTGGTTGGTTGGATTAAAATCTAAAAGATAACTTTGATAAACTTAACATTATCTGTTGCCGTTTCTGATCTTGACGGCACTGACTGCTCAAGTACCTATCCCGTGCATAACGTGGGAAGCAGACTATTGAGACAAGAAATTTGGCATAGCAGACAAGACTTGAGATATTAGCATTTGTTGATTATTGCCGTATTTGTTTTACTTCATAGATATGGGATCTTGAAAGTTCAAAGTTGAGTTTTTCCATTTTATTTTTTGTAGAACTACAAGTTCCTTATCATGGGTGTACATCTGTGTCAGTTTGTTGGCTAAGAAGTTAGCTGCAATCAAGCCATCTCTTCCTCCAAGTTTATAATACTCAGATAAACTTAGGGCTATTTGGGAAATATTTTTTGTTTGGCTAAAAAATTCTACGTATGGATTTTTGAGCAGTATCCTTAGGGCGCCTGAAGCATCTTGGGGTAGCCATTTTTGCGAGTAAACAAGCACATGATATGCTTCATGGATTATTGTTGGGTTTACAGCTATTCGATTTTCCGAAGAAAGGTTTAGCAATAACTCTTTTGTTTTCTTGTGTTCAAGGTAGACGTCGTCGAGGGCATAACACAGGATGTTTGCATCCAAGCCCACAATCACTGGGGTTTGCTCCAAATAGATTTCATCTTTTCTGTAGACCAATTCTCAGGTTTCCCTGTGCGACGATGCTTAGATGTTATTATTTTATGCAACTCTTCAATAGCGTCTTTTTGTTTGCCTGGGAGTAAGAGGTAGCCAGCGCTTGTTTTTTTCAGGGTTGCGGTGTCTCCGATCTGTTCTCGTATTCCTGAAGGTATGCAGATTCTTCCTTTTGAATCAACTTTAAGGTTTACCTCTTCCATAATTCCCACAACAATTAGTGGGATGATCATGCATTTAAACTTAATTAAAAGACAGACCAAATCCAATAAGCACGCTAAAAAATGATCATAGGCACCTGGATGGTTGCGGTTTAAAAAAAGCTAAAGCAGCCTTCCTGAAATACTCGGGCTTAGCAGCTAAACAATTTACTCCTCCATACTTACAGGATCACCTCATTGAATCAACTGGTTTATTGGTTTACCGCAAAAAAACAAACACTAAATTTTTTATTTTGCGATGATACAAATTTCGAAGTTGTAATGGGAATGGTACAGAGCTCCTCCAAGTCAAAAGACAAAGCTTAAAACTCAAACGAACAAATAGAAAAACATGTCAGAAAACCAGCCAGAACAACCCAAAAAGCGTGACGGGGGGCTAGCTTTTTGGCTTGTAATAATTCTGCTTGGAAATACCATGTTTCTGCTTTCTCAAGTACCTAGTATGCGTTTCCTTTTTTTCCCCTTGGGAACAATTCTTCTCTCTATTTTCGATGTTCTCTCTACTGGTGGTCTTCCGCTTTGGTCAATACCGCTTTTTATCATTTACTCAATAATTAGCACTTGCTCAATCATAGCAGTTTTCATGTGGAGAAAACTCGGATTTTACGCAATATGCCTAACCGCTATTGCTGGATTCATAACTAGTATAGTTGCTGGAATTTTAACACTCGCCATAATAGTTAATTCTGCAAGTATTGTTATATTGAGCATACTATTGCGCACAGAATGGAAGCTATTCCGATAACAGAATAAACAAAAAGAATTGCCGTTTTTCTTAAAAATTAATACTATCTTTTGTTTGACTCGTTAGTTCGACTTTGGCTTTTCATGTTAAAAACATTAGTTTTCTTGGCTTTTGGATGTTTACACACTTTTTTCGAAGGTTTTGTGGTTGAAATTAAATTTTAATCTTT
>CAYPSV010000077.1:0-4025 GCA_964413605.1 uncultured Candidatus Bathyarchaeia archaeon | reverse complement strand
AATGAGCCTTTTTTGTTCTATACTGGTGTTGGAAAAGAGTGCTATACAGGTCAGATGGCTTGGAGTCTAAAAGGGTTCGCCAAAACACTAGAAAAGATAGACTTGAAAGCTGTGGAGTTCCATTTAGGCAACGGTGATTTTGAAAGCTGGGCAAAATGTTCCCTAAAAGACACGAAATTAGCGTTAAAGCTCGGAAAAATTAAGGCATCGATAGAAAAAGGCGAAAAAATTCGAACTACAATAATTGATACTGCAAATAAACGTTATAATGAATTAAGAAAACAAACACTGGAGGCAACTCAACTTTTCTAAGTTTTTAGCCACGTATGCGTTTATAAGATTAGTTGAGTTACTCCTTGGTGACATGGTGGGTTGTTATGAGAGAAGAGCTACCGTTTCCAGATAAAGTTTTGCAAACATTGCATAACTTGTGCGCTACAGCCCCCGATTTAGCAAGAAAAGGGGAGGAAGTGGCGAGGCTTTTGCAGAAAGACCCAAACGAAATCGAAGGCATATTAGACAAGTATAAAAATGAAGGGTTCGCTGAAGGCTTCTTTGACAATGAAGGAAAGAAAAGATACTACCTCAACGGTAGAGGTATAATTAAGGTCTGCTCGCTCTTCACGTAGTGGAAATATGCATGTCATAATTTTTTCTTGGGAATACCCCCCTAGAGTGGTTGGGCAACTCTCCATTTATGTGAGTAAACTATCAGCTCAACTTGTAAACAACAAATTAGACGTTGACGTTGTAACCTACGATGATACAATCAAGGGGCAATCAAAAGAACCCACAGGCGTTAAGACCTTCAGAGTAACCAACCCCGTAAAAACCCACATCGGAGTTTTAACATGGGTACTTACATTAAATCAAGAAGTTGAACGCGCCGCAGCAAGCATTTATTACGATTCAAAGAAACAAATCGATCTGATTGATGTTTTCGACTGGCATTTTATCCCTGCTGCGGTTACACTAAAAAATGGTTTGAAGCTGCCTTTTGTTTATTCTGTTGAAAGCATTGAAGATCATCGTTCTCCGAATTCAAATACTTCTTACAACATGGCCATCAAAAGTATCGAATGGCTGGGTTTCTACGAAGCAAGCAAAGTTAATGTCAAATCAGAATGGATGAAAGATGAAGTCATTCGCATCTACAATGTCCCCGAAGAAAAAATAACTGTCGTATCTCCAGACTCTAACGACTGGATAAAAGGTATGCTGAAGATTTACAGGAAAATGGCGGAGGAAAAGCAAAATGAAAGATAAACTAAGTGTAATGATGCTAACTTGGGAGTATCCGCCAAGAGTAATCGGGGGAATCTCACCTCACATTTACTTTTTGTCTAAACATTTGGTTAAACAAGATGTCAAGGTCTATGTTGTAACCTGCGATTTCCCGGGAGCGCCAGCCCACGAAGTCATTGACGGCGTAGAGGTCTATCGAATAGATTCCTACAAAAATCCATCACCCGATTTTGCCACATGGGTTTACTTAATGAATATGAACATGCAAAAAGAAACTGCAGCGATTACCAGAAAACTATCTGATGAAATCGACGTTTTCCATGCACATGATTGGCTCGTAGCAAATGCAGGCATAGGGCTAAAGCATATTTTTAGAAAACCGCTTTTTGTTACTATGCATTCAACCGAAATGGGTAGACGAGACGGTTTACACACTACCACAGAGAAGATGATTCATGAAACCGAAGCGTGGCTAACATACGAGGCGTGGAAAGTTATCTGCTGCAGCGACTATATGATTGGACACGTTAGGTACGCTTTCGGTTTACCCAATGACAAACTTGTGATGGTTCCAAATGGTGTAAACATACACAATTACGAAGTACCATTCGACTTTAGGGATTTCCGAAAAAAGTTTGCTTTGCCTGAAGAAAAAATCGTGCTTTTTGTCGGGCGTTTAGTCTACGAGAAAGGCATTCACGTCTTGATTAACGCTGTCCCGAAAATTCTAAGCAAAGTAAACGCTAAATTCATCATCGTCGGCAGCGGTTATATGAAAGAACAGCTCTTAAACATCGTTCGAAGTATGGGTTTAGAACACAAAGTACTATTCCAAGGTTTCCTGGATGAAGCATCTTTGCTTAAGTTACAAAGAATCGCAGACGTGTCAGTAGTGCCTTCACTCTTTGAACCCTTCGGCATTGTTGCGTTGGAAGCCATGGCAGCTCAAAGCCCAGTTGTCGCATCTGATACAGGTGGCTTATCAGAGATAATCGAACATGATGAAACGGGAATCAAAGTATACCCAAATAACCCTGATTCACTTGCTTGGGGGATAACTAAAGTATTATTGGATGAAAACTTCGCAAAGCAGTTAAGAGATAATGCATACAAGCGAGTTCAAGAGAAGTACGATTGGGCAACGATTGCTCAACAAACAAAACGAATATACCAAGGCGTCATAAAAGAGTATTCTAAGAGCTTCTGGGCCTAAAGGATGCATCAGTCAATCTGCAATTCAAAAAACTTGGTAATACTTCAATAACTAATCAGTCCGTAATTTTTTGATACTTACTCAACACAGCAGATGTAACCAGCCCAAGCGGTATACAAAAATGCTTTAGCAACCTGATATTTTCAATAAAAAAAGAAAACAGAGAATTTATTTTCCAACAATCCGAACATTTTCAACCATAATCCAAGGTGCAATCAAAGAACCCATCTGTCGCTCATTACACCCAACGACATTAACGTTTTTTAGTAATTCAAAAACGTTACCAGCTAACATCACACCGCGTGAACAATGAGTTATTTCGCCCTTCTCTATTTTCCAAGCGGGAGTAGCGACAACCGAGAATTCTCCACTAACAGGATTACTACTATGAGCGCCCTGGAGAAAATAGACAATTAAACCATCATCCACTTCCCGAAGCATTTCATCAGAAGTTTTGTTACCAGGTATAACGTGAAAATTAGTCGTATCTATACTAGGAGTTGAAAGGTATCCTGCTCTCGAAGCGTTTCCAGTGCTTTCTTTGCTATCCTTTTTCGCAGAATAATTATCGTACAAAAAGTTGCGCAACACACCCTTCTCTATTACAGGTGTCTTCTGATGTGGAACCCCTTCGCCGTCAAAAATTGAAGTGCGCAATCCACTTTCGAATAAACCATCGTCATAAATAGTAAGGTTCTCTGAGGCGACTTTTTCTCCGATTTTATCCTTGAACGGTGATTGCCCTCTCTGCACATTATCTGCTTTTATAGCGTTAGTTAACGTGTAACCTAAAAGTTCCTGCAGCGCAAACTGAGTAAAAATAACCTTAGCAGACGTGGTTTCAACCGACCTGGTTTTTATGGCTGAAGCAGCCAATTTTGCAGCTTCCCTTCCAACCCATTCTGGATCCAAGTTGTACTCTCTTGACGCATTAAACTCGAAACAAACTGGCGTCACTAAGTGGTTCTCTTTGCCTAAGGTTGCAACACTGCATTCAATGATTGTACCTTTATCGAAACCTGAGATACCACTTGAGTTAGCGATGGCACCTGAAATATAACCACCACCTACTCCGCCTTCGACGGGAAAAACCCGCTTATCAACTTCTCCGGCAGCATCTAGCATAGTTGAGGCAATTTTGACTATGTCCTCAGAGGTTAGGTCAACAATTTTTTGGTCAAAGGTTCTCTTGGTTTTGGGATATAATTTCTCTTGAGGAAGTCCTCTCCAGTCATTGTCAGGTTTACTGGCGCGTGCTGCGCTTAAAGCCTTCTCTGCGACCTTTTCAACAGCTTGAGGATCGTCTGTAATGTTGGTGTAGGCAAACCCAATTGTCTTGTTTACAATCACTCTTATGCCTAAGCCACGATCAATTATCCGGTTTGTTTTGCTTATTTGTCCAAGTTCGATTCCTATGTTGGTTGCTTGCCCCTCGTATACATAAGCTTCCGCTTCTTGTGCACCCTTCTTCAATGAAGCTTTAACGGCGTTTTCCGCCAGTTGCATCATAATGTTATCTTCAAGCACTGCCACCAACAACCACCTCACTAACTCTTATGTGCGGTCC
>CAYPSV010000076.1:0-4092 GCA_964413605.1 uncultured Candidatus Bathyarchaeia archaeon | reverse complement strand
GCATTGACTTCTCCTCCTTCTTTGATTAATTGCTCTGCCGCTATAACTTGGCTTACATGTTGTTTGTAGTGTTTGGGATTCTTTGATAGATGTTTAGAGATGATTAAATCTTCAATAGGAATTTCACCGTTGATGAGTTTTTGCCGATAAGCCTTCACTACTTCAAGCGCTTGAGGAATCATTTTCATGAATTCTTTTGAGTTTGCAGCTTTAGCGAAAACGTTAATCATTTCCATTTGTGCATTGTAAACAAATCGTGGCGTGTCATGTTTGCGTACTTCGATGCCTCTGACTTTTAGTTTTCCATTTTCCATAACTCCATAGTACCGATTGAGGACTCCGATGTTTGGATGCATCTTTGAGGGTAGAAAAACAATCCATTTGTATCGTCCTTCAAAATTTAGCGGAACCCCAATTTCTTTGCTTACTTGTTTGCACAGAGTGCTATAATCTTCTATGGTGGCGTTTGCTTTCTGTAGCCACAGTGAATCCACTATTCCGTGGAGCACCTCAAACCCGTGGCGTTCAGCTGTTCGAGCTGCCTTAAGAAACGCGTCTCTGCCAAACGCGCAGACGCCGATATGTCCATCCACCGTTCCAAACTTCGCGTTTCTATATCCTAAATATCCAAAGCATGTAACCAAAATCCACTTTAACGCAGTCTGCCGCTTGTCATAAATTTCTTTGAGTTTTGGATCTGTGACTTTTTCTTTTTGTCGCCTGTACTGTAATCGTTTAGTAACGACCAGTTTTAGGGCCTTAGGAACAACGCCCTCGCGTTTTTCGCATATGTTATAGTTTAGCTCTGGAATACGTAGGTGCGAGTCTGGGCAGCATTTGCAGAGCACGGTTTCAGCTGAAATATTGTTGTTGATCATGAGGCTTGGGTACATTGATGAAAAATCAACTTCGCCTGTGTTGTCGTGTATGCCTACTTTGGGTTCGTATACAAAGCCGCCTCTGTCAGCGACAAGCAGTTCGTAGGCTGATTTGAAGGCTTCAGGGATGCTTTTGTTTCTGGGGATTAAAATATCCTGTTTGAACGCTTGGTAGAACTGCAAAGAAGACATGCTTGACCCTATTGAAGAGCGCGAGGAGTTATGCAAGGGTGTTCTGCAGGTTCTTGCTATTTCAAAGAGTCCTTGGAAGCTGCTTTCGTTTAGGATAAATGTATTTCCTGCGTCTACGTGGATTCTTCCATAAAGACGGGTAGTGGGTGCTTTGTAGAATGTACGCCCATACGAAAAGAATGTTTTGCCACGCTGTGAATTTAGAGCGAGAGGTACGTCGTCTCTACTTAAAATAAACTTGTCTTGCACTTTGTTTTCGGTTGCTCGCTGGAGCAGGTATGAGAAGAGATAGGAGTCCCCGCCGTTTGTAACAACTATGTCTGGGTCAAGCTCTTTTACCGTTTTGCCAAGTTGCAGGAGTTTTTCGGATTCCTCTCCGGCGTTAATTGTGATGTGTTTATCCTCTTGGTCTAAGGTTATGTTTGCTATTGGGTCTTGGAGGTTTGCTATCTTGGTTTGCTTTGCGATTTCCACTTTGAGCTGCATAATCCTCAGCGGAGGAATGGAGTAGTTGATGCTCTCCACAGAATCCAGCAGAGTATACTTTAAACTTGGCTTAAGTGCCTCAACTTCGAGGAAGGCGAGAGGGAATAAGTCGTGTGTGAAAAAGTAGCTTCTGTCTCCATGTAAGTCACAGTTGTGAACCTCGTAGAGTGAAAAGTCGCCTATTCTTAGAATTTGTTTTGTCAGTGCTGGAATTTTTCTGCAGTCTTTGAGTGTTATTTCCAATACTCTGGATTTTTCGTAATCGGTTGGATTTGCGTACTTGTAGACAAAGTCCCAGTGGGCAATGTCTGGGTTTGAATAGATGCGCCCAACTAGTTTTTCAACTTCTTCTTTTTGGTCTGAGACATAGATTTTAGGTTGGAACTTGTCTGTCAGTCTGATTCTTTGGCCGTGTTCGCTTATGATCCAAACTGCCATTTCTCCGACTTCAGTTGGGTAGACATCAAATATCCAGCCGCGAATCTTACGGCTGCTGCTTTGCATCTAAAGCCTTCTCTAATCTGTCAATTTTCTTCTGTTGCATGAGCAGCATAGACATGAGCATAGGTTCAAAGAGTATGGGTTTGGTCGCATTGCTGCCTGCAGATGCATAAGTGTGGCAAGCATCCATCAAAGCATCGAAGGCCTGCTTATCCTCGATTCGCAGGGCTTTTCCAAAGCTGCTCCACCGGTTAATCTCATCTTCCAGTGCCATGCGATAGGATTCAACAGTTTTTCCCACTACGCATTTGCCTCCGCAAAATCTTCTAAAGTCAAATCTTCTAGGGGGAATTCAGCAACTCCTAAGGATAGGCTGGGATGTTTTTCTAAAACAAATTGTCGAGCGTAACTTGTTTTTATTAGAGAAAGCACAACGTTTGCTTTTCTTATTGTTTGGGTGTGGAGCAAGTCGTTTCTTGGGTTTTTGGCGTGTTGTGAGTAGGTTGCGATAATTATCGTTTGGGTTTCGCGTGCAAAATTTGAAAGAAAAGTCATGACTTGCCCAAAGATTCTTTGAGTCTCATCTTCAGGAATGTCTTTATCCAAGAAAAATCCAGCAATGTCTGAAATTATCACGAGCTTGGCGTTGTATTTTATGATGGTTTGTTTTAAGTGCTGTTTGATTAGTGATGCTGCTTGGTAGGCTGTGAACGCTCTTGAAATGTAGATGTTGTCTAAGACTGTTTGAGGATTTAACCAATGAAGCTGCGCTAATTGAGCTATCTGGTAGAGTCTAAATGTGTTTCCACCGTCGATAAAGACGACATTACTCTGTAGACCACCTAGCTGAGTTGGAAGTTGAGCTTTGACACATAATAGCGAGGTTAATGATGAAACAGAGGCTCCTTGCAGAACAGCAAAATCGCCAAATGCAAATCCTGGAAAAACTTCGTTGACATTTCTTAGGTTCAATGGAAAAACCTGTTGAGAAAGCTTAGGCTCAATCATAATGTTTTGACTCAAACTCTCAATTCTCCCTTATTTCGAAGAATAAGCAAAAGCACCGATTTCATTTTTAAACCGTAACCTCAACCGACTGTGCTGAATAATAGGGTCTGAACTGAAAGTGAAGAGATTCAAAAATTTGGCTTAATCATATTTAATTCGTTTAAACTCTTCCATTCTTGAAGAAACATAGTGTTGGCGACGGGATATGAACTCCGCCTTTGAACATAAAAATAGTATTCTGTTTCTGGACGATGATATTAAGGGTTAGACGTAAAAAAACAAAATAGTAAAACGATTCTAGAGAGCTATGTAGTATAGACAGATGTTCTTTTGGGACCGGTTAGCTAACCCATTGTTCTAGCTTAAATTTAGCTCCACATTCCCTGCAACTATAGGTTACAAGATAAAAACCGCTGTTATCATTTGATTTTTCGTGTTCGGAAACTTCCGCAAAACATTCAGGGCAGTTTACCACAAGATTCAACCTCGATCTATCGAGTAATTCTCTAAAAATTAGATTCCAAAAGTGCCTATTATTCCTATGTGGTAGCACCTTAACACCAACAAAAATGGCTTTTTTCAAGTCACAAACTAATGAGCGCCTAAGTGATTGTTTCCTAAATCCAAACCTGAAAGATCTAGAATCACTTATTTCGCGTTTTTTTAATTGTTACCGAGTTAGTTGCAGAAAAAACGCCTTGGACAGAAGGTAAATTCGCACTTTACAGGATAGCTTATCCTAATTTTAAAGGTGTCATTAATCGTTTGGTTTTCGAATATTGCTGACAAAGATTTCGAAGCGTCATGTACCTGCTTGCCACAACTCACTGCACTTTGTCCTGCCCCATGAACAACTAAGGAAAGCTATTCGAGTTGCTAGAAGAAGACTTTGAATGGATTAAAGACCGAGATAAAGTAGCACTTTACCGAAAACTGAAGACTTATAAAATTATAAAACTTAAAATGCATTTGACGATGTCTTAGACCAGAGACCTAAAACCGACGAACAAAGATATTCCGAAAATGTTGGCTTAGGAACCAAAAACAACATCAGAACGATCGTAGTCTAGTTTGGTCTAGGACATCA
>CAYPSV010000075.1:0-4148 GCA_964413605.1 uncultured Candidatus Bathyarchaeia archaeon | reverse complement strand
ATTTGTGTCCACTGTTGACCGTGTACAAATAAACCTAATCTCAAGAGGCATTTAACTTAAGAAATGACTTGTACCTATTATGGTTAAAGTTCTATCCGACTCATTCCAAGAACCGCACCTAACATGGTTTTGAACCTGATTTCTGGTGCAACCCGAAGATGCCATTCTTGTTGACAGATTTCCTATTGATTGAAAATTAGAAATAATAATGTAAATGGGCTTGCACCTATCTTGGGGCTAAGGGATGGAGGGTTCCTTGTTACATCCTGTTTTTCTGAATGTACCTTCGCTCTCAAGTCTATTCATGAAATTTAATTCCAGTATGGTCAAGTAGCTTATACAAGCGTACCTTGGCAAAGTCTGTTATGACAAAGAGGACCAACGCATAACTCCACACCAGAGCGGCTAACCCCCGCGCGCGCTTGAGTCTATTAAGGCTTAAATTATTCGAGGAGGATAAATAACAGTATTGAAGTGTTTTTTATGGATAAAATTGTAGAAGATATTTTTTCAAAGGGTTTCTTAGAAGTGCAGGAAAATGACACGCTTTCCTCCTCTCTATCACATTTCAAAGAAGGGATACCGCCTGTTTTAGCGGTCTTTGATAGTAAAGGCAGTTACAAAGGGAGTATTTCACGAAAAACGATAAGACGGTCTAGTTTAGATGCATCTGGGACCAAAGTCAAAACTTTGACGCGGTCAACGCCTGCCGTTAACTTGAAGGATTCTCTCAGCAAAGTTGCTAAGTTAATGATTGAGAGTGAAACCAGGCAACTTCCCGTTTACAGTGAAGACAAGCTCTTAGGTTTTGTGACAGATGAAGATGTTATCCATGGTGCTGTAATGGACCAATGGGGTAACACTCATGCCGAAGAAATAATGACCAAGGAACCGTTCATCATAGCAGAAGACGAATCACTAGGGGCGGTACTAAGCCTAATAAGAAATGAGGGAATCTCTCACGTTCCCATAGTCAAAGATGGAAAACTCGTGGGAATTGTGAGCATTTCCGATATTATTGAGAATATCTTTCAGCCAAAACATGTGCAAAGGGCTGGCTTTGGAGGGGGTGAGAAAGTTCCTGTTCTAAGCATTCCAGCGAAGGGCATAATGGTTAAACCAGTGGTTACAGTTTTGCCTGAAACCCAATTGCGAGATGCTGAAGAGCAAATGCACAAATTCAACATTTCCTCGTTGATAATCGTCAGCAAAGGCAGACCTGTCGGCATCATAACTAAACGGGACTTTCTTGAACCTCTCGCTCAAATGGAAAAACCATTGGAAAGGCTTACTGTGCAATTTTCAGTTAAAGACGTGGAAATTGATGAAACCCAACGAGGCGCAGTTATGGACGACTTCGAATCTTTCACCCACAGATACGGAGGAACCTTAGAGGCTGGCACCCTATTTGTATACATGAAGACGCATGGCACAAACTTCAAGGGCGATCAATTAATTCACTGCCGCCTGCAATTTAGAACAAAGAAAGGCGCTTTTTTCAGTTCAGGTGAGGGGTATGGTGCGGAACAAACGTTTAAAATAGCTTTAGATAGACTTGAGGGCCAAATTGTAAAAAGTACAGAATTAGCAAATGACCATGAATTTCTAAAGGGCTATTTGAGACGAAGATTTCCGTTGACATAATGGTGAAGTTAGCGAGTCAAAGGTGAGTCATTGTCTCAGATTATAAAGATCGCTGCAAGAGAAATTTTTGATTCAAGAGGCAACCCAACTGTGGAAATGGCTGTTCGGCGGCCTGTAAATATCAACCCCGCCCAAAATTTCTCTTATTTTTAGGTTTCCAGGGTTAACTGTGTAAACAGATATATCCCAACCTAAATCCACAATCTCCTTCGTCATATATTCAGCTTAACTTCCCAATCCACCAACGATTGCAGAGGATACTGCATTACAAAAAAAGTAATTCTCAAACAATTCACTCTTATAATTCCATAATTTTTCTATTTGGTATATCACAAATCAACAAATTCCAATAATACCCGCATTCCATGTTGGGTTAAACAACATTCTGCGATTTCCCCGAAATGAAAGCAACTATATTTTCCACTGTTGTTTCAAGTATTCTTTCTAAGGCTTCTTTGCTGTAGAAAGCTATGTGAGGAGTAAAAACGACGTTGTTTTTGCTCAGTAGAATGTGGTCCTTAACTAGGCTGGTTAAGACTTTGAGGTTTTTAGGGTCGTATAAAAGTTGTTTTTCCTCCTTTATAATTTCTTCACCTTCAAAGACATCAAGACCCGCGCCGGCAAGTATTTTGTTATCAAGAGCCTCAATCAATGCTTCTGTATCAACGATACTTCCTCTTGCAGTGTTTATCAGAATGGCTCCTTTCTTAACAAGCTTGAATGTATCTTTGTTCATTAGGTGATGCGTGGCTTTCATGTATGGCACGTGCAACGTAATAATGTCTGATTTAGCTAAAAGATCCTCCAGCGTGACATATTCAAACCCTAAGACTTCAGATAAAAGTTTGTTTTGGCGGACATCATAAGCTACAACGTTCATGCCAAAGCCCTTTGCAATTCTGATAACATGCAAACCGATTTGACCAGTTCCGACGACGCCTATGGTTTTTCCTTTCAAATCAAACCCTTCTAACCCCTCTATCGAGAAATCCTGTTCAAAACGTCTAATACACGCCTTACACATGTTTCTTGACAAAGATAAAATCAAAGCGAACGTGTGCTCAGCAACAGTGTTCTCTCCGTATGATGGGACATTGCAGATTGTAATCCCTTGTTTCTTGCAGGCGTCTAAATCGATATGGTCGAAACCGGTGGATCTTGTAGTTATTAATTTTAAACTTGGAATTTCCCGAAGGATTTGCTCATCGATTCTAGAGTAGATGAAGACTGAAATTGCATCAAAATCGTTTATTTCTGGGGCTTTTTCCAAACTAAGTTGTTCATTTGAGAACTGAAGTATGTGGCCTTTCAGTTTCTTTTTGAGGTATTCTTCTTCCCAGTCTTCTACTTCATAAAACGCTATTTTCATCTTTTTCCACTTACCTAATGTTGAAGATATTACATTTTGACTTTCTAGAGAAAGTGTACGCTTGTTCGTCGGCATCGATTAAAAAACACGCACACCCATGAATATTTACCCGCATATATATAATTTTTACACTGGAAAAAAAGTGTAGACCTGAAGTTTTCCGCAGGTTATTATTTGTTATGGGTTAAAACTAAAATTAGCCCAATTATTGCGCCGAGTAAAACCAGCAAGCCGCCTAGTCCACCGCCGATGAATCCCACAATTAACAGCACTATAGCCCAGACAAGAGTAGTGACGCTTTTTGCCCCAATGACCGCTATGACGCCGCAGATTAACATTACAATTCCACTGTACCCAAAAGAGTAGACACTCCAATAGAAGAATGAGGGTCCTCCGAATCCTATTGAAAGTAAACTCAACAGCCCAAAGATTACCAGTAGAATGCCGCCAACAAGCGTTAAGATATAAGCCACTTGCCCTAAAGAAGTTTTAGCCATTTGATCCTTTCACCTCCTAACTGGACTACTGGTTGAGTATAGGCACATGAGTCGGTTGTTTTGTCTTTCTTCTTTTTTTGCCGTGCCACTTTTTTGTAGGGTTCCAATATATAATAAACACATGAAATAGTCTCAAACCTCCGTTATTTTCTTATTACTGCAAATTTCGGTGTTTATCTCAACTGCGCTTAATGATTTCCAGTAGTTTTTCTATAGAAAAGGAATTTTTGTTTATGACAATACGAAGCCTATGACAAAGCCAACGATGAGTCCTAAGCCTAGCGGTAGCATGCCCATTAGTAGCACCCCGTACTGTACTGTTATAGGACCGTATGTGTCTGCAATGCCTTTTAATGCGCCAAGACTTAAACCGAAAAACCCAAAGTAAGCAACCACAACCAATATAATCGCAGCTATAATTGCGATCTTTAGCATTTTATGAACCAGATAACCCACGATCAAACCGATGACGAATGGAATAATCATAACTACAATTGGTGGCAAACCGCCTATGCTTCCAGAAGTAATGAACCCAAATACGTCTTCTAAGGCACCCAAAATTCACAACTCTAAACAAGTTACTTAGCGGTTCAAATCACTTATAAACTTGTGTTGCTGGGCTCCCACAGTCACACAGC
>CAYPSV010000074.1:0-4154 GCA_964413605.1 uncultured Candidatus Bathyarchaeia archaeon | reverse complement strand
GCTAATTTCGTCAACCAAACCAACCTGCCATGTTAGAAGGTCATATGCACCTTTCTTCAACCGAGTGTAAATTTTCACAGTCGAATAATAAAGTTTTGCAAAACAACAGTTTAACTCAACTTAAAACGTCGAGAAAGAAGATCTTTAAAGCATTCAGAACCAACAACCCTAATGACTATCACTTATAAAATCAAAAGTATTAGACAATAAGTAGTCATTGAGAGCGAAGTAGATTCATTTAATGCAATACAAACAAAAGAGTGCAAATATGAAAAAATTGTTCGTTGTTCCGGCCTTAATCAGTTCGGTTCGAGTTGCAGTTCTACCGTTATTCATTTATCTTTTTGTCCAAGAAAACATTGTTGGCTGTTTAATTCTGTTGGTTTTTTGCGCTGTTACGGACTATTTAGATGGCAGTTTGGCAAGGAAATTGAAAGTAAGCTCACGATTTGGAGCATTCTATGATGCTACAATGGATTTTGTTCTCATGATGGGTATTTTCACAGGTTTCTATTGGGTTGGATTTTATCCTGTTTGGTTTCTGCTTTTTATTGCTGCATCATTTGTTCAGTTCGCGGTAACCAGTCGTTATACGAAAAAACTCTATGACCCCGTTGGCAGATACTTAGGGAGTTCTCTTTATATCGGCGTAGTTTTAACATTGATTTTTCCCGTTCAGACTTCATTTAATTTTGTGCAGTTTGCGTATATAGGGTTCTTCTTGGTTTCATTGGTGAGTCGAATAATTAGCTTGACTAGAAAGAAAACTAAACTAATATAATGTTCAGCCATTACTTTTCAAGTATTCTGGGTGTCGCAATGACCGAACCCTTTGGTTTGCCTGAGCACATTCGTGTTTCCTTAGGCACCGCTATAGTCCTTGAGCTCTTGAAAGGCAAACTAGACGCTAAGCCCACAACTGCTTACTTTATGACATATAAAAGGGGCAAATGCTTAGCAAACTGTGGATTCTGCCCTCAAGCCCGAAATAGTAAGAGCAGTACCGAAATGTTATCCCGAGTCACCTGGCCAACCTTTTCTACCCTAAGAACCCTAAATGCGCTCTCAACAGCCTCAAAAAAAGAAAGAATGAAACGGGTCTGCATCCAAGCTCTAAACTACCCGGAAGTCTTTGCTCATATCGAAGCTTTAGTTAGAGAAATAAAAAATGTTGCACAAATTCCTGTTTCAGTTTCCTGTCAGCCTCTAAACCGAGAGAATATTGTGCGTTTAGCAAATGCAGGCGTCAACAGGTTAGGCATAGCTTTGGATGCCTCAACTGAAATGCTATTCAACAACATTAAAGGGAAAAAAGCCGGTGGAATGTACAGTTGGAAAGACCAGTTCATCCACCTAACGCAAGCATTAGACGTTTTTGGAGAAGGAAACGTAAGCACTCATATAATTGTAGGTTTAGGTGAGACTGAAAAGCAAGCAATTGAGATAATTCAGAGATGCGTTGAAATGGGTGTCTTGCCGGCTCTTTTCGCATTCACTCCCGTCCGAGGCACAGCACTAGAGAACAAATTGCCTCCAGAACTTGTATCTTATAGGCGAATCCAAATTGCCCGCTGTTTAATCGTCAGCGGCACAATAAAAGTTGAAAATATGCATTTTAGCAGAAAAGGTGGCATCACGGGTTACGGACTTAGTAATGAGGAGTTGACCAAGGTAATTGATAGTGGATTGCCTTTCCGTACTTCCGGATGTACTGACTGCAACCGTCCTTTCTACAATGAAAAACCAAGCGGACCCCTCTACAATTATCCAACAAAACCAACCAAAAAAGAAATAGAGAAAATAAAACGTGAACTAACTTAGGAGCTGATCAGCGGTTTGTCCAGGCTGTCTCTTGCTTGGTTTTTGCAGCTTTGGCTTTTGCCTTGTTACTTGTTCTACTAGACGCCAGAATTCTTCCATGGTGAAGCCTTTTAGGAGCTCTTTCATAAGTTTTTTAACTTGATAATATGTCATTTGGGCTTCGCCTTTGTCAAGGCTTTCCTGTGGACCCTTTATTCGTCTGAAGAGTTCATCCATCTGCCTAGGCGATGCACGGATACCTGCATTCTCAAGGAGCTTTTGGATTAGTGTTTGACCTGTGTTTCGCCCAATGAAAATCATTGTTTCTCTGCCCACGATTTCAGGCGGGAAAGGCTCAAAAACTAGTGGTTGAGAGAGCATTTCTCCGACTTCTTCTTCAACCTCATGAGTAAAGATGTTTTCGCCGATGATAGGTTTGTGGAATTGGATTGGAAGGGCAAAGGCTTTTTCGGTTGTTTGGGCGATACGGTAGATTTTGCCGAGGTCGATACCTGTGTCGATGTTGTATAGTAGTTCGGCTGCTGTAACCACTTCTTCGAATGGTGCGATGCCGGCACGTTCTCCAAAACCTGCTATGCAAGTATGAAGGTAAGGTACGCCTTCTTCCATGGCGGCTAAAGTGTTAGCTGAAGCTAAGCCGAAGTCGTTGTGACAATGGATTGAAAGTGGAACGTTCTTTCGAACAGTTTCAGACAAACCTTCTCGAATATGTGACATCAAGTAACGCATGGATAGAGGTCTCATGAAGCCAACGCTGTCAGCGATACCTAGACGGCTTGCCCCTGCAGCTGCGGCTGCTTCGAGGACTTCAATGATATCTTCAAGCGGAGTTCGTGTTCCGTCCATTAGAATAAAGTTCACGATAGTACCATGTTTTTTGGCATAGTCAACGCTTTCAACTATTCTCTGCAAAGCTTGCTCTTTGGTTAACTTTAACTTGAACTGTAAGTTTAAGCCATTTATGGGTGACTCGATAGTTATGTCTTTAATTCCGCATTCCAAACATGCGTTTACACTTTTCTTTGTCGGCTCCGCTGATGCGGTGAGTTTGGAGTAGGTCAAGCTTTCGTTTACAATACGTTTTACAGTACGTCTTTCTTCGTCTGAGAGGGCGGGAAACCCGACGTTTATGATTGATACTCCAGATTCATCCATCAATTTTGCCAGACGAACCTGTTCTACGTATGTCAAGTAAACAGTTGGCGCCTTTATGCCTTCGCGGAAGGTTTCATCCCAGATGAATACGCGGTCAGGCAACTTGGGTGGCAGGTTCTTTCGTAAACGATTATAATTTGCAATAAGACCCTGTGCTTCAAGTTTTTTGAATATGGTCTTTCTCATTTAGACACAATCCAATAATACAAATAAATTATCATCTTTAATCTGCAATTTCTTATATAAAACTGCATCTATGAAATTAGCACCGGTTTTCTTTTTACGAAATTATAATGGCAGTTGACTCTTCGATAAATCAAACCAATAGAGATTGAGATGGTTTTGTTATTCGCTGGATTGATTTGCGGGTGTACGCTGCAATAAAGTTTTAACGGCATTAGCTAATGTATTGCAGACGGTTTGTCTTGCTTCAATCGACGTATCAGTTTCCAGTTTTTCAAGTTCTTTATGGAGGCGATCACTGTTTTCACTTAGCTCCTGTTTGCGTTTTTGATAGGTATCGTGAAGTTTTTCTTGCTCAGCCGTGAAACTTGCTAAAGTGACTTCCAATTCGTTCCTTGAAGCGGATAAGTCATTGGTGAGCTGGTTTAATTTTTGTTGGGCACGTTTTTTTTCGTTGAATTTGAAGAAGCCAATTTTGATTTCCTGTTGGACTGAAAGATCGTCTTCGAGTTGACGAATTTTGTTGCTTAACCGTTGCACTTCAGCGTTTCGTTTGTTGCTGTTTTCTCTTGTTTTTTCAGCGTATTCTTGATCAGCTTCAACGATGAGGTGATTGTTCTCTGCCAAAGCCTTTGCTTCAGCGGTTAAGTTTGATTCTTGAAGACGACTTTCTGCGAGTGCAGCTTCAATGTCTAGGAAGGCTTGCATACGTTCTTTTTGGAATTGTTCATCAACCTTCATGACAGGGTTGGATTCAAATTCTAAAACCACTTGCCTTAGGCTAACTAACCAATCATCAAAATACTGACTAAATGGTGAAAGCGCAAAAATTTGGGTTCCGAGCTTACTTATGCCATTGAGGGCTTTTTCAGCTACCTCTTGAGGCGTTACCTCAGTTATATCTTCCATAAGATACTTTGGACCTGAACGCTTCTTCTTTTCTTTTGATTTCTTTTCGTGAGCAGTTTTGGAATATTGCCTGCTACGTCGTGAAG
>CAYPSV010000073.1:0-4287 GCA_964413605.1 uncultured Candidatus Bathyarchaeia archaeon | reverse complement strand
GCTATAATTGTTTCAAAACAGTTACTCTATATTCTATCAATTGTGATTATGTATTTGCTATATTTTCCGTTTCTGGTTAATCTGCATCCTGCGTTTAGTGGAATCATGCTTATAGTGGTTGTGATTTTTGTTTTTTTTTATATCTCTGAAAGCTATGATAGCCTCACACAGAGCAATTGCAAAGTGGCTTTACTCTTAACTCGATTCCTAAACCCTTCAATGATCAAAAGGTCAATTTGTTTGCGAGCACACACTACGGAGAATATATACACCTAAGAGAAAGCGCGCGCAAAACAGACCCAATCAATATTATTAAAAAAGAGATGGATAAATTCGCTGTCTAGAGTGTTTTGAAATAATTTTGTATTGAAAATAGATCAGGATGTTTCTCTGAAAGTGTAGCCACATAATGTGCATCTCAAGAATTGTGTTGATGATTTGTCGCTTCCGCGGGTTTGAACCTGCCAAGCATAAGAATCTTGGTTTCCACACTTCACGCAAGTGAACTTTACAGTAGGCAAAGTGTTAAACTCTTTTTCCTTATCTATTACAACCACTACCTGTTTTGGATTGTGATTTATTGTTTTTCCGTTTATTCTGTTAGGTGCGCTTTCTGTTTTGCTTCCGCATTTGCTACAAGCGAACACGAGCAGACGTTGATTTCCTGTTTTTATTTTCTTTGGGACCAGAAGAGACCCGCATTTTGAACAGAATTCCATAAAATCAAGTTCCTTCCTCACATAGGTTATACTAATTACTATTAAGCTTACTGATTCACAAAAACTACGATTTTCAGAAATTCAAGAGCTCAAACTTCTTAAAATGCAATGACGGCTGTTATTATTTTTGTTTTCTTTGACATTATCGCGCGTCCTTGCTAAAGTGTTCTAAATAATTATGCCACAATTAACTATACCCGAACTTAATCCGAATAGATAGTTGAATTACAGAATTACCAGCCTTTTAGTGCTTTCTAAAAAATAACAGTGTAAACCTACAAAACAAAAAATAGAGGTAAAAATGCTATAACGTTAAAATATTCATTTTGTTACCAGACTTTTTATATAATATTATGACCATAAAAAAGATTGCCCAGAAAGAAGCAGCAGAAGTATTTCTGTTTTTAGATGATTTTCCAATCATTTCAAACGGTGCTCTTCTTCGGGTATAATTTAGGTTCGTTGCCTAAACTCTAAAAAATTGGAGGTGAGACATCTGACCAGTGATGAATGGAAAAACCGGCGAAGAAAATTTCCCTTCTATCCCTTTGAGGAATTTAAGGAAATGCAGAAATATATTACTGAAATCATTCAAGAAGCTTTAACAGAGCAAAATGGAGTTAGCCCTCATGTTTACATCGTATTGATTAGCGGAGATCCTAAGTTAGAGATGTCAGAAACTGAACGAGGTTTCCGAAGAAAAAACCATAATCGAATTCGAGAGGAACAAGAAACACTAATAGATGTCTTTGAAGATAGAGACAAAGTTGTTGTATTAACTGAGGTTTCAAATGTTAAGACGCAAAACATAGAGTTGGGAATAAAAGGCAATCTGCTGACGATTTGGGTTAATCAACCAGAGAGAAGAATTTTTAGGATCGCAGAATTACCAGCAAAAGTTGACGTTAAAGAAGCTAAAATCAATTATAAGAACAGAGTATTGAAAGTTGCTCTGCCAAAAATTGGAAAACGAATTGAAGAGAACTTTAGAATCTAGCAATATCATAGGAGTACCTAGATTTTATGGTAGACAACTATTTTCTCTTTTTGTTTCTAATCCTTGATAAGTTATCTCCAGAAATTGCAGGGCAGATATCCACTTAAATGAAAAGGAGACTGTTCAATGAAAGCAATTGTTGTCGGATCAGGCGCTGGGGGGGCTGTAGCAGCCCGCGAACTCGCAAAGAACGGCTTTGAAGTTACAATCTTGGAAGCTGGCAAAATTTTTAGTCCTCTAACACACAAAGTCTCTTGGCTCAGTTCTTTTAGAGGTTCATGGCTTCTTAAAGATGAAAACTATTAAACGTGTATTTCCACACTACGGAGTCACACGTGCAAGCCAAGATTTAGCTATTTTTCGAGGTATCACAGAAGGCGGTTGCACATCTATCGCGTGTGGCAACATGGTTAGGGCAGAGAGGGGTCTTAAAGAAATTGGCTTAGACCTATCTGAAGAATATGAAGAAATAGAGAAAGCCCTAACAATTAAACCTATACCACGAGACAGATGACGCCCTCTTACTCAGCAAATGTTTGACGAAGCCCAACGTTTAGGATATTCACCCAAACCAACACCGAAAGTTACTGACTTAAGCAAATGTATTGGATGTGGCTACTGCGAATTAGGCTGCATAACAGGAGCCAAATGGGATAGCAGACGTCTCTACAAAGATTACTTAGAAAAAGGCATCTCATTGCTGACAAACACAAATGTCCAGAAAGTAATTTTGGACGGAAACCATGTGGATGGAGTGCAGGTTTCTCATGGAGCATCAACCCTAAAAATCAAAGCCGATGTCTATGTCTTATCAGCTGGAGGCATCGGCACAGCCCAAATTTTACAAGCCTCCAATTTACCTACGAAAGAAAAATTGTGGGTTGATGTAGTTCTCACTATAGGCGGAGTGTCAAAAGATTCTCGGATGCTAAATGAGCCACCTATGGCTTGGTTAATAAAAAAAGAAAATTACATTCTCTCGCCTTACTTTGATTTGCTATCGTTCTGGCTCCATAAACCCTGGAAGGACGTATCCCAGCAAGACAGGGTTGGAATGATGATTAAACTCGCAGACACTGAACAAGGCACTGTTGCCGCGAACGGAACAGTTACAAAATCTTTAACTCCAGCAGATTACGAGAGCCTTGAGAAAGCCAGAGGTGAAGCTAAACAAATAATGGAAACATCAGGAGCAACCGGTCCCTTCATTGACGGATTGATTCATGGCGGCCATCTTGGAGGCACCGTACCATTAACTAAAGAGGACATTGAAACAATGCACCCCTCAAGTCTACCTCCAAACCTTTGGGTCGCTGACCTCTCACTCATGCCACGTTCCCAAGGTTTACCCACAATGTTAACCACATCAGCACTATCCTTGCGAGTTGCAAGAAAAATTGCTGAACGAAAAAGCAGGAGATAAAAACATAATGACAGAAAAAACTAGATACACAAAGAATTATTCAATGGCTGAATTGATTTTAGGCAATTTCGTAATTATTATTTGGATCAGTTTTGGCGCGCTCTCCTGCGGTCTTTTCAATCCGATAGCCGCTGTCTTATTTTTTGGGCTAGCAGCATTCTTAGTTTTCTTTGAGTTGGGCAAACATGGCTGCCTAACATGTTACTACTGCAAGACTTGCACAATCGGAATGGGAAAACTTCCTGAACTTTTCTTTAGACAAAAAGGCACGGCAAACGTTAACCAAAGGGCTTTGAAGCTCTTTCCATATACATTCTTACTGCTTAGCGCTCTACCTATAGCTGTTTTAGTTGTATCCCTTTTTCAAGAAATAACATTGTATAAAACTGCGCTGTTGGCGGCGATCCTTGCATTCTCAATGTACGCAGCAATAGTTCGCAGAAAAACGCTACATACTTCCTTTTTCAGTAATAAATTCAGATGATCCGCAATCAAAAATAGCTAAATGCCAACAATTATTATCCATTTGTCCCATGCTATCCCGCGATTGCACCAAAAACCGTCAAAGAAAAATCGTCAACAACGAAAAATAACGTATCAAACGTCTTAATCTGCTATTTAGAAGACACAAGAATCTTCTTCATTGAAGGTTATTGTTTATTTTCTCTAGGGTAGACTCGCTGATTTTGCTGACGCCTCTATTTTCACAAAAAAGCTGCGCTACTAGACTTTCTTAGTCAACAATTAAAAATGAAGAATTTGAAAATAGACTCGTAGAGCTACGAAAGTTGAAACTTGACAAGTTCATCTTTTCGCGCCATGACAATTTCAACAATCTCTTTTCTCAGTGACTCGCTAAAAGCTTCTTTTGGAATTTTGTCTAATCTGCGGGATAATTCAATATCTTCCAATGTTTTACCAATCCATTTTTGAAAGTCTGCTCTCTTAAAATGAAAATCAACTGACGCTACGTCTACAACTTCAAGTTCCTTAGCGAATTGTTCCAGGCTTGTTGCAGTATTTTCGGTCGGTTGACCAATATCAATATAGAAAATGAAACCCTCCTCGTATGGTACCGTTCTCAAAATTCTTGCAACTGCTTGATGCTTCTTTTTATTAGACAAATTCTTCGACATAAACAAAACACA
>CAYPSV010000072.1:0-4720 GCA_964413605.1 uncultured Candidatus Bathyarchaeia archaeon | reverse complement strand
GAGCAGATTGCGGTGGCAGCCGAAGCGTTTTACCCAGAACTCTTTAATTCAACCTAACCCTTTTTTTGTGTTTACAAATGTCAGTTGATGAAGTCCAAAAAAAATATTCAAAACGACCGTATAGATGGAAACTCATACTACTAACCTTAGTAGCCGCATTAGTCCTTTTTATTATACTTTGTTTGAACGTTGGGTTTGCACCCATTAGTTTCTCAGACATAATAACTATTATAGGCAAACAAGTGCCCTTTCTCAATCAATACATAAACCCATCATCTGTTTCCGTTGTTAACGAAGCCATAATCCTGCAAATACGATTGCCACGCATTTTAGCGGGAGCAATAGTCGGCGCAGGATTAGCCGCAGCAGGAGTAATGTATCAAGGTATATTTAGAAACCCAATGGCCGACTCTTACCTGCTTGGTGCGTCAGCAGGCGCCTCTTTTGGCTACACGTTAGCTGTCTTATATGGTGGAACTCTAGCCGCTAACATTTTAGGGATGGGACTATTCCAAATAGTTGCTTTTTTGGGAGCGGTACTTACCGTATTTCTTGTTTACTTCATGTCACGAGTTGGAAACAAAGTTCCCATAACAACGCTCTTGCTTTCAGGTATAGTTGTTAACATTTTCATCTTGTCTCTACAAACAGTATTCGAGCTACGTTCTGGACAAGCATTAATGGGAATTGTAGCTTGGATCGCCGGAGGATTTACCAACATAACTTGGACGAGTATATACACGGTTTTCCCAGTTGTATTGATTGGGACAGTGCTCGCGTACTTCTTCACCAAAGACCTCAACTTGCTATCGATGGGCGACGACACCGCCCAACATCTAGGAGTGAATACGGAAAGAGTAAGACAGATTCTCTTGTTACTGAGTTCTTTAGTTACCGCCGCAGTAGTGTCAATTAGCGGGATAATAGGGTTTGTAGGACTTATTATCCCTCACATGACGCGGCTTATTATAGGACCAGACCATCGCATTCTTCTACCCACATCTGCAATCGTCGGAGCAATATTCCTAATACTCTGTGACTCTTTAGCAAGGGTCGCCACAGGCGCCTCAGAACTTCCAGTAGGCGTCATAACCGCTATGGCGGGAACTCCCTTCTTCATCTACCTGCTTAGAAAACGAAAAACTAGCTATTCACTATAATGGAGAAAAAAACATGGTGATACTGTCAGTCGATGGAGTAGAATGCCGTTACGGCTCGATTAAGATTCTAGAGAACGTTAGCTTGACTTTCAAGGAAGGAGATTTCGTAGGAATTCTGGGACCCAATGGTTCAGGAAAGAGTACGCTTCTCAAAAGCATCAGTCGAACCCTCAAACCAACCAAAGGAACCGTACTCCTCGACAAAGCCGACATTTACGCTATGAAAAGTGTAGATTTAGCGAAACACATGGCCATAGTGCCCCAAGAAAGTAACATAGGCTTCAGTTTCACAGCACTCGACATCGTACTCATGGGACGCAACCCCCACATGAAACGATTTCAGATGGAATCTGAAAAAGATATGGTGATTGTCCGCAAAGCTATGAAACAAACAAACACATGGCACTTAGCAGACCGACCAATAAACGAACTTAGCGGAGGTGAAAAACAACGCGTCGTAATCGCCCGTGCGCTTGCACAAGAACCAAGAGTCCTGTTACTTGATGAACCACTAACCCATTTAGATCTAATTAACCAATTAGAGATCATGGATCTGGTTCGGGACTTGAGTGAAAAAGAACACTTGATTGTTTTGGCAGTACTTCACGACTTAAACATAGTGGGTCGCTACTGCACCTCAGCTATTCTGCTCAAGGATTCATGTATTTACGCAGCAGGTCCACTTGATCAAGTCTTGACAAGTGCTAACATTAAAAGTGTCTTTCAAGTTGATGCCATCGTCAAAAAGAGCCCCGTTACAAATTCGCCCTATGTTATTCCGCTCTCACCTCAAAAGACCTCGCTTGAACGCAAATGTGCTATCCACATGATCTGCGGCGCCGGCACAGGCACTCTGATAATGAAAGCATTAGTGGATGAAGGCTATGTGGTGACAGCGGGTGTTCTTAACACGTTGGACACTGATTACGAGACTGCTGAACTCCTGAGAATTCCAACAGTAACCGAGGCGCCATTTTCACCTATAACAAAAGAAACAAAGTTTGCAAACTTGGGCATGATAAATCAAGCAGCTATAGTCGTGGTTACATCAGTTCCATTTGGGTTCGGCAACCTCTCCAACCTCGAAGCTGCACTACAAGCATTAAAACAGGGCACTCGAACGTATGTTATCGACGAGATTCCAATCGAGGTCAGAGATTTTACTAATGGCCGAGCAGCAGCAATGTTTGCTGAACTGCAAAAGAATGGAGCGATATTTATCAAACATCCTTCTGAACTACCCACTCTTGTAAATGCTACCCACAAATCGATTGAATTGTGTAAACTCGACCAAACTGAAATCCCAGGTCACTTAAAAGATGCAGTTAAAGTAGTGCATTCAAAGAAACAGGAAGCAAAATAATGGAAAAAACTGCAAACCCAATTCTTTTTGGTGCAGAAAAACACAACAGAAAACTAAATCACTTCATCTGGTCTTGCACCCGCGCCTACCCCTTTAAACACGCGTTTTCCCTCGGCGATGGTAACCCTTTGCCAAACGAACTCAATACCATTGAAGCCAAAGCAATGCTCAAAAAAGTAGCGGCTTTCGGAGTCGATAACTTGTTCATTTCAGGCGCAGGCTGGACAGGTGAACCGCTAATGCGCAAAGACTTCCCAGAGCTTATACGTCATGCATCCGAGCTTAAGCTGTCGCCTTACGTGAAAGTAACTGGTTGGCACTTTGACCGAAAAGTAGCAAATGAGTTAAAGGCAGCTGACTGCAAAGCCATCATTTGTTTTGCCGGACTCAAAGAAACTGACACCCAGCTCCGAGGCGAAGGCGCTTTTGAAGGAAGCAAAAACGCCGCGCAACTATGCAAAGAAAACGGCATTCCATTCGCGATAAGCGTAATCAATACAAAATACATAGCCAACCAAGTTACTGCTTTAGTCGAATTTGCTATAGGCTTAGAAGCACAAAGCTTCCACTTGGCATCCCTGATTCCGCAGCCCATAGATGTTGAAAATCAACTCAAGATTTTAGGTCCACTAGAACCAACTCCTCAACAAAGGGAAGACCAACTAGAAGAAGTTTACCACTTAAACAAGAAGAAGCATGGAATAATTTCGATTGTACCCTACGATATGTTCAACAACCGTCTACTCAAGACGAAAGATCCAGCCATTGAACTTAGAAGCACCTGCAGTATGTGTGATAACTTGCACAAGAACGAGTGGCTGGAAATCTTGGAAGATGGAAAAGCCTACGCATGTGCGCCTCTTAATCTAAAATTTGGCGATATAAGAGTTGACAGCATTGAGCAAATCATGGCACGGATGAGAACCTCTGAGCGCCTGAAGTGGCTTGCTGACCGTAGTAACCTTAAGGGTAAATGCGGCATCTGTGATTATCAATCGATCTGCGGTGGTTGTAGAGCTCGAGCCTATATTTACACTAAAGACTATCAAAATCAGGATCCTGTATGTGTCTACATACCGAAAAAGGTCGAGAGAACATGACAAAAAATTATGCATTTGATTCCTTAAAGAAAAAAGCCGCAGAGTTAGGCGCTGTTTCTGCAAAGATAATTCCAACAAAGAGTATCGTAATAGAAGACAGGGTTGTCTTAAAATGTAAACTTGGATGCGAAAAATACGGAAAAACATTGGCTTGCCCACCGTATGCTCCAACTCCAGATCAATTCCGAAAAATCGCAAGTGAATACCATTATGCTATGTTTTTGAAGTTTAAGACAACAGCCCAAGCAAACTCCCAATTGATACCTTACCTAGCAAGAACAAACGATCCAACCCTTCCACCAGAGATAAAAAAGAAAGTGGATACTTTCTGGTCCAATTGGAAGATCAATACGCAAAAGCTACTGAGAGCCGTTTTAACACTCGAAAAGGCAGCTGCTAAAGAAGGATACCTTCTGGCAGTTGGCTTTGTCTCGGGCTCCTGTCAACTTTGTGAGAAATGCAACGTAGAAAAAGGAGTATGCATTCATCCTGAGACTAGACGCTACTCAGAGGAGGGCGTGGGAGTAAACGTTAAATCTACAGCGGAGAAAGCTGGAGTAGAATTTACTTTGCCTTTCGAGAATAACCCGGAAACGTTTGCTCTGATTCTAATTGATTAATTGCTTTTGAATGTGAGAAAACTTTTATTTTTGTTGCTAAGGATCACGAATTCAATCTTATCAACGAACGACATTAAAATATAAATGCAATCTAAACCTTAAATAACAAAGATTGCAAACAAGCAACCAGACTTAACAATGCCGGGGTCAACATGAGCATAAACCCAAAAATCAAAGGTATCCACGCTCAAGTCAAGGGTAGCGTCCTTGTCATTCAATCCAAAACTCCCTTGAGGATTCTTAGTTCAGCTATTTTTAACGGGGGTTCAAAATATGCAAACGCTGTGCTCAACATTCAGGTTCCGGAAGGCTTGGGCAGCGATAAAAACGATGTGCACTGGAGCCCTGACGGGTTTTTAAACGAACAAGTGCAAATGCTAAATCTCGAAAAAGACAAAACAGTTGCACTTATGACAGCTGCTAAAATGCAAAACCTCGCAATCTGTCGTGAAAAATGCAGCGAAACAGTTTTGACTG
>CAYPSV010000071.1:0-4734 GCA_964413605.1 uncultured Candidatus Bathyarchaeia archaeon | reverse complement strand
TAGGTGCCCATTCTTGGGAATCAAGCTTGGTTTTCAACGCAGCAGTTTTTGCCACCGACAACCGTATTCACATTCTCTACAGAGCAATGGGAACCGACAACGTATCACGCATAGGTTTAGCTTCCTCTTCTGATGGATATTCGATAGATGAGCGTTTACCACTCCCTGTTTTTAGCCCATCGAATGACACAGAAAGCCAAGGTTGTGAAGATCCTAGACTAAGCCTATTTGGCGATACACTAATTATGGCATATACGGCATTTGGAAACCATTTCAATCATCAAGTTTACCAGATTGCCCTGACATCCATAAAAACAGACGATTTTTTGGCTAGAAGATGGCAATGGGGCGAAAGAATTTTGACTTTTCCAGGGATCCATAACAAAGATGCTGTTCTATTTCCACAGAAATTTAACGGTGACTATGTAATGTTTCACAGATTCGAACCTGATCTTTGTATTGCACGTTCGAACGACCTGCGCCGTTGGTATGGTTTAAAATACGTTATAGGTCCAAGGGAAAGAGGTTGGGATTCCTGGAAAGTAGGTGCTGCAGGACCCCCTATGTTGATAAATGAAGGCTGGCTTCTGATCTATCATGGCGTAAGCGTAGAAAGAGTCTACTCATTAGGTGTTGCTTTACTGGATAAGAATGACCCTGAGCAAGTTCTTTATCGCTCCGAAGAACCAATTCTGACACCTACAGAAGATTATGAACGCTATGGCAAAGTCCCAAACGTAGTTTTCAGTTGCGGGCAAGTCATGATGGATAACCAACTTCTAATCTATTATGGTGCTGCGGATAGCTCTTTGTGCGTTGCCAATGTTGAGCTTGCTGAACTTTTACCCAAAAAATAGGTAGGTTGTCACGATTATCAGTAAATTTGCTGATTCTTCTAATACTTCCATAATTTAGTCGAGACACATAAGAAATCGTGGAAAACGGAAAAGCATTTTTTTAACTTCCCCATCAAGAACTACAATATTAGATAAATGGCTCTCAATGGGTTTGCAGAGCATTATTCGAAATAATAAAATTTCCAATTTCCAGTCTCAAAATTAATTGGTTCTGCTCGACAAAATTAGCCAGCATCTTATAGGAGCCGGCATCAATCGAATTTTTTTCAATATATAATACAAGACCGTCGTCGGCTGTATCTAGCATTTTGGTATCTATGCCACAGTTTGCTTGAATTTCTCTTTTGTATTTCATTGCCTCAGACACATTCAATTTTAACTTCTCCTCGTTATGTATGGTTTCAAAAGTAAAGAAGACATGTTTAGCAAATAGAGAGGGACTGATGTTTATGTATTACTACAGAAACAGGGTTCAAAATGCATTAAAAATCTCTATATGTCTAGAGCTGCCTGTTAAACTAAACTATATTACAATAGATTAGAAAATATGGCCAAGGGGATTATGCCACTTTAACTCCATCAGATAAAATAGCATTAGCAGGAGTTAAAACTAGAGCTTGCCGATATTGGTTCACATAAAGGTTAAATCATTCAGTCTGTGTAATATTGTGTTTTTCTGAGGTTAATTACGTGACAAATAACAAACCTATTCCATTATCTTCTGACGTCAACTGGGTGGGAGTCAACGACGCAGAAACTTCTCTTTTCGAAGAACTATGGAGCATCCCTGAAGGTGTTTCTTTTAACTCTTACCTAATCAAAGGCTCAAAAAAAACTGCGTTAATTGATTCGGTCAATCAAAAATTCGCGCCTGAACATTTTGACAAAATTAGCAAACTGACTGACCTCGTAAACATAGACTATCTGGTCATTAACCACATGGAACCTGATCATACAGGGGCCGTACCTGAATTCCTTAAGAAAGCACCCAACGCAAAAGTCGTCTATACACCCATCGCCCAAACCATCTTTAAAAAGTTCTACGGCTTTGACCCATCTGCGATCATCGTAAAGGGCGAAACAGACGAAATTTCCTTAGGAAACAAAAATTTGAAGTTCATTCAAACACCCTGGCTTCATTGGCCAGAAACCATGAGTACCTACCTCGTGGAAAACAAGATTCTGTTCTGTTGCGACGCTTTTGGTGCCTTTAAAAAATTACCCAGTGATGCTATATTAGAATCCGATATAGATATGGTCAAGCAGAATCTTAACGGGAGCTCTCAAAAGTACTTTGCCTCAGTCTTCAATGGGCAACGCGAATGGGTTCTAAAAGCCATTGAAAAATTTGACAAAATGAACCTTGAAATTAAAGTCTTGGCGCCAAGTCATGGTCCAGTTTACACTGATAACGTCAAGAAAACCATAAGCAAATGGAGTTCTTGGAGCAAAGGTAATTACACGAAAACTGTTGTCGTGGCCTACGATACTATGTATGGAATGACTGCAAAGTGCCTGGATGCAATTGGTAAGGGAGTTGGAGAAGTTGGAGGTAGAGTTCTAAGCTTTAATCTTTCTAAAGACACCGCTGTCGATGCATTAACTGCCTTGGTGGAGGCTCCAGCATTAATAATTGGTTCACCAACCTATGAACATGAGATATTTCCAAAGGTAGTTGATTTCTTGAATTTGCTTAAGACCAAAAAATTTTCAAACAGATGCGCCAGCAGATTCGGAAGCTTTGGATGGAGTGGAGAAGCCATGCGAAAACTCTCAGATGAGCTAACTACGTTGGGTTTCGAACTAGTAGGGGAACCGCTTTCATTTTTTGGTAGTCCTACAGAAGAAGACCTTGAAAAAGCAAGACAACTTGGCAAAGCAGTAGCGGAAAAGGCTTTTTCCAAATATAACATTATTTAACTTTAGCTTTTAAGATTGTGCCAACTTATTTCCGAAGCATTAAAATCATGAGTAAAAAAAATTGCGAAATTGAACGCGCACTTTTCTATTTTTTTATTCTCTTTTTTTTGCTTTTTGTGCATTTTGAAGGTTTGTTTTTCCTTTTTTTCCTTTTGGGTTTTATGTTTGAAAGTGTTTCTGATAGACGCTTTAGTTGTTCAATATTTAATTTTGCCTCGTAAGCGCGCGGTCTTATTTTGATGTTTTTTAGGAGGTCATAAAATTGGTCTCTTTCCAAGACAAAATTCTTCAAAACTTGACTAGCAAGGTGGAGATCACCTTCATCGGTTTCTAATCGGATTTTATCATATATTCGGGCTAATTGAATCAGTATTTTGCCACGTTGCTTGTTCAAATCAGCTATGTAAATTAAGTCGCCGAGTTTAAGGTCTCTAAAAGCGTTGTAGCCAACGTCTCCTACTATTAGTAGTTCTTTTCCCAAATTCGTTTCCTTTCTTATTTTATGAACTGTCTTTTCTGGAAAACGATTGAGGACTCCGATGTACCATTTATTAGAACATTCATCTGACCAATCCAGAATATTGGTGTGTTCCTTAATTTTTTTCAAGCGGCAATTTGCCTTTTTTTGATTTAAGCTCCATATCTTCTTGTGATTCTTTAAATCGCCTATTGATTTTGCGTTTTGCCATAAATTTTGAGTGAAAAAAGTCTTTATTTTATCCATTTCTGTATTTTCTATTAGTACTCCAACATTAATGCCGCTTGAGAAGGCAGTTTCTATTAGCTTTGCTGAGGTTACTACTGCAGCATTATCAAATATGAAAATATTTGACTCAACCCTGTCACAGGCTTTGACACTATCTCTAAAGTGTTCTCGCAAATACTGAAGTTCATATGGATTAATTTCGCTATGCTTTAGTGTTGTATCTTTTAGGGGGAAGACAAACCGAATGTCTACTGGAGGGCACTTTAAAATTTCTTGTGAAAGAATCTTGTGCGCATCTGTCCCAAGCTGTAAAGAACTTACCCATAGAGTTTCTTTGGACTGGGAAGATAGGCGTTGAATTATTTCATACAGTTCAGAATAAGAGAGAAATTTAGCCATACACTTACAAGTGCTTTTTCACATAAAAATTTTTCACATAAACAAGAAGGCTAAGAGTGTCTAAACTGTGGTTTGTTCCATTTAGATCTATTTGCTTGCACATGTTTCTGTGAATTAATTTTTGAGATTTCTTGCAAATTTAGTTAATCCCAGAGTTTAAAAAGAAAACGCTGGTGAAATCTCTGCTGTAAGCCTATCTTTAGAATTTAATTATTTTTTGGGAACTTAAAGTAAGCTTGAATTGGTAGACTATCATTTTGTTTAGTATATATTTGCAGTTTTGTGTTTATGGGCAATTACGGTAATTTTTAATTGGCGACATCGGAATGGTGAAAGTCTCTAACACGCCCTCAACTAAGCGAATCTTGTCACTAACAAAATGCAGCGCATTGGCGTTAGTGTCGGCTTGGAATAAAACGGCAAAATCCCATTCGCCAAGCATTTGATATGCTTCTTCTAGTTTTACTCCATCGATGGGCTGTTGGCTGAATTCCATTAAGGGTTCATAAATCTTAGCAGCCATATTGGGGCTAATCTTAATCAACGTAAGGTATTTTTGACCAAAATTGCTCAAGGATCGCACCTAAAAGCAAACTGTTAATGCACCCTAAAAAACATAATGCTCCAAAGCTAGAGGAGCGTTGTTTTAAGCTTTTTTGGGTTTGAATATTCTTTTTCTATAAATAGTCAACAGAACCAAAATTGCTATTCCTGCGACCCCAATCAAATAGTAAATAGTATTCACGCTGTTACTGTTGTTACTGCTGTTAACCACAACAAAAGGGCGCATCATCTCATTGTCTTCATGGTCTAGGATGTGGCAATGCCAAACGTAGCCTGGTCCACTTGTGG
>CAYPSV010000070.1:0-4818 GCA_964413605.1 uncultured Candidatus Bathyarchaeia archaeon | reverse complement strand
TTTAATCCAACCAACCTTTTAACGGTTACAGAATGGAACCAAGAAAAAACATATGGTTACTAATTGGTTAAGGATGGTATAGATAGAAATAAAATTAAATCCACGAATTAATTCTAATTAAATCTGCAAAATCATTTTGACGTTTTTTAGCAATCTTGCACAGGTAATTCAAATAATCGAAGAGTTGTTGAGGCAATGCAGTCATAAAGTTGAGTGGAGTCATTTCAATGAAAAATCAATTATGCCCTATCGCAGTATGCAATAATAAAAAAGATATACCTAACCCCAGCATTGTTAATTTAAGAATTATGTTGTTAAATCCTGCGATAATTATAAGGCATTTAGCAAACTGCGGTATGAGGCGTCAGTCATTTAGTGATTGGCAGCTTTATTGTGAATTTTGCTCCTTTGCCCACTGGGCTCTCAAATTCTATCGTTCCACCTTGAGCTTCAATTACCCTTTTACATACGGCTAAACCGAAGCCTTGGCCTTGAGCCTTAGTAGTAAACAGAGGCGTGAATACCCTTGGTTTAATCTCATCAGGAATACCCAACCCTGTATCCTCAACGCTTATCTCCACTTGCCCCTCATTGACACGCCTTGCTTTGATGGTTATTTGTCCTCCATTTGGCATAGCTTGAATCGCATTGGTTACAAGATTTATGAGCACTCTTTTGAGTAATTGAAGGTCGGTATTGATCACCAAATCTTTGCTGACTGAAACATCAATTTTAATATTTGGCGTAATTATTTTAGCTAAAATATGATCAATTACTTTTTTTAAATAGACTTTTTCTTTATGTGCCTCAACTGGCTTGACGAAAGTTTGTAAATCGCTAACTATCTTATCCATGTATTGCGTCTGTTCGGTAATGGTTGCTATGCTTTCATGCAGGCTTCCTTTTTGCTCACTATCCGGTAATTCCTCTAAAGTCTTTCCTGCCAAGTATAACTCGCCGACAACCGTCTGCAAAGGATTACGAAGGTCATGTCCAACCATACCTGCGGTTTTCCCAATAGCCGCCATGCGTTCAGAAGCAATCAATTTGGCTTCTTGAGTTCTAACATCCGCCTCAAGCTTCTCAGTGTGTCCTTTTTGCTGTAATTCGAGAAGTTTTCTTTCGGTGATGTTTACGAAGGTCAAGACGGCTCCAGCAATTTTCTTACTAGAAGTTAAATATGGTCGAATTCTAAGCTCGTAGTACAAACCATTTTGTCCGGGTACTTCTTGCACTACTTGCGTGAAGTTTGTAGTCACGTTATTCAGCTTGGTTTCTAAGTCCTTAATGAAATTTGCAATATTTGTAGCAAAAATCGCGTGTCCAATATCTGATGGCTGAATGTTAAGTACGCCCCAAGCCGACGCGGTTGCCCGCCTTATTACAAAATTATTGTCCACGATAACAACAGTGGTGTCAACGTTTTTTATCAAATTAGCCAAGTCATCATTTGTTGTCGTTAGTAATTCATTACGGTTTTTTAGTTCCTCATTGAGAGTTTGTAATTCTTCATTGCTTGATTGTAGTTCCTCTTTGGCTGTTTCCAATTCCTCATTGGTGCTCTGTAGAGCTTCGTTACTTGATTGCGCTTCTTCTATTGTTGAGCGTAACTCTTCTGTTGTTGCTTCATGCGACTCAATAATAGATTGTAAGGTCTGCTTAGAAGAGATCAAATCTTCAGTTAACTCACGAATTTGTCTTTCCTGTAAATCCTCACCGCCAGACTTCAGCCCTTCCTCAGCGATGGATGTTTTAGGCACAGAAGGGCATAATATTTCTTTGAAGCTTATGAGAAGGAATGTTTCATCAAACTGCGATGCATTAAACGGTTTAACCATGACCTCTACTGTTCTGTTGACGTCTTTTTCTTCGAGTGAAACCCTCTCAATAGCCGCCTTGTTTTCTTTTTTTGCTCTCAGAATAGCCAATTGAACCTGTGGCTTTAACTCTTTTTTAACAATTTTATTAACGTTGAAGCTTGCAGTACCAGATTCATGTGTTAGGTATGGGTTAACTTGACCACGAAAAAGAAGAATATCTAAATTGCTGTTAGTTAGCAATGTTGCAGGAGCATACTGCTCGATTAACTCACTATCGACTTCTTGCTTTAATGAAGTCATTGCATCTATTTTTTGGGGTGGATTGTAGGTTTTCTTAGTGGCATATGGTACAAAAGTTCCGGTTTCTATTGTCGCTTGTGGCTGGGCTCGTTTCTTCTTGAAAATGGCGCTTTTTGTGGTGAGCGGTTCAAAGAGGTATTGAAATTTTCCAACGCTCTCAGATTCGCCTAAAACTAGAAAACCATCAGGTTTTAGCCCATAATGGAGAACGGGCAAAACCCTTTCTTGCAGGTAAACATCAAAATAAATTAGTAAATTGCGGCAAATAATGAGATCCAAATTAGAAAAGGGCGGATCAGAGGTTATATCATGCTTGGCAAAGACACACATATCACGTATTGGTTTTGAAATCTGATATCTTCCATCTAACTTGCTGAAAAACTCCTTTAATCTGATGTCAGAAACGGTCTCTTCTATTGCTTTAGGATAAGTTGCTTGACGTGCCTTCTCAATACTTTTTTCGTTCGCGTCCGTTCCAAATATCTGAACATTAACATTGACTATGTCATTATCTTGGAGAAATTCTTGAAAAGCAATTGCAAGAGAATATGCTTCTTCACCAGTTGAGCAGGCTGGAACCCAAAAACGGAGCTTTTCAGTAGTTGGTGATCTTTCCTTTATTATCTGTGGAAACACTTTTTGTTTTAAGATTTCAAAAGTTTTTGGTTCCCTAAAGAAACTGGTAACACCTATCAGCAAGTCATTAAATAATGCCTGCAACTCTTTTTTATCAGATCGCAAAACATCTACATACTGGCGAAGGTTCTCTGATTTGTTGATAACCAAACGTCGGGTTATTCGACGGTTAATGGTAGTTTGCTTGTAGTGGGTAAGATCTACACCAAAAGCAGTTTTGATAAGCATGAGTATTTTTCTTAGATCCGTTTCTTCCTTGGATAGTTGAATCTCAAGTTCCTTTGCTTTGGCATGAATTAGGTTAGGTTGCCTGGCTAAAATCGTTAGTTCTTTGGCGATTCTTTCTGGTTCGAGAACAAAATCTATTGCCTGTGAGTCAATAGCGTTTCGGGGCATATCGGCGTATTGAGCATTTTTTGGTTCTTGTGCAAAGGTGATTCCGCCTTCGGCTTTGATTGCTTTTAATCCTTCAGTTCCATCGTTACCTAGACCAGAAAGCACTATCCCGATTGCCTGTGATTTCCGTTCCAGAGCTAAAGAAGAAAAGAATGCGTTTATCGGTCTTTGCGTGGCGACTTTTGGCACAAGCTTTAGATAACTGCCTTCCAAAGTCATCGTTGTTCCAGGAGGGATAACATAGACATGATTCTCTATAACTTCCAAGTTATCTGTGACCTGGACAACTTGCATTTTGGTTGACCTTGCAAGAATCTCAGGCAGTAGGCTTTCTTGCCCCGCCGCTAGATGCTGAATAATTACAAATGATAAGCCTAACGTACTTGGAAGGTGCCCAAGCAACTCCCTAATTGGCTCCAATCCACCTGCGGAAGCGCCAATACCAACGATTGGAAATGCATCGTCCCTTTGATCAGAAGTTTCATTCGTAGCCTCTTCCGTCTTGAGCGTCATAACAATTAACCTGAAATTATATTTAAAAAGTGTTTTGTCCTTTTATAGTTTAGCAAAGTTTTTTGGCTGAAATCGAGTAAATCGTTTTCTTAAGTCTTTTTTGGCTCTCGATATTTCTTTTTGTGTTCTTTAATGAAGACACCGATTAATTGAATGGCAACCACTGAAGCATCCTTCTCTTTGTAAACCCCATTTTGACACTTTCATGCAAGGACTTGATTATTTGACTTTCAACCGAGAAATGGTGTTTTCCAAAGACAGGAGTTTCTGTGTGCAACTATGCCTTTTGAGCTGAAAGTGCGCGCGCGCTCGACAGCATTAATACCGAAAAAAATAATACCTCTTAAAGAGAAATTGTTTTGTCGTGCTGTTTTGGTGATTGTGGGGAATATTGACGGGATATGAGGAGGAGCGCAGCTAGTTAGAAATCAGATCCAAAGCACAAATCTTAGTTCAAAATCATTCTAACCTGAGCTTAATATTTTTGGCAATAGCTTTCAATCGAAGGGTTCTTGAGGAAACACTGTCATTGAGTTGAGTAGTGGTAGTCATGAAATCGCTAAAAAGTTTAATCGGGGGAACGATACAATTATCTTTAATATAGAAAGTTCACGTTGGGTTACATCCCTGCAGCATTGTTACCTCTTCTAGATTGACAAGGTTATCGAAACCACTCGATACCCCATTTTTATTCGCCACGTGTATCGTTCCTGTTGCATTCTGCCTTTGGACGGTACTCTTTTTTCCGAGTTCGCTCCTTATGATGTCTCTCGCACTCTTTAATTCGCACAAGCATCCAATCTTTTTCTTCATAAACACATCCACAAACCAAAGTCTTGGTAGTCAAAGTCGACACAACCAAACTAGGTGCATACTGAAAGTTATTTATTACCATCGGAAAGAACGGAAAATATATTTGAATAAAAAGAGTCTATATTTCTTTGTTAGCAACCTATAGCCAAGCTGAAATTCTTATGAAGAATCAATTTTTGCAGTCATTTAAAAAATTACCCTTAGAAAATCTAGCAAAGTCTCAGATAATTTTTTTAACTTACCCGATCAATTAGAACCTCAGAACGTTAGGGGTTTACATGGCGAACTCGCACGAAGACGAAATTTACTCAACAATGTTTACTTCGCTAAAGCATCCAGT
>CAYPSV010000069.1:0-4949 GCA_964413605.1 uncultured Candidatus Bathyarchaeia archaeon | reverse complement strand
TCCTAGGCAAAGCTCCCGAAAGAGGCTTAGACCCAATGGAGTGTGTCGCGATAGGTGCCTCAATTCAAGCCGCAGTAATAACAGGCGAAGTCACAGACCTATTACTCCTTGATGTTACCCCATTAACTCTTGGAGTTGAGACAATGGGTGGTGTAATGACCAAAGTCATAGAAAAAAATACCACTATTCCCACCAAACGCAGTCAAGTCTTCACCACAGCCGCAGATTTCCAAACAGCAGTCACCATTCATGTCCTACAAGGCGAACGAGCCATGGCATCCGATAATGTCTCACTTGGCATGTTCAACCTAGTTGATTTGCCCCCTGCGCCTAGAGGAGTCCCACAAATTGAAGTTACATTCGATATAGACGCCAACGGCATTCTTAACGTCACAGCTAAAGACCGGGGCACGGGTAAAGAAAACAAAATTCGCATAACTGCCTCAACCAAACTGTCCCAAGAAGAGAAAGACCGCTTAATCAAAGATGCGGAACAATTCTCAGAACAAGACAAAAAGAAGAAAGAAGAAGCCGAACTTCGCAACACTGCTGACAGTTTAGTTTACACTGCTGAACGCACCAAAACCGACTTATCAGGGAAAATTAGTCCAGAAGAAGTTTCCAAAATTGATGCAACTGTAACCGAACTTAAAAATGCGTTAGCAAGCAACGATATGGCACAAGTCAAAGCCAAATCCGATGAACTTCAAAAGGTTCTACAGGAAGTTGGAACTAAAGTCTATCAGCAAGCTGCAGCTGAAGCAGCAAAACAGCAGCAGGCACAAGGACCACAGAGCGGACCACAGCCCAATGCGGGACCAGAAACAATGCCCCCCAACGACGAACAGGGTGGACAAGAAGGCGACCACGTGGTCGACTCAGAAGACTACAAAGTGAAATAGTAAAAGGCTGCAAACTCAGCCCTTTTTTATGATTCTACCTTTTATTTCTGGTTAACTCTTTTTTACAACTGTCGCTCAAATGTATTCTATTTTGCTGAGTTTTATCGAGCAGACTTTTTTAAATCTACTACCATTATTAATGAGCATTCCTTGCACATACCAAATGTAACATCCGTCCTTTTTCCTGTTTGATCAGGTTTGCCAGTCATCGTCCAAGTTTTTTTAGGCACTTCTTTTCCACATTTTGGGCATTTAGTCACAAGTTCGCATCCTTTAAGTTGAAAATAGTTGACACATCAAATAATATATGATTTATGAAGCCAAAATTCACCCTAAGAATTTGAAATTCGAGACTACCAAATAGCCTAATCCAAACACAGTGTATGAGGAGACTAAAGGATTCAAAATAGTAGCAAAGTTAACATGTTTCAAGGAGCAAAGTAGTTACAGAGCCGTAGGACAAGTTTTTGTTTCTATAAGAAATTGGTAGATCAAAGAAGCATCCAAAAATAACTTATTGTAATCAAATGCTTTCAAAGAAATGCTGCGAGGCAAAACTGCCGGTTTAAGATATTTTAAGCGTTCTTGTAAGTCTAACCCTTTATATTGCACGAACATGCTAAAATAAGCTTAACTTAACTATAATAACGTAAATTCAGAAGGAGTACAGATTTTGACATGAAGAAACTTAAACGTAGATTAAAAGGAAAAAAAACCTATCAAAATACACACGGAACTATCTATCGAGTAAAATCAAAACCTAACTATAAGGCTGCGAGAAAAAGAATACTCAAAATGCAGCAATCAGTAAAGGCTCAACCTGCATCATAATTTTGTATTAATTCTAAAATAATTGAAAATAGGGGATAATAACGCTTTAAGCGTGAAACACTTACTTTTTGCTTTTATTGTGTTTCGCTGGTAGGGCAACTTGTTTTCTTGCCTTTCGTTTCTGGTCTTTTTCCCGTTGTAGTTTTTTGTGGTGTTCAAGACCCTCAGCTTTTTTCGCTCTCTTGGACAAATAATCAACCTTCTTAGGCTATTTGAAAAATCGTTCTGAAAAACATTTCTGTTTGCATCTTAATCTTGAATAGATATTTAGACCATGGTGTTCTTAATTTAGTAGAAAACAAAGCCAAGACATAACTTTTCTGTTAAAACTCTGGAAATTAGGGAAATACCTATAAATTTGTGTCCAAAGCATTCTATCAAAGTTCAAATTATCCGAGCGGTAAAGTCGCATGGCTGAAAAAAGAGATTACTATGAAGTTTTAGGCGTCCAGAAAAATGCATCCAAAGATCAAATTAAAGATGCCTATAGGAAATTAGCCATGCAATTCCATCCTGACCGCAACAAAGAAGTTGGTGCTGAAGAAAAATTCAAAGAAATATCGGAAGCATACGCCGTCCTATCTGACGACCAAAAAAGGCAACAATACGATCAACTTGGACATTCAGGTTTTGACCAACGTTACACCAGCGAAGACATCTTCCGCGGCGCAGATTTTGACTCAATTTTCCGAGACATAGGCTTTGGAGATCTATTCCGCAGCTTCTTCGGAGGAGGATTCGGCGGTGGATACGAAGAACGCAATCGCGGACAAGATCTGGCATACGACCTTGAAGTTACTTTAGAGGAAGCCGCAAAAGGGGTTGAAAAAGAAATCGAAATTCCACGAACAGAACACTGCAACATATGCGGTGGAATAGGCGCAGAACCAGGATCAACTGCTAAAGTTTGCTCTCGTTGTGGAGGAGCTGGAAAGATTCAAAACATGCGAAAAGCTGGATTCGCAATGTATGTCCAAGTATCCGCATGCCCTGTGTGCAGAGGTAAAGGAAAACTAATAGAATCTCCATGCAACAACTGCCGTGGTTCAGGCTTAGTTCGCAAAAGACGCAAGATCACAGTTAAAGTCCCCGCAGGCATAGATGAAGGATACCAACTAAGACTACGGGGCGAAGGCGAAACTCCACCTGATCAAGGCGAAACTGGAGATCTATACGTTGTTGTTCATATAAAACAGCATCCTCAGTTTATCCGTGAAGGCGACGATCTATGGCATATCGAAGTCATTACATATCCTCAAGCTGCATTGGGCGCAGAAATCACAGTACCAACTTTGGAAGGACCCACAACAATCAAAGTCCGTCCTGGAACCCAAGTTGGCCAAGTCATAACACTCAAAGGCAAGGGCATGCCAAGGTTCCGCGGGTATGGCAGAGGTGACCTCTTAGTGCGATTAGGCATTTCAGTACCTGAAAAACTCACATCTCAACAACGCCTATTGCTAGAAAAGTTTGCAAAAGAAATGGGAACTAATGTCCGGCAAAGGTCCCGAAAGTTCCACCTCTAAATAGAGCTCAAAGAGGCAACATTATCACATAGCATCGATAAAGTGCTAAACAATTTAATGCTAATCGGCAATGATAAGTTTGTTGCCAATTGGAAGCATGTTAATAAAATTCTAACTATAAAAACCCGTATTTTTTCACGTGTATTAGCATTCAACTGATGAAAAAATTCTATTTGAGAGATATTTGATTTAGAAAAAACGCTTTCTTTTTCAAAAAAGAAAGAAGAAAGGATGTTTACTTTGTCAGATGTTTGCGAAGTTCTGCGTAGGTTGCTTTGATGTCTTCGATTGAGCCTTCGTCTTCGATGGTGGATGTGTCGCCAAGTGGTGCTCCGGTTAGGACTGCTTTTAGGAGTCGTCGCATTATTTTGCCGCTGCGAGTTTTTGGTAGTTTGTTAACGATAATGACAGAGTCGGGAGTTGCTATTGGACCGATGGTTGTGCGGACGTGTTTTATGAGTTCTGTTCGGAGTTCATCGGAAGCTGTAAATCCGCTACGTAAAGTAACGAATGCAACAGGGACTTCACCTTTAACTACGTCTTCTTTTCCCATGACTGCTGCTTCACTGACTGCGGGATGAGATACGAGTGCTGATTCGAGTTCGACAGTGCCGATTCTGTGTCCTGCAACTTTTAGGACTTCATCTGCTCTACCGAGTAACCAGTAGTAGCCGTCTTGGTCGCGTATGCTGTAGTCGCCTGAGACGTAGATACCTGGCCATTTGCCAAAATATGCTGTCTTGAATCTTTCTGGGTCTTTCCAGAGGGTCATAAGCATGCCTGGCCACTGAGATTTGATTACTAGTGCACCTTTTTGGCCTGTTGGGAGTGATTGCCCTTTTTCGTCAACTATGTCGAGGTTGATGCCTGGCATAGGTAAGGTTGCGCTGCCTGGTTTGAGGGGTGTTAGTTCGATGCCTGCAGTTGGCGAGATCATGAATCCGCCGGTTTCAGTTTGCCACCAAGTATCGATAATCGGTAAGCGTTCTTTGCCTATGACGCGGTAGTACCATTTCCATGCTTCTGGGTTGATTGGCTCGCCGACTGATCCTAGGAGTCGTAATGTTGACAGGTCATGTTTGTTGACTAATTCTTCTCCGAATTTCATGAACATTCGGACGGCTGTTGGTGTGCCGTATAGTATTGTGATACCGTGATTTTCAATCATTGACCACCATCTGTCTTGTGCTGGGTAGTCGGGTGTTCCTTCGAAGAGGAACGCAGTTATGCCGTGACTTAGGGGTGCATAGACATTATATGTGTGTCCGGTAATCCAGCCAATGTCGGCAACGCACCAATAGATGTCTTCGTCTGTTGGGTCGAATGCCCATTTGAGGGTCCAATACGCCCAAACTAAGTATCCTCCAGTTCCGTGTTGGACACCTTTGGGTTTACCCGTGGTTCCTGAAGTGTAAAGTATGAATAACGGGTCTGTTGATTTCATGCTTTCGGGCTCAACATATGCGTTTGCACCGGCAGTTGTTAGTGCATCGCTGTACCAGACGTCGCGACCTTCCTTCATTTGGACTGCTTGGCCTGTGCGTTTGACAACGATTACTTTTTCTACTCCGGGCATGTTTGGAAGCGCGCGGTCTGCGGTGTCTTTAATTGCTACTGGTTTGCCTCTGCGGAAAGATCCGTCTGCTGTGACTAGAATTTTTGCTCCACAGTCGTTAACTCTGTCAGCTAA
>CAYPSV010000068.1:0-5098 GCA_964413605.1 uncultured Candidatus Bathyarchaeia archaeon | reverse complement strand
GAAAGAAAAAGATTGGAGTTAGACATTTTTGTTGTTTTTTCCTCCTTATCTTAGAATGTGGTTTTCTCTGCTTGAGAAGCGGGGGTTGCTGGCATTCCTGGGGGCAGATCTGGGAATTTGTCTTTGATCTTTTGTTCTGCTACTGTTGATGCTTCCATGAGAATCTTTGATGCGTCTTCGTTGACAGTGTCGAAGTTTAGGGTCATTCCGCTGCCTTGGCCTGCTTCAATCATGATGCCGCTTAACATGTTGCCGATTTCACCTAGTTCATTTTCGGCTTCTGGGAATACACTTGTTAGGCCTGCTCTGACTGAACGTAGAACTCCGACGGCTGGACCGAGGGTGGATACTACATCGCCTAGTTCTGATACTGTTCGTAATCTTAATGTGATTTGCTCAAGAGCAAGTTTAGCGTTCATGATTAACTTTGACATTTTCCTGACTTCGGCGAGTTCGTTTGCGAAGACGTTTGCGCGTGAACTGTCGTGTTTTGTGTAGGCGTCGACTATGCGTGCGAAGATTGCTTTGTCTCTTTGGCCGAAACGGTCTGTTGCTTGGTCGAGTTTTTGGACTTGGAGTTCAATTCGTCTGACTGCAAAGTCAAGTCGTGGTTTTAATGGTCCTGGTGGTTTAACAGCGTCTTTAATGCGGTTAGTGAAGGGTTCATCTTCCCGTTTACTTTCCCACTTTTTAGCGAATCTTTCTGACAATTTGATTACCTCTGCATCCGTAAGATGTGGAAAAATGAATTATACATTGTTAATATGGGTGAAATATGGACGTATATACGTAGAGCTATACACGCTTGTAAAAAGCCCATTAAGCTTTAACTCTTACAGTTAAACGTGCAACAAGCGCTCAACACTTTATAACAGAAAAATGTCTCTAAACCTAAAAAGAAACGAGAACTATCCTAAAACAAAAGGTGAATTAAATGAACAGTAGAGTAAAAGTATTTGGCGTAATTGCCATTTTGGGTTTCCTAGCTGGCGTTATTGCACAGGTCACTGCAGTATACCTAATTCCGTGGCTTCTGGCAGTTTTACCATTGCTCGGCGGTGCAACAAGCTTTATCATTTCAGGTTTCGCGGGCGCATGTCTGACTGTTGTGCTTGTTAGCGTCTGGGCGTACATGACTGGTAAAAAAGATCCATATTAAGCAAGAGCTTCATCCCAGCCCTTTCTTTGAAACCCACAATAAGATAGTTTACAGTTTCTAAATTTTTTTACTTATTTAATTGACTTTTTTGAGTCTGCCTTGTATTATCAGTGGAATGCCTAGGAAAATGAAAGCGAGAGCCCAAAGGTTTGGGTTGTGGAGGGGTCCTATGACTTCGTACCAGACGCTGGGATGGGCTTCGTAGCCTCCGGTAAGACTGTAGTAGAGAGTGTTGAAGAGAAAGTAGCTGCCAAAGGCCACCATGATTGCGCCGATTCGGGTGAGGTTGAGTTGGCTGTTTTGTTTTTTGATTGCGGGTAACAAGGTGATCAGAGCGGTTATGGCTATGGCAAGTAGTCCAAAGATGGTGAGTCCAAAACTCAGCAGGTTGGTGGGGTGGAGTAGAAAATCTAAACCGTAGACTTCGTAGGCGCGTGGATATGGAACCATGGAGGCGGCCCATAGCATTGTGTAGTTGAACCAGAAGACAACGAATAGGTATGCGATGCCGGTTAGACTACTCCATTTGAGAATTTCTTGGGTGGGGGAATTGTTTTTGATGTTTACTCGTAGTTTAAGTAACAGAGCTGGAATCACGATAACAATTGCCAAGCAGGGGATTGCGGTTCCGAAAAGTAAAATTTTTTCTGGCGTGTGATCGAAATAGAAGAGGTATTCGCTGGTTATGTTGTATGCGAAGGCTGCGATTATGCTTGGTATGAGTGCTAAGAAGAATCCGCCTTCTAAGAGTAGGGTTCTTGAAACATTTTTTCTGATTGTGGGCATTGCGTTGTTGCCTTTTCGCCAGTATTGAAACGCTGCATAGAAGGCGAATATGCCTGCAAATGCTCTTAGTACAATTGCCACTGAGCCTGCAATGCCTTCGCTGCCGTAGTAGAGAATTTGCCACCACCATGGATCCTTGGACATTAAACCGAACACGTATTGGTCGTTGGTTAGTTGGAGACTGAATTGGAGCCCGTAAATTGCGAAGTAAAGGGCGTATGCAAGGTAGACTGAGACTAGAATTAAAATCCAGAATCGAATGGAGCTTGCATATTTTTTGCGGAAGGTACTCATATAGACTCATTGGTTGATTGGTAGGTTAACGTAAATTTAGTTCTATTTACGGAACGAATTGTTCCAAACTTGGAACAGCAAAGTAGTCAAGTGGGCTCAATAGCGGAAAAAGTATTCACAAGCCTCCAGCGTTTTTATTCCCCACTTTCAGCTTCATCGTACCTCGATTTTCTCATTGCCCATGGCAAAAATGGAGCAATGTAGATTTCAATGTTTTGGTGTGGAAATAGAGTTGAGCTTTGTATCAAAAAAAATTTCTTGGGTTTTTATTGTAGTTGCTGAAGCTTTGTAAATTGCAGTTGTTGACTGTAAGTTTTGACAGAATAGCTGTCTTAAGGAAGAAGTAAATTGCTTTTTTTGCGTTTCTTGAAGTAGATCAGCAAACCAGCCACGCCCAAGACGCCTGCCAAGGAAACAACGGCAACAGGCAAAACAGGAAAAGGCTCAGGAATAGCAACCTTAAAGTTAACTGGTTTGGATGCACCCGTGTTACCATAAATGTCGCGAGTGTAGACAGTGAGATTGTGTAAGCCATTCGACAACGCCGCGATTGTGGTGTTTCCTGAAATTGTAACATTATTCTGACCATCTATACTGTAGCCTATCCATGAGACTTGCTTATTCGTAACAAAAGTTATAGTTACATTTTCGATTGAATAAGAAATGTTTTTTGGATGGATTAATTGCACCGAAGGTATGAGCAACCACTCAGGGATCAATTCGGCTACTTTGGACAGGTTGAAAGGAGCGATAAGAGGATAGTGATCTAGATGAGTGGGGTCTAGATAAAACGCTATATCACCTAACCCGTCGCCGTTATTGTCGGTTCCGCTGTAATCGCTCCAGTAGTTTCCTTCTTTGCCGTTGTCAAAATAGTCTGTTGTGTTTGGCATTACCAGACTTGTGACTTGGTAGTATTGGTTGTTTACGAAATTATTATGAATTAGAACGCTAGAGTTGCCATCTGGATTTATTATTTTGTTCATGGGATTGATGGGCCATGCGGTGTTTGCAATGTAATTAGCGTAATATGTGTTGCCTGCGCTCGGAGAGATACCCATTTGGCAATTTGTTATCTGGTTTAATAGAGCCTTGTTGTTGGAACCGCTTACTGCTAAGCCGAATCTTAAATGATCAGCGGTGTTTTTGCTGATGATATTATTGTTGCCTTGGACGCTGAATTCTCCATATTGCTCACTGTAGAGATTGTTTTGGTAGATGAAGGAATTGTCAGTTGATACACTTAGACTGCCGCTGACGTTGTTAAATGAAACAATATTGTTCTGGCCACTCACACTTAACATATCAGTTGCATGGTTGGTTGAAATGTTGCACCAGTTTCCAGCAACGGATAATCCATTAGGTGTTTTTCGTGTGAGTGTGTTTCTTAAAACTTCTACGTAGGAGCCTTGAATTGATAAGTCTGCGGTTATGGAATTTCCTGTAATTTGTGATTTGTTTCCAACGATAGAAATGTCACCGCCTGTCGTCGTGATTGTGAAATTGGATAGTATGAAGTTATCAGAATTAACTGTCATTGCTGGGCCATACAAACGTACTGGTACTAGCATGAAGTTCATTTCTTCGTAGCTTGGGGAGTCCAAAGTGATTACTGTCGATTTAACGTTTTCTCCTATAAGCGAAATTGATTTGTTTATCACTAACGATGTTTCTGAGTATATTCCATTTTTAACATATATTGTATCACCGCTGGCGGCCTTTGAAATTGCGCTAGCTATTTTCAGAGAGTCGTCTGGCACCACAATGGTTTGGCCTTCAGCATTGATAGGCAGAAAATCAATTGATGAGAAAACAAAAAGGACGAGAACAAACGCTATTGCTAAAGCTTTGTTCATTGGAACCAATCCATTGTTGGAAGCATTTATGATAAAAGCATTCTTGTCAAGGAATCTTAACTAAGCATACTTTTCCAAGTCAAGAAATCTATACTATCAACAACTCGTAGAAGGCTTACGTTAGCGGTGGAGGCGGCGGAGGCAGTGCTCTTGCTTTCATCGAATAGTAGTAGAGTGTTATGGCTATTGCGAAGATCGGTGTAATGAGAGCCGTCAAAACGCCCGATACAAGGGGACCGATTACGCCAAATGGAGAGGCAACTAATACGAATACACCGTTTGCTATTCCAACAATAATTCCAATTAAAAGCATTAGAACGAAGGCGTTTAACCATCTATTGCTAACAAGAACGCGGCTTCTAGAGATACTCCCCATAACGCCCTTTCCCTCAAGCATTATGACTGGATAAACAAGCGAAAACATCAACGAAAGGATTACGCCGGGGATAATTAACGCAACAAATCCAAGAAGGATAAGTACACCTGTAATAATGCTCGCTGCCAACAAGTAAAGTAACTTTGTCAAAGTGAAATTGAAAGATGTTTGCAAGTTTGCCTGTCCTTTCTCTAGCATGTCAGAAGTAAACTTTATCGCGACTCCTGCAGTAATGCTAGAAGTAATCCAGCCTACTATTCCCAATAGAAATAAAGACGTTAAGGTTGCTGTCACAAAAGTTGGAAACCAGGTTAATAGTTGCTGTGATGTTGGATGTACAGGTGTTGCGGGAATGACTACTATACTGCCCTCACAAGTACTGTTACTAATCCTGTCAATATACCTGCAGCTAAAAACGGAATTAAATACTGTATAAAATTTCGCGAATACAAATTAAAAGTCTGTGACAATATTTCACCGATGGAGAGTTCACTTTGGAGATTTTTATTTTCCAATAATTTGTCCTCTGCTTTAGTTATGCAATTTAGAGCTTAAAACATTTGTTTGAATTAACTGCAAGGTTTCTAGCTGGTTAAAAAAGGCGCTTTAGTCAAAGTTTCTTGACTA
>CAYPSV010000067.1:0-5737 GCA_964413605.1 uncultured Candidatus Bathyarchaeia archaeon | reverse complement strand
CAAGACCCCGCTAAAGTCGATTATCCTTTCTTCTTGTTAGGCAAATGGCTTAAACAAAAAACTCTGAACCGCTATACCTTGAAGACTGCATTGGATTTTTTGGAGCGTATGCAAAAAATCACTGGGCAACCCCAAGAATACTATCAGAAGATGAGTCGCTATAAGAGCGGTTGGGAGAAGAAAACTGCATTAACTCTTTTGCGAATGCATATTCCTTATGGCTATGAAACTATCAGTTTTCCGTTACCAAATGAGGTGTACACCCCCGATTTTATTTTAGAGAAAAACGTTCATGGTAGAAAAATAATCCTTGAACCCCACTTTGAAATGACCAAAAAACAAGCGAGGAAATATGCGTTGTTTAAGCGAACTTACGGTCACAAATTTCTACTTATCTTATTATTAAAGAATGATTTAATACCGTTATATCACCAACGTAAAATCTTAACCGACGATGTTTGCGATGACGTTTGGCCAATAGAGTTTATCCATCTTTTGGTTGAAAAAATTAGGCGAGGGACCTATGGGCAATAGAAAGGAACCTGTTAAGAAGCAACCGCATATAACAGCGACTTTGAACTGTGAAGATGACTTTAAACCATTAGCTGTTTGGCTTATTTTAAACGGTAAAACAGAAAGTGCTCTTGAGCTTTTAGCAAAAACCTATCGGGTAAACGTACCAAACCTAAGAGTTGGTCTACCAAAAAAGCATAAAACTAAAGCCTACGGAACATATACAGCCAAAGACCAAACCATTTCTGTGCTTAATAGCGATGTTTTGGTTAATCCATTTGTTGTTATACATGAATTTTATCATCATCTTCGGAGCAAAGGTGTAGATAGAATTCACCGAGGAACTGAGGGAAATGCTGATAAATTTGCCATTGACTTTCTTGTTGCGTACCAATTGACCTCTTTAAAGACTAAAGGTTACATTCAATAAAACTCATCATCATTGCACTCCAAAGCAGCAGTTATTTCTATGGGCACACTGTTTCCGTTTGAATCATAAGCGACTATGCAACTTTTTCCTTCATACGGATAGCCAACAATCATGAGTATTCGCCCAAAAAAATAGTTTAAATCAGTGTCACTAGGCGAAATATTTCCAGAAGGATGCGAATGCACTGTGCCAACAAGTGAGAAATCTCCTGCAAACATGTACGGGTTAAAATGGGCAAAGCCTTCACCGTGCACAGCAAAGGGTGCTAAAACCAAATCAGTGATACTAATGACGTCTTTGCTTTTCTTCCCTCTTAACAGCAGAAAACTTTCTCGTGGGTAGAGTTCTTTGGCGCCAGCGTATATGGCATCTAGTATGTTGCTTGGAATGTGCACAATTATTGATTTTGCCATGCAAACAACGGTTACTTGCGTGGGTTAAGTACTTTTGCATGTATCGTAGAACTTAACCCCTATATTCGTGTCATTTAAGATATTAGACACGGTTAAGTTGCTCCCTGCAAATTACTGAACCTTTTCGGCTTCTTGTAGCAGTGGAATATTTGACCGTTAATGCTCACTTCGTCATATTTTACCCATCCAGTTGAACCTAAAGCTAAGATTTCTTCTTTTGTAGTTACTGCCGTAGTTTCAAATTGATCATTTTTGAAGTTTATTTTGCCGATGTATTTCATTGTGCTTTTTATAGCCTTATGCCTTAGCAACTTCTTAACAGTTAACACGTTTCCGTTTGTGTAGTAGGCAATCTGGGTTCCTCCCCAATGCCTAAAGCCTCTAAGTTCAACGGCTAATAGTCGAGGGTTCTTTTGGGTTTCAGCAAGTCGTTTTTTAAGTACTCGGAAAGCATTGGCAACACTCTCGTAGGTTGTCGGAAAGATTCTTTCATGTACTTTAGGTAGAGCACTTAACATTGACAGTAGCTTGTTTGAGACTTCCATTGATCCGGTGTTTGGTTTTTTACTGGATAATTAATCTTGATTATGTTTTGCTTTTCATCAATGTCTATCCAGCGTATTCTCAGGGCTTCTGTAGGGTCAACGAAGGTTTCTTTTAGGGTTTGTAAGTAAGCAGCCATACGTCTTGATTTTGCTGCATTAATCAATGCGTCTAGTTCTGATTCATCAGGGATATAAGGGTCAATTTCTTCTTGAATGTACTTAGGCATATCCCATTTAGTTTTTAGCATTGACATTAAAGCGTTGTAGGCATAGCAGTATAGCATTTTTGTTCCGTTTTTTAGCTTCTTAGTTTCGCCGTTGCGGTCTATGAATGTCATTCTGGCAATGGTTGTTTTTACGTTTTCAGGGTCATGGAGATTTGCTCCAAGTCGGGCTAATTGTTTAATTTGTTTAGGGTATAATGTTAATTCAGTATAGGCTTCTTTTTCTAAATAGCTGTAGAACTGCGCTAATAATCCTTTTACGTCAGCAGATAGGTTTGCATCTCCCGCACAAGTCTTGATTTCTTGTGCAGTATCCAAATTTTTCACTTTTAGAGCGCTTATTTGGTTGGTGATATCTATATTGTCATTGCCTTTTAAGCTAGTTGGAAACGTATAGCGATGCATACATTGCCGGCAAATATAACGCTGTTTAATTTCACCATTTGACAAGGTACGGGTTCCATCTTTGAAGGCCTCGAAGCTGCCGCATTCAGGACAAATATAAACGGCTTTAGCTTCCATCAAAGCTGCTCTCCTGGGTTTGGCGCCTTAAAACCATAACATTTCATTCGTAAAAGGCTAGTTTTATTTAATTTGTTGAAAAATAAAGGACATTCAGGTTTTTGGAAATTCTGACATTCAATAAAGCAGAAACGCTCTTTATAGACTTCAGTGTTAATTTCTGTCCGACTTGTCCGACTTGTCTGGGTGTTTTCTAAAAATGTTAGTTGATGTTGTGATGATTTATTTTCTAACACTTTTGAAAAGTGGTCGGACAACTCAGACAACTCGGACACTTTTAGAAATCTCCATGCTGGAACTCTTAGTGAGTCTTTAGAATCAGGGTCTTTTTTCGCCTTTGTATGTTCTGCGCCTGGTGCATAATTTTTTATTGCTTTAGTTAGTTCGCCTTTGGATCGTCTTGTTAGTTTGTTTACTATACAATAGGATATGTATATTCTAAAAAGACCGTCTTTTTTTACTAACTAAGGACTTTTTTATTTTTTTAACCATCTAGTGCAAAGTGAACAAACACCGAAACCCTTTACATTGGAGTGAATGCAGTCCTCACCACCAAAATAGCATCCCTCCTTTTCCTCAGGGCGGTACTACACAATTGAAATAAAAAATGTCTTAACGTTTACTTTCCATTTGGTGTCTTTAAGGTAGTTGTATTTGTCTGGAAACTAAGTAAATAAACAACAATGTTGAACTGAAGATAATTAAGTTTGTATCAGACGCGTACGCATTTTTCTGGTTCACTATTATTGTGGCTTATTCCAGAAGGGTTCAATGTCTTCAAATGCTTTCTGCTTTTTCCAATTACAACTAGATACGTTTTTACTTCGGTGTATCCCTCGAAGAGAGCAATAACGACAGAAATAAAATTGATCACATTCTGAGCAAAACATATGCGAGGGCGTTTTTAAATCGCTCATTGCAAAAATTGCTGGGTGACTAAAAACTTGTTCTGGGCTCTGATTTAAAAGGTTTCCAAAAACCAATTCCTCTGTACCATAAGTTGCACAAGGGCGAACATTACCCCACGGATCCATAGTAAAACTTCTATAACCAGCCCCACATCCAGCTTCTCCTTCGATATCGCTTTTGTTTTCTTCTGAAAGCTCAGTCAAAAAGCCTCCATAGGTTTTGAACAATCGTTTTTCAATTTTTTCTACTTCTTTCGCGTCCATTCTCCAGTTGTTAGAATATCCTTCTTTTGCTCGCCCAAAAGGTAAAACAGGGGTATAGCTAAAAGCTACTGCGCCTAATTTCTTGGCTAACAACAACGTATTTTCAATTTCAGAAAAGTTGTCATCATCAACAACCATTGAGACCCGAATGCGTACTCCTAAATCAGCAAGCCGTTTTATGTTAGAAACAGTTTTTTTGAATGCTCCCACAATACCTCTTCTTGCATCATGAACTTCAGGAGTTGAAGCATCCAAACTAACACTGAGTATAACTTTGTGTTTTGCCTCAATAAATTTGTCATCAAATTTTTCAGATAACAGTGTCCCATTAGTAAGCAAACCAGTTAAAAAAAATTTGTTTAAACACAAATCAATTATTTCCTCAAACCCCTCATTAAGTAGCGGTTCCCCCCCAGTTAGCTCCACAGATCGAAGACCCAAAGTCCAAAGTTTCTCTAGTAGACCAAGAAGTATTTCAACGGGCATATGCCCTTGTTTATCAAATTCACTTTCCCTGTAACAATAGCTACACATTAAATTGCACGCTTCAGTAAGCTCAATTACCATATGTGGAGGATAGAAAGCAGTTCTTGAACCTGTGACTCTAAATTGAGAAGACACTGGATTTCTTGATAAACCAAGCCACCCAGATTCTATTGCATAAGAAACAAAACTAAGTATTTCGAAAGATTCTAAATCATTCAACTGAAGCATAGAGAGAATTTCTTTAAATTTGTACTTACCACTGCAATACTTTGCAAACTCAGTACTAGTAAAACATAAATTATTAGGAACGCCATTAAAAAATAAAGTTCCACTTTTTGGATTTAAATGAAGTGTAGTTCCCTCTGTTAAAAAAGGGAAATATTCCAAACTATTGGAATTCACCCTAAACCCAACTATCACTATATTATGAACTGCCGACTTGAATATGCAAATCGTACGTAAGCATCTTACTTTAACCTAAAGCGTTGGAGGGTGTCGTCCAGATAAACCTAGATCACGGGGTTTTCTTGGAAAAGGTAAAATTGTTTTTTTAGGAGCTCCTATACTAATTATATTAGTAACAGCCGCTGCAGCCGAAGCAGCATTCGCTTCACCACACAACACACATAAAGTACAAACAGCACAAACTTTACATTCGTCTCCAGCTAATGGTCCAACTGGGCGTAAAGTTTTGTCTAGTATGTCACGTGTTTTTTTGGGGATGTTCAGTTCAAAACCTTTACTTTCAAGGGCTACAAGACCTCTTTTACCAACGTCTTTACGAAATTCGGTGTCTGTTAGTGCCATAGCAAATAGTCGATCAAATTCTTTTGGACTTAAAAATTTTGGTTCAGACAAAAATATACCTCCAAAGTGCGCATTTAGGTATTCGTATGAGAAAATATAAAGTTTCCTTTAACAAGAGAATCCAAGTCAACTAACCAAAGAATTGATTTTGCTCGCCATTGATGATATTAGAATTAGAAAGCCGTATTAGAGGGTGATCTGAAACTAAGCACTGCTTCTTTACACAACCTTTCGCAATTTCTCTTTGTCTTCTTTTAATTCTAGGATATGAATTCTTCTGTGGCAAACGGGGCACAACATCACTGTATTTTTCAACTGAATGTCACCCGTTTTGTGTTGCGTGGTGTGGTGTTGTGTGGTGTGGTAGGTGATTGTATGTGTATGTGTATATGAGAAGAGGAGTTAGAATTTAGTAAGCAGAGAGAGAAAGACTAAAATTTAATTCAAACAATTCGGCGCCCGCGTTGAATAGTTAGTATAGGTTTGTTGATTTTACAAGAAAAAAATATTATTATGTACAATGTTTATTATCATATGAGGACAAGTAATGCCTATTTCTTTAAACATCACAAGGGTTGGTTCAGCAGAGGTAGTTAGCAAAAATGGCGATGAATTATGGGTTCGT
>CAYPSV010000066.1:0-5767 GCA_964413605.1 uncultured Candidatus Bathyarchaeia archaeon | reverse complement strand
CAACAACAAGAATTTTAGGTGTTGTTCTAGCAGCCTCACTCTTTTCTGTTAGACTCATCAAAAGCCTTTTTATAAAACGCCTTTTCAACTACTCGAACATCCAAATTGTGCTTAGCTGCAGTCTTTCTCAACGCAACAAGAAAACGCACATAGTTCTGAGGAGTATACAAACCCGGCGGCGCATTACCCAACACAGGCTTCCACACAGACTTATCAAAGACCCCATACTGTTTAGGATCAAAGAACGTCAAGATAACGCTAGCAAGAACTGGACTTATGGCCTCAAGCGTCGTCAAACAATTAATACGGTACATATCATCAGCGCCAGGCAAACTCAAAATCTGACTTGTTATCCGCATAACCTTCTCCTCCGAATTGCGACCCACCAGCTCCAAACCACGCGCCAACTTCTCCGAATCACCTTTAAACTTCCACTCAACTACACCAACCAAATCCTTACAACTAACAAACCGGTTCTTACGAAGCCTTGCACCCAACTCACGTTCACGCTGCGCCTGCCAACCAAACGCCTTGTCATACTTGCGACTCCAAACTAAGTAGTCTGCCTTATCCACACAATTCACCCTTAAAGCAATACAAAGTAGACACTGCAGAATTTCACTATTTCCCTAAAAATACAAAATAAGAAAAGGAAGATGAAGTTAGTTCTGATCAACTAAGTGTGCAGTTCCATCTGGACAGTAAACCTTTTCGTTTCTTGCCACTCGTCTGTACCGTTCGCTGCACATATGTAGCAATTCGCATCCGTCGCAATCTCTACTCAGCATTTATTCGCCTCCTTAGGGCTTCTTAAGAAGGTTAGTTTTTATTTATAAGGCTATGTAACATGGGTGTATATACATCATTTTTTCTTTTTGAATGTGGAGCAGGCTTTATAAGCAAAACAGTCAGATGAGTAGGGGATGGCTGTTTTGGTTTGGCAATCTAATATTATGCTGCTGTACATGCTATATCGCCTTGTCAGCTGCAGTTTTTAACGCGCGGCGAACGAGTGAACGGACGTACCCCATGAATATGAAGGGCAGGATGAGTAACACCCGCGCCAATATTGTTGTTGCTAAATCCATCATGCCGTTTTCTACCATGTCTTGTTTTGCTCTGAAAAAGGGATGTTGTGCGATGGATATAAATGAAATTGAGAAATGTTCATAATAATTAAGAAAAATCAATCAAATATATAGAAATAATGAAATTACATATACCTTAGTAAATATATTCAATTAAAAAATGGATAAACATCCAAAAAATCTATTCATGCAATCCTTAAATCATAAAGCTACCATAAACCTAATCGAAAACTATGGCCGCTCAAACCAAAAAATTCCATTTCCAAGAAATCAACAAAATCCTCCAATTCCCTCCCGAAGGCAATCAAGGCAAATACCTTGAATACAAAATCCAAATTAAAAACCCCCAAACCGAAAACCAACCCGCACCCAACGTAACCCTTTGCCAATTTCTCGAATCAGCTGAAGTTGAACAAAACTACCCTCACACCGTCGGTTACTACAAAGAATCAAGCCAAGGTACCAATTTTAACCCCCAATATCTCGAGATACGAAAAATCGCGAATATTGAAGAGTTCTGGTTATTTCTCAATACCTCCAACCTTTAAAAAGACCGGTTTAAAAAAAGCAGAACAAAAATCTGCACTATACAATTTTGTTATTCTATCCTTATCAACAATGCAAGCTAAACCATAGGAGACCTATGAAGAAATAGGCTTTCGATGGTTCGAAGCAGTTGATACCCGAAAAGTATCGCTGCGAAGTAGGTCGGCCATAAAATCACTGGCCAGTTGCCCGGTGTATAGTTCCATAACCCGGTGGAAACGGCAAAGAATTCCATGAGCGCCAACGATATCATTCCACCTAAAGCCAACATCACTTGCTCTTTTACCTCATGTTTAGCTTTCCAGTTGCGACGCATAACCATTAAAATTGCCCATGCTCCAAGGAATGCAAACAGAAGTATATACCAGCTTGAATTAAAATCAAAGAATACGTTCATTTTTTCTCACCAAATTTAATGTTTTACTGCTCTTCCTCTACGAGGTCTATGGTTGCCCCAGCATTTTTTGCAGTAGACAGGTTTATCTGCTTTGGGCTGAAAGGGGACTTCACAGTTCGTACCACACTCACTGCACATAGCGTTGAAAGTTGGAAGTGTGTGGAATTGCTTGAAGAGTTGGTAATTTTTCAGTCGCGGCCAGCCAGTCTTCGCATACTTGAGCATCTCAGGTTTATCTTTTAGCCAACGCATCATATGAAAGAAGCTTTTGCCTCTTTTTTCATCGCGTTCAGCTAGTGGCTCATACCCCAAATTGCGGATCTCATCCAAATAAGCAATTTCTACTAGCTTCTGCGCCTCGCCGTCAACGTGGACACGCTTAACGCGGGCTTCACCGTAAGTTTTTTGGAGTTCCTCTGCTGCAACATCAAAGATGCAGCCTTGACAAATGTGGATTTCCTCTTCGGGAGTCAACTTGAACCGTGATACGAGTTTTGACACTACACGGGATGATTCCTGAAGATACTCTTTTTCCCGGAAAATTTCCTGATAAAACCTAACGTCAATAAGGTCATACTTGAATTCGCGTGTGGGCTCGTGGTAGGCACCGACTACAACTCCGAAAAGCAAATCGCCGCTACCAGCATCGTCAACAATAAGAGTCACTCAGATAGTTCCCTCTCTATTCTCCAACCCAATATTACAGTCAACTATAAAAATCGATTTCTCAAAAAAAGAAAAAACAGGTTAGCAAAAACGAATCCGAAGCTCTTATTTCAGCCAAATTAATTTCCCTGGGCAGAATTATCTATTGAATTCATCAGTTTTTCAAACTTTCAAATCGGCTGGCATAGAAACAATTGAATCTAAAGAAGACATTTTATGGATTTGATAATAACCTTGTTTTGAAGTAACGAGAATCTGGTGCATCTGCAAAAATTAGTTATCTTATTGAAGCGGTTGCAACTTGTTTAACAGCTTTAGCGTCGAGCACATTCAAGATTCCATTCTTGCCAAGACGCAGCTGTTTTTCACCTCGGAAAACGCAAACTTGACCATTCCGCAACTCGATATTATCACCAACTGCGATAGATCCAATTTGCCCCTCCCAAAGACACAATTTCATTTTTCCCGTTTCATCCCCAACTACAGCATTAACAACCATAACATTATTACCAAATTGTGTGTGAACCTGTGCTGGTTTTGGTACTTCAAGAACCTCAGCTTTCAAATTTACTTTTTTCATGCCTGCTCTTAGGTCCCGAATCACCGAATAGATTGATTCATTGTTTTGTTTGGCAATTTTCTTCTTTATTTTATCGGTGCTCATCCAGCTTTCAAACGGATTATCTTTCCTTAAAAGGAACTCGTCATCTACACGGAATTGAGCGACTACATCACTATTCTTCGTAATTAGAAAAATGGTTTCGCCCTTAATTTGTCCACGAAATTCAACGGTGAGGTTGCCACATACGGCTTTCTCATTTTTCCTTGCAGCAACTAACGCTTGGAACATTTCGTTAGGGTAAATACTGTATTTGACTGAAAGCAAAGCTAAATGTTCGCCTAAAGTTGATTTTTTCTGTCGCAAATTCCTCTCTCTATCCTTTAAAGTTGCCGAGAAAAAGCAAAGCCTGACTTGCTAATTTTCTCAATCGGTTCAACTATGTCTGGCTACCTATATTAGTTTGACTATGGATATTTTGAAGTTAATATCCCCTTCGTAAATTCATAAATCGAAGTTTACATGTTTGTTTGTCACCTTGCGAGCATTCAATTTATAAGTATGTATGATGTGATAGGTGTAATGTGTAAAAAGCAACTTTTTTACACATCCAATATAGTAGGAGTTGAAAATAGAAAATGTCATACGGTAACAGAGAGATGCACAAGGCAACCTGCGCTGACTGCGGAAAAGAATGTGATGTTCCTTTCAAGCCAGACGGCACAAGGCCAGTTTACTGCCGAGAATGCTACTCTAAACGAAGACCACCAAGAAGATACTAAGCTAGCAGCTAAGCATCTTTCTAACTAGTCTAAAATTTTCTTTTTTATTTTTATAATTTTCATCCACCCAACAATTTGTTTAAGTCGCTTTCATTTGACTCCCTCATAGCAACTATAAATTCTTATAATCCGCAAAACAAATAACTGAGCGGAGCCTTCCAAATTGAAGCAATTTCTGATAACACCCGCAGCGGGTAAACGTTTAATCGCCAAGACAATCGCAAACCACCCATCCATCCGGAAAGCCATCAGAAACAACAGCGTTGTGATCGTGGCTGGAACAACAAACGGTTATGTGGCAGAAGAAATTTTAAAAACATACAAAATAGCAGACGACTTTTCAAGAAAACATTTCTTCCGCGGATTAACTATGCCATCTACGCTGAAAGTTTCTGCTGAAGGCAGATTAAAAGATGAAAGCCAGTTTCCAGGTGACGTTGTCATTGTTAAGGGCGTTTGGGAAAGAGACAAATCGATAAATGATGTAATCGATGTTCTCAAGGAAGGAGACATCATTCTAAAAGGTGCAAACGCTTTAAACTTGGCTCGTCGCCAGGCTGCAATTTTGATAGGTCACCCAAAAGCTGGAACTATCGGCCTAGCTCTGCCTGCAGTTGTAGGACGTCGCGTCAGGCTTATTTTGCCTGTTGGGTTGGAAAAACGGGTAGATTGCGATTTAAATGCTTTAGCTACTAAACTTAATATTCCCGGAGAGGGAGGATACCGTTTGCTACCTGTGCCCGGTGAAATTTTCACCGAGATTGACGCTTTGACAGCGCTAACAGCTGCACACGTCGAGTTAATTGCAGCAGGCGGAGTCTGTGGAGCGGAAGGCGGCTGTTGGATTGCTGTTACAGGTGAGCCTGAACAGGAAGCTTTCGCCGAGCAAGTTCTTATCTCCTTAGCGGATGAACCTCCCTTTACCGAAGAATACCTTTAAGCTATTTCTAGATAAGCTGCTCCTCAAGACTGCAAATCTTCTAATTTCCTCTCTCCTCCATTCGGGACTTTTGCCAAAAAAGCTGCATAAAAACGCGGTCAAACTCGACGTCGCCTAAAATTTCCTTTTGAAGTTATTATCACCTGTTTCCATAAATCTAATTCCTCAAAGTCAAATAAAAAAGATCTAATAAGCAATCTATGGATCAATTTTCTATCGTTTCAAACCTTAAATGGATAAGAGAACACACCAGCAGGTCCTAAAAAATTTAAAATCAATGCTTAGTCAAGAAACTTCGACTTAAGTTAGTCAAGAAAACTTGACAAAAACCCTTAATTTGAAAGAATCAACCCATCTTTAAACATGACAAAAACTGCAAATGGTTTGATACTGCGTATTGCTATTTTGTTGGTTTCAAGTTTCAGTTCAATAGCTATTGTCTCGTGTATTTTCGTAAGCTTTATAAGATTTTGGTTGGATAATCCATCCATTAAATGGACTGAAAGAATATGAAAAAAAGTTTGCTATCAATAATAGCGATAATAGTAATAGCAACCATCCTGATAGCTGCCTTTATATACCTCAACTATACCTCCCCAAACAGTTCAAACAATACCAATCTCTCAATTGTCGACGATGAAGGATATACTACCACTTTCTCCTCGATTCCGCAAAGAATTATTTCTTTTGCCCCAAGCAACACCCAAATCCTCTTTGCTATAGGCTTAGATGACAAAGTTGTGGGAATAACTGATTATGATCATTATCCTTACAACTTTACTGCTTGGA
>CAYPSV010000065.1:0-5816 GCA_964413605.1 uncultured Candidatus Bathyarchaeia archaeon | reverse complement strand
GGGTTCGAATCCCACCCCCTGCACCAATTATGAATAAACTAAGGGTTTTTCTGGAGATGTTAAACGGCTTTTTGTCACGCTAAAGCTTCCTTTTCTAAAGATTTTAGCCTCTTGAACGCCAACTAATGAGGTCTAATCGGCTTAATCTGGACAGTGAATTTCATATTAGTAAAATGCTTATATAGTCTTTTACTTTTATGAAATGTTATGAAAAATTCCACTCCACAATACGCCTTCAACAAAACAGAATTACAGTTGCTTAAAGAGCTCACTAAGGGCAAGCAATCTTTCCTGCAGATAAAAAGGCTTCTTCAAATAAAATCAGCATATCTTTCGCGCAGTTTGAAAAAACTCCAGCAGAAGGGGATAATCCAAACCATTGCTGAAGGAAACAGAAAAAACGCATATTTTAGCGAGACCAAGCATGCTTCTCTTCTTAGAGACTTGGTGTTATCCTACGATTTTATGGATTGGGAAAACATACTTTGTGGGAAATCAATAGAAATTCTTTTCCAAACCCTCGATGATGGTGATCTATCAAGTTTTTCAGCCGCTACACTTTGGCGCTACCTCAAAGAACTAAAAGCAAGAGGTATAATCACAGAGACACATAACGGATACCAAATCAATGCTCGCTTCTCGATCCTCGTAGATTTCCTAAAAGAATACGAACGATATTTTGCTAACAAAATCGCCAAGACGCTCTCTGAAAACTCAGTCATCCTCTGGCAAAAGAACATGAAGTTTCTAGTTCGAGTGCCTAAATCTACAGAAGCGCCATCTGGAGACTTCCAAAAAACTGCAACCTCAATTTTCCCTATGTATGACCTAATGCTTTTCTCAGAATTTGACGTCTACTTCTACTCAACCACAAAAGAGACAATCAAGCCTGAGGACGCTGTTTTGCATATGCTGTTGATTGAGCCGGGCAATGTGCGATATTCAACGTACGCTCTTTTGCTACTTAAAAAAACGGAAAAACAAATAGACAAAACATACCTCATAAGGGAAGCTGAACGTCTTGGGCTTGAAAACCAGGTAGGAGATATACTTGAATTCCTGCAAACCCACATACGCCATGAAGGGCAACCGCTACCTACTTGGGACGACTTTGCCGAGAAAGCCCGCGATTATGGAGTGATGGCTTAATGTCTCAAAGGCGTTCCTTTGATAGGGCCTATCTTAAGCAAGAATTCGATAAACTAAACGCAATAGCAGAACGCCCTCTTGCGCTTTACTTGATCGGCGGCGGCGCCATGGCGTTCTATGGTCTAAAAGCTGCAACCAAAGACATAGACATCATACTCACAAACCAAGAAGACCTCAACAACCTAACGGCAGCATTAAGCACCATAGGTTACACGGAACCAAATCCGATGGTCATCACGAGGCCATATAATGAGATGCAAACCAGCGCAATTCTCGAAAACCAAGATGGCTTTCGATGGGATCTATTTCTAACCAAAATCTGCGGCAAACTAACCCTTTCCGCTGAAATGCAGAAAAGAGCAACCTCACTCTATCAAGGCAACAAACTAAAGATGCTTATCGCCTCAAAAGAAGACCTTTTCCTATTCAAAGGAATCACCACAAGAGAAACAGACTTGGATGATACCCGAATACTTGCCCAATCAGGACTCAACTGGGAAACCATAACTCAAGAATGCAAAAACCAATCCCAACAAACAGGCGTATGCTGGGAAGTCGCACTCGCTCAAAACCTTCAAGACCTCAAAGCAAAGTACGGCATTGAAGCCCCAATCCAAAAAACCCTGAGAAAAATAGCAGAGGGAAAAATTATCGAGACAACCCTACTTGGACAAATAGAAAAGGGAAACAATACGGTTGGCGGCATCGCCAAAGCAATCGGTGAATCTCCGAATTTTGTTAGAGTAGAGCTCAACAAATTAGCAGCCAAAGGAGTAATTAAAGTCAATAAATCCAGTAAACAACATAAATTTGAATTAAGCAAAAGCTAAGTTAAAACCATAACGCTGACAGCGTTGACCTGCATTAATTATAGCTCCTCTGACATAATGAATCTCTTTTGCTCACAAAAACTAGATAGAGAGCTTGCAGACATAGAATAGGCTTCGCGAGCGGGTGTAGTGGTCTTATTAGTGTATAAGACTTTAGTCTTTGATAATCTGCTTAAGCCAAAAACTCATTTTCTGTAAAAATAAAGAAATCAAGAGAAAACAGTATTATTGGAGACTACTTCGGTGGGTTACTGTCTCGCCCGCCCCCAGAAAGTCCGCCTCCTGGCCGTTTGGTTGGTCATCCACCTTTACCTTTTCCCAATTATTTCACCTCCGTTAGTAATCATCATTGTCATCATTTCTGTCGCCTCTTTTAATCCGAAGAAGCATCTCGGGTGCAGCAATCTGAACGCTAATATCCGGTGCTTCCAGTAATTTTATCAAGGCTGGCACAACTTTATCTTTAGCGTTAATGATTGCCCATCAAATTGTTCGGCATAACCCCCGACTCTAGGACGGAAAAACGCAATTTTTATCCAATCATCAGAGAGCCCAACGCAAGGATTGTCTTGACATAAATTTCGCAATGCATCCTTTGCAGGCGTATCATCATTAGAAGAGGCAACCTCCACATAAAAAGTTGGCTCATGAGGATCAAAATTCATATTATAATTGACTGCCTGACAGATGAGATTTCAGAGGGGTGAGACAATACATGGCCCACCCCATATATTGACTTTGAAACTGCAAATAATCATCCTGGTCAGTACGGAAGTGTTTGAATACCTGGTCATAATCAGGGTGATTGGGATTTTCTTCAAGCCAACGTATAAGTCCATACCAACTATCCGAAATGTACCTGTCCCAGTCATCGCGGCTGGAACGGATGATATATTCGAGTTCAAAGCCTTCATTTCGGGCAAATTGAGCCAGTTCTGATTCCGTGTGTGTAGTTGTCTGTTTTTGGGCATATTGCGGATGTACTTGATTGCTAAGCCAGTGAGTTTCACCGATGCCGAGGCGTCCATTCTGATGCACGGCCCGCTTCATCGTCTGGATTGTCTGCTGGAAGCCACCAAAAACAAAAGTTGACCCAATACATGTCGCGGCATCGAAAGCCCCCTCTTCGAACACGTAGTCAGCCCCGGGGGAGCATACGATTTCGATTTGGCCCGACAACCCTCTCTTGACCAGCTTATCTCTGGCCCGGTCGCAGAAATCCCTAGATATATCGATGCCAATACCAGTGATACCGAATTCCTCAGCCCAGAGAGTGAGAGGTTCGGCACAGCCACAACCAAAGTCGATTACTCGACTACCTTTTTTCAGCTTAAGCCGTTTGCCGAGTTGGATGATTTTTTCAGACGTAGAAGGGTTGAATATCTCCATATAGCGGTGTGAGATGCTCATAAGGTCAAAGAATTCCGTGATTCAAACCTCCTCAGGAAAGGGTGACTTCATTATAACACCAGCCATTAATGACATTTAAGCTCCCTCTATCTGATGAACTTAACTATACGGACAATCGGTGATTAAGAATGCGACAATAATAAAATATTTAGCGGCTGCTTTTTTATTCCACTGTGTTTCACTTTTTAGTCATCTGCACAAAAAAAAGAAGCGCTTGCGTGTACCACCTCAGGCCAGAAGGGGTTCGAATCCCACCCCTGTGCCACAAATTTTTCTCTCTGCTAAGGATTCCTACTCTTTCTCAAGTGCTCTTAATAGTTCTCCAATGAGAGGTTTCAATTTGATTAAACGGGTCGTAGATGTTCTCCATAATATTTCTGTGTCCACTCCAAAGTATTCATGCGCTAGCTTATCACGCATTCCCGCCATTTCTCTCAACTTAATAGAAGGATGATCCTGCTTTAACTCTGTTGGAATATGTTTGGTCGCTTATCCGATAATCTCAAAATTTCTAACGACCGCATCTATTACTAAAGTGTCTTTCGCAAACTGCTCGAAGGTTTTTCCCTTCACATAGCTTTCAATCCTTTCGATAGCTTCAAGGATATCTCTGAGATAAAGCTTGTAGGTTCTTTTCAAGCATAAATCGTCTCTTTCAATATTTGATCCTTGATTAGTGGCTTGAGAGCTTTCTCAGTCGCTAGGTCCACTTTAATACCGAGTTTTCTGCAACGAAAATTTTCAAGCTCAATAAAATCGAATAGATCGACCGAGTTGCCTTCAACGAATTCAACTAGGATATCGATATCGCTCTTTGGTTTTTGCTCTCCTCTGGCATAGGAACCAAAAAATCCTATGTTTTTCACTTGGTATCGTTCTCTAAGTATTGGCTTGAGTGTTTCTAATTTATTTTTTATTTCTTGATTATTTTTCATTCTTGTTTTTCTATAACCACAATTGTTGCCTTAAGTTTTTGGATAAAAATATAGAGAAAAAGAAAAGCAAGCAGCGTAGAATAGAAAAATTGGCGATACCGCCTCTTGACTGGGGTTCGAGCCTCTTCATCTTGATTATCCCCTTAAAAATCTCCGCTTTTTCTACTTTTCCGAGACAGCATAAACCAGTTAACAATGTTTACGAAGTACACCAAATAAAGAGTCAAAATGCGTAAACTAACGCCCTCTCAGAAACGATATAACCACAACCAAGCACCCGACCCCCTTCACATCCAATACTTATCTAGAAAACTAACTAGAAGGCTATTATTAGGTCAAAGAAAAAAAGTATCTGCTTTCAACAGCTATTCAGAGGCTGAAGACTCTTCATCATTGAAGGTTATTGTTATTTTCTCCAGGGCAGACTCGCTGATTTTGCTGACGCCTCTTGTTCCTTTTGCATATCTTGTGCTTATTATCTTTAGGTTTTCAAGATTCTGAATTTCATGGCTTAGGTAGGCTTCGCTTAATCCTAACTTTTTAGCGATGGCTGTTACTGAAAGGGGCTCTTTTCTTATTAGTTTGAGAATTTTAAGGGTTGTTGCATTGAGCGCATCCGCTACTTTTAGGGCTTTGTCGCCTGATACTACGATTTCTTTTTCTGTTGCCAAATTCTATCGCCAGATAACGCATTTGTGCTATAACGTGCTTATAAAAATATACCAGAATTTGATCAAATTTTAAGATAAAATTGACTAAATCTGATTACTGATTGCGCAAACCACCCTAAAAAAGAGGATAGTGCCACAAATAAGCCTCAACTCAACGCTCGGCAATGGACCTCAAAATACTGACAAAACAATATCTGTGCATACTAATGCATATTTTCGCATAACACTTGTCTTGATAAACCATTAAAAACAAGCTATAATACAAACAACACACACCTTCTAGCTTGATATTTGTTCTATCATTCAAGGGGAAGGGCAATGGTCACGCATAGTCAGGTTAGGTTATCGGTCGTTTTGCTACTCTTGCTTATTTCCTCTATGTGCTTGGCAGTTTCGACCCAGCAAACCCCAACCTCAGATCTTAAGCCACAAGCTAATTCACTTAAGAGTTCGAATGGAGATGTGGATTATTCCTTCACGGTTGCTGATTCAGATTCCACCCCTGGACTGGATCTCATAGCAAAAGCAAAACCAACTCCCAAACCAACTGCGACTCCAAGACCCACGACTACTCCAACACCCTCTCCAACACCCACACCAACCCCAACCGCAACTCCAACCCCAAAACCTACAGCCACTCCAAAACCAACAGCCACACCAACCCCACATCCAACTTCAACCATAACTCCAACCCCTAAACCAACGGCAACTCCAATACCAACCCTAACTCCAACCCCTAAACCAACTGCATCCCCAACCCCCACAACAACACCAACTCCAACACCTATCTCAACCGCAGCACCAACACCAACGCCAATTCA
>CAYPSV010000064.1:0-6304 GCA_964413605.1 uncultured Candidatus Bathyarchaeia archaeon | reverse complement strand
TGTGTTATTTTTGTTTGTCTGCTAGAACAACAACACCTAAAAATTCTTGTTGTTGTTCTACCAACCCTTCCATGCACAGAGGGGCAGATTAAGAGAAATCTGCGGGTGTTGCTTTCTAACCCTTAATCGACAAGAACACTGATTACTCTTAGATCCATATCCTGGATTTTCCGTGTTTGTTTCTTGTTAACCGATTGTTTTGTTGATCAAGAACCTGAAGCAGCATAGGCGTCCATACTAAAACATAATTAAGAAACAACTCAAACTCTGCACATTCCTAAATTATTATAGTAACAAACAACGAAAAAATGTGGGTAGCTTAATTTTCGAACCTTTCTTGGGTTAAAGTCTCTACTATGTTAGTGGCTGTCTCAACAATGGAGTCGGCTTGTTTCATCATGGCGTCACCGTTTACTTCTTCGAGTTGCGATATTTGCTGGACGATTGTTTCGATTTCGATTAGAAAACGCATCATTGAATCGTTAGTTAAAGGGTTTTTAACTACTTCTTCACGAATGAGGATTTCTATGAAGGCAGGTTCACCCAAACTGTAATAGATAGCATTTCTTGCTTTTCTGATTGCTTCCAATACTAAGCTTGGTGCCATGTAGGGAATTTTTCGTGCAGCTTCTAATTCGGCTTTCGCTTCACGAAGGTACCTTAGTGCCCATCCTTTTCTGTATTGGTCCATCATAAAAGATTCTCTTCCCAAAAATTTTTGGTTTATTCAGACATGTCTTCTGTTTCTTGAGCGTCAGGTTCAACTGCAGAGTTAGCTTGAGCTAATGCGAGGGTACGTGTTATGTATCCTGCGGTTTTGTTTCTCACGGTTGTCGTTGCCCCATTTGTGAGTGTGTCTACTGTGTGTTTGTTTTCGTCAAAGTTGGTTGTGAATTTGTTGGGGAACCGCGTCATTAGTTCTTTGCCAAGACGTTTTATTTGCTCAGTCTTTACATTTCCCAGGTTATATTCCTCCAGTGTTAACAGTTTTTTCTCTAACGTTTGAGCGTTTGAGCAACTCTCAATAGAGGACAGGTTTAATTTAAGTTTACGCCTCAAAATGATGAATAACTTAGAAGGATACTAAGAAACAGAATCTCAGGATAGTTTAATGTTGAAGAAATCCTCAAAATTACTAGCTATTTGCTCAGCTACATCTTCAACCGGAGTTTTTTTAATTTCGGCTATTGCTTCGACAACGTTGCGCAAGTACGAAGGCTTTGTCATTTGCCCATTGTATGGTTGCTTCCAATAGGTAACTGGACCATCGGTTTCAGTCATCAAGTTTGTTAGAGGAGTTTTTTCTACAACTTCGCGGATTCCCTTGGAGTAAGTAATTGGTGGACCTTCAGTTATGAAGTAACCGTTGTCTAAGGCTTTACTAAGTGCCTCGATAGGGTGGCTAAACCAGTGTAATAGCACTTTTTTAAGATTATAGGAAGGCAGCATTTCAACTACTTTGTCAGTTGTTCCTCTTGAATGTATGATGACGGGAAGGTCTAGTTCTTCAGCAAGGCGAAGCATTTTGTCAAAAACCATTATTTGTGCGTCCCAGAGGGTTTCGTATTTGTAGTCTAAACCGATTTCGCCTATGGCTTTAACAATTCCTTTCTGTTTCTGTATAAAATCGATGATTTCGTGCAGTTCGTTTTCTTTGAGCACATTTACATTCCAAGGATGAATCCCAAGAGCGGGGTAAATTATGTCTGGGTATGTTTGGGATAATTTAATGTCGTTTTGGCAAGTTTGGAGATCCATAGAATTTGAAACTAAAGCTTTTACACCTGAATTTTTCGCATCAATTATTAACTCATCGATATGACCAATGTATTCGTTGTCAGAAAGGTGTATATGGGCATCAATTAATCTCATTTTTTCACCTGAATATGTCGGATATTAAGCGTTTTAAGATTTACCCCAATTTAAATATTAAGACTGGCTCCAAGGTCGTTTTAGAGCAAAAAGTAATAACAAAGGTTAAATATTGCTTTAAAATGAAAAAGAGACTGAAGAGATGTCGATATGACGGAACTAGAAATAGCTGTAGCCCCCATGCACAGATTATGCAAAAAAGCAGGCGCTGACAGAGTAAGCGAAGCAGCAGCAAAAGAACTCGCAAAAGCACTTGAAGAAATCGGCGTTAAAATCGCCAAAGAAGCATTAGATTTTGCGATGCATGCTGGAAGAAAAACCATCAAAGCGGAAGACATAGAAATCGCCGCTAGAAAAATCATGGGAAAATAAGAAGCTAATAATTTAACATCATTCCCTCTTTCTTCTTTTTGTTTTCAGCATACAAAGAATACAAAATATACCGTATTTACAGCGTAAAAACTTTTAGATCCCAAACCTATTCATGAATTGCCTTAAGTATTTGCTGAAGAAGCCCACAAAAATTGGAAGTATTCCCGCGCAAATCCAACTAATCCAACATGGTTACTCCAAATAACAAGACTTGGTTTGTCTTCGCCTAGAAACAGTAAAGCTTCCTTGCCGTCGGCGATTACACCACCCCCGAACATGTGATCCCGTATACGCAGTTCATTCAAACCATATTTTTTTAAAAAACCCCAATCTTCTTTGTTGCCAGCAACCATAAGCTTGACATGAACTGTTTTCTTTAAGCCCGTTCCCAGCATGGATTCAGCCATAGCAATGACTGGTTTAGCAAATTCTGGCGCTGCAATAACTATTTCCACTGAAGCTTTTTTTAGAACTTCTTCAAGTTTACTAAGAACTGCTTGTTGACCACGCAAAATCAGCATATCTGGACGTTCAACGAGTTCGCGTTTCTCGTAAAGAGGCTGAAGAGTTTCAGCTATAGTGTTTTCCCAACTTACACATTTATCTTCTAAACGGAGCTTTGTGAATCTTGTTGCTTCTAACGGCGGAACTGGATAGTATTTGAAGGGGCGACTTTCACTACTTTTTATCCAACCTTTTTCTTTGAGGGAATTTAACACTTCATACATTTTGCTATAAGGCACGTTAGCTTCTTGACTTATCTCCATGGCTGTCATTTGTCCGAATTCAAGCAGCACTATGTAAGCGTCTATTTCATAGGCGTTTAACCCCATTTCACGGAGTACAATCCTTGTATTCTCGTTGATTGCCATTTCTCTCACCTCAATCACCTTAGGAAACGTTTGGAAACCTTATTATGATGTCATCTGTTCTTAAGCACTTCGAATTGTAACGGTTACACTTTAGAAGGCAAAAGCATGCAAGACATCAAGAACACAAAAAGCATCTGCCCTGAATGTCTAAAGGCAGTAGATGCAACAATCTACGAAGACGAAGGAAAAGTCTTCATTAGAAAAACCTGTCCAGAACATGGATCAGTGCAAGAGCTCTACTGGTCAGATTACGACCAATATGTACGCGCTGAAAAATTCCGTTTTGACGGAACAGGAATGGATAACCCACGCACCGAGAAAAAGTTTGGTTGCCCCTACGACTGTGGAATCTGCCCCGAACACAAATCCCACACTTCCCTTGCAATCATCGACATTACCAACCGTTGTAACCTGAAGTGCCCGGTTTGCTTCGCTAACGCGTCCGCTGCAGGATATGTGTATGAGCCAACAGCAGATCAGGTTGCAAGTATGCTCGAGAACCTTCATAACAACAAGCCAGTCCCTGCAACAGCATTGCAGTTTTCCGGCGGAGAACCAACTATTCGAGAAGAGCTTTTTGATTTCGTCCGAAAAGCAAAAGAAATTGGTTTCAAACATGTTGAAGTCAACACAAACGGCGTTCGCATTGCAGCTGACCCTGAATACGCCAAAAAACTGAAGGAAGCTGGAGTAAGCACAATTTATCTGCAGTTTGACGGTTTAACACCTGAAGCTTACAAGTTTATCCGGGGCTTGGACTTACTTGAAATGAAAATGAAGGCTATCGAGAACCTTCGCCAAGCAGGTTACACGAGCATCGTGTTGGTAGTTACATTAGTGAAGGGAGTCAATGACCAACAGCTTGGTGATATCATAAAGTTTGCAACCAAAAACTTCGATGTTATTCGATGCGTCAACGTGCAACCTGTATCGCTATGCGGCAGACTTCCACAGCAAGAAAGAGAAAAAATGCGCATCACTATCCCAGATTTCATGCGACTAGTTGAAGAGCAAACAAACGGAGACATCAAAGCTTCAGACTTCTATCCAGTTCCAATAGTTGTGCCCGTCTCCAAAGCAGTCGGCGAACTCAAAGGTAAACGGTACGTTGAGTTTACAACACATCCTCATTGCGGAATGGCTACTTTTGTGTTTATCGAAAATGGCAAAATGACTCCTATTACCCGCTACGGCAACATTGAAAAATTCGTGGGCTCATTAAAGGGTGTTTACACTGATGCCTTAAAAGGCGACAAAAGCAAAGCCAAAATACGTCTCGCTGGATCTGCAAGACATATCAAATTTTCTTTCTTACGAAAATACTTATTCAAGGTTCTAACAACCGGCGACTACAGTTCTCTTGGAGATTTTGCTCGAAATGCACTGATGATTTCATCTATGCATTTTATGGACCCCTACAATTTTGACTTGGAACGCGTTCAACGATGTGGTATCCACTATGCTGTTCCAGACGGACGCATCATACCTTTCTGCACCATGAACTCGATCCACCGAGCTGAAGTTGAAAAGAAACTCGGCATTCCAATCAAAGAATGGAAAGAGAAACATAAGGTTGAAATAAGCCAGCCAATGTAGTTGTTGCGAACAAAGTTTCGGCAAGTGAAAATAATGGGTGGAAAAAAGAAGCTCGGCATAAAACAAATGGAAAAGCAGCAGGTCAAAACAGACGACGATAAAGATGCAAAAAAGAAAGAAAAAGCTGCACCTCCACGTGAAAGAAAAACTATCGGAATCATGGTTCCAGATGTAAAAGACGATAGAATAGTTACAGAAGTTAAAAAGATGGGTGTCCTCACACCATATGCAGTTTCAACTCGCTACGGCATACGCATAAGCGCCGCCAAAGACTTCTTGGAGCAACTTGAAGCTACTGGAGCAATACAACTCGTATCCGGCAGTCACAACATAAAAATATACAAAGCAGAAGCATAAATCCCAAAATAGTCTTTGTTCCATATTTTTCAATTGGAGTAAAATTTATGAATTTTCCTGAAAGAGTCTACACAGTTGAAGAAGTAAAGATTGCAAAAAGCCTAGTAGACCAAGGCTACAAACATGATTTAATAATCGAGGGAACCCCAGATTTTACACAAAAAGTGGAGAGTGCTCTTGAACAAATCGAAGCAGCAGGTTTTTGCGACTTTTTACGATCTTACATACGCAAAATCATCGAAATTGATGGCATAACACAGTTGCGTGAAACAGAGGTCGAAATCTGGGCAAACAAGTTTGCTGTGGAAAACTCTGTTGACGCAGCCAGCCTATTGGTTCAGAAAGCTTACCACATGAAAGAGTACTTGGAAGGAGAACTCTACTATGGCGGTAATGCAGAAAAACGTTCAGTAAACAAACGAATTGAGTTTTTGCAGGTGCTCAAAGAGAAGTCTAAATCCGATAATGTGAAAAAAGAATGTGATCGTCTTCTAGAAATGTGGAAAGACAGCTCGCTTGCTTTCTAAGTCGCTGACAGCTTTACTTTTATTATGTTTCCGCTTTTTACCTGCTTAAAAAGCTCCAAGTTGCTTGTTACTTTTCCAAGAATGCTTACTGGACTGTAGGGTTGAGAATTGCCAAAGAAAACACAAAGTGCACTGCCCATAGGCCAAAAAGCAATAGTGCCTGACTCTACTGTGGGTTTTGCTTTTTCTTCACCCATTTTTATTGGAATTTCAAAGTAAATTTCTTCTTTCCAAAGAGCAGCTCTGCCTTCCATGGGAAGTTTGCGGACAATTGTATCTATTGTTCGGGGAGCTAAAAACCTGACCAACTCACCTTCAGCTTCGCCTAAACCCTCAATGACAAACTTGATTTTTATACGGGAAACGCCATCTTCATTGCTCAATTACATCATACCCTTTGAAGTAAAATTACGAATCTAATTTGTAAGTTCAGAGGTAATAATTGGTGAAGTGTAATTTAACTGTTGCAGTAAATTTGGTATGTTAATTGATCGGATGGTGTTTAGGAGTTTTTATAGATATTGATATTCTATTTTGGATCTTTTAGATCAATGGGCAGCATAGCAGAAATAGATTCACTCAATAGCCATTTTTCTTATTACTTTGTAATCTGAAATTACGGAAATCCCCCGAGCTCTTAATGCAGCATCTATTTTTGAGTCGCCTGTGTCAACTTTTAAACTCTCTAGTCTATCTAATTTGCTCTTT
>CAYPSV010000063.1:0-6634 GCA_964413605.1 uncultured Candidatus Bathyarchaeia archaeon | reverse complement strand
AGTTTGGAGGAACAGTCGGAGGCTTTAGAAGAAGTGTTCTAATAGATCTGGGAGGTTGGGATGAGTCTGTTCTTGCTGAAGACACCGATTTAACCTTCAGAGTTTACTTGGCTGGTTATAAAATTCGATATTGCGTCAACGCTGAGTGTTATGAAGAAGCGGTCGATAATTGGAAATCTTATTGGCATCAAAGATATCGCTGGGCAAAAGGGCACATGCAGTGTTTCTTCAAACATTCTGTTCCTGTCATGAAAAGCAAAAAACTTAGCGCTAAAGAAAAACTAGATGGCTTGATGTTGTTAGGTGTCTATTTTATGCCTATTCTAGTTTTATTATCCATTTTTGTGGGTGTTCCGTTAATTTTTCAAGATTTGCTAGTAGTTGAAATAGGTTGGATTGCAATCCCAATATCTCTATACTGTTTTGTAGGCAACTTTGCGCCTTTTTTTGAAGTCGGAGCCGGACTGTATTTGGATGGTAGAACAAGGACTCAATGGCTGATTCCCCTTCTTTTATTCACCTTCTTATTTAACATACCAATATGCGTTAATGCTTTCTTTTCAGTGGTTTATTGTAAATTTTTAAGAAAAAATCGTCATGTCTGGGTTAAAACAACGCATTCTGGTAGTGGAAATTGTTATATTGATAATCCGAGTTTAAGGGTTGTCGATAAAAAATGATTGAAAGTTTGACCATTTTGTTGACTATGGCAGTTGCAGCATGTGTTGTTGCTGGTGTTCTTCTTTTTTTGCCTGCTTTAATCGAGTTAAAAATTCCCAAGGATGCAGGGCCACGATTAATTGCAGATTCTGGTACAACTGCGTCTTTAAGTCAGCCTATCATTGAAATATTCGATTTTGATGGGGGATTAAATTCTGTTTCAAAGAATTCAGGTCTGTCTGAATTGCTGGATGTGGATGTCTGAATTTACTTAAAGAGTAGCTTGGCGTTTTTCCATTGATCGAAAGCTAGTGATATATGTCCGCTTGGGTTTCCATACATGGAATAGAAGACGTAGCATAGATAGTTGCATTGGGTGCAGTTGTGGTATGTTTCTCGTAGCTGTTTGAATTCGTTGTTTTTCCATGCTTTTGGTAAATCAAACACGGAACCGGCAAAATTGTGGTTGTGGCAACCTGCGATTCTGCCCAAATGGTCGACAACTAAAAAGTTGTTTAATGCGCGACATTTCCATATTCGTTTTTCTTCATCATAGAGACTTCGGAGAGCTTCAAGTAGTTTGGTTGTCATTAGGATGTTTCTATTTTTCTTTTTCATCTCAATGAGGTCATTGCATAGTTTAACCATGGCGGGCTTATCTGTTATTACAAATTCGTCATTAGCTTTCCCGATTCGGAATAGTTGTTTACTATCTACTGAAGTATCGTAGGAGTATAGGCAATACCAAACTGGGATTCCTTTCTGGGTGAAATGATTAGTAATGTCGACTATTTCGTAGAGGTTTTTCTGGGAGATGGTGGGTGTAACACTGACTTTTATGCCTTCCTTGTGAAGAGTTTCTACTGCTTGGACGGCTTTTTTCCAGGCGCCAGGAACGCATTTGATGTAATCGTTCTTTGCTTCATCCAAACTGTCGATTGATATGGCAACGAAATCTACTTTTCGGAGGGCATCGATTTTTTTCTCAGCCATGCTTCCGTTGTCGTAAACTGTGGTGACGAAGAGTTTTGAGGCGTGTTCAACTATCTGGTCAATGTCATCTCTTAGTAGGGGATCTCCACCTGAGAGAACAAGCTCTATGATACCGAGCTTTTTTAGTATATTTAGTCCTCTTATAATTTCTTCAGTTGAAAGTTCATTTGGATCTTGTTCTTTCCAAACGTTGCATCCTACGCATCTGTAGTTACATTTTCTTGTTATTAACCACTGAGCGTGATGGGGTTTTCCTGGTGTAATTGAACGTAACACAATGGATGCTGCTTTCTTGTAACCTGAGGTCAAATATAATGTCACTAGCCGCTTATTGTTGTTACAGTTATCTCATGTAGCAACTATAAAAACCATTATTAGGTTTTAGGTTGCTTTATTGATTTTTTATCTTGACTCGTTTTTTACGTTTTCCGCAGTCACAGCTTGCGTCTTCTTTTTGGCTTTGGAGGAGGGTTATTTTTTAAGGTTGGTTTACATTCCCAATTACCGTTGACTAATGGGAAGTAGCGCTAGAGATGGATAGCTCGGTTGATGTTGTGCTTTTAACATTTAACAGTGAGCGGATGCTGAAAGAATGCGTTCAGTCAATTTATGAAAACGTTCCCGTTAGGCAACTCATTGTGGTGGATGGCTACTCTATAGATAAAACTATTCCTATTCTAAACAAATTCAACGAAAGACACGGGAACATAAAAGTCGTTTTCGACCGAGGCAACCGCGCTACTGCGCGTCAAAAAGGAATGAGTTATGTGTCGACTGATTGGTTCATGTTTGTTGATAGTGACGTTGTTCTATGTAAGGACTGGTACAAAAAAGCTCAGAAATACGCTAAAGCTAATGTTGGGGCTATCTGGGGAATTGAAGTTTGGTCAACAATTAAAAATCCGAAAACGCTCAAAATATTTCTTACTATAACTAGGAAAATTTTTGAGGTTCGTGGGGGTACGCATGACACTCTTATCCGCACAGATTTGGTAAAAGATATTCGAATCCCAACGAATCTCCATGTTTTTGAAGATGCATATATTAAAGAATGGATAACTTCGAGAGGATATCGTGTTGTAGCATGTTACGTTCCTTTTTGCATCCATTATCGTCCTCAGACTGTCTGGACTTTTCGTGGAAGTTTGAATCTAGTGGCCGAGTCATTTTCTATTGGGCATCCAAGTTTAGTTGGTAGGTTACTTCTGGCTTATGGGTTTTATGCATTTTATTCCTTTTACCAATTGCTCGCAAAATAGTGGTTTTTTTAGGTTTAGGTTTTTAAGTCGACGCAACCTATAAACTGCGATGACTAATCAGGGGGAGGGACTTGTGCAAGTTGATGTAGTGCTGTTGACAAAGAATAGCGAACATTTGCTTAGCCGATGCTTGGCATCTGTCTACCAAAATGTGCCCGTAAAAAATCTCATAGTTATCGATGGTTTTTCCTCTGATCACACTCTTGAAATATTGTCGGGCTTTAACCGGAAGTATAGAAATGTTTCTTTAATCCAAATGCATGGTTCAAGGGCTAAAGCACGAACCGAAGGTATTCGTCGTGTATCTACAGAATGGTTCATGTTTGTTGATAGTGATGTTTTGCTCTGCAAAGACTGGTTTAAAAAAGCCCAATCTGATATACGTGGTGGTGTGGGTGCGATTTGGGGCTTAAACATTGATGTAATCCCCAATGTTAAAAACAAACATGCGCTAAAATTGCAAAGCTTAGTTGCTAGAACATGTTTTTATTTGCGAGGTGGAATGCATGATACGCTTATTCTTCATAAGGCGGTAGTGGGAATCAAGATTCCTGAACAATTACATGCGTATGAGGATGCCTTCATTGTGCAGTGGATAACCGATCATAGTTACAAGGCTATCGTTGGTAGTCATGTTTATTGTTTGCATTATAAGCCGCCAGATAATTGGAATCTGAAAAACGGTATTGCTCAAGCTATCGTAGAGTTGAAATGCGGGTTGGTTTATTCACATATGTTTGAGTATATAATTTTTTATCCTGTGTTTTTCTTGTATTGGAGTTTGCAGTTGCCTCTTAGCGGTTTTAGAAATGGTTCAACGCGACAGGGCAAGCCATAAGTGGTCTGAGACGGGTCTTGGTAACATCTCTACGGAGTCGTCTTTGTGGATTAATATGCGTTTGTTTGGGTTGGGGTTGAATTCTCCTATTGTGTCGGCGTAGATGTGTTGTTTGCAGAGGGCGTCAATTATTTTGTTTTCAGCTTTAGGGTCAGCGGCAATAAGCAATGCGCCTGAGCTGATGAGTTGCAAGGGATCGATTTCATAGAATCTGCATATTTTTGCAGTTTCGGGTTCGACAGGTATTTTTTCTTCATATACTCGAACTCCAAAGTTTGCAGCGTCTGCCATTTCATGAATGCCATTTAGGATGCCGCCCTCGGTTGGGTCGTGCATAGCGTTAACTCCTCCTGCACTGTAAGCGGTTAATGCGTCTTTTACGACGCTTATTTGATTGTAGAAGCCCTTGGCGCTTTCGAGAATCGCTGGGCTAAATATTTTGGAAAGTTGTGTTTGTCTGTCGGTGGCTAATATGGCTGTGCCTTCAATTCCTGCGCTTTTGGTTAAAATCAGTTTATCACCGGCTTTGGCGCCGGCTGCTGTAACGTATTTGCCTTTTTCAGTTAATCCCATTATGCAGCCTACTACGATTGGGTTAGTTAGGCCAGGTGTTGATTCGCAGTGTCCGCCTACGATTGCTATTCCGAGTTCTTTTGCAGCAATATTCATCTGGGTGCTTATGTTTTCGACGATTTTGCTATCAGCTCCCTCTGGAAGCATGATGCATGAGAAGAAGAAGGCTGGTTCGACTCCAAAGGTGGCGACATCGTTGGCGTTAATGTTGATGGCTTCCCAACCTACTCGTTCAACCGCGCCTGTGATGGGATCCATGGAGACGATTACGTTTTTGTTGCCGAAATCTAGCACAGCGCCGTCTACTCCGGCAGATGGTCCCAAGATTACTTCTTTACGCTCGGCTCCAAGGTTCTTGAAGACGACTTCTTTTAAGATGTCGATTGGGATTTTTCCTGGAGGCAGTTTCATAGCTTATTCTCTGTTAAATCTGGCTTTTAAGCTGTGGGAAAATACGTAAAATTGCATGCATGATTGGTACAGCGATTACGAGCCCGATTAGCATTTGTATTATGTTAAATGGTACTTCTGCAGCTGCCAAAACGGTGGGGTAACCTAAAACCAGTGTTTCATAGAGGAAATAACCAATTACCATTTCGAATCCTCCGACCGTTATAGCAATTGTTGCGCTTGCGGTGAGGTTTTTTAATTTCTTGTTAATTTTTTTTGTTAAGAATCCTACTAGAAAACCTTCGATGGCTTTTATGGTAGCCGTTCCTGGTGCATATTGTGCTGCTACAAGTATATCGGCAATGGATGCGCCTGCGCCTGCGATTGCGCCGACTAAGGGTCCGAAGAGTAAGGCTGCGATGTAGATGAGGGTCTCGCCGAGATTAAAGTATCCGCTTGTAGCTGGGATTGGAACAACAAAGAGTAAGGTTGCTGTTGCAACCAGTGCTGCAAAGATGGCTGCTGCGGCAATTTTGATTGCTGCTGATGGAGTGGAGTTGTTTGTCTTTTCTTTTGTGGGAACAGCTTCATTCATTGATATCACAGTGTTATAGTTTGGGGTACTTATCTGCAAAGCCTCTAAAAAAGCTTCACTAACTTAATATTAAACAGGATTAGTTGTATTAAATTTGCGCCATAGTCAACTGCAAGGGTCTAATTTTATTTTTTTAAGGTAGACCCGAAGAGCTTAGTTCTGGGCGAAACAAAATCTATTCAGCTTTGATGTAATCGCAAGAATAGTATTTTCAAATGCACGCAAACAACTCGAAGCATTTGGGGCACACGTATCCTCATATTACCTTTTGAAGGATTCATCAAAACCTTTACTTCATTTTTTTGCAGGTTGCGACAATGGTAATTGTATGTTTAAGTGGCTCTTGCTGTGAGTCGAGATATAGGTAAAAAATAAGCTTTAAGGATAATTCTTGATAAAAACGTAGAAATCCTCGATTATTAACACTTAATCAACTAATTAGTTTATCTGCTAGAACAACAACGCCTGAAAATTCTTGTTGTTGTTCTTCCGACCTCTCAAGATCGGTCAGAGGTTTTAATTTTCTATGACAATGCTGGCAGCCCAATTTTTGGGCAGACTAAAGAGCGGAAGACTTCAACTATGCGGGGTAAAATTAATTCGGGCTTGACCTATAACTATCACGGAAAATTCCAACATAATTCTTAAATTAACAAGGCTGGGGCCGGTCATATCTTTTTTATTATTGCATACTGCAATAGGGTTTAATGGATTTTTCATTGGAGTGCCTCCACTCAACTGTATGACCGCGTTTCCTCAAGAACTCTTCCCTTGCGTGAGCTTAAATAAACCGCTAATAGAAGAAAAACTTATTTTCCCATTTAAATTAAAAGCAGAAGTATGAGCAATCAAACTCCAATACTTGCTGGATTTGTAGAGGGCTTGTTTGCCCCTGTGATCGAGTTGGTAGTCGGGGTTATGATAGGAGCCGTATTGTTTGTTTCAGACACCATGAGTTCTGTTGCTGGAACTCCAAGCATGTCTAACACCATAGCGTTAACTTTCACGCTAATCGCAATTGTGGATATTATAAGAAACATTGTTGTCAGCTTTCTTCATAGTCAGTTTGCAATAGGGAACGTAGCAGGCAACATTCTTGGATTATTCATTTTCTATAGCGCCATTAGCACTGTTTCACCAGAATCTGCAAATTCTTCAGTTTTTTGGACTGCAATAATGTTGGTCAGTTTGATAATTGGAATCGTTGCTACAGCGTGGAAAGCAAGTCAAGAATAATTTCTATCCCATTTTTTTCCCATCTTCTTCTTCTGCACAAAAAGACCAATAACTCGCTTGTGGCTCAATTACTTGGTTTTCTTCTTTGAT
>CAYPSV010000062.1:0-6672 GCA_964413605.1 uncultured Candidatus Bathyarchaeia archaeon | reverse complement strand
GGTTGGCGATTTTGTTGTTGGAGTTGAACGTTCAGGTCTGCCTCTTACGATTGTTCCAAAGATTGTTACCGCTGAATTCCTGATTGATTGTAACAAGAAAGTTAAAGAAGGAAAACTGCGTGTTGCGTTGCCGATTTTTGGTGCTAAACAAAAACTTTCGCAGGGAGTTATGGGTCAGGTTGAACGTTCAGTTCTAGCTGCCGAAGGAATTGAAGATGAACCGTTGAGGCTCAATAAACTGTCAAAAGTTGGCGGCAAAGGTGGATTACGATGCGTTCTCTCCCCAGTTCGCGACTTCAAGTTAACGAACGTTTCGGACGATTTTACTCAAGCATGTTTTATGTTAAACAGAGGTAGCTACGCTACGATCGTTTTAAGAGAACTAATGAAACCTTCAGACCTAATTAAATCGGGCTTCTAGAGGTATCGTTATGCTCATAAGCAAGTTACTGATTCATTGATATTGGGAGCTGCTTTTTGTGGAGAACCAAACACCGTCACGGCAATGTATAATCCCTATCCATAAACCAAGCTTCAAAGAATACGGTTTTTTCTTCATATCAGGTATTTTGGTTAGTATTCCTTTCACGCTTTTCTTTTCACAATTTTACCCTTTTTTTCCTTCGGCTTTGGCGATTATTGTTTTGGCTCCTTTCATTGAAGAGTTAGCGAAGGTTTTTCCGCTTTTTTATAGGCATGGCGAAACTGAACGTTCTTACGTTATCTTGGGAGTGCTGATTGGCTTGGGTTTTGGCATTTCAGAATTTGTTTTGTATGTTTTCTTCCAAGGAGTACCCTTCTTTGTCAGGATTCCAGGCGTTATTTTTCATGCTTCAAGCGCCGCTATAACTGCTTATGGTATCGCAAAAAAGAACCCCTGGCCCTACTATTTGATTTCTGTGTCGCTTCATGTGGCTAATAATTTGTTTGCGTATTTGCCAGATATGTTCGGGGTTTTTGTGGGACTGCTAATTCTAATTACCGTTTACTTGTTAGCTTCACGTTATTATAATTTGGCTTCGAAGGATAAGATGGTTGTTTAAGTGGCCTTATCCGTCTGCATTAAATCTCTTAGCCTGTTTACTCCGTCGATTTCTTTAATAAATTCGGCAACGCTTCTGGGCACGAGCTCTATCCAGCTTTCGTCTTTAATCATTCTTTCTCTGACTATTGTTGAATCATATGCTTTGCGGTCGAACAACGGAATATTCTTAACAAGATAACCTGCTTCCATGAAGAGCCTTCGTGTTAGTGGTTCATTTGAGTACAAGACGTTAAATTTGGGTGTGTAACCTTCAACTGCGCTGACCCAGAGCATGTGAAGATGAACGTCAGGTACAGGAACAATCCATAATTTGGAATTATCAACTTTTGCCTCTAACAATGCTTTGCGAATCATAAACAGTCTCTCACCTGCAGTGAAGGGATTGTCACTGTTATGGCTGTATTGAGCGCTGCCTATAACGATAACTAGTTCATCGACTTCTTTTAAAACGTGTTCTATGGCGTCTAAGTGTCCAATATGGAAGGGCTGGAACCGCCCAACGTAAAGTCCTCGATTAACCATTCTTCCTCGCTTTCTGGTTAGGTTAGCCTCCATTTATCATTTGCGTAAATAAGATTTCAAGACAGATTTTTAAGGACAAACTCAACGGGGAAAACCTCAAGATATCCATCGTTTGTGGCAATCTTCTTTTGGGATGTATAACCCTTTTTTTCTCGTTTTAAAAAATCGAGTTTAGTTTCTAAACCGCCGCCGTAACCGCCCAAGGAAAAGTCTGACTTTACTACCCGATGGCATGGGACAATTGGAACAAAAGGGTTAGCAGCCATAACATTGCCTACAGCTCTTGGACTGCCGCCAACAGCTTTAGCAATTGCTCCATACGAAGAGACGTAACCAACAGAAATTGCGGATGTAACCTTTAGCACTTTTCTAGTGTAAGCAGGCAAATTGTGTGTGATTAAAGAAATTTTGTTGTTTATTTCTTTGCCATCGTAGATTTTTCTTAGAATGGCAAACGCGCTTTTAGCGAAGTTGGATGGTTCATGCAGAACTTGAACCGGTACATTGAAAGGTATATTGCTTAGCGTATTGCTAAGTGTTGATTCTTGGGTTCTACCAAAAGATGTGGCTACGATTTCTTGTTGAATGCAGGCTATTGCAAACCAAGTATTATCTACGTTTTGGACGTAAACCTCTAACATTTTTGTGCTTCAACTTAGCTGACAGCATACTTAATGTTAAAAGTTACCTCGTTATAACCTTGACCCGCGAGAACAATCAATATAGCACCAATTATTTTTTTTACTTAATCCAAACAGATCTGCGCTCAAATGCCTTTTTGGGGTTAAACATTACATAACTGATCAGTTTACCGCCTTTTAGCACTTTACATGTTTCCTTTCACTCATTTTGAGTTACTTCGATATCCTATAATGGTTATAAGTAACCTTAATAGATTGTTTTGTGTATAACAAACCGAAAAGGCGAAAAAAACATGGAAAAAATCGGACCACAACTTCCGCATTTACCTCAAATTCCACAAATTCCAATGATGCCACAGCAAGAACAACAGCAACAAACACAAAGTCAAGGCGCCCAGCAGGGATATGCCTGGGTTCCAGGTGCAACCACCGTTGGTCTCATTTTCCAAGGTGGTGTAATCTTAGCTGCTGAAAAACGCGTAACATATGGATACTTTGTTATGAGTAAAGGTGGCAAGAAAGTTTTTAAGATAACAGACCAAATCGGCGTTGCGTGTGCAGGTTTAGTCGGAGACATGCAGATTCTTGCCAAAGAAATGGAGGCCCAAGCTAACCTCTATAGTATGGATGTTGGCAGAAAAATCAGTGTTCGGTCATCGGCAAAACTGTTGGCCAATGTTCTTTTTAATCGTCGATATGCACCTCTTATTACTCAGACAATTGTTGGTGGTCTAGACCAAGAAGGTGCCTCCCTTTACGTGCTAGATGTTTTGGGTTCTCTTATTCCGGATAAATATGCAGCGGTGGGTTCAGGAACAGAAATTGCGATTGGAGTAATTGAGGAGGGCTATAAAGAAAACCTTACACTTAAGGAAGCCAAAGAACTTATTACGCGCTCTATAAAATCTGCTATAAGCAGAGACGCAACCAGCGGAGACGGTGTAGATTTTCTTATTATAACCGAAGACGGCGTAACTGAAGACTCTATGAAATTCTAAATAATTTATCTCCTCCGCTTTTTTCATTAATATTTAGTATAGATTAGCTTGTTTAAGGCGAAAAATAAATTGACGTTTGAATTAACTCAGGATGAAGGGACCTTTCTAGTTCGCTTAGCACGCAACACTGTAACACGTTATCTTGGAGACGGTAAAAAACTTCAACCGCCAAAAAATACTCCGGAAAAGCTTTTCGAACGTTGTGGTGTGTTTGTAACCATAAACACAATAAGGGGTCGCGAAAAAACTCTTCGTGGTTGCATAGGATATCCTTACCCAACCAGTACTCTTGTGGAGGCAGTAATGGACTCAGCCATAAACGCTGCAACTGAAGATCCTAGGTTTGAGTCAATGTCATTTAACGAGTTAGGCAATGTTGTTTTTGAAGTCAGTGTTCTCACTCCACCTGAACGTATTATGGCTTCTAGCCCTAAAGACTATTTGAGTAAAATCAAGGTGGGTGAGGATGGACTAATAATTGAACAAGGTTACCATAAAGGTTTGCTATTGCCTCAGGTGCCTGTAGAATGGGGTTGGTGCGAGGAAGAATTTTTGTGTCAATGCTGTATGAAAGCTGGTTTGCCGCCAGATAGTTGGTTAACAAAAGATTCCAAAGTCTACAAATTTTCTGCTATTATTTTTGAGGAAGAAACTCCTAACGGTAAAATCATTCGATTGAATCTTAAAGAGTAATTATCTCTGAAATGATTCCACGATAGAAACTGCTTTATCTAGACCTTTAAACCTGCTGGAAAACTTGCTTAAAACTGTCACGTTGCTAGTGTATACGTCAATTTCTTCTTCAATTTTCTCTATTGCTTTTTCTAGAGCTTTTTGATTTTTTGCGGTGATTGAGCATTTCATATCTTGAAGTTTAGCTGCATTGCCTAATTGTTCAGGTTGGGTTGGGATGCAGATTGTTGGTTTGCCATATTTGATGGTTTCAAAGCATGTTGCATGGCCGCCACTGAAAATAACATATTTAGCGTTTTTCATTGCGTTCTGTCGCTCTTCAGGTGAGAGCCATGAGTGTAGCTCGCAATTGCCTTTTTCCGTTTTTATCTTCTTTCCGGGTGTTCCGAGGCTTATTATGCATTTTGTTTTGAATTTTTTTAGAACCGGCAACAGGTTTTTGATGAGTTTGGCTCTTGTTCCTATTGGACCGCTTATTGCTGCATAGATGTGTTCTTGTTTTCCCTTAACGGGGGTTGTGTCAATGAAGGCTCCTGTATATTCAGATTTTTCGCTCAAATCCATGCTGTTTAAGTTGCCTATACTATACTCAGAAATAGTGTAAGGCGGAGGGTTATCGGGAATTATTATTCTTAGCGATTGTTTTACATATCTTTCGACGATCCGTTCGCCCGGACTGAGAAAAGCTGAAAATCCGTAGCTTGGTCTAATCATGTTAGCAATATAAACTGCAGGAATCTTCCATCGTGAAGCTAAACGAAGTGCGTTTATGTCGCCATCAGCGATAATTATGTCCGGGGCAATGTCGTGCAATTTTTTTCGCATGTCGTAGTAACGGTGAATGGTTTCCATTGCGTTGGAGTTTTTTACTTCAAAAGTGTTCTTTTCCGTGTCATACAGTGGAAGGGGAAACAGGAGGTTGATTAAAGAAGCTGAAGTTATGATTCCATGTGCGTTTTCGTACCATGAGACTGGAGTGCACCTGTACACGTTCTTAAACTCTTTTTGTAGCAATTCGAACGCTTTGCTGCCTGAGAAAAAAAACAAGTCATGCCCCTTCCTTTCCAGCAGTTTTCCTAACGGAATGATTCGGGATACATGTCCTAAGCCTAGTTCGGAGCAGCTGAGCAGCAGTCTCATAGAGTACAGTTAGGACTATGATTTATTTTAAGCATCTCTTAAGGTGCCAAAAAAGGAATCAATTTAAAGCGTTGACAATAAGATTACACAGTATGTTCATTCCTAGAAGGATTTTGGAGGATAAGCTCAAACAATTCCTTATTGACGATGTTGGGCAGGGCGATGTTACAGCCGCTGCTGTAATCCCTTCCAATTTAGTTGTTAGAGCAGAAATTGTAGCAAAGGAAAATGGAGTTGTTGCAGGAGTTGAAGAAGCTGTAGTGCTTGCAGAATATTTAGGGTTGAAAGCTAAGGCGAAAATTCCTGATGGAGAAGAAGTCAAAAACACCCAAGTTATACTGGAGATTTCTGGTGATGCTCAAGCTATCCTATGTGTAGAGCGTACCATGCTAAATCTTCTTTCAAGAATGAGTGGTATTGCAACCAAAACAAAGATGCTGAGGGAAAAATTGATGAAAGCAAATAGCAGAGCCAGAATTGCCTCTACTCGTAAATCTGCGCCCGGGCTTCTTTATTTTGATAAGAGGGCGGTTATAGTTGGTGGTGGTGATCCGCACAGGTTACACCTGGATGATTTGATTTTGATTAAAGATAATCATTTGGCAATCGTAGGTGATATTGAAGAAGCCATTAAGAAAGCCAAAACCAATGCGTCTTTTAGTAAGAAAATTGAAGTTGAAGTCACTAGCTTAGGAGATGCTTTAAAAGCTGCAGAAGCAGGCGCTGATATTGTGATGCTGGATAACTTTTCCGCCAAACAAGCTAAAAAGGCTTGTGAGACGTTAAGAGAGTCTGGGTTTTGCAACTTAATCCTTGAAGTGAGCGGCGGAATAAATGGTGAAAACCTGTTGGAATACGCTGAATCTCAAGTTGACATCATTAGCTTAGGTGAGTTAACCCATAACGTTAAAGCGTTGGATTTGAGCCTAGAAATCATAAAGAAAAATTAGCATTTAGGTGGCTAGCCTAAAACCGTTATTAACCATGCTTCTACGACGGCACCAATGGCAAGCAACCCAGCGCAGGATCCAATAAATAAAGCAGTCCATTTTAATTCGAGCCATCTCTTCTGTGTTAACCTGCGAAATAGCCAGATGCTCTCTGCCATTGCGATTGAATAAGCGACAAACTCTATCCAAAAAATAGGTGTTGCAACTAGACTTATTAAACCAACATACGCTGGGTAGCCTTGAGTTGCTGCTATGGCGCCAAGTGCAACTCCTGTATTAAAAAGAATGAACATTCCTAAGGCAGCTCCAGCTATTGGAATAAACATAAGTAAGCAGATGGAAAAGTTGTTTATGAAAATGTATTGGGTTAATGTGTTGTTGGCTCGGTTCTCGCTTAGCGTTGCGTTTAGACTTTGGCTAATTGTGTAAGCGTCAGAAGAACTCAGAGGAATCGCGCTTCCTATTACCGTAACTAAAACAGCTACTAAAAAGACAAATGTTATTGAGTATATTCTCTTTCTCCTTTGTGACGCATTTTTCCAAAAAGACAAATTTAGCTTCATGCAAACACCTATCATTAAATTTTTGGCTTTATTCTAATTGCTCGGTATCCTCTTGCGCCAGGGTTTAAGGTTTCTATCAATTTAACCTTTGTTAAAACGTTTTTGGTGTCCGCGCCAAAG
>CAYPSV010000061.1:0-6828 GCA_964413605.1 uncultured Candidatus Bathyarchaeia archaeon | reverse complement strand
TTTTGAATTCGCTTTGCAGTTTTATCTAACAATTCTAAGACTTCGTCCAATCCACGGTTCCCTCAAATTCTCGCTATCGATTATCGCATCAAACTGTAGCACCCAATATATATAACTTGATAACATCAAAAATGCTAAGGCTCTTGATAAGTTTCTTTTTGTCAGGACAGATTTTAAAAACCATAAATACTCATCGGTTTAGATTGCTGATTTTACGTAATCGACAAGTTGCTTTATGTTCTCTTTTCTTGCAAAATCCATCGGTTTTGAATAAGCGGCTAGCATCCCTATTTCGTCGGAGGACTTGTTCTTTTTTGGACTTAACCTGACTCTGAAAAGCGTCATTATGACTTTGTTTGGAAAGTCAAGTTTGTTGAAATCGAATCCTCCTCTTAGATAAAACAGCTTCAAATTGCCCTGTTCATTGGCGGAGAAATTGTTGTCCATTATTTCACTGACAATACCTTCTTTTGGCGGTGAAGCTCCAACAGCAAAAACTACAATCTTTTTGTCTGTTAATTTCGGGAGGTTTTCTTTGACGAGTTTTATTCCGTTTATTCCTACGGCATGCAAACTTCCGCCAAAAATAATTGTTGAATAATCAGAAAACTTTTGGGCACTGAACTCTTTGGCATCATAGATGTCAGCATTGCATTCTTTGGCAATCCACTCTGCGTATTTTTTTGTATATCCAGATATTGACCGGTAAATCACTACAGTTTGCAGCAAGGGCTTCTCGTGCTTAGGTGTCTTTGTTTAGATAAAAACTTTAGCACCTCTTCTTAGCAGAAAGCCCTTCCATTTGGTTATTGAACCGACAGTTCTAATACAGCTAAAAGTACTTCAAAAAAACCACAATTATAGGAAGTGGAGCAACAGTAAAAAATTAAAGAGTTAGCCAACAATTCTGTCCAATAGTTAGATGATTATCTATGGCGGTATTGGTGACTAAAGCGGACGGCTCTAAACAACTTTTTGATGAAGAAAAAATAGTGCGAACTTGCTTGAGAATGGGGGCTAGTCGTGAAGATGCAGTTCAAATTGCACAGCAAATAGAAAGAAAACTTTGCGAGGGTATATCAACAAGAAAAATTCTTCAAATGATCTATTCATTAATGCGTAAGCAAAAGCCAGCAATCAAACATCTCTTTGACCTCAAGTATGGCATAAGCTTAATGGTGCCCAAACCTGAATTCGAAGCTTTCGTTAGAATCCTCTTAGTTCACAGCGGCTTCAAAGTTGAACCTAACACAATTCTTAGGGGTTTATGTGGAGAGCATGAAGTAGATGCGATAGCTACCAAAGATGGGCTGACTCATTTTGTAGAAGTAAAACATCACAGCAGCTACCATGCATTAACTGGACTTGACGAGAGCCGAATCGCTAGAGCAATCTTAGAAGACGTAACAGAAGGCTATTCGAATGGTCTTACCAGAATCAAAATCGATCGAGCGATGATAGTAACTAACACCAGATATTCCAAGCATGCGATAAATTACGGTCGCTGTCGCGATATTCTTCAGGTGGGATGGGCTTCTCCTGAATCTTTTGGGTTAAGAGAAATGGTTGAGAAACACAGGTTGTATCCTTTGAGCTGTTTGAGAGGGTTAAGTGCAAAAGTAAGGCTACATTTGGTTGAAGCTGGGATCGTAGTCATTAAACAATTGCTAGAACAAGACTTGCGATACCTCGAGAGAAAAACGGAGTTGCCTCGAGAAGCTGTCTTGACAATAATGGAAAAAGCTAGACATACAATTGAGACTTTGTGGCTTTAACTTTGTAGAATAAATTAGTAAAAATCTATTTACTAGCTGTTGTGTAAGCTTGGTATAAGCTCGTTTGACTCACTACTTTCTTCAAATAATCAGTGAAGAAACGTGTTTAGCTTGTTATAATATGGCAGAAATCAAGTATACCACTAGCAGTATATTGAATAAGAATAGTGCAGCAATGTTCAAGTTTGCAAAAGTAGTTAATTGTTTTTTCTTTCCAAATTTTATGAACCCAAAGAAAATCGTCGCCAAAGTCACCATTGAGAGACCAAAAACCACTCCGAGATCCAAAAGTCCGAATTCTCCGAATAAGCAATAATATGAAAATAACGCAACTGAGGCCAGTGTCGAAAGGATTAGGATTATTCTGAGAATTTCTTGAGGACCTCTCCGAACAAACAGAGTATTCTTGCCAATTCTCGCGTCCGATGTAGAGTCTGGAACGTGTAGACTTAAACTAAGAATGAATCCGTACATCATGAAGGGGATTGAGAGGTAAAGAAATGCAGCGTCAAATTGATTTCTTAGTGATAGGTAACCCACTCCAGGTATTACAAAACCTGTTACCCAGGCAACCGCAAGTTCTCCTATTCCTCTGGAGATTAAACGCACTGGTGGCGCTGAATAGAACCAACCAATCAAGTTGGCAAAAAACATTATTATGAACAATTCAATAGGCGCGTTTAAGAAAAAAACACTTACCGCAGCAATCACATTTGAAAAAACAAGCAAAGATATGGAAATGTTACGGGATAACAAGCGCAAACGTGGATTTCCCACAAGGATCTTGCTGCCTCCGAAGAATTTCCTCTTCTCAGATTGCTTATCTATTTCAACATCGAAATAATCGTTACTAAAATGAGTGGACAAGTCTCCAAAAAAAACGGTTGCATATCCAAAGGCAACAATTTCAAACCTAAAAATTCCGCCTTGAATAATTGCAAGAAGAGCCCCAATTGAGAAAGCCAAAGCTCCTCCAATAATTATGTGGAGACGAATTACTCTGAGAACTTTGAGGGCGTTGAAAGTTGGGATTTTCATTTCTTCTCGAAGCTCGTTTGTCGACATTCCATATGGCTTATTTATTAAACTAAATATTATAAGAGTCCAACGGTGGCGAAAAATGAAAAGCCTAAACGCGTTCATCGATCTCACTCGGCTACACTTCTTTTTTGTATGGCCCACCCTTTTCTGCGCTGGGCTTTTTTTTGCTTACAACTTTTACGAAGGTTTTTCCTTATCAACAATATTTCGTGTTGCACTCATCGGGTTTTTAGGCTTTGAAGCTGGACTAGTCTTGAATGATATTGTAGATGCAAGAGTGGATAAGAAAGAAGTGGAAAATGATAAGCTAACGAAGTACTGGAGACTTTTTGGAAGAAGACCGATTTCAGAAGGATTAATCTCAACGCAAAAAGCCACGATTCTTTTCGGTATTCTAGTTGCGTTAACGTCCATCATCATTTTTACGCTTTCATTTCCTCATTCAATTTATGTATTCATTATAATGGTAACCTGCTATTGCCTTGAAGTCTTCTATCAACTGAAGAAACGGGCTGAAAGATTCCCTATCGCTCAAATCATCGGCAGAATAGATTTTGCGCTATTTCTCGTGGCAGGTTACCTTTGTGTGGGTTTTCCCGACACTAACGTCTTGATTCTGTTCCTTTTCTTTTATCCTCTGGCACTGGCGCATTTAGGAGTCAACGATTTAGTCGATGTTAAAAACGATAAAGCCAAAGAAATGAACACCATACCTACTCTATACAGCATGAAAGCAACAGCTTTTTGGATTACCGCTTTTACGATAGTTCATAGTATAATGGCAATAGTAATGCTGACATTGCTTAGTAATTTGGCGATAATTGGCTTTAGTGCAAGTCTTCTACTACTTACGGTGGGAAACGTTGTTATTATAAAACAGAAAACAGCAATATCCGGAATGAAAGCCCTTCCATTTTTCCATGTTGCTATGCTCATTTACGCGATCACAATAATAGCCAGCTATTTAGTTGCAGCGTCATTATAGCTACTCCAGAAAACAACGTTCATTATGTGCTAACTAGAGCGATGGGTAAAAATGAAATCTCGATTTAATGTTCGCTTTTACTTGAGGTTAATTGCAAATCTGGACGCAGAGTTTACAAATTAATCTCGATTCGCAATTTTAAGATTCCACACATATGGTGTCTATATTCTCTAAAATAGGGATTTCAACCCCGTTGACATCAAATACAGTTACTCTTGGAATTGGCACTACAAAGCGCCCGCCCCATTCGCCAATATATGAGGTTTGATTGATTATTTCTTCTTTTATGTTCCAAGGGAGGATTAGCACATAGTCAGGTTTGGTTTCTTTGATTCTGTCTGGAAGCAGAATGGGTATGTGAGTCCCTGGAAGAAATTTTCCTTGTTTGTACGGATTTTTGTCAACAGTATACTCCAAAAGGTCCGCACTTACGCCGCAAGAATTGAGAAGGGTATTACCTTTTCCAGGTGCACTGTATCCAACAATTGTTTTTTTGTTCCTTTTGAGAGTTAATAAGAAATCTTTTAGGCTTTTCTCTATTTCTTTTACTTTTTCTGAAAATGATACATAGGTTTCTAAGTTGGTGAGACCAGCTAATTTTTCTTTACTTCGTAATTCAGCTACATTAATTGTCACTGTTTTGGAGGGGTCCTTGTCGTCGATGTGTCGGGCGTAAATTCTTAGTGAGCCTCCATGGGTGGATAGGGTTTCAACATCGTAGATTTTTAGTCCATGGTAGGCAAATATTTTTTCAACTGTGAATAATGAGAAGTATGAGAAATGTTCATGGTAGATGGTGTCAAATTGGTTTTCTTCGATCAAGCGTAGTAGATGGGGAAATTCCATGGTGATTACGCCCGATGGTTTAAGCAGGGTCTTCATGCCTTTTATGAATCCGTTGAGATCTGGTACTTGAGCTATAACGCTGTTGCCTATAATTAGGTCTGCTTGTTTGTTTTCTTTTACCATTTCAAGAGAAGTTTCCAAATTAAAGAATTTTACGAGTGTCGGTATTCCTTTTCCTGTTGCAACTTTAGCTACGTTTGCTGCTGGTTCTACACCAAGAACTGGAATTCCTTTTTGTTTGATATATTGAAGATATCCGTCGTTGCTTGCTATTTCAACCACTTGGCTATTTTGGTCTAATCCAAGTTTTTTTACGATCATTTCCGTGTATTTTTTGGCATTGTCTAACCACGTTTTCGAGTATGAAGAAAAATACGCGTATTCTGTAAAGATTTTTTTGGGAGCTACAAATTCTTCCAGTTGAACTAGAAAACATTTACTACAAACGTATACATGTAGGGGGTAGACGGATTCTTTTTGGTTTTTTTGTTCTGGTCCAATGAAGCTTTCGCAGGGTGGTTGGGCTCCTAAATCTACTAATGTAAACTGTAATGGTTCTCCACAGAATCTGCAATGTGAACAAGACGATTTTTGCATTACTTGAGGCTGCAATAAAGACGGATACATTCTAATTCACAATCCAATCGTACGACATACTACTATTCACGCGATATATAGGGAAAATTCCTTTCTTACAATATTGCTGAATCGAAAATATGATTTTAAAGAATTATTAGGATCGACAAAAAATTAATTGGTCAATAAACGAAAAATCAAAATAAGAATAAAAAGAAATGTTTTTGTTTGAACTAGAGCTGGAGCGCTTCCTGCGAGCATTTTTGAAGTTTAGTAGGGTTACCGAAATCACTAAGGAATCATAGAGTTCAAATAAACTTGCCTGATAAAAAAGAGTGGACCGAAGGGATTTTAAACCATTTGGGGACAAGCCAATATTTCTCGGACCTCGAATTGGTTCAAGTCCTCTGAGTTCACCCCAAATTTGAGCAATGGATCTCATTTTTGGAGTCCGAAAAACATGTTATATGCAGCAAGCCTGCATACTGTTGAGGTGTAGCTGCGTTTCGGTGTCGCGATAAATGTTACCATTACATTATTGATTTAAATGAAATATTTATATTGTTTGTAATGGTAAAAAGACTGTGCGAATAATCAAACGCAGAAAAGGAAAAACAGAGTATTTCTATCTGCAACACTCCTACAGAAAAGAGGGTAAAGTCACAACAAAAGAACTCTACCTGGGCAAAAAGATACCTGACAACATTGAAGAAATCAAATCCAAACTCATGCATGAACCCCAAAAAGCCCTTTCTGATAAACTAGAAAAAATAAGAAACAATTTTCAGAAAGAATGGAAAAAAGTACCCGAGTCAGCCAAGCAGAAAGACGTGCAAGAGATAGCCTTAGCCTTCACCTATAACACCAATGCTATTGAGGGTTCCACTATAACACTTGAAGAAGCGAGACTAATACTGGAAGACAAAGTTGCCCCCAATAAACCACTTACAGAAATACGGGAAACTGAATCACACGCAACCCTATTTATGCAAATGCTGAAAACAAATGAAAAAGTCTCAGAGAAACTTCTGTTGAAATGGCATGAGGAAATCTTTAAAGAAACAAAACCCGACATCGCAGGGAAATTTAGAAAATACCCAGTTAGAGTGGGACCATATATAGCACCTGATTGGCAAAACATCGAAACTCGAATAAAACAACTATTAGCATTCGTTAACAAGTCAAACCTTAATTCTGTAGAACTGGCAGCTAGAGCGCACCACATATTCGAGAAAATTCATCCCTTCGGCGATGGAAATGGCAGAATCGGCAGGCTTCTAATGAATTTCATCCTGTGGAACAACGGTTATCCAATGCTTATAATAGAGTACAATAGACGAAAATCCTACTACAAAGCTCTGCAGCGACCCGAAGAAGGCTTCGTTAATTACTTTGTCAGAAGATATCTCTCAGTGCATAAACAAAGGCTAAAATAAGAAAATATTGATCGTGGGTAATCACCTCGTTTGCGACTTTATCGGTATAAAATTTTTCAGAAAGCTAAAATGAGCCTTGTTTAAAAAGAACCAGGGTTTATCGGAAAGCATGTTGAAGTGGACCGGGGGGGATTTGAACCCCCGACCTCTTGAGTGCAAGTCAAGCGTT
>CAYPSV010000060.1:1431-6836 GCA_964413605.1 uncultured Candidatus Bathyarchaeia archaeon | reverse complement strand
TGTTCTACCAACCTCTCCATTAAAAGAAGGCAGCTTTTAGAGCCTTGTAGTTGCAAAATTTTCCCCGAGATATCGCTCTTCAACAAGATAATCACGGCTAATTTATAAGCAGATTAGAAAGAACTATTCAGGTGTTGTTTTCTAACCCTTAATCGGCAAATACTCTGATTATTCTTAAGATCCATATACTGGATTTTCCGTCTTTGTTTCTTATGAAGCGATTGCTTCGTTGATGAAGAGCCTAAGAACATCAAAGGCTTACATATTAAAACATAATTAGGGAAGCAACTTATTCTGGCAACTTATTCTGCACACTCCCAATCAATTATTTGAAGCGCAAGTTGCTTGCAGAGTTTCATTTTTTTTCATAAAAAAAAGCGGGTGTGCCGCCAAATGTTTCGTCTTAGGAGTCAAAATTTCTTCTTCTCATTTTTTGACCTAGAATATAATTTTTTGCTCTTCGAGGTTGAATAAGCCCACTTATCTTGATATTGGTACAAACTTGCATGCAGTCTGATAAATTACACTCTTGGGCTTGGCATTGTTTTCTAGAAAAGTTAAGGTTTTTATGATTGCTTGCTCTGTTTCATTTAGCTCCTTCAAAAAGTATGTATCCCCATGGGGCCGTCGTCTAGCATGGATTAGGATACATGCCTGGGGCGCATGCGATCCTGGGTTCAAATCCCAGCGGCCCCACCACAACACCAAATTGCTGTTTCAAAAAGTCTTAAAGCAGTTTCAACGCATCTATTTTCAAATACTTCATTCGGGTATTTTTTCTACAAATTGTTTAACTCTTTGTCTATATTGTTTGAATGCTTCTCGGCCTTTCTTTGTTAATGCAAGAGTTGTGTGGGGTTTTTTGTCGATGTATTCTTTAGTTACTTCGATATATCCTGCGGCTTCTAGCTTTTTAAGATGCGCAGAGAGATTTCCAGAGCTCATTTCTGTTTGGTGCTGAAGAAACAGAAAGTCAGCGCTCTCAACGACATAAAGCTGAGCCATTATCATCAACCTGCTGGGTTCATGTATCAATCGATCTACATTTTGGATGTTTGCATCGCTATTGAACAACGGAGTCTTCACCTTTCAACGGGTACTTTCTAACAAATTGAATCAATAAAGAAGAGCCTACCAGCATTACTGTAACTCCAAGCATTAACACTAAGTAAGCGAAAAAGACTCCTAGAAAGTGTCCACCAACAAATATAGCTAACGCTAATACGCCATATGCATATAGACGTTTTAGCCCTGTTGCATATCCAAATAGAAAGCTGATGGTTAAACCGCCAATTCCCACTAAAATTAACCCATTTGCAAAGATGAAGTCGGTCCAAGAGGATGACTTAATAAGCAATGCAAAAGCCAAAAAGAATAATCCGCCGACAATCGTGAGCCCAGTTAAGATAATAGTTACTTTTTTTGAACCGCTAGTACCAAATTTGACGAACCCTATACGAGGCAGTGTTATCTTTCTTTTTGCAGCTATCCAAAGAGGCAAAACTAAGACAACCAAAAATCCCGGGATAAATAACCCGAAGCTATAATCCCAAATAAAGTCTAATAATATCCCAATAGAGAAACCTACGATGTATAAACTCGCAAATATGTCAAGCAATCCATCTTGGTGATAGGAGATGTAGGTCTTTCTTTCAATTTCTTTTAGGTTTGGTTCTTTAGCCACCATATTTCACCAATCATACAAAGTACTTTTCAATATATATAACTTTGTTTTACAAAGTACTTTGTAACAAAGAAAGCATCAATTGCAAATCCTCACTCTTTTTAAACTATTGAGGATTGTTAGTAGTTTAAATTGCTGGTTCAATTAGGATTTCTGAAAAATCTGCCAGTTTTTTACCTTTCGATATTGAGAGGGAAATATATCAATGAGAATTTTTTTGAAACAACGATTTAAGATCTGAAAGAAGGGTTTACTTAGACTCTGGAAATATTGGAGAAAAGAGAAAATGCAAACTCTCTTTCAATAGCTATGGCTATTTGTGATTCTAACCAGAGCCTTCTCAGCCCCATTTTTTTCCGATGAACTATTAATTATATAATACATTGAATTTAGCACAAATCAGTCTTTTGATCAACTGTATCGTAAAAATATTAAAAATTTTGATCAAGAATAAGGATGGATATTCTTAGAGAATATTCGATTGTCATCTGCATGCTTTCTAAAAAAATACTCCATAAGTAAACCATTAAAAAAGGAAAAATAGCACAAGACATGATTTTGCAATAACCCATTCCGATCGAAACCATCAAGAATAGAACTTCTCAAAAGAAACCAATTGCCAAAAAAGCAATCGGCTCACATCATTTGGGCAATTCCGCTCATTCGAGCCCAAAATAAATTTTTTCAGATTCTGAATCCATTCGGGTCTGAGATTCATAGACCCATCAATCAACATATCTAAATTGAAATTATTTTTATGTAGTTTAGCTATTTTCTTTTGGTTTCGGAATCAAGTTTGTTGCCCACTCAATTTTTTCTGAGTAGATTTCACGTAATTTTGGTGCGGTCGCAGAAGGTGATATTTTGGGTTTTGCAAGCATACGTTTTTTGGATTTAGTTATCGTGTTGTCTCTTTTCGGTTTTTTTCTTATTGATTTATAGCGTTCTAATCTCATAATCAATCTCTTCTACTTCAAAGCTTATGTTATCTAACATATAGAAGTTTGCAATCCGTTTTCTGAAAAGCGTAGCTTAGACAGTCATTTAATTCGACAAAGTTTTTTTATTCATGCTTTCGCGGATCATTTAGTAAATAAAACATCCAACAATTTTTCCTGTTCCAATTGCAGTTTTTGCACTAGGTAAACAGACACCGCTCTGCCAAATTTTTTAAAAAGTTGCGTTGTTCATGTCAAATTGCGTTGTTTATGTTAAAATTTGTGTTTAAGGAATTAGACCGTTGGAGAATATTGACGAAGCATCATCCTTGTTTGTCCCCAAAAGATAAAACGAATTAGATAGTTGAGGCATATTTGCGTTCTATTTGCTAAGAATTGCCTATATTGGATGGTTGGGTAATATATTCTTGCAGGTCGGGGAGTACGCTTTAAAGGCGATGCATTGAAGCAAAGAGCGCATCGGTTGAAACAGCAAAAAAATCGGTGCGCGACAAAGAATATGCTTCGATGGGCTGAACAGCAATGTTGCAAAAAGGCTTTGAGCAACATGGTCAAAACGGTGAAAGACCATGAAGCGACCAAGACAAACCTTGATGGGCCGTGAACAACATTAAGGCTCTGACTCGCCCTGCATTTTAATTATCAGCTTTTCTAATCGTCTCATGCTTTCTTTACATGTCTATAAAATAATTTTGTTGAAGAGATTTTGTTTCAAAAAAAGTAAAGAGGAGGATACAGGTTTATTAATTTTCATGCATGCATAAAAACGCGGCATGTCAAACAATCCAGAGATTTTCAAGGCACATCACTCAGAAAAAACAAAGTACTATGGCTTAATCTTCATCCTCATAATCGCAATCCCCATAGGCATAATTCTTTTTTTGACTCTGCAAGGGCCAATATTTTTTTCTGCTTTAATGTTCACGGTACTGCTAGGGGTGATTTTTCTACTTGCTTACTTTTCCTTTTCCACTGGCAGCGCACGATACGAATTGTCTAGCAAAAATCTTGCAGTGATTTTTGGTTTAATCCAAAAGAGAATAGATTATACTCGAATTGCAGAAGTAGAAATTGCAAATCTTAAACTTGTTTTGCGTCTGTTTGGAGCCAGCCTTCCAGGATTCCATTGGGGGTTTTATAAAACCAACATCAGAAATGCTCATGTGTACGCAACAAGAATTGAAGGAAAATTTATCGTACTCACTTTGGATGACGGGGAAAAAATTGCGATATCTCCAGAGGATCCTGAACGTTTTCTTAAAGCTATACAAGAAAAAGGGTATCTCTTTAAGGGCCAAACTGGCAAAGAAATTGCGCAACAAGCGCAATCTATCCAGAAATCTGCCTACATTCAAGTTCTGGCAGTTTCAATAACCTACATTGCTTTTCTGGGATATTTCTTTTGGGTTTTTGTACAGCTTCCTCAGATTATTCCGTTGCATTTCGGGTTTGATGGAGTGGCCAACCGCTTTGGCGATAAATCGGAACTACTATGGGTGGCTGGAATTGGTGTCGTGCTTCCGGTAATTAACGCTATCTTGACTTTGAAATTTGGAAAGTATGAGCGAGGTTTGGTTCTTTTGTTAGGATCTATATTTATCATATCTGTTGCAGTGTTTGTTTACGCCATTTACATGATAGTTTCGGCTTCCTGAAAAGGCCTTAAACCGCTGTTTTTTTTAAATAATTTTTCTACCTGAAGCATCAAGTTTTTGTTTACTTTCTTTATCAACCAGGTAAGGTATTGAATCGTTTTTTTCTTGAGAAAACACTTTAGTCCCTTTTTTGACTGCATACCAATGTCCCTTTTCGCCCTGAAATGAAAACATAATGCCTGACATGAAATTTCTAGTAGCATTTCCAGAATAAACAGTATTATTTTCTTGGTTAAGCAGTCGTTTGAACCGCCAAACTATCAGGTCATCCACCTGTGCCCATGTACCTTCATTAGCCCCTGCTAAGTAAGCAAATGTGCCGTCAAAGTTAAAATATAAAGGCGTCCAATTGTAGGCGCCTTTTGGGCCCCAATCAAAATGTAAAGTCCACAAACCCACCGGATTCAGATTCAACTAACCTCTTTCTCTAGAGTATTATAGGATTGTTAAATAATTTTCTCGCATACTAAAGATTGAAATAGATTTTCTATCGTTTCTTGGTTAACAATAACTAATCAGGTAAATCATGTTTTTCAACGATTCGTCTAATTGTTTTAATGTTTCGGGTGGTCGCTTTAATTTTCAATTCCGATTCTATGAATGGATTGGGTAATGCACCTTCTCCTCCGCCATGGGTTGCACTGTAAACTTCAGAATCCCTAATCATGAGAATTTCGCCGTTTGATTTTGGAATTGCCAAAGGCAACTGAAATGTCACTTTTGCCGGTGCAATTGAAAGAAAGGTAACCAAAGAACTTGTGCCTTCAATAGGGTCTTTTAAAGGATTACGCTGGATTACATGTTTTAGCTGTGAAATTGTCCTCAAAAAAACGGAAACCACGTAACTCAAAATTGTTCGCAGTTTGTTTTCGATTTTAGTTTTTAATTCTTCAGGTGCTAAGATGTTAGTCTCGAAGATCACATTGCCGCTTTGTCCAAAGGTGGACACGTTGTGAAATCCTAATGAAGTGAACACTTCTTCTAGTTGTTCTTTAGTGACAATATGGCTTCCAACGTTTATTCCTCTAAGGAAAGCCACAAAACGACTCATACGAACATTTGAAGCTGGGCGTTCTTAAAAATTGCTAATACATATAGAAATTGATA
>CAYPSV010000060.1:0-1331 GCA_964413605.1 uncultured Candidatus Bathyarchaeia archaeon | reverse complement strand
ATATAGAAATTGATAATTGACTAAATCAGGTTTTTTCCTCTTCGCAATCCTTGTCTTTATAGGGAATGCTCAAAACGTCTTTGACTCGATTTGTGATAACTGGACCCAAACCGTGAACGGTTTTTTCCCAATCATCCACATTAATCAATGCATTAAGCGGCGTTTGGTAGGAATCTAATATAGCCGTTGCTTTTTCTCGTCCAATACTGGGCAAGCTTGCAATAAAGTAAACTTGAGCGTCAGACAAGGTATCACATTTTTTAAAGGCATGTACAATTGCGCTTCTTTTTTCAACAATTTGCTCTTGCCTTGCTGCAGTATAGAGGAAATCGATAGTTTCTTTTTGCGAAGCAGTGTTAACTATAGCAATTCCGTTTTTTGCGAGGTTAAACATTGCGCCCCAGATAGCCTGCGGTTGAATGTTACGGTATTTGTAGATTATAGGCAGGTAACCTTCCAAAACAATTAGCGATTTGGGATAAACATCCTTTAACCTAAATAGTTGCTCGAAAAGATAACGTCTGGTCAGGGTGTAGACAAAGTCATTAACGGTTTTGCGTTCAACTGCACATTGATCAGAGAGAATGTAGTCACCTTTTTCTAGCATTGCAGTTTTAATGTTTACTCCTTTTTCAATTAAGCCGGTAGTGATTTTTTTGGCACTGCTAGCTTCGCGGGTATCAATTATAATGGTTGTTTCTTCGTCAGGTTTCTTTTTTTCCTTGATGAAGGGAACAAGCGTTTCTGATCCAGACATACAAGCAACTCTGTTGAATAGGTAACCAGAACTCCAGTTTATTTTACTTGCGATTATTAGGGAATAAAATGTTATAGAAATTTTGCACTAAAAATAGGAAATTGAGATCACGATAGATGTGTAGCTCATTCATAACGTTTTAGATATAGGGGCTTTTTTGCTTCTTTACGTCGAACTTCCAGAGGTACATCATTTAGAGAAACAAGTTCCAACTCTTGTTCAGTGGTGAAAATCTTTCTTATAAAGCAAGTTTCTCCTTCGCGATAATTCATTTCCACTCACCTTAAAGTAGGCATTGACAAAAGAAAATATATGTGCTTGTGGTTGCTGCTCAGTTACAACAATCAATTAAGGTATTCAAACTCTTACAGAAAGTAAAAAAATATTGAATATAAAACCACGTTCCTGCTGAAATACGTTAGAATATCTAAAATTTCATTAAAATAACAAAAACAAAAATGAATGAAGGGAGTTTATAATCCCTTTTTGGTGATTTCTTTAACTGCACCTGCGGCGACAGTTGTGCCCATGTCTCGAATTGCAAATCTTCCGAGTTCTGCGAAGTCAGTGAATG
>CAYPSV010000059.1:0-6859 GCA_964413605.1 uncultured Candidatus Bathyarchaeia archaeon | reverse complement strand
CACTTCAACTCGCAGCTAACAAAAACAGATGCACAAACTGCAAAACTTGCTCAAACAACTGCTCCATGAGCCTAGACGTTAACGCCATGGTTCAAAAAGAGGCTATGGAAAACTCAGAGTGCATTCTATGCGGAAACTGCGTTGACCTCTGCCCCAACGGCGCAATCAAGTACACATTCAACAACAAACACAGAGACGAAACGCAATGAACAAAAAAAGAGTTGGAACAGTCATAAGTCTCCTCATGTTTGCCTCGTTGCCAATGATCTACTATTACATTTCACACAGTCTTGCCATATTGGACACTTCAGAAGGAACAGTGACAGGCAGCCTCATCGAATATTACGCAACAACAAAGCAGAAAAAAGCATAGACAAAGGCGTTCAATAAGATGCTTGATAGATCAAAATTGGTGCTTTCGGCAGGAGCGATGATCAGCGGTATTTTTGCTGCCATGCTATCAGGACTGTTTGAGCAAAGCTCTAAAGGCGGCATACTTGGAGCCAAAAACTTTGGGCATCCTTGGATTTGGATATCGAACATAGTTCAGTCTTCCACTCAAAACATAGTTCGATTCGACAATCTAGCAGCAGACATAGCCTTTTGGTCTATCACCATCTTTATTCTATTGCTACTTGCAGAAAAATTCGCACTCAAACGCCCAAACAGCTTACTTAAAAACAAACGATACGTCTATTCAGCAGCCTTGTTAATGCCGATGGGACTTTTAATAGGCCTTATTCATGAACTTGGGCATACTTTAGCTGGAACCACCCTTGGAGGCACACTCTCCTACCTTCAAGTGGGCTTTGTTGAATTATACCCTAAACTAACAATCGCATCTCAATTCAAACTAGGCTCAGTAATCGTCACAGGACTATCATCACCTACCCAACAAGGTTTGCTTCTGCTAGCAGGCTCGTTATCGTCAACTATCGTAGCGCTAGCTATAGGAGTACTACTCTACACAAAAAAAATCGATTACAAAAACACTCATTATTTGAAAATAATAGGAGTAATTGGACTTCTCGACCTCCCCTTCTATGCAACTTTTTCTTCTATTGGTCTTAGGCATTGGATACTATTTGGAGAAACTCAGCCTGAACCTCTAATCGGAGCCAGACAAATAGGAATACCAGACCCCATTTTTTACTTGACCGTTGCCACAATCACGTTTGCTTTAATTCTTTTGTATAGCAAAAAGTCTCGAACTCTAACACTAAAGTGGCTAAAAACTACAAAGAAAAACAACCATAAAATGGAGGTGAATAAAAACGGAAAATAGGAACTTAATCATAGCTTTCATGTGGATATTCGTGCTGGTAATTTCTGCTATTTTATTCTGGGATGGAGGCGACTACATCGCTGGCGGACCATTTGGCGCTTCTCTTCTTCTCTTCATCATAGCAATAATAGTTAGCGCAGTAATGATCCCAGATAACAGATAACCACAACCCACAAATATTCACGCCAAACCCCTCTTTTCTAAACTACAAGTGTAACGTTGCGACATTACGGAAGACAATTATTTGCTCCACCCCTAGCATCTGTCTCCAAAAGGGAATCACACAGACGTTTTCCTGTTTTAACATCCAAAAGCCAGTAGCCAAACTCATCACAAGCTTCGATAACAAACTCAGTTTCACCCAATCTATCAGTATCCTTCAACCTCACAAAAGTCAATCCGTCAAATTTCATAACAAACTGAGATGTTAATGGCTCTGTAAATATCGCCTCAGGAAACAACTGCGCCAACCTCTCCCAACTCAAACTTTTACCGATACGAACTTCAACCGTCTTAATCTCTGAACCAAACACCGTTTTATCTATGAACCAATCATCGCTCTTCATCCTCAAGTTGTCAAGAGTAAAGAGCTTCTCATAACAGACAAACTTCAAACATATCCCAAATACGTCTAAATCAATCGTTTCAAAATTATTAATTTTTCGAGCATTGCATAAGAAAAAAGTGCAGCAGTCGCACCAAGTTATACAATGCTAAACAGAGAAAAAATAGTTACTTATTTTACTGCCAGAATGAGCAATAACCCAGCTCTTTAGTTCGGCACCGCCACCTTTGTCACATTAACGCTTAACTTATTAGACACTTAGTTTTATTTTAAATTCGAGAGACACAAACCATGAAACGTTTCATAGTTAACTCAAAGGTACCACAAATCCAACTTAACCGCCTCACCTGCGTTATAGGCACCACCAACATATTTGAGAAAAACGGAATTAAAGATGTCGTTTTAAAAACTTGCTACTGCTGTGCTCCTGAGTCGAACGCGGACGTGGAAAAAGCCCTCATCGAATTTGAAGCCCCATCCAAAAAGGCTCTGGAAGCAGCACTCGAAAAGATCGACTTCCCTGCTGAATCGATAATTGAAGTCACCAAAATTGAGACCAACAAGAACTAAAAAAGCCTCGAAAAGCTCCACCTTAAGATGCTGCTAACAAGTGAACTTTTTTTCTTCAAGTTACTTTAGCTCACCATATTGGTGCTATTTCACTATTTTTCTTAGCCGCCGGGTCCACCATGGAAAGGCGAGCCTTCCCAAAGCATTTCCCACCAATCAGCTTCAGTAATAGTTTCTTTATGAACAATTATCTCCAAAACCATCTTTAGCATAGCATGATGCTTAGTTTCATCGTTTAAAATGGATTTCAACAGAAACGTGACTTTCTCGTTTTCAATAGTAGGTATCATCGTTTGAAGAGTCTTTATCAGCTCCGCCTCAACGTTGATGTGTTTCTGCACCAAAGCGCGCTGAGTATCTAGATTGTCTTGATTTAAAGCTGTAGAAGACTGCGTCAACAAAGTTATAGCAGCCGAATAAAGGTCAGCATGCTTCACAGAATCCAAAGAAACACCTTTAAGCACACTCTTAACTACCGGATTCTTTATATCAACTAGCGTTTTTTCAAGAGAAGCAACAATCTCATTCTCGACAACAACCTGATTTCTCAAAAAGGCAAGAAGTTTATTTTTGGACTCCATTCTCAAAACCAATTTGGACAAGGTAAACCTAGTTCATCAAGGTTTCGGAAATAGCTATCCAATTCCCGTATTTTGATTCAAACTAATTCGAATTTTACAAGAATAACAAAGTAAAATACCAGAACAAGGGCACCCTCCAAATTTCATCAAAAATAATACCGAAGGATTTAATTTCATGATTTTTAAAAAAGTTAAATAGGAAATGTTCCTGAAAATACATGAGGAACCCCAGTTGTCATGGAAAATATTAGACGAAGATGCACTTAGCAAAATTAAGAAACAAAAAGAGTTTGAAGACCAAACAGCTAAGAAGCTAACTCCTATGTATGAATCAGCAAAAAACCCAGTCATTAAACTGTTTATTCACAGCATAATTTTGGACACGATGAGACACTCAGACACTTATCAAATGCTCATAGACCTTAACTCAAACGCATTAATAGGCGATGAAAGCAAAGCCATAGGACAAAAAGAACTTACAAGCCACATCGAAGAAGAAGCCCAAATGCTAAAACAAGCAAAAGACATCAGCGAAATTGTAGCAGACAAGAAAATTAAACAACTTATATTGAATATTTTAGAAGATGAGAAGAAACATCACAGAATTCTAAAAGAAGTACTTGAAATTTTAGACAAAGAATCAAAAGAATGGGATAACTACCTGTATGATCTAATATCAGGCTTCCCATAAACCTCAATTTTTAAAGCGCGACAAGGCTTCCAACTTTACGAATTATGGCTAAAGCGAAGCTTAGGCTGTTGCAGCGCATCTTTACAGCAACGCACTCCACGCCATCCCAATGAGCAACCTCTTTGTCGACAATTTGATAATAAAAAAACAAATATAACACCGTTATTTTTAACTATGGGCACCCGAATTAAATACGTACAGGAAAAAACAGGTGAATTTTTTGAAAGATGAAAAATTTATTTTATATGTGCAAACCAGCGACAACCCCGAAAGGCAATATTCACCCTTAGTCTTAGCACAAACAGCTAAAGCCATGGGTTTAAACCCCAAAGTCTACTATTTAGGACAAGCCCTAAGAATACTCCACCCCGGTGCAGCTGAAAAAATAAAACTCGGATCATTCCCAAGCGTTGCAGAAATGCTTCAAAAGACCCTCCAGATGGGAATTGAAATCGACGTATGCGAAGCATCAAAACAAATGCTCGGATGGGCCAACGTAACTCTAATTCCAGGAGTCAAAATTGTAGGAGCCGCAACCCTAAACGACTTAGCTCTAAACGCCAACGCTACCATGTGGTTCTAAACCACAACTTTTCATAAACAAATACTTAAACAGGAAAAAGATCACATGAACCCCAACGCAAACAAGAAACTCGACCTCACAGGTTTAACCTGCCCCGAACCAGTATTCAGAACAAGACCAGCATTAGATAAACTAAACATCGGAGAAACACTAGAAGTTATCGCCGACGACCCCGCCGCCGAATCAGACATACAAAGCCTCGTCAAGCATTTAGGCTACGAAATAATCAAAAGCAACAAAGAAGACAAGACAATACACATAATCATAAAGAAAACACAGTAACAAAGACAACAACGCAAAATTAAGCACCAAACACTATTTCACGGGTATTCTTGCCCTTCAAAGAATAATAATTTTAAAAAATCAGATAAGATAAAAAGTAAGAAAGTTAAACCTGTTCGGCTTAACTCACGTTCAACGATATTTCGCTATGCTAGATGTGAACTCGATGTTGATGCGCTCTATGCTTACTCTATGACTTGAATTGCGCCTTCAGGACAGGAAGATTCACATGTTCGGCATACAATGCATTCGTCGACTCGCACTGGTACAGATTTGCCGTCTTTCATTTCGTAGACGCATACGGGGCAAGTGTTCACGCATGTTTCGCATCCAGTACATTTATCGCTTACTTTAATTTCAACCATAGTCAAACCTTCTTTTATTTTTAGTCAAAATTCTACGATAAAAGCGTTTAGCAACAAAAACCCCTTTTTTGCATTCCAACAGCAACTTAAAACCATCCCGCCCAGTTAGCGGCAACTAGAAAACACCTGACCTTTGTGAGCGCAACCTACAAACACCACAAACCCCAAATCAAAAAACAGCCCAAAATAAACCCTCCCATATTCCAAAAACAAACTTTGCAACAATCTGACATGCAACACTAAAACACATTTATTCTGGGGCACTGCATTTTTGGCAAACACCGTATACATCAAGCCGTTGCCCGTTTGGCTTGAATTTTGATACTGCACTCACCATCTTTGATATCTCCTCTGCAACTGCATCATCTAAGTCAACGATTTCTCCGCATTTTAGGCAGATTAGGTTAATGTGAGGAGCCATGTAAGAGTCAAACTTTGCCTGCCCCTTAGGAAAATTAAGCTCTTGAACTAAATCTAAATCTCTAAGCACTTCTAGTGTCTTGTAGACAGTTGCTAGACTAACTGTTGGATGGATCTTCTTAACTTTCTTGTAGATTGCTTGGGCTGACGGGTGATCTCGGCTGTTGAGGGCTATTCGGCAGATGGCTATTCTCTGCGGAGTTGCCTTGTAGCCTTTACTTCGCAGAGCTTCAATTGTGGAGGCATCTGATTTAAGATGGGCAGTGGTCATGTCGATTATTAGATAATAATAATTCTTAAATAAACCTTTTCCACTATCCTACAATAGACAAAAAGGAGTTTTTTACAGATGAAAATAAAACATCTTTACACAAATCAAGGAGATGCATTACCATAACCACAAAAAAAGACGAACAAAAACCCACAACAACAGATGCCGGAATCCCAGTAGCCAGCGAAGAGTTTTCTCTTACAGTTGGACCTGATGGCCCAATTCTGCTACAGGACCACTACCTGATGGAACAGATGGCCAACTTTAACCGAGAGATGATCCCAGACCGCCAACCCCACGCAAAAGGTTCCGGAGCCTTCGGATACTTCGAGGTAACCAAAGACGTCAGCGCCTATACAAAAGCAGCCGTCTTCCAACCAGGCACCAAAACCGAGGTACTGGCCCGCTTCTCTACCGTAGCCGGCGAAAGCGGCAGCCCCGATACCTGGCGAGACGTACGCGGCTTTGCACTAAAGTTCTACACCGCAGAGGGAAACTATGACATGGTAGGAAACAACACACCTGTCTTTTTCGTACGCGACCCTATGAAATTCCAACACTTCATCCACTCCCAAAAGCGCCGTGCAGAGAACGGCCTACGCGATAACGACATGCAATGGGATTTCTGGACCCTTTCACCCGAGTCAGCCCATCAGGTCACCATCTTGATGAGCGATCGTGGAGTTCCCAAAAGCTATCGGAACATGAACGGCTACTCAAGCCACACATACATGTGGATCAATACCAAAAACGAGCGCTACTGGGTGAAATATCACTTCAAAACAAACCAAGGCATCGACTTCCTAACCCAAGAAGAGGCCGATCGAATTGCCGGTGTTGACGCCGACTACCACCGCCGCGACCTGTTCGAAGCAATCAAACGAGGAGACTACCCCAGTTGGACTCTACAAGTCCAGATCATGCCCTTCAAAGAGGCAGAAACTTACCGATTCAACCCCTTCGACCTAACCAAGGTCTGGCCCCACGAAGACTACCCAGTACACGAAGTCGGCAAACTGACGCTGAACCGCAACCCCAACGATTTTCAAGCTGAAATTGAGCAAGCAGCATTCGAACCAAACAACCTCGTCCCCGGAATCGGACCAAGCCCAGACAAGATGCTACTCGCCCGCCTGGTTTCCTACTCCGACGCCCACCGAGCTCGCCTGGGAGTCAACTACAAGCAGATTCCAGTCAACCGACCCAAAGTACCAATACACAGCTACAGCAAAGGCGGAGCAATGCG
>CAYPSV010000058.1:0-6921 GCA_964413605.1 uncultured Candidatus Bathyarchaeia archaeon | reverse complement strand
TTTTGGTTAAGTATATTTTCATATATTCTTTGGGAACAAATCATGATTAAAACAAGCTGACTAGTGTAACAACTAATATACCTAAATAGTTAATAGTGTCAGTCTTGAGCAAAAAATTCACTCTCGAAAGGAGCGGTACCTTGCTTACTAAACTGTCGAATACACTCAATGGTTTATCCTCCAAAAAACCCTTAAAGTACACTCTCTACCTTTCAGCAATCATTATCTTTTTCGCCATTATTCTCGTACCGCCCATCATTGGTATTCTAACCAAAGCTGGTTCACTTCAAAATGTTTTTGATAGTCCATCACTGATGAATACAGCTTTGAGTGCAATAGCCGCCTCATTCATAATAGGTCTAATTGTTGCTGCTTTGGACTTGTTAGCAGGTGTTCCCTTAGCTTGGTTTATCACTCGAGGTAAATCTAGGTGGCTGACGGTATTAGATACTCTGGCCGACTTACCTTTTGTTGTACCAACCGCGGCATTAGGCTATTCTCTTTTGCTATTTTGGAGTTCTAGTGGCGGAATATCCGATTTGTTTGGACACCCCTTTGTTTCGCCCGGCTGGCTGCTTGTGATGCTTCTACATTTCACTTTTTCTTTTCCTGTCGTTGTTCGTGTTATTGTTGGTGCTATGCTTGATTACAAGATGGAGTATGAACGGGCTTCTCGAACGCTTGGAGCGCCGCCTTTGACGGCTTCAAGAACCGTAACTTTCCCAATAATAAAACCTTCCTTAATTGCCGCATATACTCTTGCTTTTGCCAGATCTCTCTCTGAGACTGGGGCCACCTTTATTGTAGCTGCAGGCTTATTCCTTAATGGTCCAGTTTTTATTCAGACAGTAAGTAACCAATTCAAAGATGGCTCTATATCACAAGGAACTTATGAAGGCGCAACAGTTTTTGCAAGCATAATTTTGATTATTGTGTCATTAGCTATCTTTGTCTTAATTCGAATCGTTGGTCAAAGGATGAAGTTGCCTTTTGGTCATGGTTTATCTCACTTTGAAAAGAAGTTAAGCTATAAAAAATCCGCTTGGACACGTAACGGGGTTGCTGTAGCCGTTTTTCTGGTAATTGTACTAGTTCCATCATTGTTTGTTTCGCTGCCTGCGTTCCAAGCAATTGCAACAGGTACAACTCTACTCGATGCTTTCACTGGCTCAGGAATTTGGGCAAGTTACTGGCAAAGCCTTGCGCTATCATACACGTTAGCCGCCGTAGTTACTGTATTAGGTATTGCTTTGGGTTTACCGATGGCGATACTTATTTCTCGCAAAACTTTTGGCAAATTCCTCTCCTCAATCCTAGATACCCTGATAAATGTTCCAATAATTGTCCCTTCAATTGCACTTGGCGTTTCCTTAAAGTTCTTCTGGTCAAACCTGCCGGGAATCCCCGAGTTTTTGCTCCTTGTGTTTGCCCATTTAGCCATTACTTACCCTTACTTTGTGAGGTCTATGTCAGCAGCCATGGAAAGGATAAACATAGATATGGAAGAAGCAGCTAAAACTTTAGGGGCTAAGCCGTTCACGGTTTTCAAAACAATAGTTTTGCCTATAACCAAGTATTCTATACTATCTGGCGCAATCATTGTTTTTACTCGCAGTGTTAGTGAAACAGGAGCAACCTTGGCAGTGACTTCAAAACTTCAGACAGCTCCAGTTTTGATAGTCAACTGGGTTAACTCAGTTAGAGGAACCATGTCACCAATAAGTGGCGTTACCGCATTAAATGTTGGCTTAGCATGCGGTTTGCTTATTTTGTTTAGCTTCATCATTCTGTTGGTATTAAGGCTCTTAACCAAGAAAGGGAAATATTTAGAATGATAACTCAAAAATCACCTAATCACATGAAAAAGGAGAAAACAGAAACATGCCTGATATTCGAGTTGTAAATCTAACAAAGAAATATGGCACAGTATACGCTTTGAACAATGTCAGCTTGACTATTCATGACCAAGAATATTTTTCCCTCCTCGGACCTAGCGGATGCGGAAAAACTACACTATTGCGCTTGATCGCGGGACTTATAGATCCAGATGAAGGAGAAATCTACATAGGCGATAAACGAGTCGATAAATATCCGCCTGAAGACCGAGACATAGGCTTTGTTTTTCAAACTTTCGCTCTTTTTCCCCACATGACCGCTTGGAGCAATGTAATCTATGGACCTAAAGTAAAAAACTATGATGCAAAGCAGGCTGAAACCATTGGGCATGAAGTTCTCGAACTTGTCAAACTTGATGAACGATTGAATGCATATCCAGGTGAACTTAGCGGTGGTATGATGCAGAGAATTGCAGTTGCTCGAGCATTAGCTGCAGGCGCAAAAACTCTTCTTTTGGATGAACCCTTAGGGCAGCTTGATGCAAAAGTACGCAACGAAATCCGCTATGAGATTCGTAGAATGGCAAAAGATCTCAAGTTAACTGCAATACATGTGACTCATGATCAAGCGGAAGCCATGTCTATTTCTGATCGGATTGCAGTCATGAAGAAGGGTAAAATCGTGCAGATTGGTTCTCCTCAGGAACTCTATATGCACCCTAATAGCTTGTTTGTTGCCCACTTCATTGGAGAATCCAACTTTTTAGAGGGTTATGTTACAAAAACAAAAGGCAAATTCTCTGAAATTGAGTTGCGTGAGGGATTAAAGATTCAAGCTTTAAATTCCAGGAGCATAAAGCAAGATGAAAGAGTAGTTCTAGCTATAAGACCTGAAACTTGTGAAATGAAGAAAGGCCAAATAGCGGCAAAAAACGGTTTGGTTGGTAAAGTTGAAAAAACAACTTTTGAAGGAACTATAGTTCGTTATGAAATTAGGCTTAACAACGGAGATAGATTTGTAATTAACCGTCCATCGCTTACGGAAGATTGGTTTGACATAGGCGAGGGGGTTACTATTACTTATCCTCTTGAAAAAGCGCATTTGTTTCAGTACCCTGAAGCTGGCTTATCGGAAGAAATCTCTGTTTAATTCCTTGCTGTACAAAGTTGGACTCTTGCAACTCATTGTTTGCAACAGACAAGCAATTATCCTTTAACTGGGCTGTGCTTTTTTGTATGTTTATTTAAAAAACCATGGTGTTTACCCTTTTTTAGTTGTAAAAATTTAAATGTGAGTTTTAATTCTTTATGCAAATAGCTCGGGGTAGTATGGGAGAATATAAGATCATTGGGGAGAGTATACTAGGTGAGTATGCCTCTACTACAAAGGATGGCTGTCTGTCATCTATAGAATGTTCTGACGTTTTGTACAGTTTTAATGCAGAAAAATTTATATACGTTCATACTAAAGCTTTTTGCTATAACAAGTGTAAAGTTAACTCTACACTAAAGACAGCTTTAATGATTGCAAAAATTAGAGGAGAGCATAGATGGATTTAGTTATTGCAGCCATAATAGCCTTCGTGTTAATATTAGCTTCAATATTGGTAATTTATGGTTTAGGAAAAAGATCCGCTCCAAAAACCACTATAGGTGAAAACGAGCAAGCAGCCTACGCCTGCGGAGAAAAAGTCTCATTTCCAGGTTTAACAATAAACGTATCTCTCTACAAGTACCTAGTTTACTTTGTTGTTTTTGACACATCTGTATTGGTACTCGCTTTTGCCGCACTTGCAATAATAGAGTTTGCAAACCCGATTATTCTAATTCTTTATGTTAGCATTATACTCGCAGCTGGTCTGGTTCTACTTGACAGAGGAAAAGATGAATGACTGACACAAAAACATGGGCACGCATAAAATCTCCTTGGGTTCTTCATTTCAACTCGGGTGCTTGCAACGGGTGCGACATCGAAATCGTTGCGTTGTTAACACCAAAATATGATGTTGAACGCTTTGGAGTAAAACTTGAACCCTCACCACGTCACGCGGACGTATTACTAGTTACAGGTTGCGTTACTCAACAATGCGCCGAACGAATGAAAAGAATCTACGATCAAATGCCGCAACCTAAATTTGTCGTTGCCATAGGTGCTTGTGCATGCAGCGGCGGCGTTTTTGAAGGTAACTATAACGTTCTTGGCGGCGTGGACAAAGTAATACCCGTTACAGCATACATACCGGGATGCCCACCACGTCCCGAGGCAATTTTGGACGGAGTGGTAAAGCTCTTAAATGCACTAAACCCACCAAAACAAAAAAAACCGTCCAAACAAACCGAAGTGCCAAAGCAAGAAATAAAAACAATAATCGAGGAGGCAAAACCAATTGTCAAACAATAAAATAGACATACTAAACGTAGTCGAGTCTAAACTCGGAAGCAAAGTCCAAATCCAACCCGGACATCTCAGCACTGGCTCTATAATTGCCAACAACGGTTTACACCGAGAAGTCCTAAAAGCCATGATCGAAGCTGACGAAAAAACAGGCATAATAGCTATTACAGGGTTAGATCTAGGAGAAAAATTGGGTGTTTACTATCATTTCCGTACTTCAAACGCGCTCGTTACAATTAAAGCTGAAGTACCCAAAGCAAACCCTACAATCCAAACTATAGTTGACATTCACCCAGGCGCGGCTTTTCATGAACTTGAAGTAACCGACCTTTTGGGAGTAATTTTCGAGGGAAACAGACCAGAGGGTCACTTTGTCTTGTCCGAATATTGGCCCCAAGGCGTTTATCCGCTAAGAAAAGACGTAAAGGCTAACGAAATTAAACTAAGTCCACCTCAGGAAACTAATAAGCCTGCAGAAGATCCACGTCAAGTCAAAATCATAATTGGCCCTCAACATCCCGCGCTGCTAGAGCCTGAAAAGTTCTCAGTGACAGTAGACGGAGAGACAGTAACAAAAGTCGAACCCCGTATCGGCTACGTTCATCGCGGTATAGAAAAAGCAACGGAATCACGCACTTACCTCCAAGATGTTTACTTGGTTGAAAGAATTTGCGGCATCTGCAACAGCATTCACGCAGCTGCATTCGTAGAAGCAGTGGAAAAAATAATTAAAGTAGACATTCCTCCAAGAGCAAAATATCTTCGTGTCATTGCTCTAGAACTTAACAGGTTGCACAGCCACTTGCTGACCTTAGGTCATGCAGGATTAGAAATCGGTTATGAAACTCTTTTCCAGTATTTCTGGAGAGACCGTGAACCAATCATGGACCTTATCGAGCTAACCAGCGGCAACCGTGTCTACTCATCTTTAATGGCCGTCGGCGGAGTAAGACGAGACATCAAAAATGAAGATATCCCTAAAATTAAGTCAGTTCTAAAAACCCTTCGAGGACAATTACCTTTCTACAGACAAATTTACACTAGCGAACCAACACTGAGGCTTCGAATGAAAGATGTCGGCGTGCTTGAACGCAAAGATGCTTTAGAATTATCTGTTGTTGGTCCAGTTGCAAGAGGCTCAGGCGTTGACATTGATGTACGTAAAGATGAACCCTATGAAGCATACGCGGAAATCCCCTTCAAAGAAATTGTCTACAAGGACGGCGACACATGGGCAAGAATGAACGTGCGCATGGACGAAGTAGAAGAAAGTATAAACATCATTGAATATGTAGTTGACCATCTGCCTTCAGGCCCTATCAAACTTAACCTTCCACGTTCAGTTCCTGCAGGTGAAGCCGTAAACCGAGTAGAAGCTCCCAGAGGTGAACTTTTCTACTACGTTAAAGCAAACGGAACCGACAAGCCAGATCGCGTAAAAGTTAGAACTCCAACATTTGCTAACCTGCCATCCTTCCTAAAGACAGCTATAGGTGAAAGCATCGCTGACGTCCCCGCAAACTTTGTTAGCTTAGACCCATGCTTCTCATGCACTGATCGGTGATAGTCCGATGATCGACTATCTCTTACTCATTTTTCGAATTCTAGTTTTCCCAGGATTCACATTCATTTTACTGTTAACATTATTCTGTGACTGGATAGAACGAAAAATAGAAGCCCGAATACAAAACCGAGTCGGACCTATGGTAGCTGGTCCAGCAGGTATACTCCAGCCCTTAGCAGATTTCATTAAACTATTAACCAAGGAAGATATCGAACCAAGAGAAGCAAAAAAACTCGTTTTTCGGTATGCTCCTTTGTTGGCGCTTGCAATTATGTTTTTTGCTTTTTGCTTCCTACCGATTGATGGAGGGAGTGTACTATCCTTTGGATCAAGTGTAGGTGGATTTAACGGTGACTTGATAATTATCTTGGCGTTTGCAACAATTGCAAACTTTTTGTTGTTCCTAGCCGGTTGGGCATCATGTAATCCATATGGTATGATAGGTTCAGCCAGAGTTTTAACCCAGTTTCTCGGTTATGATATTCCGCTCTTTTTGCTTGCATTAACTCCTGCATTTATCGTAGGGAGTCTGCAAATAGCAAACATAGCTTCAGCTCAAGCAACCACGTTTCTGCCTTTCATATTTTTGGCGCCATGGGCATTTGTAATGTTTGTCATAACTATGCAAGCCGAACTTGAAAAAGACCCCTTTGATGTACCTCACTCTGAAAGCGAACTCGTCGGAGGATTAGAAACCGAATACACAGGAGCAAAACTTGCCTTCCTTCATCTTACACGTGACGTACAAATTGTCTTCGGCTCAGCGTTAGTCGTAGAATTATTCCTTGGAGGACCATACGGGCCTGTATTTTTTGGCCCATCATGGATCTGGTACAGCCTTTGGTTTGTGCTCAAAGTAATCGGAGTTGTACTGATATCTGAATACATTACAACTGTGGTTGCCCGTTTCCGAATTGACCAAGTGCTTTCCGGTAACTGGCGAATCTTGCTGCCTGCATCCCTGATCTCACTGATCCTAACCGTTGCTTTAGTAACATGGGTTTATCCATTATTGGTGTAACAAAAATGGCAAAGAAACGAAGTATATCTCCAATATTCAAACGTGCTGCATCCCACATATTCACAAAACCTGCAACAACAAAGTATCCTTTCGTTAAACCTCACCT
>CAYPSV010000057.1:0-6990 GCA_964413605.1 uncultured Candidatus Bathyarchaeia archaeon | reverse complement strand
ACTATGGCAAGTTTTTAGCCAAGTCGCCAAACATCAACAGACCATACATCTAAACGGCGACAGAACAAATAAAAAAACACTTTACAACTACCATGAAACAATCATAAACGCCTTAAGACCAACTCTTAAAGAAGGAGTAAGAAGTATCGTAGCCTCTGCCCCATCCAGAACAAGTTACGCCCAAGACCTCCTAACCCACATCTCTGCACATCATTCTTGGCTTCTACAAGGACGAAACAAAGCATCCATCGCCCAAATCATCGGCTCTGCAGATACGCCCCCACAAGTGGCAGAGCTGACAAAAACAGCCGTGTTCAAACAGATAATCCGAGAAAACGCTGAAGAAGAAACAGAGAACCTCCTTGAAATTATAGAAAAAAGACTAAACACATCAGATAATTTAGTACTTTTCTCCCTGGAAGAAGGTGAAAAAGCCATTTTCGAAAAGCAAACCGTTGGAAAGCCCCAGCCGGATTTCATCTTGATGACGGACAATTACCTTTCAAATAGCCGACAAAAGAAACGGTTAAACAGACTAATGCAGATTGCCCAAAACAAGAAAATTAAAGTAAGAGTAATTAATGCAGAATCAAACGCTGGGCTAAGGCTTACTCAGTTAGGTGGACTAATTTGTTTAATGAAAATTTAAAGAAAGCCTTCAGCTTTTAATTGTCGAGTTGTAATTTTTCCATTATGTAAAGCGGTAGCAATCAAAGCTCCTGAAACCCCAAGATTTTCTAACCCCACTAGATCGTGAATATCTCGTACTCCACCACCTACATAAACTTCAAAATTAAAAGTCTCAAGTACTTGCTTAAGAAAAGCAGTGTTAACACCCTCACCAGTACCAACTTTAGCCAAATCCAAAACAATAACATCTGAAACACCCATAGCCTCGAATTCCCGAAGAAGACAAATAGCGTCAGTACATCCGTTAAAGCCCCTTTGAACAAGAACTTTATCTCCCCTCAAATCTACACTAACAACCACACGTTCCTTTCCAAAACGCATAATTGCCTCAGCAACAAACTCTTTATTTGTCAACGTCTCGGTTCCAATGATAAGTCTAGATACACCGCTATCAAGTAATTTCTCCGCCCGCTCTAAACTCGTAACCCCTGCATCAACTATCAACTCAAGACCCGTCACATCGAAAATTCGAACCAAAAGTTGAAAACTCGTTGAGCACTCTATTATCGCATCTAAATCAGCTATATAGAGCGTTCCAAAACCGTGGTTTTTGAAGACGTTTGCAACTTCTAGAGGCTCTACCGATTGTGTTATGATGCTTCTAATTGGTTGGTACTCTTGTCTTTTTCCTCTAATCGCATGAACAACTCTGCTGCCTAAAATGTCAACTACTGGAATAACCTTCATTTCGAAGCCTCTAACTGTTTGACCAGCACGCTATACTAAAACATAACTCTATCTAAGCAAAGGAATTTTATCCAAATACATTGCAGAAAAGAAGGAAAAATGGCTTGTTTCAAAGCCGAATTTCAGTTATGGCGCGGATATAATTCTTGTGTTGTATTGCTGGAGGTAAGCTTGATGTGCTGCATCAGTTGGATAGCTTTCGGTTGACGGATATGGGAACCCCGTCATCGCCATAAACGGAAGTGGATCAACAGTGAAAGCAAATCGATATCCCCATTCTCCCGGCGGATCTTTAAACCAACAGGCAACTGTGAAGAAGTAGTCACGTACCATACCATCTGCCACAGGCGCTAATCCATCCGTTGAGAATTGCAGATTTACTTGATCTCCTTGTCGACCAATCACAAACATGTCGTCGGCAGACTGCACTAATGGAGTTACATCACCGTATCTTGTGAAGGCTCCTGTAGCGCTAGATTGTGTATCCCACATTTGATCCATAAATGCGGATGCCGGTGTAAGATTTGTGATGGTAACGTTTTGCTGGGCTGTCGTATCTATTCCAATATAGTCGTAGGTTACATTCCAAAAGTTGGTAAACCGCACTTGATAATCGCTCGCATCCTCAGGGAACAAGCCAGTTAGATCAACAGTAAAAGTCCGAGCGTTGTAATCTGAAGGCAAAGGTATCTGTCTATCTTGAGGCGCGCGTATCCAGCTACCGTCTGCAGCTTTAATCTCCATCGTGGGTGCAGGCATAATTTCTGTACCGTTAGTCACAAGTCCTTGTGCTGCAGCTTCTTTAAACTGGTTTATCCAAGCGTAGTATGGGTCTGCTAAACCCCAATCAACCATACCTGTTATGACAAGCTTAATTTCTTGCGCACTCGACAAATCGCCCAGGTCTAAAGTCAACTGGTTTTGAATTATATTGTTCCATATACTGTCATCTCCGTTGATGCCGGGAGTGTAGAGTCCGTCTTTTTGAAGAATTTGATTTAAAACATTCTGTCCTTGCTCGTTAGTTGCACTAACAGGTGAAAAAAGATTATCACTGTCAATGGTGTAGATTTGTCCAGTTGATCCTTTGTTCAGGTAATTAGTCATGGAAGTGTAAACATCAGTGCCAACGGGATGGTCAACTACCATCAGGGAAGCTGAATCTAAATAGTAAAGTTCGTTCCATTGCTGAGCAAGAGTCAAATCAAAAAAGCCATTATTGGCTGCAATAAGGCTGCTGTCAAGTTTTACGTAATCCCAAGGATTTCCACCGCTAAAGACAATGTCGCCACTACTAGTCATGTAGCCGATGTAGCCTAACCAACCAGGGTTAGAAACGTCAGTTACATACGAGTAGCCAGTTCCATTCCAGACATACAGGGAAGGGCAAGACGCGTATCCGCTAATTAAAGTGTAAGTAACAATTAGGTAAAGACGGCTATCCAACGTGAAAGTCCTGTCAGCGCTTCTTGAACCGTCACTCCAATATGAAAACTCCAATACACCCGTTCCAACACTAAACGGGTTAGGCACAGAAATTCGATGTTGCCCCACAGGCAAAAGTACTGTGTAAGGTGTATTGTGCTCCTCACCATCTAACGTGACAGGTAAAGGTTTAGAGCCGCCTCCTGAACGATTAATAACTAAGGTATGATAACCAGTTTCGACAATAACAAAAGAGCCACTTAGGGTATTTAGTTTAACAGTATGTTTTCCTTCGCTTGATGCATTGACAGTGAAATTTATAGTCTGAGTTGCTCCAGCTTCTAGTTCGATAAGTTGAGATTGAACCATGATGTCATCAACCGTTACACGAACTGTCATTCTGTCCAGCTCATTTGTTGGGTTTTGTGCTGTAGCAGTTACCGTGATATTATCGCCGACCCATCCTTCATAAGGATCCGTTTTCAAGTTAGATAGAATTATTTTGCTCGATTCAGGCGGTGCAGGTTTAATAAGAAAAACACCTGATAACTCGCCGATTGTAACGTTAAAAGTCCCATCTTCAAGTTCAATGTCAGTGAATTGAACAGTTTCATTCGTGTGTCCAGATAACGTCATATTCATAGAGTCTTTAATCACATCATTGATCTGAAGGTTAACTGTTTGGTTGCCTTCCAAATCGCCGATATTTGTTACGTTAACAGAAATCTGAACAGCTTCACCCACAAATGCTTCGTCAGGACTAATGTTTAAATCTGAATAAATGAAGGATGCCGCTTTAGATGCGGAGCCTATGAGACCTTCTCCTTGAAAGTAAAAGTAAGCGCCTGCGGCTGCACCTATAATAATCAAGTCGATGACCAAGATCGCTTTTAACTTTACTGTGGCTGAACGTGATAGCACTATCTCTACACCCTTAACTATCATTATCAAAATACAGGTAGCCATAAAAGGTTTATGCGTAAAAAGATTTAGAAAATAAACTTCTGATTGAGCAATACCTAAAAACGTTTCTTAGCAATTGATGTGATTAATTTCTAGATATACTTATGTTGCTGTACACATACAGTCACATAGTTAAATATAGATTATATAGCCTAATCTGAAACAAGCAAGCAAACAATTTGTAGAAAGGAGAAGTTTTAATGACAAAAACTAAAGTTTTGGCAATGACATTCGTAATGTCACTTTTTCTACTAGCAATCGCAGGTACGATAGGAGTAAATGCTCAAACACAAGCAACAGTGCAAGTACTGCCTTCTATTGGCGGAACAACAGATCCAGCAGCGGGCACCTATAATTATGATGACGGAACCTCAGTTACATTCGCCGCAACAGCAGATCCAGGCTTTGTTTTCCAGGAATGGATAGTGTCCGTTAATGAAGGATCAAATACAGCAACTGACGAATCTATCACTATACCAGTTACTGGAGGCGTAACTTACAGTTTCCAAGCAATCTTTGCACCAATCCAAGTTCCTCCCAACGGAATCCCCGTAACTGACTACACTACAGCTGCAATAATAGTTGTGCTAGCAGGAGCAGGTGGAACAACAGTACCAGTTCCAGGAACTTATGCGATTAACGATGCATCTGAACTTATGCTTACAGCTACTGCAGCAGAAGGCTGGCAATTTGACCACTGGGCTATTACTGGTTATCCAATCCAAGGAGCTCACGGATCATTCCCCTTCACACCTAACCCAACAGATAACCCATACACAGTGGATCATGGTTACGGAAACACCTATGCATACCAAGCAGTCTTTACCCCAACTGCAGAAGGTGCAGCAACACCAACACCTGGAGGAGCAACTCCAACCCCAGCAGGCGGCATGGGCGGACTCTCAAATGAATGGTGGATAATCATCGGCTTAGTCGTTGTTATTATCGTTATTCTGATTGGTTTCGGCCTCTATGCAATGAGAAAACACTAAAACCCTTTTTTTCTTTTTTAATTTTTTTGGATTGTTAATAATTTGTTTGTAGGCGCTTATTTGTTCAAGTCGTTTATAATGCTTCTGCTGTCTCTAAAGGTTATTTGGGTATTTTTGAGACAGAAAATTTATAAGCATGTAGGTACAGGTGTGCAGTAGGTGAAGCGGTGCAAGTGTGCACATGCTTGCTTGTGGTGAAAACATGCGCAGAAGTTTAACTGTAACTAATGAAAACGACAAAAAAATCCTTCTAGTAAAGGGGCGCTTCCTAACAGGAGATTCCCCATTCGATATAGATTACACCACAATGGTCAACATCCTAATAGAACTGGGACACAAACTAATGACTGAAGCCTGGAAAGAAAGCGGAAACCCCACTGTAGTCATCGACAAAACAGAGATAATAGAATCTTTCAAGAAACACTTCTTTAACAATGAACTTAAAGAAGAAGCAGTCGGAGACTTAGTCGCCGAGATAATCTTCAAAAAATTTGTTGAACAAACAAAGTTAGTAGCAAGTAAACAAATCCAGCAGCAAAATATCCCTGCCTTACCTACGGAAAAACCATTATTAACTGACACAAAAAGAGAAAAATACATCTCATAGACTAAATCAAGAGGGACAATTGTATGGTTGACAAAAAAGACTCACAATCAGAAAACTTTGAGAAACTACTCGAAGACGAAAAGAAACGCTCTGAAGATTATCTTAGCCGGTTGAAGTATTTGCAAGCGGATTTTGAAAACGTTAAGAAACGCTTCGACCGTGAAATTGAACAGACAAAATGCTACTGTAATGAACGCATAATTATGCAACTTATAGAGGTAGTTGATGAACTCGAGCTTGCCGTGAAAAATGGAGAAATCTCGAAGCTATCAACAGAGAATTTCTTGGAAGGAGTAGAAATGACGTTAAAAAAACTCAGAAAGGTTCTTGAGCAAGAAGGCGTGTCTGAAATACCAAACCCTCTGGGCAAAAATTTTGACTGCTCAATTCACTGCTCAATTGCCACTGAAGAGCAAGAAGATGTTGCCGAATCAACCGTAATTGATCAAATACGGAAAGGATATACATTGAGGGGCAGAGTAATTCGGCCCAGTATTGTTAGAGTGTCAATCAAACCAAAAGATCAAAGTAATAAAAATAAAATAATGGAGGAAAAACAAGAATGAGTCAAAAAACAAATAAAAAAGTTTTAGGAATCGATTTGGGAACCACCAATTCAGCAGCTGCCATCTACGAGGGGGGACATGCAACTGTAATTCCCAGTGCAGAAGGCCCAACGATGGCTGGAAAAATGTTCCCGTCAGTCGTTGCCTTCACAAAAGACGGCCAGCTCCTGGTAGGAGAATCAGCAAAACGTCAAGCAACCACTAACTCAGAAGGAACATTCTTTGAAATAAAACGCAAAATGGGTACCGACGCCAAAGTTAAAGCGTACGGCAAAGAATACAGTCCTCAACAAATCAGCGCTTTCATTCTGCAGAAAATAAAAAAAGATGCAGAAACCTACCTTGGCGGAACCATAAACAAAGCTGTCATTACCGTGCCAGCCCACTTCGACGACAACCAACGTCAAGCAACCAAAGATGCAGGCGAAATCGCAGGTTTCGAAGTTATGCGTATCATCAACGAACCCACTGCAGCATGTTTGGCTTACGGGATAGACAAACTTGAAAGTGAAATGAAAATACTTGTGTTCAGTTTCGGTGGCGGAACTCACGACGTAACATTGATGGATTTTGGCAAAGGAGTCTTCCAAGTTTTAAGCACCAGCGGCGACACCCAACTTGGCGGAACCGATGTCGACAAAGCAGTTATGGGTTACTTGCTTGAAGAATTCAAGCGCCAATCAGGCATCGATGTTTCAGGTGACCGCATGGCAATGTCAAGACTAAAGGAAGCGTCAGAAAAAGCCAAAATCGAACTTTCCACGCTAATGAGCACTGACATCGATTTGCCATTCTTAACTTCAGACGCCTCAGGACCAAAACACATGCGACTAACCTTAACTCGAACCAAACTCGAATCACTCGCCCAACCCATCGTTGAACGAACAAGACCCACTCTACTAAAAGCTCTCGAAGACGCAAAATTGACACCACAACAAGTGGATAAAATTATCTTAATCGGTGGCATGACCCGAATGCCTTTGGTACAGCGCTTTGTTGAAAAAATCCTAGGCAAAGCTCCCGAAAGAGGCTTAGACCCAATGGAGTGTGTCGCGATAGG
>CAYPSV010000056.1:0-7242 GCA_964413605.1 uncultured Candidatus Bathyarchaeia archaeon | reverse complement strand
AACAATCGTAAGAGGCAGACCTGAACGTTCAACTCCAACAACAAAATCGCCAACCAGAGCTTCACTCAGAGGCAAACCACCTTTAATTCTCTCACTCAAGAATCGGTTGAACAAATAGGATTGATGTGCCTGAACAAAAAGTGCTTGCAATTTAAGCGGCAACCGCTGGAAAGCACCCAAAAAATCATCGGGGCTTTGGGCAAGGTGGCGAAGCATTAAACGTTCAAAACGTAATTGCTTTGGAAAATTCTCCAAAGCCTTTTTGAAATTGAGAGTCGACTCAAGTTCCTGTCGTGCTTGCTGTGAGTTGAGATGTTCATATTTACTGGGGTTTGCCAAAAAAAGCATCGCTGCCTCTTCAAAGTTACCGTCAGATAAGGCTTTACCTACTTTGTGGGTAATAGGGCGAGTAGCCCCGAAGCGTTGGTGCCCATAAAAATTGGGGATACCACCTATTTCCTCAAGTTCTTTTACTATTTGATCAATGCGTTCCTGGATAATTTCTTTTGTGTGGCATATATTTTTGATAGTTATCGTAAAAACGTTGCCTAAAAGGTAAAAAAGGGACATGGGTTCACGAACATAACCCACGGGTTTAATAGTTATGTCTTTGACCTCAACTTTAGCGGCATCTTCCCTTGAAACGGTCTCAAGCGTGACATATTGAGCCGTAACTGCCTTAGCGTCCTTTATTCCAGCAAACTGAACTCTTTCCTGATCAATACACAATGCTTTAGCAGCGTTCTTAATAGCGAGGAATGTGTCCCAATTACGTTTAACCAAAACACAAAGCAAGAAACGTTGCCTTTTAGCAATGGAACTCAAGACCTTACTGGGAACTTTACCGCTTATACTTGCTTTGGATCCATCTACAAGAATCTCTTCAACCACAAAATCCTCAACGGATTCGCGAATTAAACCTCCCACACCAGGCATTTTGGTACCATAAACCTCAATTCCAAGCAGTCTATCGATTTCAGGAACAGACAATAAAGTCGCCTACAACAACTTCAAGTTACCCGTTAATCGGTCAATCATCCTAGAAGGGGCAGGCCCTATCCCAAGACAAGTTATTGTTCCCTCTGGAACCTCAGTTAAACCTCTGTCAACAATGAGCGCGTGTGGCAAACCTAAATCATCAGCAACCTGTTCGAGTTCACCTAACTCTTTTTCACCTTCAACCTTGACAGCGACTTTCTTTTGCCCCTCAAAAATCCAAGCCTCCCACCACTTCTTATGGCGCTGGTAAGCATCTTGTGCAGCTGAAACAGCAGCGTGACCCGCCTGGGCTGCAATTTTGCCTTTACTCATCTGCAAATCAGTTCGAAAGACTAGAACTTGCTTGTATTCAAACTCGCTCATTGGACATTTCCAGCTATAGGTTGGTAAAGAAGATTTTAAGGGTTTGTGGACAAGTAGAGCCATCCAAAATATAGAAAAGCTGCAACCATCGAAGGTTTTCGAAGAACATTCAGCACCATTTTGCCTTGAAAATCAATTTCATCAACATCCCGCAAAGCCCTATTAACTCCTAACTTTTGGCAGACTCGAATCATCTCATCAAATTTCGCGTCGGACAGTGAATCCAAAAACCTTCTGAGTAGGAGCATAACTCGGAAATCAAAATCATAAAACTTATTGCATCGTTGTTGGTAAGCTTGGAGAATTTTGGAAGAGACATCGCCTCGATGAAGGGCTTTACATGCAATCTCAGCAGATTCTTTGGCAGCTGCTAACCCAAAGATTACCCCGCCTCCTGTCGTCGGCTTGACTTGTGAAGCGCAATCGCCTACCGCGAGAAAGCCGTCTGAAAAAACTTTTGGAATTGGTCCTCCTAATGTAATAGCGTGGTAGCCTATTTTGGAGATTCTCGCTTTCGCCAATTGTTTGGATGCTACTGGATGTTTTGCCATAAGCCGTCTGAGGTATTCACGTGGGTTGCCGGTGTTGGTTGCTAACCCTAGTTTCGCTGAGCCATCGCGCCGTGGAATTAGCCAACCGTAAAAGCCAGGAGCATAACCTTTACCAAAATAAACTTCAACTGCATGAAGATCAAAATCCGAAACGTTTTCGATTTCGGCTTCAACTGCATATACTAATCCGCTGGGTTTTAAAGCTCTCAAACCTACTTGCCTTATAAGCCTTGAAGAAATACCCTCTGCGTCTATAACAACTTCTGAAGAAACATTCTCTTCTCTGCTATCGCCGTGCTTGACGCAAACGCCCTTTACAAAGCCACTGGACACTAAAAGAGATTTAACTCGGGCATTCAAAACATAACTTACCCCAGCCTCTTTTGCTTGTTCTGCCAGGTACTGGTCAAAACGTGCTCTGTTTAACACAACCGTTACGGGGCATGAGAGATCAAGCGAAAACTTGGTACCTTGAGGAGAGTAGAAATTAGCAGAACAAAAAGTGTTTTCCTCAATGTCTAATGGAAGCGGATAGAGACCCAGTTTTCTTAAGCTTCTAATACTGATGTGCCCTGCACAGTGTGAAGGTAACCCTACCTGTGGATGCTCTTCATAAACTGTTGTTTTAATACCCTCCTTTGCGAGATGTAAGGCTGCGTATGAACCGACTGGTCCACCCCCAACTACTATAACATCTGAATTCTTGGGTGACAAAGTTTTGTTGAAGGACACCATGATTAAGCAATGGAACAAAAGTGTATATAAGCAAAAGCTACTTCTAAACATAAAAACAGATAAAAGCCCAATTTGACCTAAAAATCACCTTAACGAAAAACTTCAGAGCGGAGTCAACTCTCACAATAATGAAAAATATAAATGAGTTTTTTTCAAGCTGATTTGGGTCTTACTTTGACTATTGCTTCTTGTGATAAGCTAATTCTATATAGGACTAACTTGATATTCAGAGTAGATAAAAAATGGCAGCTCAAACCTTTGACATTGGAGCGGTTGGACACCTCTCAGTTGATATTATAATGTTGCCAAGCAGGACTAAACCGTTCACGGTTTTAGGTGGTGCCGCAACCTACACATCTTTTGCTGCCGAGGTTCTAGATTCAACCGCAGCTGTTATGTCAAAAGTCGGCGGCAATTTTCCGCAAGCTTATCTCTGGTGGATGAAAGAAGAAGGAATTGACATTGCAAATATATCAAGACTTGCAGATAAACCAACAACTTGTTTTGAACTTGCCTACGGTAAAGACCTCGCCGAGCGAAAGCTCATACTGAAAAGCAAAGGACCGCCTATAACTGTTGAAGATGTGCCCAACAATTTCCACGCCAAAGCGGTACATATTGCGCCTATCGCCAACGAAACTAGCTACGAATTGGTTGAGCGACTCAAGGAGTGCGCGGACATTTTGTCAATCGATCCTCAAGGATTACTCAGATCTTTTGATGAAGCAGGGAACGTAACAGAAAATGCGGCAGTTGACAACCGAGTCTTTAGCTTGGTCAATATTTATAAGTCGTCACAAAAAGAAATTTTCGCCTTGACAGGAGAATCAGAACTTAAAGCAGCAATAAGGGCAGTTCACGATGTTGGAGTAGAAACCGTGATAATCACAAACGGCATAAAAGGCTCGGTTCTCTCTGTCGGGGGAGCACGATACAATATCGCAGCGTGCCCGTCACAGGTCCTGGTCGACCCAACAGGAGCAGGAGACGTTTTCATTGGGGGCTTCTTAACCGAATACATCCGTCAAAAAGAATCGCTCTGGTGCGCAACTGTAGGTTCAGCTGCAGCATCGTGCATTGTAGAGGGAATCGGGTCCACTTATTTTGGCAACAAAGAAGAGATTTACCGGAGAGCGCAAGTTCTTTATGAAAAGGAACTTAAGCAATAGCAACGTATCTACATTTAAATTGGCGTATAATGAGGCGTGATTGGTTGGGTCGAATCGAAAAAGGCGAAAAGTGTAGTGTCTGTGGTAAAGAAGCTATCCGTTCCATATCGTCTGACAAAGTTAAAGCTGCAGGGATGAATGCTGGCAAAGATAAACGTGCTTTCCTCTGCAAAGAGCACTATAAGGAATTCAAAAAGAAGACAAAGAAAGACAAAACTCTAGATAAATGGCGCTATGGTTAGAGAGGCATCTTTATGCGGATTTTGCAGTTACATTCGAACTTTATAGTTTTCAAACCTATTGAAAAAGAAATAGATATAGCTGAAGAAGCCGAAAAGCTTGAGAAGCGCATCGAAGAAGTGGTCGTGCTCTTTACTGCTATCGAAGAAGGCGATAACTCAGACGTGGCGCAGAAAGCCATAAACGATGTCAGAGCTTTTTTAGGTAAACTCAAAGTAAACAGAATTCTCATCTATCCCTTTGCACATTTAAGCAGTAACCTTTCCCAGCCTTCAGATGCCTTGAAAACAATCAAAGCCATGGAAACCTACGCTAAAGACAAAGGTATAGAAACCTATAGTGCCCCATTTGGCTGGAATAAACAGTTCACTATATCAATCAAGGGACATCCATTGGCTGAGCAAGCACGAAGCTATGCGTCCGAAATGGCAAGTCAATCAGGGACGCCTGCCCCATGCGAAAGCAAGAAACAAGGAGAATCAGTCTCAGCAGCACTCAAAGCTGAAGACACGATGAAATCCTATTGGCATATTTTACAAACCGATGGGTCTCTAGTCCCGATTGAAAAATTCAAATTCAAAGAAAACACAAACCTGCAAAAATTCTCACAATACGAAATTAAAAAGACCCGTGCCGTCACCCAAATGCCACCCCACGTTACATTAATGAAACGGCTAGAAATCGCAGATTATGAGCCAGGCAGCGACCCTGGCAACATCCGATGGTACCCTAAAGGGCGCATGATAAAGTCGCTTCTGGAACAATACGTTTCTGCGCGTGTTGCAAATTATGGCGGCATGGAAGTTGAAACCCCATTAATGTACGATTTCAACCACCCGAGTTTATCCAGCTACCTTAACCGTTTTCCTGCACGCCAATATGTGCTCAAATCCGAAGATAAAGATCTCTTCCTAAGGTTCGCAGCATGCTTTGGACAGTTCCTTATGGCGCATGATGCCCAGTTCAGCTACAAACAGATGCCTGTCAAACTCTACGAGCTTACGCGCTACAGTTTTCGCCGCGAAAAAAGTGGTGAAGTTGTCGGTTTAAAACGGCTAAGAGCATTCACAATGCCTGATTGCCACGCCTTTTGCACCGACCTTGAACAAGCTAAAAAGGAGTTCATGATACGTTTCAATCTCTGCATCGATGTTTTAGAAAATATTGGCTTAGTAAAGGACGACTATGAGATTGCTATGCGCTTCACTAAAGATTTCTACGTAGAACATAAAGACTTCATAACTGAATTATCCCAAAAGTTCGGAAAACCAATCTTGGCTGAAGTGTGGAATGAACGGTTTTTCTACTTCGCCCTCAAATGGGACTTGAACTTCATCGATAACCAAGATAAAGCCGCAGCACTTAGCACCGATCAAATAGACGTCGAAAACGCCAAACGCTATGAAATTACTTTCGTAGATGAAAAAGGCGAGAAACAATATCCACTCATTCTGCACTGCAGCCCAAGCGGTGCCATCGAAAGAGACATATACGCACTCCTAGAGAAAGCTTATCGAGAACAGATGACGGGCAAAGCACCGATGCTTCCACTTTGGCTTTCACCCACCCAAGTTAGGTTCATCCCTATATCCGACAAATTCCTCCATAACGTGGAGCAGCTGGCACAAAAAATCGCCCAACACAGCATTCGGGTAGACATCGACGATAGTGCCTCGACGCTGCAGAAGAAAATCCGTGAAGCGGAACAGGAATGGGTTCCTTACATAGTTGTTGTGGGCGAAAAAGAGGTTGAATCGGGTATGTTATCAGTTCGTGATCGAGAACAAAAAGGCAAACAAGAGAAGATGACTTCCGAAGAGATAGTTGGCAAGATAACAGCAAAGATTGCCAGCAAACCCTACAAGCCTCTGCCCCTACCAATGTATTTGTCCAAACGCCCGCAATTCCACGGCTGATAAACGAACTATACGTATCACTTACGTAATCCTTATCAAACAACCTAACAATATGAAACAACCAAATAGAAGTGAAACCTATGAGTAAGGAACTAAAAGTCTACATCGATGGAGAATATTATCCTAAATCCCAGGCTAAAATCTCCGTCTACGACCACGGGTTTCTTTACGGAGACGGTGTGTTTGAAGGCATCCGAGAATACAACGGTGTAGTCTTCAAACTTAAAGAGCATATTGACCGTCTGTATCGTTCAGCACACGCCATAGTTCTAAACATCCAAATCTCCAAAGAAGAAATGATGAAAGCCGTAGTTGAAACACTACGCAAAAACAAGATGAAAGACAGTTATATCCGATTAGTGGTTTCAAGAGGAATCGGCGACCTCGGATTAGACCCTCGCAAATGCCCAAAACCAACAATCATAATAATAACTGACACAATTCAAATCCGAGCAGGAAACGCCAAAGAAACAGGAATAACGACCGTTTTCAGCTGGGTTCGACGCAATCCCGTGGACGCAACCACCCACGAGATAAAATCGCTTAATTACTTAAACAGCGTCTTGGCAAAGATGGAAGCCAACGCATGCGGTGTTGACGAAGCTATGTGCTTGGAAAGCAATGGCTACATCGCAGAGGGTGTAGGAGAAAATGTTTTCATCGTTAAGAACGGTGAGGTCTTCACCCCGCCAACATCAACAGGTGCATTAGCAGGCATAACCGCTGAGGTTGTGGCAGAAATTTGCGCGAAGCTTGGGATTAAACTCACCATTACAAACCTGACACCATTCATGCTTTTTACTGCTGATGAAGCCTTTTTCACCGGCACAGCCATGGAAATGGTGCCCATTCGTGAAGTTAACAAACGCCAAATTGGCAACGGCAAACCCGGACCCATCTCAAAGAAACTGATGCATGAGTTTCAGAAAGAAATCGAAGATCCCAAAAACGGCATAAAAGTCTAGAATTTTTTTAACCATGACCTACATGGCCGCGACCCATTTTATTTTTCTTGTTCATGAATTGCTCTAGACTATTGAATGCTCCTTCGAGCTCTTCGCAAGGCGGTAGAAATACTATTCTTGCATGATCTTTACCGTATAACGGGTCAAATCCCGAGCCATTCACTATTAATACACCGGTTTCTTTGAGAAGTTCTACAACAAATTCCATGTCAGTTTTCCACCTTTTGCCTACTTCGTGGATCTTAGGAAAGATGTAGAATGCTCCTTCTGGTTTTGTTGCTGTTATACCTTGGATTTCGTTTAA
>CAYPSV010000055.1:5681-7246 GCA_964413605.1 uncultured Candidatus Bathyarchaeia archaeon | reverse complement strand
GAACTTTGTTATCTATGGCTTCTGAGATTTCTTTGCAGTTACATTCTTCAATTTCTTTGCCCCTTGGTGCACGACCGACAAATTTTATGTTCGTTACTTGAATGAGCTCTTTTAAGATTAAATCTCCGCCCCGATCTCCGTCTAATAGTGCGGTGGCAACTTTTTCTTTAGTAATCTTTCTTATTGAATCAGGAACTTTTGCGCCTTCGAGTGCGACTGTGTTGAAGATTCCGCAGCGCATCAAATTAATTATGTCGGCGCGTCCTTCGACAACGTATATTTCTTTAGATTCTTGTAATGCCGGTCCTGCTGGTAGGTTTTCTGGACCGTACTTTTCAACCTTGCCAACTTTCATTGTGCCACTGATTTCTTTGTAGACTTCGTCTACGCTTGGCATAGATTCAATGTTCCAGCGGTGTAGGATTTCTTTTGCTCGGTCGATGATGATTTTTCGGCGCGCTTCACGGATGTCTTCTATTTTTTCTAGGTTTACTTTAGCTGAGCAAGGGCCGACTCGGTTTATGCTTTCGACGCTTGCTGCGATTAATGCAGTGGATACCCGGTCTAAGCTAGTTGGGATGGTTATTGAACCGTTGGTTCGATCGTTTTTTGAGTGAAGGTCGATTTCGATTCTGCCGATTCTGCCAGTTTTTTGGAGTTCACGTAGGTCAAGTTCTGATCCGAAAAGTCCTTCTGTTTGACCAAAAACTGCTCCGATAACGTCTGGTTTTTCAACTACGCCTTCAATATCAAATTTGGCATGTACAACGTACTTTATAGTAAATGTTTGGGATGCTCCTGTTCCCGTAAGTGTGACTCTCCTGTAAGTTTATATTTATTTGATTATGTTAATCGCACTAAAGCGAGATACTCTCGCAATGATGAGATCTGAATTTTGCTACTGATTTGAATTTAGATGCGTGCTGTTTAATATAACTTATGTAAGCTGGATAAGTATCCTGACGCCTATTTTCCTTTTTTTCTTTTTTGCAAGGCGAGCGATATTAGCTTATTCACTGAAAAAAATACGAAAAAACCGAAATTTCTTAATTCATAATTATACAAAAATAGTTAGGATAGAGTGAAGAAAAAATTACCTTAGCCTGCGTTTCAGGAGAACATATTAATTTAGTAGGAAACTAGTTTCTATTTGAGGAATAAATGAGATGCCAATTGTGCAAATTTCTGTTTGGGAGGGTCTTGCTCCAGAGAATAAGAAGAAAATCTTTGAAGTGTTAACTAAAGTTTTTGAAGAAATCGAAATTCCAAAGGAAGCAATCCAAATCGTCATCTATGAATCTCCAAAGATAAATTGGGCAACAGGTGGGCAATTACACTCAGAAAGATATCCACATTTACCCTCGCTTGAAAAAAAAGGGAATTCAACGGTTGAATCAAATTATTCAAAAATGCGCAATGAAGAAGCATCACCTTCTACGGTAAAGAGTATTTCTAACACATCTATGCAGAATAGAGAATTTGAAGAAGCGTTATTGAGAGCAAAAGAGTTGAAGGCTCCTGTTGACGAAGAGTTGAAGGCTCCTGTTGACGAAGAGTTGAAGGCT
>CAYPSV010000055.1:0-5581 GCA_964413605.1 uncultured Candidatus Bathyarchaeia archaeon | reverse complement strand
GAAGGCTCCTGTTGACGAAGAGTTGAAGGCTCCTGTTGACGAAGAGTTGAAGGCTCCTGTTGACGAAGAGTTGAAGGCTGCTAATGAAACAGTTATTCTTGAGAATGAGAGAGGAACCAAACTATACAATGATCGTCTTATTCACGAAGGTAAAACCTATTTAATAACAGAAATGAAATGCACATCAACTAAAGCCGGTTTTCTGCATTCTTTACTTGAAATTCAATTCAAAAATGGCGAAATACACTCTTTTTACGTCGGAAATTTACCAAACACTTTTATAACTAACGCTGATATCAAAGGTTTTAAGATTGATTATAATAAGACTGATTTCAAGGAGGCGGCAGAACAGTGGGTTTCAGTGATAAATGAATTAATTTCCCTGAGCTGAATATAAATATCCACACTGCCAACTTAATATTCTAAAAGTAATAAATATTTAGTTAAATATTCCTAACTTGATGGTTAAAGAAATAAATCTTGATGAACACACACTACTCAAAAAGTATCTGAAAAATTTGCAATGAATTTTATCAAATATATGTAACCTCTACAAACACTGATGCCGTCGACCTTTAAGAAATCGACCTATCAACATTAACGGTCCAGGAAGTCTTAGATAAAATACGCAGCCACATGGCACAAGCTCAACCACTTGTCAAACAAGGCTTGAGTACATTGCAACTTACGAAGAAAACAACTATTAGGAAGCGGCAATAATGGAAAAACCACAAGTATTTGGCATAAACACCACTTTTTTAATAATACTTCTGATTTAATAATCAATCATTATCATTTGTCACTTTAGAAAATGTAAAATATTTTTGATCTATTCATTTTAGCTTGTTTACCCTTTAACTTAAATAACAAGACGAACAAAGAACAATACGGCATCCATGAGTCTGCATTTAAACCCGGAATATGACAAGCTGCTCCCAAGAATGGCGGATGAAGAATTTGCCCAGCTCAAAGCATCTGTAAAAGCTGAAGGACAACACTACCCCATTATCGTGAACGAAAACCTTGAGGTGTTAGATGGGCACCATCGGTTTCGAGCTTGTACAGAATTAGGAATTGAACCTGATTTTGAAGTTCGCAAGTTCGAGGACAAACTTTTAGAAAAAAAATTCGTGATAGAAGCTAACCTAAGGCGTCGTCACCTTAACAACTTCCAACTTGTAGAATTGGCTGTGCCTTTGTTAGAGATTGAGAAAGCCCTTGCAAAGAAGAGGCAAATAAAAGGTGGCCTAAATGGGCGCAATCAGCAGTTGGGGTTAGCGTCAGCTGACGCAGAACCTGTATTTGAGCCTGAGGTAAGGGCAAAAGCTACTGAAGTCGTTGCTAAGAAGGCAGGTTTATCGACTAGGACCTTTGAACGCGGGAAGAAAATTATAGATAAAGCAAGCGAAGACGATAAACAGAAGCTTCGTGATGGAAAAACCAGCATCTCCAAAGTCTACCAAGAAATAGTGTCAAACGAACATCCTAAGCTAAAAACTGAATCCGCCCAATCTGGTAATCATGTGTTGTCTGCTCGAGAAGTGCAGAATAAAGAGGAATTGTTAGTGCTGTTGGAAAAAATGATTAAGCAGGAACTGTTCTGTCCTGAATGCGGACATAATATGCTTGAATGTAGCAGTTGCCATAAGACCCTGCGGAAACTTTTGAAACAATAGAGATAATTGACTTTTTTAATTGTTTGCAAGATTCTCCTGGATTGATTTCGAGTTATTTTTTAGGCAGCTTTTATGATAGAACAAGAAGTTTGTTTTTGCAAAATGGCAGGGTTTGTTTTGATTTGCTTTTTTTGGGGTTTGTAGTGTCTCTGTAGGTTGCGGTTAAAAAAGATTAAAAAAACTTTGTTTTGAATAATTTGTTTCATATTCAAGAATATAAATTCAATATAATAGATCTTCAAATATTATCCGTGGGAATCTCGGTTAACTTTGACACAATCTAAAAGGATTGGGAAGAGAGAGGGGGAACATGACCTTTTTCGCTTGTGCCTCAGTTAACCGTGGATTCTCCAGACGCAATGGACTATTACATCCTCTGCGTGGCTACTAGCAAGTAGTATCATTTGTTTCATAAAAAATGATGTGACTGTATTCGCACTACAACAAGCTGTTTACTTTTCCTTCTGATATTTTTGAAATGGACAAATTAAGTGCTTTCTTTGGGTCCATCGGTGAATTAATTCCAAAGTTTTCAACTGCTCAATCTAAAATCGGTTGGGGCATCATCTGCTAAAATAAACACTGATTTAACCAAACAATCGCCTCAAACTGCCAACTTAACGTTCAGAGTACGGTTTAGTTTTTGCCTAAAATAAAATGAGGTGTTGGAGGTTTAGTTTAGGTCGTCGTTTTCTATTTTTCTAGCCATTTCGCCTAGTATCTTTGTGAAGGGGTGATCAGGTTTATCTTGAACAAAAATCAAGTTGCCTTCGTTTCTTAGGATTTCGCAGAAACATGGCATTATTCCTAGAAGTGGAACCTGATAGTCTGTTTTAATTTTGTTCTTCATTTCAGTCTTTTTTGCTGTTATTGAAGGGTCGAGAACTTTGTTTAATACTAATCCGGTTTTCTTTTCAAATAGGTTGTAGAGTTCTATTAGCATTCGTTTTGTTCCATCTACGTCTGAGCGGTCACCTGTCGTTGCTACAACCACGAAGTCAGCTGCTACAATAGCGTTAATTGATGAGTATTGAAGTCCTGGGCTCGTGTCAAAGACTAAGTAATCAAATTTATTGTTTTTTAGTAAACTCTCTTTTAATGCCAAAAGTTTCCCAAGGGCATGCATTTCCCATTTTCGATCCTTTGAGGACATATCGCGTATTGCTTCGGTGGCTGGATTAGCTAAGCACGCGTAAAATTCTCCTCCTCCAGTCACCTTGTCGCTCATGTTAACTAAGGCTTTGTTAATTTCACAGTTGCCGTTTAAGTAATCATTAAGCCAGCATTCCATGTCTTTAGCTTTTAGGATGGCAAAAAGGCTTGGCGCTCGGAAGTCAAGATCAAATATACATACTTTTTTACCCATCTTCGTAAAAGTAGCGGCCAAATTCACTGACATGGATGTTTTTCCTGTTCCTCCTTTGTAGGAGTGTACGGCAATAATTTTGGTCATATTATTCAACTCTGTTTTTCTCTTTCAATGAAAAAGTAGGCTTTTCTGCCTTTCCTTTCTTTCTTTAGGTATCCCATAATTACTAACTGGTTTAGATATGCACTTTCGACTGCTCGGGCTCTTTTTGTGTGTTCTGCTATTTCTTCGGCTGTAGCTCTTGTACATCTGCAAATTGTCATGGCAGTTTTTCGGAGGTGGTCTGGCATGGACAGCAGTGTCATAACGTCTAACGATGCGTCTGGTAAGGTTGGGGTATTTTTTAGGTTATTTCCTGTGTTGTTTTTTTGAATTTCGATCATTACTTCCATTTTCTCGTTAAGTTTCTCGAGGCTGGTTTCAATTTTTTCTAGAATGTTTAAGGGCTTTTTGCTTGACAGGTCGTTTCTTATCACGTAGTTTCCCCGAGTTGTTTTGTTTTTCAGGTGTACAGTTGGTATTTAGATGTGTACAATTTATTAAGTCTTGCGATACTTAAGTACTGATTATTAAACATAACATAAAACAGACAAAATAATCCTAAAAGTAAAAGAACGAAAAAATATTCATTTGTTTAAAGTTTGGGAATTCAGTAGGGAATAGAAATGTGGTTTCTTGCTTCCTCTACTATTGGCAAAACTTGTTTTAGCTCTTTGAAATATTTCAAAACAGTAATGCCTCGTTGCGTAACCGCAAAAACTACACGCGATTTGCCAATGGTCCGTTCTTCAACCAAACCTTGCTTCAAAAGAAAGTCCAAATATTCCTTAAGAACGCTGCAATTTACGTTAGCCTTGTACATAACATGAGTTAATTTCAATGGTCCTCTTTGGGCAAGGACTGTAAGGATATCAACGTACATTTCGAGTTTTGATCGACGCACTTAATACATCTCTTTTTCACATAGTTATTTGTTTGATTATAAATCATTTATGGGCTTCTAAATCTACAATTCTCCATGGCAACTGGTTAGTCTGCTGTCTTTTCGGTAGATATGTTTAACACTTTTATTCTATTTTCGAAGGCAGTGACTAGGTCATCTAGCAATATTTCACGCAATACGGTTGACAAACAATTGATTTTTTCATCGAAAACGTCTGAAAACTTTGTCTCCAATTCCTTCCTGTCTTTAACCGCAAGTTGCTTCATACACTGTTCTCCATTACATTAATAGTTGAGAGAATGTCTGAAGAAATATAACTGGCTTATGAAAGTAAAATCTGAATTTTAAATTAATTCATTGGAGGCTCAAAACGATTAAAAATCATTCGGCAATCTTTTTGAAAAAACTCTCCTCCTCTATTATTTAAGTTCTGATTTCTGAGCTTTAGTTACGGGCACGGGATCACCGGGTTCCTTACAAACAACATTCAAAATGAGTGAATATTGATTCATAATAGATGTTGGTTATGGCGTTTTGATGTTAATATGTTGTCACTTGTCGTAATCACATACTAATATTAAGCGGCTGTAACTCATTTACAATAGATAAAAATGTTTTAATAAGCATTTTAATCTAGGACGTTTTTTATTTGTTTAGCACTGTTAAAGAAAAATCCTGGAGTGTTCAGCTTGTCAAAGGGTATGTCTTGAACGACGAAGTTCGCGCAGAGCGATGCTTAAACTGCAAATCAACAACACAAGTTTTAGCCGCTAGTTATCACAACCCTAATCTTCTGCTATACGGATGCAGCAATAGCAAATGCAAACATAGACTTTTGCGTCTTGATTTTGACAAGCAAACTCCAACTAGACTGTTGCAGGAATAATTCAATCAACAGGATTTTATTAATTGGGTCGAACCTAAACCGGTTCAAGACTTTCAATTCTGTTTCTATACATTTTTGAGGTAACTGATTAAATGTTGAAATTCTCCTGTTTTTTTCATTTGACCCTTTTGTAGCATTTCGGTTAAGTTAGACTTGATGTAGAGTCCACCTCGGGGATACAGCTCACGGGCAACCAAGGTAAAGACTTTGCAGTTTTCTTTTCCTATTGCATTTTCTTTAAATCGATATTTGTAAGGAGTTTTGGGTGGCAGCAAAGTTTCAGAAAGAACGATAACACCAAAATTTCTTACTTTTGTCTTTGATTCTAGCTCGTTAAGTCTAAAACGTAGAACTTTGTTTGGATCTTCCCGCTTTCCGTTTTCTGTAATCTTACCGCCGACGAAATTGCTCTTAATCTCCAGTATCATTCTCACATTGTCAGAAGTGTAGATTTCTTGGTTTGGGTCTACGCCTTTTTTTAAAAGAAGAATAGCGTTTTTTATTTTAGAACCTTGAAGCACGACTTTCGGATTCATCGAAAGGTTAAGAGTCCTTCTCAAAAGGTGATTGCGAATGACTATTTCTGCTGGACTTCCAAATTTCTCGTGTAATGTTCTGTCGTTTTTTTGTTTCCAAAATTCTTCACTGACTTCGATTAGAATTGTGTATTCTTCATCATTAGCTGTTAGTATTGGTTTCTTGGAATA
>CAYPSV010000054.1:0-7616 GCA_964413605.1 uncultured Candidatus Bathyarchaeia archaeon | reverse complement strand
TTGTGGTGCCAAACTAGCAATCGCTAAATAATTTAATAGAAAAAACATTTTTCTTGTTCTCCTTTTTTAGTAAAGTTTTCTTAACGCTCCAAAATTGTTCTTTAATGGTCTTTATATTCTGAGTTGACCAGTCCAGGGTCCACTTTAAGGATGTTTTAGAAATGAGAATCATATGTGAAGCATGCAAACTGGAAGGTTACCTTCAGCAACTAGGCAACTACAGTAGAGTACGCCATTACAGAGGCAAAGGCAAATTCTACTACCACCAGCAAACCAGAGATTGGGTTCAAACTCAACTACGCAACATTGAACAATTGAACAACACAACTGATCAAAATACCCAGCTAAGTGTTCAAACCACTCCCACTGAAGGTTGCAATAAACTTAAATCAACCTTAGATAATCCAAATACAAGCAAAAACAAGAGCGGCCGTCGTCTAGTCTGGTTTAGGACTTTAGCCTTCCAAGCTAATGATCCCGGGTTCAAATCCCGGCGACCGCACCAACTAATTACCATAATTAACTTGACTTGAACTTATTTGGTTCTGGAGAACATTGCAAATTTTCGTTAGGAAACGTAGATTCTACAATAAACACTCAGCGTCCAAAAGTCTAAACTCTTCTCACATAGCTTGGACTTTTCGTCAGAATATTGGGGAGCACCCAGAAGCTTATTGAAAATATTTTAATGCCATTTGTAGGTAGAAATTGAACAAATAGTGCATAATCCTTTTATCGCACATCCAAACCATGCTTAAAAATGGATCAAAATGGTAAAGTGCCCTAGATGCAGAGCGGACTTTTGCAAACTCCAAAGCAAAATGGAAAACTCTTACTTCGCCGTAAACATTCACTGTTGCGATAAATGCCATCATGTCTTCAAAGTATTCCGCGTTAAATACCCAACGACAAATCCTCGTTCAAGCTGATAATATGTTTCTAGCCCGGTCTATCCATTCCTGAAATAACTATTGCCCAGCGCAACGTATTTTGTTTAAAGGACCACAAAGATTTTTTGAAAATATTAGGAATTTTCAAGCATCCATCACCTTATCGAAACAACAAATACGTAGCGCCGCAACTAAATTGTCTATCAATAAACAGTTCCCAAGTCCTGGGCAAACGAGAATTTTCCTCCAGTCTGACCCATAACGACCATACAATTTCATGCTAACCGCTGACCTTAATTTGAAAATAACAAAGATCAAACGAAAAAGTGAAAAGCAACGGTTTACTGATTAGAGGTAATTGATGGTGACTTTGAAAATGAGCGATGTTGTGAATATTGCAGCTATTCAGTTAAACGGTGATAAACAAAATTTTATCCTAGACAAGAAAGATTTCAAAACGGGCAGCAGGGGATACTACGGACAAGGCAAAATGGTAGCTGGTGGCAAGAAATACCAGATAAACATTCAGGTCGTCGAAATAGGCTCTAAACCTAAACCTGAAGAAGAGAAGAAAAAGTAGATTCTATTCTTCCTAACTTTTGTTTTTCTAAGGCAAGACTGTTGCGTTAAGTATCGAGATGATATTGCGTGGTTTATCTCTTGCGTCAGTTGCCGCTCTACCCATTGCGTCAACAACATCCATTCCAGCAATGACTTTGCCAAACTGTGGATGTTTGTTGTCTAAGTAATCGTTATTTACCAAGTTGATGAAGAATTGACTGCTCCCTGTGTCTGGCCCTGCATTTGCCATAGCGATAGTGCCTCTATCATTGCGGTTTTTTCTTGTGAATTCGTCTTTAATATCCGGTATCGAGGGATCGCCACATCCGGTCCCTGTTGGATCTCCGCCTTGAATCATGAATCCATCTATAACGCGGTGGAAGATTGTTCCGTTGTATGTTCCATTTTGGACTAGATTCTTGAAGTTACTTGTAGTTATGGGCATGTCGTTGCGCAGTTGAATTGTTATGTCGCCCATGCTTGTACGAAGTAAGATTTTTGTTCCGTTTGTATATTCATCTGGGGGTTGGTTTGCTTTTTGTCCTGACATGGTTCTTCTCTGTATCAATTAGAATTATAGCTATTATTCCTATTGCAAGCAAAAAGAGTCATCTCCACTTTAGTATGGCTTAATTGTTGTAAAAGGAATTAAGTAAGTGATCACGCCTCTTCAATTGTGCTTGTTGTTAAGGTACAATAGTTGCTGTTATGATTGTAACAGGATTGATTGGACTGCTCATTTCACCTGGCATGTTGGGGTTCTCTGTTACCGGCGCGTTGGCGATTGCGTCAACAACATCCATTCCGGCGATTACGTTCCCAAATACAGTGTAGGTTGAATCAAAGTTAGCATATTGTCCGTTGTCTGCAACGTTTATGAAGAATTCACTAGTTGCGGAATTAGGTTGATTAGTTTTTGCCATTGCTATTGTGTATGGTAAGTTGCGGTTGTTGCTGCCTATCTCATCTTTTATAGTGGGTATGCTACCGCTGACTTGTCCGCCTTGAATCATGAATCCTGTCATGGTTCGATAGAATGTTGTGCCGTCATATTTTCCTTCTTTAACTAGATTGATAAAGTTTTCAGAAGTGATGGGTTTATCGGTTCTTAAATCTATAGTTATGTCTCCTGCCGTAGTTTGAAGCAAAACTTTAGTAGGGGGAATTGTTGTTGGCGCTTGATCGGCTAAAGAGAAGTAGACTCCAACGCTGATAACTAGGATAGCTATAACAGCTATTGCAAGCCATACCCTGTTTTGCGACTTATGAGCTGCTGTTACCTTGCGGTTCTTTTTGGGCGCCATGTCTTGGTAGTCAACAACTCTTCATATAAATTTTCCCCATTGAGAGCTCAAAATAATCTTTTGCGAAGTCAAATATTAAAAACCAATATTGAGAACACACGAGTTTGTATGTTAAGTAAAAATTGAAGGGTTAACTGTTTTGGGTTTTTATTTGGGCTATGCTACCATTGTCTGCCCAAACTTCAACCATAATAGCGTTTATTCCACCTGGATAAACCTTGTCAAGATCAAATGTCACAGTATATTGAGGATACAGTTCTAAAGAATTTTTAGTGTTGGGATGAAAAATCACGGTTGGCTGTCCGACCACTTGAAAGTCCGAAACTGTGGTACCTTCTGCTGTCCAACTGTAGCTGTTAAGTGCGTTTCTTGCCAACGTAACCGCACGGTCACTTGAAATGTTGACTTCGGTGCTTCCAACGGAGAAGAGGAAATAACCGTCAATCATGTCCACCAAGTCGCCGTCTCTAAAAACTAAGCTTAGACTTTTAGGCGAGAAATCAACGTTGTTCTCCGTGTACATTATTACTATTTTTGGAGATTCGCCCTGTGATGCAGCTAACTTCAAGTTGCCCTCCTTAATTTCGATATCTTGAGTTGAACTACTAGCCAGCGACAAAAGACTACTCATGTTACCCAGATAGACAGTGCTCTCGTAAGCTGCAAGCCTCTCCAGCATCCCTTTGGAGCTGTCCACGGCGCTGGAAGGTTGAGGCTGGGAATATACTGGTGATCCTTCCTGAACCAAGATTTGATATCTCGAGAATTGATTGTTACGGAATCTTAGGCTAACGTACAACTTGCTATCGCTGCTTGAAAGATCATAAGTCATAATCTGTTGAAGGGTTCCACCTAAATCGGCGCGCTGCTCAAAGTTATTGCTTAGCAAAGTGGCTTGGTAATGGCTAGTGTCGATTTGGACGACGTTTTGCAAGAAATTAATGGCATTGTTAGTAGAACTGCTCCAAGACAACAGTTGATTGTACTTCGAAAGCAGGCTATCACGTTCGCCTGATGTTTGGTTAAGTAGACTACCTTGCAAGACAGCAACGCTTGCCGTGACAACCAACCCAATTAGCAGGACGCCCAGCAACGTTTTCCACTTCAATGTCAAGCCAATCCTCCTCCGCGGCTGAACTTCGGGAGCTTCCTCCACGACCCTCATGGTATTCACAGAAGCAAAACCAAATGTAGAAAGCTTGTATATACCGCTATCATCTTTAGTAACCAGCTCGCCGAGGCTGTCAAGGTGGTAAGTCAAGTTGGAGCTCGAAACACCCAAGATCTCAAGCATCTCCGAGAAAGTTAGAGGTTTTTCGGATAGGATGCGAAGGATTTTGCGGCGGGCGGGGTGGTTAAGTGAACTAAACATGACTGAGTAGATTTCTTCCCTGCTTTCTGGCATGCTTTCCCGCTGCTAAACGACCTATTTCTTCTTTGAGCCATTAAAACTTTGCCAAAAAACCAGCTAAATTACAGTAATCACGATTTTGAAGAAACGGAAATTAGAGGCCAAATCTGTGGATGAACCGCAACTACGTAATGGATGTTCTCTCGTTTCTCTTCATAGTCTACATCTCATAGCTGTATTTCTAGGTCAAATGGCCAATACTTTTGCAAACAGACTATCGATGCTTATGCTTTTGCAATCCACTTCATTATTATAAAAAAGAGAAACAATTTTGCATTTAGTCCACAAAAATAGACTAAAAAGTCCAGTTTTGTTCACAAATTCTTACAAAAAAGCACTTCAACCCAAAAAAATTAAGAGAAATATCAGTTTAAGGAGCGGAAGAATAACGAATCTTCGACTAAAAAATCATAGAAACTTGGGGTTTGAAACTCTGCGTTCTTGGCAGACTAAGTTGTTTAGCGCAGTATTGTTAGCGGCATTACTTTTGGCATTAGCCTCTGTCACGTCTGGGCAATCTGAAACCTACAAGTTCATTGACAAATGGGGAACTAAGGCAACGGTGAAGGTCAATTCGACCACCCCTATGACGTTGTAATCGACAACTCTGATAGCATCCTATACATCACCGACACATACAACCACCACGTCGAGAAATTCACGACCGACGGCGAATATCTCTCGTCATGGGGCAGCTACGGCACCGACAAGGGTCAATTCAATTACAGCATGGGCTTAGCCATCGACACTCAAGACAACGTCTACGTAGCTGACACCTGCAATAATCGAATACAAAAATTCACCTCAGAAGGCGAATTCCTTGACACCTTTGGCAGCATCGGCGCAAAAGAAGGACAGTTCCTCTGGCCCTACGATTTAGCAATTGACAGAGAAGGAAACATCTATGTTGCAGACTCAGGAAATTGCCGAATACAAAAGTTCACAAGTGAAGGCGTTTTCATCTGCAGCTGGGGCAGCAAGGGCAACCTTGAAGGACAGCTAATGTATCCGCATGGAATAGACCTCGACGCAGCAGGCAACGTTTACGTCGGTGATTACCTCAACCACCGAATCGTCAAGTTTACGGGCGAAGGTGACTTCATTACGCATTGGGGTAGCGGCGGAACAGGGAACGGGCAACTCAGCACCACCAAAAGCGTCTTTGTCGACAGCGAAGGAAACGTATATGTGGCTGACTATTGGAACTGCCGCATACAAAAATTTAGCGGAGATGGCGCCTTCATCTGAACTTGGGGGACGAGGGGCAACGGAGACGGCCAGTTCAACACGCCTAAAGATGTAGTAGTGGACGATGAAGGCTACATCTACATAGCTGACACTTCGAATAGCCGGTTGCAGAAGTTCCAAGTACAACCTTAGTTAAAGAAATTGAAACCCAAAACTGCTTCATCTTTTTTAGTCTAAACAGAAAAATCGGTGAAAAACATGAAGATAAAAATCCAAGTCGTCATCAGCTTTATACTGGTTCTGTCCTTGCTTGCTAGTCCAAGCGCCATATCCATGCAAACCTGGACGGCTGGAGTGAGAAGTGGTGACTACTTCACCTACGAAATGTATGGAGTCTATACATCTAACCGCAAAAACATAGAAATAGCCATCCCCGAATTCGAAAAAAACACTACACTTTGGACGAAAATCAAAATAACCGCCGTTTTAGGATCAACCATCCACCAAGTCTATACATTATGCTATTCCGTTGGAGGTGAATTCTCTTTTGAGTTCCAAACTGATGTTACCCCACAAAATCAAAACACTTTCAAAATCGCTGATAAAGGCGTTCCGATATGCGCAGCTAACTTAAAAGGCGGTGATAAAGTTCCAACAGCAGAACTACTGCTAAACGAAACCATAAACAGAGCTTACTATAGTGAGGTGAGGGAGACTAACCAAGCATCTTGGAACGTAAGCGACGATTGGGGATGCATCTACTTTGATCGCGAAACAGGTATATTGGTTGAGCTTCAGAGAACACATGTTTTTGTCAACCCAGATTCAGGTGACGTTGTCGAAAAGACCGATATTATAAAATTAATAGATACTAATCGCTGGCAAATCGTTTGAATCTTTGTGAAGTGGTTTGTTTGAGAGCAAATCAGAAATAAACGCGGTCTCAATTATGTAGTGTTAGGTTAAAGTTTATGACTGACGTTGTGTTCGTGTTTGAGGTTCATCAGCCACATCGGCTAAGGCGAAGTCTATTTTGGGAAGGCAAAGTCTTCCGAAGATTATCCAAAAATGACTTATTCAATTATTACTTTAACAACGAAATAGATCGAGAAATCTTCAAACGAGCAGCACGAAAATGCTACTTTCCTTCAAACCAAATAATCCTCGACGTCATCGACCGCCACAAACATGAACGAAAAAAGCCAAAATTCTCCTTTAGCCTATCAGGGGTTTTTCTTGAACAATGCGAAATGTTCGAAAAAGACTTAATTGAAAGTTTCCGACAACTCGCGGATTCCGGATGCACCGAATTCTTAAATCAAACTTATTACCACTCCATAGCTAGCCTCTATGCTGAAAAAGAAGAATTTATAGAACAAGTAAAGATGCACAAACAAGTCATCAAAGACCTTTTGGATTACACTCCACGAGTTTTCGAAAACACTGAACTTCTATACAACAACACAATTGCCAAAACGGTCGAAAGCATAGGATACAAGGGTATCTATACAGAGGGCGTGGAGAAAATTCTAGGTGAAAAATCACCAAACTACATCTACACCCCCAAGGACGCCGAAAAAATTCGAGTTTTGCTGAGAAACTACAAGTTAACTGATGACATCGGTTTCCGCTTTTCTGCACGATGGTGGCCTGAGTGGCCTCTAACTGCAAGCAAATACGCGAAATGGCTTGCCGAAACTAAAGGAGAAGTAATCAACATCTTCCCAGACTATGAAACATTTGGTGAACATCATTGGCCTGAAACAGGGATTCATAGTTTTCTACAGCATCTACCTACTGAGATTCTAAGGTTTAACAATCTTCAGATGGCTACACCTTCTGAAGTAGTCGACAAACATGCATCGGGAGGAGAAATTGATGTACCTGAAGCGGAAGGCACAGTTTCTTGGGCTGATATTCAACGCGATCAATCTGGTTGGCTTGGCAATGTGATGCAGTGGGCATACTACACAACTCTGCGGCGACTGGAACCGCTAATCAAAGAAGCAGAAGATGAGGAGTTTTTGAGGCTTTGGCGTGACTTCCAGACCAGCGACCACCTCTATTACATGTTCACGGCAGGCGGTGGACCAGGAGAAGTTCACTCCTATTTTAGCCCCTTCGAATCACCCATGGACGCTTTTGTGGCAGCGCAGACACTTCTTAACGATTTTGAAGCCAGACTACGCATTTCAATCTTAACTGCTAATGAGCCTTTTTTGTTCTATACTGGTGTTGGAAAAGAGTGCTATACAGGTCAGA
>CAYPSV010000053.1:0-7725 GCA_964413605.1 uncultured Candidatus Bathyarchaeia archaeon | reverse complement strand
CTGAAGACGGCAAACGCATTCTTGTTGAACGACTTTGGCCAAGGGGACTAAAAAAAGAAGACGCAAAGATCGACGAATGGCCCAAAGACGTCGCACCCAGCACCCAACTCCGCAAATGGTACAATCATGACCCAACAAAATGGACCGAGTTCAAAAAACGTTACTGGAAAGAACTCGAAGACAAAAAAGAAACCTTATCGAGGTTAACTAAAGAATCCAAACAGAGCAAAGTAACCTTTGTTTTTAGCTCTAAGGAAGAAAAACTAAACAATGCCAACGCACTCAAAGAATACATCGAAGCCAAATCAAAAATGCAACCTAAAGCGACAAACAAAAACTCAGCAAGCAAACAACTCCAAGTTGACGGTTAAAAGACGCTGTACACCAAAAGAACAAAGAAGAAAAATAATGTTGATACCCAAAGACGAAAATGCTCATCAGCAATCTATATTTAAAAACAGCAGGACTTAAAAACATCTTAAATCTCAATAAACAAGCAAGATGACCCTCACTTGAAGAAAACCAAAAAAATCGAACACTTTCTCACCGCTCTCGCATTCGCACCACTCTCCCCCCTAGAACAAAGAGAAAAGAAAAGAAAACTCCAACAAAGACTAGACCGTCTAAACTACAAACAAAAAACAATCCCCAACTACACAGAACCTTAAGTAAGGGAACATATCCTTACAGAATTTTAAACATTAACAAGTAATTTTTTCTCTTCCGCCTGTATCAGCGTTATCGTTGATTTTACATCATCTAAAACTCTGAGACGATGGCTTAGGAGGTCATTTAGTTGCTCCATCGATTCTGTTTTAATCTTGATCACCAAATCATATATGCCATAAGAAAAAAAAGTTTCCTGAACTTCAGCTATGCTCCTTAGTTTTTCAAGCACTCGATCCTCTGAACCTGAACTGACATTAAACAAGACATAAGCACAGGGCATTTCTCATCCTTCCCAACCTTTTGATGTTACGTAGATATTGCTTTGGTTATTGCTTAAAAATTTTGTGAAACTTCAACCCCCTAAATCTATTGATTTCATATGAAAATAATTTTTCACATATAGAGTATTATGAATAAACATATATACGAAAAATATAGATTGCCCATAGAACTAAAGGATGTTTTAACATGAACTTGAGAAAACCAAACGCAAACGAGTCAACCGGCACATTCAACCGATCAAAAGATGTAACGCCCATGTCAGGCATATGCTCAAACTGCATCGATGGATGTAAAGGCGGTTGCGAAATATGGCTATCAACATTTAGAGGACGCGAAGTACTCTACCCCGGACCATTCGGAACAATGACCGCTGGAGCAGACAAAAACTACCCCGTAGACTACTCCCACCTAAACATTCAAGGCTACGCACGAGGCGCAAAAGGACTCCCAGAAGGAGTACAAGCAGGCCCAGACACCGCACTATTCCCCAAAGTCAACACCGAAACACAATACGGATGGGAAAAAAAAGTCAAACTGCGAGTCCCCATATTCACAGGCGCATTAGGCTCAACCGAAATAGCCAGAAAAAACTGGGAACACTTCGCCATAGGAGCAGCAATCTCAGGCATCACACTAGTCTGCGGCGAAAACGTCTGCGGAATCGACCCCCAACTCGAACTAGACAACAACGGCAAAATCACCAAATCACCCGAAATGGACCGCCGAATAGAAATCTACAACAAATTCCACGAAGGCTACGGAGAACTCCTCATCCAAATGAACGTAGAAGACACCCGATTCGGAGTAGCCGAATACGTATCATCAAAACACAACTTAGACACCATCGAACTCAAATGGGGACAAGGCGCCAAATGCATCGGCGGAGAAATCCAAGTTGAAAGCATAAAAAGAGCAACGGAACTAAAAAACAGAGGCTACGTCGTCTCCCCCGACCCCACACTACACGAAAACCAAACAGCCTTCGAAAAAGGAGCAATCAAAGAGTTCGAACGCCACTCCAGACTAGGATTCGTAACCAAAGAAGCCTTCCTAGAAGAAACCGATCGACTCCGAGACGTAGGATTCAAACGAATCACACTAAAAACCGGAGCCTACTCCGCAGTAGAACTCGCAATGGCACTACGATACGGCGCCGAAGCCAAACTAGACCTACTAACAATCGACGGAGCACCAGGAGGCACAGGAATGAGCCCAAGACCAATGATGAACGAATGGGGCATCCCAACATTCTACCTACAAGCACTCGCATACAACTACTGCCAAAAACTAACAAAAAAAGGCATAAAAGTCCCCGACATCGCCATGGCAGGCGGATTCTCATCCGAAGACGGCGTATTCAAAGCACTCGCAATGAGCAGCCCCTACGTCAAAGCAGTATGCATGGGAAGAGGCCTAATGATCCCCGGCATGGTCGGCAAAAACATAGAAAACTGGATAGCAGAAGGCAACCTACCAAAATCCATATCAAAGTACGGCAGCACCGCCAACGAAATCTTTGTCGCATACGCAGAACTCGAAGAAAAATACGGCTCAAAGATGAAAGACATACCTTTAGGCGCAGTAGGCATCTACACATACTGCCAAAAATTCAAAGTAGGATTACAACAATTGATGGCTGGAAGCAGAAACTTTAACCTCTCAACCATAACCCGCAAAGACCTCATGGCACTAACAGAAGAAGCATCAAAAATCTCAGGAATATCCTACGTAATGGACGCATACAGCGAAGAAGCAAACAAAATCCTAGAAGAATAAACCTCCCCCCAATTTTCTTTCAACCAACCATATTTTTTATAAAACAAACCAAAGCTAATCCGAAACATCCAAAAAACAGCTCGCCTCATTCAACCACCCAAAATTTTAACAACTCCAATAAATATCCACCCAACACAAGAAACCCTCACAAATCATTTAAGACAAAACAAAACATACCTCACAATAACAAACAAAAAAACATATGAAATATATTCATTGCATGTGTGTAAAAGCCATGGAAAGAGAGTTAGGATACAGAACAGTGCAGTCAACAGGCAGAGGCACCTTCACGATGTCGCTGCCAAAAAAATGGGCTCAAGAGATAGGCATAGACAAAGGAAGCCAAATATCCATAAAAATCAACGGAGACAAAGCACTAGTCCTAACCCCCCAAAAGATGGAACACAAAAAAAACACATCAGAAAAACTAAAAGAATACTCTATTGAAATAAACCAAAAAAGCGACTCCGACTCAGTCTGCCGCAAACTAACATCGCTCTATGCAACCGGAGCAGAACTAATCCACCTCAATTTCAAGAATACAGAAAACAACAAAGAATTCAAAAACGCCATAACAAACCTCGTAAGAAACTTACTTTTAGGAACCGAAATCGTTGAAGAAACAACCGAAAAAATCAGCCTACAAGTACTAATCAACCATCCAGAACTACCAATCGAAAAAGCCATCAGCAGAATGGCCAATTTAGCTACTTCCGCACACAAAGACTCCATTTTCGCCCTAAAAAGCCTAGAACAAGACAAATCACGCTATATCTACATAAAAAAAATGGATGTAGAACGACTAAACCTATACGTTGTACGGCAACTAACATACGGAATCGAACACAATTTATTCGGCGATTTAGGACTCGAACCCACAAAAGAATTCTTAGGCTACAGACTGGTCGCAAACAACATAAAAAACATCGCTGCAAACGCAAACAACTTGGAAAAAAACATAAAAACCCTAAAACGACTAATCGACGACAAACTCATAATTCTAAAAGAAAACTTTGACCAAGAAGTCTACAACCAAATCGACTCCTTCAACTCCTTAACCCAACAACTCTTCAAAGAAAGCCTAGAATCACTCTTCAAAAGAGAATACACACAAGCCGAAAAAATACTCTCCAGACTAGAATCATTTCTCGGACTAGAAAACGACCTCGTAACCCTATTATTCAACAAAAACATAAACCCAAACCTACTCACAATCTACAGATTAGTCTTGGATAACACAAGAAAAATCGTAGAATACAGCAAAGAAATCGCCGAAGTAACCCTAAACAGAACAGTTGAAAAAATAAGCCTTCAACCACAACCCTAACAAAAAACCTAAACCAAAAAACAACCAATTAAACCTCCAAAACAAATTTTGACGATTATCTCACACGGATAGTCTTAAATAGTGTTAACAAAATTTTCATTTGTCTCAACATCTCTAAAAGGAATTATATGACCATCAATCAAACCGAGAACACCGTTCTTCTCTCAGAATTACGAGTCCTCCTAAACAAAGTCATCCAAAAAAACTTAGCAGAAGGCTTGCTGTTTTCAGCCGGAACAGACACAAGCATTCTCGCCTACGAAGCACTAAAATTTAAACCTGACCTAAAAGCGATGACACTAATCTTCGAACAAGGAACGCCCGAAGACATAGAATTTGTAAAAAGAATGGTAGCCTATCTAAAGCTTGACCATGAATTTCAAATCTTCAACGCAACTGAAGCAGCCAACGCAGCAAAAAAGGTAATTGATATTCTAAAAATATTCGACCCCATGCAAATCAGACACGCAATTACCGAATACATCGGCCTAACAAAAGCAAAAGAAAAACAGTTAAAAAGTGTCTTCACCGGAGACGGAATGGATGAACTGTTCGGCTATCCATGGCTATTCCACCTAACCGAAAACGAACTTGCAGAAAACCTCCAAAACATGTGGGAAGAAATGACCTTCTCATCAATACCTTTAGGAAAAGCAATCGGAATAGCTGTTAAGACCCCCTATTTGGACCCTGAATTCATGAATTTCGCAAAAAAACTGCCCCTTAGAATGAAAATAAACTTTGAAAAAGGAACCCAATACGGCAAATGGTTACTACGAAAAGCATACGAAGACGCAATCCCCAGCGAGGTTATCTGGCGACCAAAAATTGCATTAGAAAAAGGAACAGGAACAGCAAAACTTCAGAATGTCTTCAGCAAAAAAATTTCAAACGAAGAATTTTCCAAAAAGAAACAAACCTACCTTGAAAAAGACCAAGTCGAACTCAACGATAAAGAACAAATGTTCTACTACGAGATTTTCAGAAGCCGGCACGGTTCCCCAACAGAAACATACCCAGAAAAGCAAGGAAGACAGTGCCCAAAATGTAAGGCATACGTAAAAACAAAGATTGGTTTCTGCAGAATATGCGGCAACTACCCCATTTAATGGTTAAAATAACTGTTTAATTGGAACTCTAAACATATTGAATTCTAACCAACAAACTAAACATAATAAAAAGATGGATCAGAGACCTGGTATGTTTGAGTCTACCAGGTTTATATCCATGTTATAGGATTGCCCATCATCCGAGGTAGGAGAGGTCATCACCATCTTTAATGGCCATTGAAGAGTGCTATCAACGTAGTAGGTTGCTGAAAAATCTTGATCGCTGTATTGGTAGACAATGCAGTTTCGGGTGCCAAGGTTTGGCAAAGTGATCTGTGTTGTGTAGCTGCTGTTTAGGTTTAAGCCTTCAGGCTGAAAATTCATTTCTTCTCTGCTAACCCACATAGAAGTAGTGTTTTCTGAGGAACCAAAAGATGAGTCCATATCAAAAGAAGTGGAGATTTCAACATGGGTGCTGTTTACGTCGATAACTTCCATTCGAGCGTTAAAATCTATGCTAATTGAGAGGATTTCTGCTTGCCCTTCATAGACTGCGTAGGTACCTTTTGTCATCCATGAGGTTGGCGATTGAGGCTGAGAAGTGACGGATGGCTGCGTTGAGTCGTCTGCGGTGTTTAGAAGGTTATCGTTTGTTGTGTTGTTTGTAAGAGAACCGTAGCTTAACAGTGCCACTGCTAAAGCAACGACTATGAGTATTGTTGCGGTAAAAGCAAGTCTTTTATTATCAAAAAACGGTTTTTTAGCTTCTTGCTGCTGGTTCGAAGTCAAAGTACAACTCCGAATATACCATATATTACTACACCATATATGCTTTATGGAACAGCAATCAGCCAAACCAAGCACCAAATAGATTAGAGCTGATCCGGAATCTGAGACGAAGCCTCACTCCAATAACGCAAAAACAACGCCACAGCCCAATCCATAACAAAACTATTATGCCCTTTAAACCCCACGTAATCAAATTTACCTCCAAGATCAGGAAAACCTATCGCCGAAACTTCTTTCTCCGAAAGACACATAAAAGCCCCAAATTCCCCCAAAAAACGACAATCCAACTTCTGGGTCCGCGTAGCCCTCTCAAAAATCGGATTATCAACTATTTCTCTTATGCTTGGTGTGGGCACAAAATCCTTAGGCATCAAAAGCCTAAATTCCGCTCCTCGCTCAATAGCTTGAGTCAAATAGGGTATTGTGCTAGCTAGAACCTGATTTGTCAAAATCCAAACACGCTCCTGAGCTTCAGCTATCATTACCTCAATATTTCGAAAAGAAATCATCACATCCTCAGCAAGTCTACAACCTTCAAGCATTCCAATACTACTCTGAAACTGTCTAGGCAACAATCTCAACGAATGATTCAAAAAGTAATTCCTGTTCTCAAAAAGAAAACGAAAACCCGACAGCTGAAGCAAAGCTTCCTCACCGTAAGGCGTTAAATGAAAAACTCCATCAACATCTTTGAAAATCAAATCAGCCTCACTTAACCTTGCAACATTTCTCGAAGTTTCCTGAACAGTAAAATCAAGTTTACTAGAAATATGCGACAACTTCAAAGGCGTTTTCTTCAAGAGCAACAAAATATCCATTCGATCACCGCCAGAAAGTTCAAAGAGCAAACTACTAACACTAGCCAAGATAAACAAACCTCCCTTCAACAACGTATTTTTGTAATTTCATAGTTGTTGGTGATATTTCATACTTGCTGTTGAGGTTACTTAATCATCCAAAAATCCCACACAATATCAAGGCAAGAAAAAATGACAAAAAAAGTCGACAGACATTCATTCTCCATCGAAATGAACTCAGAACATAGCGTCAGAAGAATGTCTTTTTTTGACAAAGAAAACGGCAAAGTCTTCTTCGAAGGATTCTTAGGAGAACTCAAAAACGTAACCATGGTTGAAGACCTAATGCTCGAAATAACAGGAGCCAACGGCATACTAAGAGTTGACATCTCACAAGAAGAAATGAAAAAACACCTAAACACAAAGAAAAACGGTGACCAACCATGAAAAGACAAAAAATAAGACTAACTCTGGCAGTTATCACGGTCATCCTATTTCCATTAATCTACTACTATCTATCGCCCTACCTAATCATAATGGGCGCAACCGAAGGAATTATCGCAGGAGACGTCATAGCATTCGCAGGATTATTCTTCTCTTCATTATTCTTTGGAAGAGCATGGTGCGGCTGGATCTGCCCCGCAGGAGCAACACAAGAGCTATGCACCAAAGTCAACAAAAAAAGCTTCAACGGCAAAAAAAGAAACCTAATCAAATATTTCATCTGGACACCGTGGATAGCAATCGTTATCATAATGTTCATACAAGCAGGCGGAGCAAAAACAGTTGACCCCCTCTACCAGACATGGAACGGAATTTCCATCCAAGATACAGCGTCAGCCATAATGTTTGCAGCTATAGCAGGCGCAATCGCAATCTTTGCCCTAGCAGCTGGAAAACGCGCAGCTTGCCACACCATCTGCTGGATGGCACCTTTCATGATAATCGGCAGAAGCATCCGCAACAAATTCAACTGGCCCTCACTTCAACTCGCAGCTAACAAAAACAGATGCACAAACTGCAAAACTTGCTCAAA
>CAYPSV010000052.1:1805-7767 GCA_964413605.1 uncultured Candidatus Bathyarchaeia archaeon | reverse complement strand
CCCTGCTGGGCAAGATAAACACCCAGCTACTTTTTCTATTTTATTTTCTGTTTTTCTTTTCATTTCTGAATAAGTTAGTTTTGGCTACCTCTCTGCTGCCTTCAAATGTCGTTTAACATATAACCTTAATTTAAGAATTGGATGTGTTTTCTTTATGGATTTTCTGTTGTCTAGACCTTGCGATGCGTGCGGAAGAATGGTTGGCGGCGGCGTCTACTACTGCCCTGTATGCAGGATATTTTTCTGCTTTCAATGCTACCTCCAACTATCAATAACGGAAATCCTAAAAGACCAAAACCACGTGTATGTCGATTGCCCAATGTGTGGCAGAAAACTAAAATCCCCATAGCCAAGTGTCTTTATTGAATTATTTGACTGTGTAGACTTTGAAGTTGTATTCGCCCGTCGCAATGTTGTAGAGGGCTTCTGTCCATCCTTTTGTACCGTTAAGGTATGATAGTCTTTGGGAGGGTGTTTGAAATGTTAGGTTTCCCTCTATTTTTCCAGTCGGTGTTGGGTCTATAACTTTCCCGGTGTCTTTTCCAGATATGAAGATTGGTTCTCCGTTGCTAAAGATGATTGATTTGATCTCGACCTCGCTTGTGCGGTCCAACTTCATAAGAATCGTGTGCGTGGATAAGATGAAACCTTCAATTTTTCCTGTGACTTTTCCCTTGAGGCTGATTTCAAGACTTGCACCTTGAGGACTAAACTCTTTTATCTTGACGGAGCTGGTGCTTTCTTTTCCTTCAAAAAGTATTTCTCTTTCCAAAAATATTTCACCGAAGAATTGACTGCATCTGGCATATTAAGCGTTTGTGATTGTTGTCATGCAAGTACAGAAAAACCACTTTTTCTTCAATGATTTTTCAGAATGTAGTTGGTGCGGAAAAAAAGATTGCCAAAACTGTCTTCTTGCATTGACAAGTTACTTGACTTAATGACTAAGATTGAAAAAGAGGACAAAGAAGCCGAGTATGAAACCTTGAGCTTTTGCTCAGATTTCTGTGCAGCCAGAAATTTTGGAACTCAGTAACGGTGTACCCACTGGAAGAGATAGGCACAGACATCTTCATGACTAATTTGCGTTTCTCATTATAATGTGTAAATTACAAAATCGTTATGAATCGAAGATAAACATAACTTAAGACAAAGTGTATTAACTTGCAAATTATAAGGATCGAGTTTTAACTAAAAAAACACTGTTTTTGTTTAGCTTAGATGCTTTTTTCATAAATCCATGCGAATCAGGAATAACATTCAACTGGTGACTTGCAGAACACTGGATTCCAACAGTTTCTCCATTTGGAGACACCCAAACAATTCGCCCTATTCTAGCACATTGCGGGCAATTCGCATAATCACCTATGATCACCATGTTTTTACTTTCCCTTCAATCATATACGCTCTCTTGTAAGCTTCCTTGCTGGAAGCCGAAAAATTAAGAATACAATGGTGTTTTCTGCATAGAATTTCAGATGAGTTAGTTTTTAACATGATATTTTTTTCCAGTTATGAAAAGTTGAAGTTACTTAGTTTAATCCAAGCACAAATAAGCTTTTCATTCATACAATGCATTATCAAGCTTATAAAGAAAAGAATCGAGCGCCAAACAATAGCCGAATTGAAGCCTAAAGACTTGAGAGATTTCTTTAACCAAGAGCTTGACAAACTGCTTGTTGATTTTACTCTTCCAGTAAAGCAAAATCGCGCCCGTCACAGTGGATGCCAACGCAGTTGCCGGAGCTTTAATTAGCGGGATCGGTAAAGAAAGCAACAAACGTAGTAGTAGCGCCCGCAACTGTGCCAGCCAAAACGATCAGGGCTTCCCGATTCTCAGATACCTCTATCTCATCAACTATTCTTGTGTCCATTGTAGAGCTCCACGCTTTTGCGGTAACTATACGGCGGGTCAAGCAAAATAACATCGAATAACTCACCTTTTTCTCTGAGATGTTTGGCGCAGTCCAGTGCATCCATCCTAAAAAGCGTGCAAGGCACGTTAGGGTCGATATCGTTGACGACTTCAATGCAACCATCAATCGAGAGGGACCTGCAAACAGGTTAAGCACATACTTGCCTTTGCACTGCTCTTCTACCCACGCCCTAGTTTTTGGCGCCTTGAACGTATAGCGATTAAGCGGATGACGTAGATAAGTAAAAATGATACTCAAAAAATAGCCCTCCCAAACTTTAGAGCATCCGCCAAGCCATAAAAAACATAAAAAGAAACGGTATTTTGTGGAAATAGGCGTGACGCCGCCGCTTGGATCCGAACGTTTAGGGCGTTCGCTAGGTTTACAGTTAAAATGAAAAAAGAAGAGGATGAAAATCTAGTATAAGTTAAGATTAGGAGTGGCGCCGCCGAAAGGACTCGAACCTTTGACCTACTGATTAACAGTCAGTTGCACTACCTGGCTGTGCAACGGCGGCAAACAATCTTTTCTTCTGCCACTTTCAGTCAAACAAAAGTATTTAAGCATAGTTATCCTGACAGCAAAGAGTATTCGAAAGTTGGGCCAAATTACAGACTGCATAACATGCCATTCGTGAGTTCAAACCTTGCCCTCAATACTTCAACATCATTTTGGAATAAATCAGCTAAGAAGCTACAGAGAACTTTAGAAAAATAAAAGTTTAACTATTCTCGGAAGAAGAATTTTCATAATTTACTGCACTCAAGAAACCGCCATTCCTGCTTCAATTCCTAACAAAACAGGTTCAAGGTTTCTATCAAGAACAATTATTTGGTGAACTGTCACAAAAAATCCTGCTATAGGGGCATATATTTCAGAATAACGTAGTTTCATTTCAATAAAATGACAGTCAGAGAAGTTGAAATCGTAATCCCATCTTGTAATTTGGTAACTTGTCTGGTTCTTATAGAAGAATTGCATATTTCCTGAATTAAACTCTTTTGAGCCGTTGGAGGCAGACATTACGATTGTGATATTGTGCCAAGATACCCCTTCGGGAGCTGGACTATTGAATATTCGAAATTGGGAGAACTTCGTTGCATTCGCTTCGTAATTTAATTCTACTTGTCGGGGAATTTCTTTTCCCTGTTGATTTTCATACCTTGTCTGATAATAATCTATTACATCTGAATCGATAAAGTTTGCATGTGCATATGATATGTAGGTGCTAGGATGAAGATAATTCTCAGAATCATCTGAACCGCCAAAACGCTCTAATGATGTAATAGAAGAATAATCGATAGATTCAGCTGCTGTTATTGCGCTTTGTTCTTCCGAGTTATCGAAATTTCGCGTAATTGTTTTTTCGTATTTCAGAGGAATTTGTGGAAATAAAACGCTCCATAAAAGCGAAGAAATGATGACCAAAACAACGATGAACACCAATATTGTAAGCAGATTTTTTTTATTCATCTTGCCTAAACCCCCCATCATCATATTTATACATAATCAACACTTAAAACTAACTTTAATATGAAAGTTAGTAAACTTGAACATTGATTAGAAGCGAAATTAATGTCTATTAAAATAAAATAACGTCTATCGAGCTTAACAGAAATAGCAAAAATTATTAGTTTCCTGAGCAAAGCAACTTCATCGCCTCCAAATGAATAATGAACGTTAGTTATCTTGACTGCTTTCTTGATGTTGATGGTTGCACGTTTCTGTTAATCTTAATTTGTGATATCTGCCAAGCTGGATAAATCTTGCTTTTAACTCTGCAAGATTAAATTGAATTAATTTATATGATAGCAAAATTCTTTAACATATGAATCATATGAGTTGAACAAGCGTTATAATAAAAATATTTTAAAAAAAATTTAGTAGAGATGACTTATTATTGCTAATGGAGACTATTTTTCTGGTTTTAAATATTAATGTCTTTTTACGCAAGTGTTATATGTATCATACAATAACACACCCCGATAGGTAAGTACCTTGAGGAACAAAATCTTAGTATCAAGCCTTGTTTTATTGTTAATTTCCGTATTCTTAGTTTCAATTCCAGTTTCCATTGTTCAAGCTGTCGGTGAAGGTCAATGGATAACAAGCTACACTATTGTCGATAACAATTCAGACCAAGTTCTGGTTCAGTATGATTCTAGTACTGGACTTAACCAAACGCTGTCACCTGTGGTACCTGGATCCGATGTTAAGGTAACCTTTACGATCAATGTTTTTACAGCTGGATCGGGCAATCTTAAGCTTCAAACAGGAATGGGCAAATTACTAAGCGACAGATACTGGGAATTGGTCACCCAAGATTACAATTTAGGTAGTGATTTTAATCCAAACGCTAATCCTGCCCAGTTTACTTGGACTTTAGGAACCTTTACAATGACAGTTTACGGCAAGATTCCAACTAGCACCTCTCAGTCTGGAGCACCAATTAACGTTGTAAGTTTGTTTGGTCCTACAGGCGGTGTTGCAATTGACCAAATATCTATAGTCGCAACAACAGCATTGATGACGCAATATAATTCCCTTTACAGCCAAAAATTAGCACATCTGCAATCACTTAAATCTTCAGGCGTTGACCAAGGATACATTGACATCTATAGCAATGTTCTCAATGCTTCTCAAACAGAAGCCAATGGCGGATACGTCAGTAATGCCATAGCTTTACTAAACGGATTGAATACAGCAAACGAACCCATATCTTCTGCCATGACATTCGTATACATTCCTCTAATTGTAGTTCTAGCAGTAATATCAGCCCTATTCGCAGTATTATTTCTTAGAGTGAGAGGAAAAGTCAGCTACTTCCAATTAGTAGTTGAAGATCAAATTAAAGACTTAGAAGGACTAACACTCCGCGCATCCAAAATAGACAGATCAATGTCGTCAAACCTAGAATCGGTCAAGGACCGGCTTAAAAGAATAGTTGGGATGTGATAGCCTACGCGAATCTACCAAAATAGCGTTCAAGTGATAGGGCTCGGTTCAGCCGGAACAAACATAGTCGAGTCTTTCCTGACGAGCAAAAAAACCAGAGAGCTATTAGCAAACGATATAACTCGTCTTTCGTTATTAGCCATCGACATCGCTGACCCAGAAATTAGAAGTCTACTAGAAGCTAACGAGCAAATACAAAGATCGATGAACCGATCCGGAATCCCTGCTGAAAGAATGCGGCTGATTGCACAATCAGTCAAATTCCCAACTGCTGAAGCAATGTTCGATTTCATCAACCAAAAATACCCAGAATATGTACTTGGTGAAGGAGCAAAACTTCAAAATTACATTCCATGGCTGCAATCAACAATGGCTATCCCCCCAATGGCTGGTGGCGCTGGAAGAAGAAGAGCTTTAGCAAAGGCAATCTACGCACTAAATTATTATCAACTTGGAATTATAAAAAACGCAATTAACTCCTTTAAGGAACAAGCGCTCTCATCAATAGTTACTCCCACAGTCATCTTGGTTTACGGCTTAGGCGGAGGAACCGGAAGCGGTGTCTTTTTTGATTTTGCAAGGCACTTACGAAAAGTCCTGGGTTCGGGTGTACCCATCATAGCTTTTGTTGTTACACCGTGCGGTGGAGATGACCCTCCAGCTAAAGGTTGTTCTGCATTTGTTGCGATGAACGAACTTCAACTGCTATTGAACAAAGACTACAACGAATTTGTAGTCAAAGAATATGGTGAATGCTACCGTAACCCACTAAACGCTGTAATTTACTTGCCACTATTACCCGCCTACTCAAAAGTAGGGAACATAGTCAATGCTAGAAAAGAAATGGATGATATGGTCGTAGATATGCTCTATGTCTTAATGGACTTCGATTTAGCTGACCTAATGGGAGGCATAGGAACAGAAGTCGGCTTGACTACTAATGCTGCACATACATTGGGAATGGTAAAAATCGTCTATCCAGTTGAAGAATACATTGCAGCCTACAAGCTAAACTTTGAAGGGCTCCAACTACTCCAAGATCTTAGAAAAGAAAAAATTGATATCCTCAATGAAATAGGAAAAATAATAGA
>CAYPSV010000052.1:0-1705 GCA_964413605.1 uncultured Candidatus Bathyarchaeia archaeon | reverse complement strand
ATTAGAGTTCAAGAAGCGAAAAAACGAAAAGAATTCGATAAATCAAAAATGGAACGTCAGCTTCGGAAAACTTTTAGCTCAAAACGTTATGCTCGAGAACAACTACTTCAACTTGACAGAGATCTTAAGAGATTAGAGCAAGAAGAAGCCTTTGCAATAGACAACTTGGACAAAGTTGATGGCACCATAAAATTGTATGAAAAACTCGCAAAGCGCTTTGAACTTGTCTCTGAATATCGGAAAAGACTAAACAAGATTGTCGACATAAACAAAGAATACGCTCAAAAAATTGCAGAAATTACCGCACCCAAGAAATATTTTGAGAAATCAGCCGATTTAACAGTAAGAGAGCAACAAAAGATTATTTTCAAAATCTTAAAAGAACAGGAAGAGACTCTCACAAAAGAAGTAATAGTTAGAGACATACTAGACAAAGACCATTACAAAGACTACATGAAGAGTATAGTTCGAGTTTTCAAAACTCCTAGCGTTATGGGCTATAAACCGACCTACAAAACAGACTACCTATGGGTTACTGTACAATCACCATCTAATCTATGGGCAGATGATATGTCTCAAGAAATCTACACGGCATTAGCAGGATATGTAACCAGCGAAGTCTCAAGAACAATCACCGTTCGCGTTCTAGAATCTCGCGACCCTTGGACAACACGCGTTCTAGTTGTTGGCGGAAGAGGCAAACCTGAAGATATGGAAGCATATGACGAAATGAAGTTGCTCTTTACTAAATCAAACGAATTTGAAAGACACTTATCACGCTCATATTTACTGGAACATTCGGTTGCAGCTGGGCAAATCATCAATACACTAAACGGCAATTCTGCCAAAAACAACAATAGCACTGGCAATCAGAGCAAAAAGTAAGAGAAAGGAGCAACTCCTCCTCTCTTAATTTAGGAATAGGGCGAATTCAACATGATTGCCAAAATAAAGTTAACGCGGCATTGCTACATTAATGACCCTTCAAAGCTGAATATCGACAGATGTACCTCTTTAGAATTAGAGAAAAAAATAATTAGAAAGTGGGTTTGAGTACTTGGGTGAGCCTTCCTACATAATGTTAGGTATTAAATCCTTCTTTAGAAGAAGAAAAAAGAAAAGGAAGGCTGAAGAAGAAGCAAAAATTGAACCTGAAAAGGAAATAAACACCTCTAATTCTGAATTACCAAATGATATAGTAAATGTTGAACCAACAACACCAGAAGTTGATATTGCCACTCAGACGGTCCCTTCAATCGAAAAAGAAAGCACTGTACCCAATGTCGAACCTCTATCTTCAAGTGAAGCTAATCCAGAAACTGAACCTTCGACCACAAATAATCAGCCCTCTACCCCTTCAAGTGAACACCCTCCAAATCAAGTTGAACCAGTCCAACAAACAGAATCTTCCCAACCGGCAAAGGATACACTAGTCACTGAAAGTGAGTCTTTTGAATCTCCGATTCAAACTAATGCTCAAATACCAATTACTCAAACTTCAGAGCCCAAGAAAACTAGGAAACTTTCCATTAAATCTCTCCAAATAAGATCATGGATAAACAAGAGAAAAGAGAAAAACAAAGAAAAAATTGAACAAGACCGTAACAAAGAATCTTCTTTACTCAAATATCTCACTTTCATAATAACTGCCATTGCCATGGCATTGGCTATGTCTTTTTTGCCGCTTTTTCCTCAACCTTTGCCC
>CAYPSV010000051.1:0-8578 GCA_964413605.1 uncultured Candidatus Bathyarchaeia archaeon | reverse complement strand
CTTTTTTTCTAATTTCTCTTTTATTTATTCTTGAAGACTAATTTCCCATTTTTTTCGTCGACTACAATGGCTACGTTTTTGTCTACTTTGTCTTCTAGGATCATTTTTGATAGTTCGTTTAGTAAGTTTTTCTGAATCACTCGTTTTATTGGTCTGGCACCGAATTGTGGGTCATATCCGATGGTAGCAATGTAGTCTATGGCTTTTTTGGTGACGTCTAGGTTTATGCTGCTTTTTTCAAGTGTTTTCTTGATGAGATTTATTTGGAGCTCCACTATTTTTCGCACTTCTTGTTGCGTTAGGGATTGGAACATGATTATTTCGTCGATGCGGTTTAGGAATTCTGGTTTAATGCTTCTTTTCAGCAAATCGAAGACTTGTTTTCGTGTTTGATTTATGATTTCTTCTCTGTTTTGATCGTTGATTTTTTCGAGGTTTTCTTGGATTAGGTGGGAGCCAATGTTTGAGGTCATTATGATTATTGTGTTTTTAAAGTCTACGGTTCGGCCTTTGTTGTCTGTTAGTCTGCCGTCGTCAAGGACTTGGAGCAATATGTTGAAAACGTCCGGGTGTGCCTTTTCGATTTCGTCTAGGAGAACAACTGCGTATGGTTTTCTTCTGATGGCTTCAGTTAGCTGTCCGCTTTCTTCGTAGCCTACATATCCGGGTGGTGCACCTATGAGTCTTGAGACAGTGTGCCGCTCTTGATACTCTGACATGTCAATTCTAACTAGATTGTTTTCGTTGTTGAATAGGAATTCAGCTAGAGCTTTTGCTAATTCGGTTTTTCCAACACCAGTCGTGCCTAAAAATATGAATGAGCCGATTGGTCGTTTGGGATCTTGCAAGCCTGCGCGGTTTCTTCTAATAGCATCAGACACTGCACTGATTGCTTCTTCTTGTCCGACAACCCGTATATGTAGTTCTGTTTCTAGGTTAAGCAGTTTCTGTTTTTCATTTTGGAGCATTCGGCTAACTGGAATACCTGTCCACCGGCAAACTACTTCAGCGATTTCTTCAGCATCAACTTCTTCGTTAACTAGGGCTGATTCTTTCTGGATCTCCGAGAGTTTTTTCTTTAACGTTACAATTGTTTTTTCTGCTTCGGGAATTTTGCCGTAGCGAATTTCTGCAACTTTCCCAAGATCGCCTGTGCGGTTAGCGGTTTCTTCTTCGAATCTAAGTTGTTCAATTTCGTTTTTCTTTATCTGAATCTTATCAACTAATTCTTTTTCAGATTTCCATTTTGCCCTAAGTTGATTGCGCTCATCGCTAAGGTTTGCGATCTCCTCGTTTAGTGATTTGAGTTTTGCTTCATCTTTTTCGCGTTTTATAGCTTCTCGTTCGATCTCTAGTTGGCGAATTTTTCGGTCTAATGATTCGAGCTCTTCGGGTGCAGAGTTTATTTCGAGTCGAAGTTTTGATGCTGCTTCGTCAATTAGGTCGATTGCTTTATCCGGCAAAAAGCGGTCAGAAATGTATCTTTGGGAAAGCTCTACAGCTGCAATTATAGCTTCATCTTTGATTCTAACGTGGTGGTATACTTCGTAGCGTTCTTTTAATCCTCGAAGAATAGAAATTGCATCCAAGGTGTCGGGTTCGTTAACCATAACTGGCTGGAAACGTCTTTCCAGGGCTTTGTCTTTTTCAAAATATTTTTGATATTCGTTTAGAGTGGTGGCACCGATTGCACGCAGCTCGCCTCTGGCTAATGCGGGTTTCAGAATGTTTGCAGCGTCCATTGCTCCCTCACCGCCGCCGGCTCCGACTAGAGTGTGAATCTCATCAATGAATAATACGATGTCGCCTTCAGCCGCGACAACTTCTTTAACAACACTTTTTAGGCGCTCTTCGAATTCACCTTTGAATTTTGCACCTGCAATAAGAGCACTCATGTCCAGGGAGTAGATTTGCTTTGATTTCAGGTTCTCCGGGACGTCCCCGTTTATTATGCGGTGGGCTATTCCTTCTGCTATTGCGGTCTTTCCAACTCCTGGCTCACCGATTAGAATTGGGTTATTTTTGGTCCTTCGGGATAGAATCTGAAGGACACGTCGGATTTCTTCGTCGCGTCCGATGACAGGGTCCAGTTTTCCTTTTCTTGCCATGTCGTTTAGGTTTATTGCGTATTTGTTGAGGGCGTTGTAGGTTTCTTCTGCGGTTTGGGAAGTAACTTTTGATCCTTTGCGGAGTTGTTTGATTGCTTCTTTTAGGTCTTTTTCGGTGACGCCGTAAGATTGAAGTAGTTTTGATGCGGCATCATTTAGCGATAAGATTCCCAATAGAATGTGCTCGATTGAGATAAATTGGTCTTTTGACGCTGAAGCTAAATCGGAGGCTTTCTGCAGCGCCCGATTAGAATTGGGTGAGAGAAATTGTTGCCCTCCAGATACTTTGGGTAAAGAACTGATTAGATTATCAAGTGCTCTCGAGAAAGAGTCAAGGTTAACGTTTAGTTTTTGCAGCAAATAAGGAACTACGTTTTCGTCAACCATTAATATTGCTTTTAGTATATGCACAGCTTCGATTGGTTGATTCTGGTTTGACGCTGCAATTTGGGTTGCTTTCTCAATCGCTTCCTGCGACTTAATGGTAAGATCATTCAAGTTCATTCTGTAATAACCTCCCTATCTTAGAATTTCTGAATTTGAATATAGGCATTATTCTACTTAAACAAAGAATCCCATGGACCGCGGGTCTATTCGCCAATCGCTTTTATTTTCATAGCTTAATATTTATTACCTAAGTATTACATTGGCAGTGGTTAAAGCTGACTTAGCAACCTCGCTATATTCCACATTTAATCAAAGGTCTTGTTTATGTATTTCTTGATGGAATGATAAACAAAAAAGAAATTGATTTTGAATTTAACTTCTATTTTCAGCAAACAATTCGGCAACCAATCTTTTTCAACAATGTGGAATATTTGTAGGTATCGAAAAACACGAATCTATGGATTAAAATCTAATCTTTCTCCTCTCTCTCATTTACTTACTTCCACTTATCTACTTGCCTCTATCAGAAGCTGAAAAACGATTTGCGCAATACGGTCCTAATGAAATTCAGGAGAAAAAAGTCAACCCGCTGCTAAAGTTTCTTGGTTATTTTTGGGGTCCAATTCCATGGATGATTGAAGCAGCAGTGATAATGTCTGCAGTTATTCAAAGATGGCCTGATTTTGCAATAATCTTAACGCTGCTAATGGTAAACGCTGCCGTTGGGTTCTGGCAAGAGCATAAGGCTGGAAACGCGATAGAACTACTAAAACAAAGGCTTGCCATAAAAACGCGAGTTCTGCGTGATGGACAATGGCAGGAGATGGAAGCTGGAAAACTGGTTCCGGGCGATGTTGTTCGATTACGTTTAGGAGAAATTGTCCCCGCCGATGTAAAACTTATTGATGGAGATTATCTCTTGGCCGACGAGTCAGCGTTAACTGGCGAATCTCTACCTGTCGAGAAGCATTTGTCTGACGTTGGATACGCAAGTTCTATAATTAGACAAGGTGAAATGAACGCGCTCGTCGTTAACACAGGCATAAGAACCTTTTTTGGTAAAACAACCAAGCTTGTAGAACAAGCCAAAACAACTAGTCACTTCCAAAAAGCCATCAGCAAAATAGGTGATTACCTAATATTCCTAGCAATAGGCCTTGTAATAGTAATCTTTTTAGTTTCGATCTTTCGAGGCACAAACTAGCAATAGCAAATATAGCTAAAAAGTCCCAAATCAAGTTTGCATTTTCCATGCTTCAAAAAGCATCCCAACAGGTCTTCGTTTAAGGGCTTTTGAGCTCTTCCTCTCCTCAATATAGTGGGTTATCAATTTTGAAAGTGATATAGTTTCAATAATGCCTGGAGATAAAATACCTATACTTTGAGCAATAGGCAGGTTTCAACCAGCAACTAACTTTAGGGTTGATCCAGCGACAGTGGAAGCAACATGGGTGCCAACCTCAGAGGAAACAGACCAACTGTATGAAACGCTATAGGTATGACTAACTTTTATAACCTAAACAAACGAGAGATTCCGTAATTGAAGTGAACACCCTCATTGAGTTGAGTAGTGGTATGTCATGAAATCGTTAAATAGTTTAATCAGAGGACCAGAGCAATTATCTAATCTTCAGTCAGAAGTATTTCGCTCTTTAGGTATTCTTGATTGCTCATTCTTCTAACTTTGAGGTATCTTTTGAACTCCTTCACCGATTCTGTTTCACGAATGCTAATTTCTCCGTCAAACAGCCCAAGAAGCGCATAAACATCCTCTGAAGAATGCATTTGTGAATTAATAACTGCTAGTATTGTAAATTCAGTAGCATTCAATGCAGCTATAAGTTCAGAAAGCCACTTTCTTGTTACGACCAAACCGTGTTGCAGCAATACATCTGAAACAATGTTTAAGCAGAACCTTCTTGACACTTTAAGATTGGGGTCAAGCTTGCGAATTGCCTGAGTTATTGCTATGTTAATTTCGGTGAGGTTGTCTATGCTCCTTATTGAAAAAACATTAGGTGCTTTTCCTAAATCTTTATCGAGTTGTGGATTAAGGTTGAATAGATAGAAATTTGCAGGGAATTCTCTAACCATATCTTTTGGTAATGAAGCATCATTTGTAACAAAAAAGGTTATGTCACCTTTTTTTGCCCCAGTTTCTATAAACGCCTTAATTAGAGAGTTTACTTCGTCACTTAACGGTGCAGTTAATGCTACAGCAAGTTTCGGAGGAATTCCACCAAATAAAAGATTATCAAGGTCAGTGTAACCAGTCTCCACACGCCCTTTGATTTTATGCGTTTTCATTTTGGTAATGCTTTTTTGCTCTATTTTCTGAGCGGGGCTTAATGGAACAGGATTAATTGGCTCCTTTTGTTGTTCAATACTCTGAGTTTTCTTTGTTGTCCCAAAATAAAAAACCAAACCAATTGCAATAACTAAAACCGCTCCAAACAAAATTGCAGAGATTACCCAGGAATAAGGGTTTGTTGTGGTTCCACTTCCCATCATGCCTCCAGTATAAGTCTGAGAGGCAGTAATTGCAAAGTAAACTCCTATGGCAACTAATACTAGAATACTGACTATTGAGGCAGTCAACACAATAATTTGGTTTCTTTGCACAATAATTTTTGTAGATAATGTGGAAGTTAAATATTGCTGCCACCTAGCAGGGTTTGAAAATGATAATTTGTCAGACCCAAGATAATTCTGTAGTCATATGCTTTTTTCGTATTCTTGTGTTTATCTTGTCTTCCGCGAGAAACGGAGAGTTGTAGATAGGGCTTACGGGGTCAATTCTTTATTCAGACACTTTGAATTTTGTATAGATGCTTTTTCCACGGTTTTCTGGGAATTACTCAAGAAACGTCTATAAGCAGGTTATGCCTATATTAGAATGTCTGAATGTATGTTTGGTGCTTAAGACTTAAACCAAAAAACCTGTTGCCTTGGCAATAATCGAGTGTTTCAAATCTGTTTCACTTCTGTTTCAGGCAACTATCTTATCATTCCATGACATTAGTATATCATAATAATAAAAAAAGAGGTAAAAAAAATGAAAACTTGGAAAGTAGCGACATTGGTCAGTGTGGCAGTCATTACAGCTGCTCTGATAACTACGTCAGCCTTCGCAGCAGCCATGATGGGAAATCCATTTGGCGGCTTTGGTGGAATGATGGGCGGGGGTTTCGGCTACGGATACAACAATTACGGCAATTACAATAACTACAACCCAATGACCTCATCACAGTATTATCAACCTGTCTATCCCTTCCAGTATGGAGGGGGATGCATAGGCGGATTAGGTAATGGCTACGGTTTTGGTGGAATGATGGGTAGCTACGGATATGCGGCACCATACACTTACACTGGAACAACTCTTGACATTAACGCTGCAGAAAGTATAGCTGAAAATTATGTTGCGTCAATTGGCAACCCTGACTTAGCAGTAAAAGAGGTTGAGGAGTATTCTGCCAACTTCTACGTTCAGGTTTATGAGAAAAGCACAAACACTGGAGCTTTCGAACTCTTAGTCGACAAATACACTGGCAGTATCTACCCCGAGATGGGTCCTAACATGATGTGGAACATCAAATATGGAATGATGCGTAGCGGAATCTTAGGCGGAGTCTTTGGAGCTCCAACGGCAACAATGCCCGTTTCAGCAGACCAAGCAAGAGTCAATGCACAACAATGGCTCGACATCAATATACCGGGAGCTACAGTTGGAGAAGTCTTCCCGTTCTACGGTTACTACCATGTGATGGCTATGGTTAACGGAGCCGACTATGGCATGATGAGCGTCAATGGCTATAGCGGGATAGTCTGGTACCACACCTGGCACGGAAGCTACATACAATCAATAGACATTAGCTAAACGAAGTTTCACAAATCTCCCTCTCTCCTTTTTTATGATAAATATAAAAGGTTGAATTTATGTTAGAATATTCGAATAGGCAGGGAATAGCGATACTAAAAAAAGAGTTTGACATGACAATCTACAATTTACAAGCAGAGATCTCCAAAACACTAGCTCACCCCCTAAGAATAGCACTTTTGCACACCCTAAAAGAAGAGGAAAAAACAGTCAACGAGCTAGTTGAAATTCTGAATGCAAGTCAATCTAATATTTCTCAGCATTTAGCGTTAATGAGGCAAAGACAAATGGTTAAGACCCGAAAAAACGGTTCATCTGTATACTACCGAGTGGCAAACCCCAAGATCAGTCAAGCCTGCGATATAATGCGAGAAGTACTTATGGAGCAACTAAGCCAAAAACATGAAATCGCAAAGAACTATTCACAATAAAACGATGATTTGAAAATGGCGCCATTTGGTTTTGGATGTGGTTGTGGCTGCGGCTCAGAGTCAAACGAGCAGAAAAAAGAAGTCATTCGTGAAATAGTTTTGATTCCATGCAAGTATTGTGGGACTCTTTTTCCCCAAACAGCGACGTTTTGCCCACATTGCGGTGCAAGAAGAACCGCATAATTATTTAACTCAAACTCGGTTTACAATATTGGAGAAGCATGTTTTGTCACATCTTAAATATCTTTTATCACTTATCATCGCAACCCTAATTTTGGGGGCGTTAGCACTGCCCGTTTTTGCGGTTCAATACAATCCAGGAGTTACGGCAGGTCAGTACGTAAAGTATGGAAATTTTGTTGGAAGTGGTCCAGGATATGAATTCTTCAATGATTACGGTTTTCTAAATCTTCAAGTAGTAAGCGTCTCTGGTACCACGGTAACTTTGCTTTCAACTGCACAATATAAAAACGGAACGGCCCTTCCAGGTAACAACACCATTGACGTATGGAATCTCGAAACTGGAACAGACAACGGAATCCCAAGCACGCAAGGGCCAATTATTGCCGCTAACCTCAACCAAGGTGACGAAATACCTCCGCCAAATACCTACGCGGTAAATCAAACAGTTAGCAAAACCTACCTAGGCGTAGTTAGAAGCGTTAACATTCTTGATGTTACAGTTTCAACTCCCACATACAATTCGACACTAAACTATCTATATGACAAGCTATCAGGTATGTTACTTGAAGCATCATCTACAACAACCACTGAAGCCGAACCATCGCCAATAACATCAACCTACTCATACAACATTATTGAAGCTAACATTTTTGTATCGACGGGTCCATCACCCACCGTTCCGGAATTTTCCAGTAAGATCATAGTCTTTACCTTAGCTACCATTTTGATATTCGCTGCTAGCACAATTATTCTCCTCAGAAAGAGGACTAAGAACAAACTATAATGTTGCTAGAATTATTTCCATTGATGCAATTAAGAAAACGGGAGCAAGTTTAGGCGTGTTTGACCAATTGGCTTTAATGATGGTGATGATGTGGCCAGCAATTCCAATGTTTTTAATTGAACTTCATTTTGCTACTAATTTTTGGAGAAAATTGAGGGGTTGGACATATTTTGCAGTTATTCTGCAATGGATTCCAATAGCTATAGTTTTGTATTTGCTGCAGGGAGCGATTCTTCACTACGAGGTTATGCTTGGCATACCTTTCCTTGTTTTTGGTATCATACTAATCCTTGCTGGTGCTGTCCTCCATGCTTGGACAGCTAAATTAATTGGGATAAAAGCAACAATCGCGTTCACTGAATTAAAGCCTGATATATCAACAGAAAATCAACGTCTTGTGGTCTCTGGACCTTTTTCAGTGGTTAGGCATCCGTCGTATTGGGCACATACCGCAATCATAACGGGGATTTTTTTTGTGACAGGTATAATTGCTTTAGCAATAATTGCAGTTGTTGACTTAGCAATAACCTATTTCATAACCACTACATTGGAAGACAAAGAGCTAGTCGAGAGATTTGGGAAACAATATAGAGAATACCAGAAGAAAGTACCTAAATTTTTCCCTAAATTTCGCTAACCAGAATTGCTGTGTCAGGTTTGCGTCTCAATCTCATACCCCCTATGTGCATCTTTGTAGCAATGGCAGGTTGGTGCATGCTTGACGTCATATCGTGTTGTTGAATGGTGACTTATATAGAGACATTTTGGTTTTCTTCGTTTTTGCGAGTGAGTAAGTAGAGAGAGGGCA
>CAYPSV010000050.1:0-8648 GCA_964413605.1 uncultured Candidatus Bathyarchaeia archaeon | reverse complement strand
AAACAACATTCAAGTCAACTTTGGTTTTGTAAGAATTAAAATCTACACCTATCACTGCTTCATCCAAAGTTGCTGTTTTCGAAGTTACGATTCGTTTGCCGTTGCTGTAAGCACCTTTGCCTTGAAACGCTGTATAAGCGATGTCGTGATAGAGGTCGACTACCATGCCTGCATGAACATCAGATAGTTCTGGTTTGTTGGATATTGCTATTGAGGAAGCATAAAAGGGCAACCCTTGCATCAGGTTTGTTGTACCATCAATGGGATCAACAGTGACAAAGCACTCGTTAGGATGGGCACCTATTTTTTTAATGCCTGACTCCTCACTAACCAGTGTAAACGATAATCCATACCCTTCCAGCGTGTCAACGATAGCTTTTTCCGCTGCCAAATCCACGGGTTTCATTGAATCCCCACCTGCTCCCTTTCCCAAGTTCGGCAAGGGCTCATGAAGCGTTTTGAGGCAGGGTTCGATGGCAATCGGGATATTGATTTTGAGTTCGGCAAAGATTGGTTGCCAATCAATTTCTGATAACATTGGTTAACCTTCAATTCCTATATCTGCGGTCAAGTTGATAAATGCAATACCATCAATACACCATCAATTAAGACCATAAGTTAACATCACCGCTAAAATAAGCAATTTCTAAGGTTGTTTATCTAAAATCTGTCAAGTTGAAATGCAGAAAAACATGAAAACTCTTAAATCATACAATTCCCAACTCAGAAAGCAAGGTCTGGGTTATGTCATCAAACACAAAGCTTGAAATTCAAAGCTATGACGATAACGAAAAGATGTTTTACGTAAAAACGCCTTCTGGCAACGTTGTGAAGGTTCAAGATACCTTCGCTGAAATGTTTGCACTTTGGGCAGGCAGAGTTCTAATCACAGCTCAAAACGAAAAATGGGCACAAATCGCTGCACGCTTAACCACAGGGTTCGCAACAAGCGTAATTGCAGCCTCCGCAGAAGCATCCATTGAGCGAGCAGTCCCAGCGGATCAAACACCAGACAAACGCCCAGGAGTTCTAATCCAAATCTACAACAGAGATCGGTTTGAACTTAAACATCAACTCATGGAACGCATCGGTCAATGTACTTTAACCTGCCCTACAACAGCAGCCTTCAACGGGTTACTCGGTAAACGCACCTTAAACGTTGGCAGCAGCCTACGCTACTTCGGCGATGGCTTCCAAAAGAAAGCCATGGTCGGTGGAAGAAAATGTTGGAAAATTCCAGTAATGGAAGGCAACTTCATTGTTGAAGATGGATTTGGAGCCATGGAAGGAGTTGCTGGCGGTAACTTTATGATTTTTGCATCAACTCAGGAAGCTGGTCTTAAAGCAGCAGAAGCTGCAGCTGACGCGATTAGCGCGAATGCTGTTGACGTAATTATGATTTTCCCAGGCGGAATTTGCCGCGCTGGAAGCAAAGCAGGCTCACTCAAATACAAGCTAAAAGCGTCAACTAATCATCCATATTGTCCAACATTGCGCACCATAGTGCCAGACACAGTTGTTCCAGAGGGTGTACAGTGCGTATATGAAATTGTCATAAATGGTCTGTCCTTGGATGCAGTTAAGAAAGGCATTAAAGAAGGCGTAACTGCAGCAATCGATGTACCAGGGGTAGTAAAAATTTCGTCAGGCAACTACGGTGGCAAATTAGGACCTTTTAAGGCGTTCCTACGTGATGCAATTGGTGCACCTTCACCTGAAACAGAAACAACACCGCCTGCCAAGGCAAAAGCTTAAGCTCCCGTTTTTTCAGTCGGAACTTTTATTTGACCGTTATTAACGTAAGTTATCCAATCAATCCATATTAAGTGAATATTGTGAGTTCGGCAAAGAAAACCTCTCTTGAACTATTCAGACTACGAAAAATACTCAACGCCCTAGCCAACAAAGAGGGCAGTCACACCGAACTCATCACAATCTACGTACCCCCAGACAAGCAAATCAGCGACGCCTTAAATCTGCTGCGTAACGAGTACGGAACCGCCAGCAACATCAAATCCAACGTCACCCGTAAAAACGTACTTGACGCCATTACAAAAGCACAGCAAAAACTCAAACTCTTCAAAGACCCAGGCGAAAAAGGCATCGTTATCTTTACTGGCGCCCTGCCACAGGAAGGCGGTGGACCTGGAACTGAACGTATGGAATCATACGTTATTGTTCCCCCTGAACCCATTAGAATTTTCCTTTACCGTTGTGACAGCCGTTTTCATACTGAACACCTTCAGGAAATGCTTAGGGAAAAAGAAACCTACGGCATCTTACTCGTTGATGCTTCAAACGCTACAATTGCCACTTTACAAGGAAAGCGTTTGCAGATTGTCCGCGAAATGCATTCAGGCGTCGCAGGCAAAACTAGAGCAGGAGGTCAATCCGCAAGACGTTATGAACGGTTGCGGGACATGCAACTAAACGAGTACTTTACACGTGTAGGACAACATGCTAACGAGACTTTTCTAGGCATAGACACCCTCAAAGGCATCATCATCGGCGGACCAGGACCCACCAAATATGATTTTGAGAAAGGTGAGTATCTTAATTATCAATTAAAGAACAAAATTATAGATACCCTTGACACTGCATACGTAGAGGAACAAGGCGTCAAAGAAGTCGTAGATAAAGCTCCTGAAATTATGAAGAAAGTCCGTTACATCGAAGAAAAAGCCATTATGCAAAAATTCCTCTACGAGGTCGGACATGACACAGGTTTGATAACTTACGGTGAAGCCGAAGTTCGCAGGTTACTGCAGTCAGGCGCAGTTCGAACTCTTTTAATGTCTGAGGAAGTAGACTTGGTTCGTGTCACCGTCAAATGTAGTGCTTGCAACTATGAAGAACAGTACACTGTTAAAGTTAAAGACTTGGAGAATTTCGAAAAAGGCTTAATTGGAAAGCCCTGTGCCTCTTGCCAAGCACCTTCCATGACAATAGTTGACAAAAAAGATGTCGTGGACGACTTAGCTGACTTGGCTGAAATTTCAAATACAGACGTAGAGATAATTTCAGGAGAAACTGAAGAAGGGCAAATGCTAAAAAACGCTTTCGGCGGCATCGCTGCGATTTTACGCTTCAAAATCCAAGGATGATGCATTTTTTTGATTAATTCTCTTTAAAGGCACTTTTGCCTCGTTGAAAACAACTTAAATATTGAACTTTAATTATTTCAAAGAGGCATCTTGTTCCGAAAAGACTCGAGAAAACTAATGGGGGGTAAGGTGAGGGATAGCCCTCTTTCTTTTGTTACTAGATAAAAAACACTTTTTCCTTATAATAGATATTTCTATTTTTGACATATAAAAAATAAAGATGATTTGAATAGGAGAATATCAACTAATTTTTTCACTATTATCGGCTGCGCTCCGAAGCGCGTTTTCAATAGTATCTTTTTTTCCATCCTTCAAGAGCAGAACTTTTTGTTTAGAAGCGAGCCCGGAGACTATTCCAACTTTAGAACCTAATAACTTTGTTAACTCCTTTGCGATTTCTTTATTCACTCTACCCTTAACGGGCTCTTCTGTGGAGTAGACAATGATTTCTTTATCGTCAAACTCTATTTTGAATTTGGAAGAGTTAGGTTTAACAAAAATCTTGAGTACTATACCTTCGCTAGTTTGTGTGATGCTCATGGAGTAATGCACTCGCACTCAGACGGCGCTTTAGCTTTTCCCTGCAGGGCCCAGTTGAATTTGTTTCTCAGTGTTTTAGGGTAGAATTTTTCAATATCGAATTTGACTTTCCTTCCCCATTTGACGTATGCCGTGGGGTCAATGTAGGATTTAAGAGAGGTACCAAGGTTGTATTCGCGGGTTAACTTTGTTAATTGTAAGTCGAGTTTTGCTTTTTCGATGCGGGTTTCCAGTGATGCAGTTTTTTTGCCTGCCGCTTTTTTTGCTTTCAAAGTAGCTTGGAGGTTTTTTATTTTTTGTTCTTTATCTGCAACACGTTTGTCAAATGTAGGGGGGATCTTGCGTTTGTGATTGGCAACTTCGGCTACTCTAAAATTAGCCATTTTGGCAGCAAATTTCTTTTTGTAATCAGGGTCGTTTTTGGTTATGCCACTTTTTTCGAGTTCTTCTTTAACGGTTTTGGTGCAGCGCCAAGTTCTGAAGACTTTTGCGGTGAGTTTGGGCATTTTTTCGGATAAGAATCGGCTGACTTTTTTGCTGTCGATTCCTTGGAAAAGGTATTCTTTGCTGGTGTCCCTCATGAATTCTTGGATATTTTTTATTACTGTTGGAGGAGCTTTGTATTCTTTGATCCATCGTACGCTATCTTTGCCCAGGAAGTCAAAATGAAGGGTGTCACCTTTAATCGTTATATGTTCACTTCGTAGTGTAATTGCACCTACGGTGTCTGCTTCATCAGGATCTTTTTCGTCTCCAACCCTCATGTTGGGCACCAAAATAAGCCAAGAAACCGTAGCGACTTTGCGTCTTTCAATATCTTTTGACACGAGGTTTTTCAGTATGTGCGATTCGATTTGTTTGATTTGTTTACCTAATGTTTCTGCTTTTTTGAATTTTTCTTTCTCACGATTCTGTTTAAGGAACGCAGTGTCGCTGAACCAGACATACTTGATTTTTTTAGTGAGCTTATCTTCCCATTTTGCGACGTACATCTTGTCTGGTTCCCAGACGATCCCTTTCCAGTTTCCTTGTGGACTTGGGACCAAAAGGTTTCCTTTTTTGTCTTTGGGTAAGTTCAATATAATGTCCTGTTCACTTGGGCCTTCCTTCCATTTGCCTCGTTGTGGGTGATCGCCGCGTCCAGCAAAAAGACATGAAGGTTCAGCTGTCCAGTTGGCGATCTCTAATTTTTGTCCGTCAACTTCAGCATAGCCGTATTTTTCTTTGAGTTCCAAGCGTTTAAGTTTGCGTTCTTCAGATTGTTTCTTTTTTTCTTCCTTGCTTAAGGCCTCTTTCTTGGCTTTTTCGTCTATTATGAATTTTTTAATTTGACTAAAATCAATTGCAACATCTTGCTGACCATCACTGTATTGCGTTGCAGAAGGGCTATCGATACTTGAGAGATATTTTGGAGTAAATTCATTCAAGATTTTTGCCGATGGGGTTTCTTTTTGGATCTGTTGGAGAAATTCTTTCATGAAGTTCTTTGTAAAAACATTGTCTGGAGGCGGTATAGTATATGACAATATTCTGCGGCTCCATGCAACTGCCATAGGTTCAGATTTATCTGTTAGCTTGATTGGTTGACCTTGAATTTTTATTTGAAAGCCCTTATAATCGTAATGTGGAACGTATATGCCGTTGTGTTTAAGACTCTTCATAACGTGTTTCATGAATTTGACACCTTTTTTCGGCAAAGTTTTCTGTCTTGCAACCTATTAGCTAATGGATGCTTTTTGTATCTTTCGTTTCAAAAGAATAAAAATTCATTAAATATTTTTGACACTTAGGAATTAAATTGAAAAATCTTTAGATATTTAGGGAAAAAGAGGGTTCTGGCGTCTTGCTGCCCGGTCACTTTGCAGTTTTTTATATACTTGTTCAACGTTTTTGCGTTCTACATAGCCTTTGTGAGGGCGAAAACCACCTGAGAACCCGCCTGGAATATGCATTAATTCGTGAATCAAGGTTCTCTCCCTATCTTCAGGCGACATCCTATCGAAGATTTCTGAAATAACCTCAATAGTGTACGAGGGGGGAAGATTCAGAACGCCTTGCCAAATCTTACCCAAACCATGAATACGAGCTATCGTGCGGCGTGCTTTGCTGCCTTTACTTCGTACACAAAAAACAAACTGCGGTACAACATGATAGAACTCGCATTCTTGAGCTAACTGGTCAACTTGTCGTTTTATTTCTGGAGCATCAAAGTATTTTATTGGCACATGACCCACCGTTGTTGGCTTTGACTGTTCAATGTGTGGTTTGGGTTTAAAAGTTAACCGTTTTTCTCGTTTGTTTTAGCCGATGCAATTTTTGAGGTAAGGCAGTTTTTTGAGTGGATATATAATGGCAACAGACAACCCAAAAACTATAGCGGCAGTGTAGGGGGCATCAACAATAAGGTTACCAGTCAAAGGCAAAGTGAAACCTAAAATCCCCATCTGCAGACTCTCAAGAACGATAATATGAACAACATAAATTGGCAGAGTGTTTTGCCCAATCCAACGTAGGACTCCGTCGACTCTTTTTCCCTGGCGTTCCACTCTTGACTGAGGAATACTGATTAAGAGCAAAAACAAAGCCCCAGAAGCTATTATCATGTTAAAGCTAAGGTAACCGTGGAAGTACCCTGTGTATTGTTCACCAACCGTTGCGGTTACAATCCACGCACCTAAAATAGCTACTAATAGTCCAAATCCTGCGGCCAAATAAGCTATAGCAATACGAATTTTGGTGTTCAAAAGATAGATCCCTAAAAGAAAGTATCCTACCCAGTCTGTAAAAACAAACATCACAGGGTTAAAGTTAAAGTCTGTAAAAGTGTGAATGAAGGGGGTTACTACAGTGCCAGCAAACCAAAGGGCAAGCAGCAGAGTGAATTTTTTGCGATCAATATGTTTTATGAGCACACGCAAAATCGGTGTAATCAAGTATAATCCTATTAACATGTAGAGAAACCACAAAATCGGGTATGACCCAGACAATAGACCTTGCTCAACGTTAAAAATTGTGAAAGGGCTCGCGTGGACTGCAAATGTCCAAACAAAAAAGATTAATGTCCAAAATATCAGTGGTAACCCAACGCGGACAAAGCGTTTTCTAAAAAAAACGCTCATGGATTCTTCAGCTTTAACGGGGTCTAGTAGTAGGGCACCACTCAATATGACAAACAGAGGAACACCGAGGTATCCTATAGCTCCGTAAATGTCGGCGGTAAACCAGTTCACCATAACCATGGGGGTTATTGCTCCCGGTATCCGATAGGGGAATTCTGAGGCGTGGACAAGGACAACCAGGACTATGGCTAAAGTGCGGATTAAGTCTATTGGATAGCTAACGGTGGCTGATTTAGGCTGCATGTGTCCCCTTTTCTTCCCCTTACAACCGATTCGCATCAAAAGTAATTAATAAAAATAGTGAAAACAAATCTACTTTATTTTCATAGAATTTTTTTAATTTCCATCTAAAGCGTTGTGGCAAAACTCGTTAAGAAAATCAGCATCCGAACTTTGAGTTTATTCAAGGTCCCACCTCTCTTATTGGAAACCTATTTGCGTTTATTATGCAAAACTTTATAACAGCGCCGAACGTTTTGGATTCTAAAAAGGTAGAATCAAGATGAAATTCGGCACATACATGTTTGAAGCAAAGAAAGTTCCAGGCTTCGACTATGACCTTTTCCGAGTTAAACCAGAAGTAGGCAGACGAATGCCACCTAAGGCAGACATGCACAGCAACATCGCAATCTTCGGAGACAACGTTACCGCACGCATCCACCCAGACTGGATCAGTCAATCAGACCTTGGTCCAGCATGGAGAACCAACGACAACTATAATGTCCGTTGGGAAGTTCTATGCGCAACCCAACCCATACATCGAGCAGAACAACTCGACTACATCGAAGACGTAGCACGCAAAAGCCAAGGCATATGGCTAAACAGCATTCACTTCGCAGAACACGGTCACTGCACATGCCCACGATGCAAAGAACTACACGCAAAAAGTGGCTTAAGCTGGTACGAATGGAGACGCAAAGAAATAACTGACTATATGGCACAAGTAAGCGACCGCGTACGCAATAAAGCAAAGAAAAAATTCGTTATCGGCGTGCTTCCAGACCCCGTAACAAACTATGAACGTTTCGGCGTTAACTTTGACGACCTCGGACCACTCACCGACGAATTCCTCGTTGTTATGTTCAGCAAAAACTATGCAACACCCTGGTATTGGGAAATGCTCGTACGCAACTTTAAGAAACTCTTCAAAGACGTCAAACTAAACTGCGCATTATACGTAATAGGGCCCGGCGACGATCCAAAAGAAACCCCAACTCCAAGCGAACTCTTAACAGTCTCAGTACGTATGGCAAGAGCAGGCGCAGACGGCATATTGTACTTAACGGATAAAGCAGCACAAATGCAGGAATTCCAGAAAGCAGCAATCGCACAGAAAGACACTCGGGAACGCCTAGTTAGCTACGGCGGCAAAGCTGGTCAAGAAGTTCTTGATTTAGTTACAAGCTGGGAAAAACTCTTCTAAAATCTATAAAACTGTTGCAGGCAGAAACAACCTAGGAGTGGTATAAAAAACCACCAGGCTGCCCTTTTTATTAAATCCTTATGTTTGTACAGAATTTGTTGTATCATTTGTTTTGCGTTTTTTTTCTTTATCTGCTAGAACAACAACACCTAAAAAATTCTTGTTGTTGTTCTTCCTACCTCTCAAGATCATTTAGAAGGTTTAATTTTCTATGCTGGCAGCTTATTTTTGGGCGGATAAAAGGGCGAAAGGTTTCAACTATGTGCGGGTGTCGTTTTTGATCTTTCAATTGACAACTTACCTGCTTTCATAAAAGAACGTTATGAATCAGTAAATTGTGGGTTCTCCTCTAAAATCTTGTTTAGTGTATGTATCCCAAGTTTTTGTTTTGTGATTCGTTAATTTCTTTTAGTGATTCGTATTGTGCTTCAATTAAGATTTTAAGTGCATCTATGTTCTTTT
>CAYPSV010000049.1:0-9196 GCA_964413605.1 uncultured Candidatus Bathyarchaeia archaeon | reverse complement strand
TCCATCGCATATGATAAAAAGAAAACTCCTATCAAAACAAAGATTATGGCTACGGTTAAACCCACTATGATTGTTTTCTGGCTTTTAGTTGCCATGTTTTATTTCTCCATTACCTGCTTCTTTTTTTGGAACATTCCAAGTTTGCCTAAAATGGGGCTTTTCTCTATTACGTCCGGACGCAGTTTGAGTAGTGTGCCAATGATGATTACTGTAACTATGCCTTCTGCGACACCGATTATTGAATGGTTTATTGCCATTGCGGGTATAGCTACACTTAATCCGTATTGGAAGACCGGTTGTGAAAACCCAAGTTCGATGCCTGCGGATACTGCTGCGAGCAAGTCGCCAACGAATGCAGATATGAAGATAGTTATGAAAATGCTTGTTAAAGTCTTTAATTTGAAGATTTTGTTTGTTGCCAAGAATATGATGCAGGGTACGAATATGCCGATTACACCCATGTTTAGGACGTTGGCGCCTAATGCTGTGATTCCGCCGTCTCCAAAGAGCAGAGCCTGCAAAACTAATATTATAGTCATAGATATTGTGCCTGCAAATGGCCCTAGTATTAGGCCTATGGTAGCTCCGCCTAAGAGGTGAGCGGTTGTTCCGAAGATGATGGGGTAATTCATCATCATCGCGGCAAAGAAAAGTGCTGTAAGAAGCCCCATTATGGGTACTTGTTGGTCTGTTAGTTTCGTTTTTTTAACTGAGATGCCCCAAAATATTATTGTTATGATGAAGGTGGGTATGATAACGTATAATGTTAGGTAACCGTCGGGTATGTGCATTTTTCTTCTCCCACCTTAAGTGTTACTAAAATCAAAAAGAGTGTTACCGAAATATAAGTGTTACCGTCAACAAAAAAAGTATTACCAAACAAAAACAAAAAACCACCCCTTCAAACAAACACTTACACTAAACCCTCCCCAACCAAAAACAGTCGCTCTAACAACCCATATAAAAACAACTCCGACCAACTAAAAAACCAATAACACACAAACCCACCCAAAGGAGAAAAAAAACACGAAAGGAATCCCATGGACAGAAGAGGAAGAAAACACACTAAGAGCACTCGTTAAAGCCAACACCCCCCTTGAAACAATAGCCATAAAACTAAACAAAAAACCCGCAACTATCTACGTAAAATGTCTCCGACTCGGAATAACAGAAACACCCCACTCCATCCCACTCAACGTTCCCTTACCTAAAGAACTTCCAAGCGTCGAAGAAACCCTACGAAAACTAGCTGCAGCCTTAGAAACTGCCTCCACTCCCGGACTTGACAAAATCGAAGTTCAAAGACTACAAGTCGTTGCAACCCTATCAAAAACATACAAAGAAGCTCTAGCCGATTACATCAACTACCGCCAAATTGAAAGCAGATTAAACCAAATGGAGGCAAAATATGACCAATTACTCAAAGAAACAAGCAAGGACAATGCGCCCAAGCCAGATAATCCCTAAATGGGAGCGCGTCCAGTTACACGAAAAAATACTCCAACAAAACAAACTAGAAACAACAAAAAAGCTAAGCCCTGACCCAATTGAATTCTGCAAAGCAATCTTAGAATTTAACCCTTTCAAATATCAAGAGGAATTCGTGCGACTCTTCCAAGAAAATCAATTCACAGCCGCAAGATGGTGCCGACAAAGCGGCAAAACCTTCATCATTTCCGCACTTCTGCTATGGCATGTAGTAAACCATCCTAACAGTTCAATTGGAATTGTCGGTCCTTCTTGGCGCCAAACTAAACGAATCATCCAACGCATCGCAACTCTAACACACAAACTCCCCAAAGACATCGTGCTGAAAACGCAAAGAATACAGATCCAACTAACAAACGGCAGCATTATCGAAGCTTTTCCCAACAACCCCGAAACAATCAGAGGACCAACATTGGACGTTGTTTACGCCGATGAATTCAACTTCGTAGCAAACGACCAAGAACTATACGACGCAATTCTCTACACACTAGGAACAACAAACGGAAAATTCGTCTGCAGCAGCACTCCATGGAATTCAGATAGCATGTTCTTCAAAATCTTCAACCACAAAGACTTCACAGACTACAAAACCTCCCATGTTCCTATTTCTACAGCCAGGGAACCAAACGGACCCCTAAAAAATGGCATAATCCAAAAAATAAAAACCCAAATGGGCGATGACCCCTCCCGTTGGCGACGCGAAATGGAAGCGGAATGGACCGAAGACGACGACATATGGCTAACACAAAGCCTAATAGCCTCATGCATCGGCACCGCCAAAAACACCCAACAAGAACTACATGAATTTAACCCAGAAAAAACCTACCAAGGCGAATTCTTCGCAGGACTAGACCTAGCTCAAACCAAAGACTACACTGCCCTTTGCGTAATTGAACAAGAAAAAGAAATCCTCTACCTACGGCATCTAAAAATCTTCAAACACCCCACCAAATACGCAACCGTCCTAGGCTACCTAAAAGCACTGCAAGACCGATGGGGAGGATTCCAAAAAATCCGAATAGACTTCACACGCGAAGGGCCAAGCATAATATCAGACATGGAAAACACCGGCATCGAAAACGTCGAAGGCGTCAACTTTAGCGTACCACGAAAAAGCGAAATGGCAAGCCTACTAAAACAACGAATGGCAAACAACCAATTCTTCTACCCCCTTCTAAACTGGGAACGACCCTACCGAGGAGAAATATGCACCGAACTCAACATAGAACGATACGAACTACGAAAAGACGGCTCAATCGGATACCACCACCCCCACGGAACCCACGATGACGTCTTCTGGAGCATCGCATTAGCAGTTTACGCAACCGCAGAGATGAAAGCCGAACCCTTCCTCGCAATCATCCCCCGATAAACCAAACTCACCCATTCAACAACTACAACCAAACAAACCAAAAAAACCAAAGCAAACAACAAACACAACCCCAAAAACAAACCCCCAAAACACACACACAAAAAAAACCCACAACAACCAAACTAGACAAACAGACACCACCGAAAGCCCAAACAAAAACCCAAACAAATTCTACTCAAAAAACCAACTTTCCACTTTGTTTAGACAAAGTTTTTATTCGCGTATGAAACTCTACACTTTCCGAATAGTTAAAGGATGATCAAAATGACCCTACAAAAAGGAGATTTCATACTAATCGATTACGTCGCCAAAGTTAAAGAAACAAACGAAGTTTTCGACACCACAAAAGAAGATGTCTCAAAAAAAGAGCACCTTCACAAAGAAGGCGAACTCTACGAACCAAAACTCGTCGTAATCGGCGAAGGCTGGGTCCTAAAAGCCCTAGACGACGACTTAACAACAATGGAAGTTAACAAACCCCAAACCGTTGAAATCCCAGCCGACAAAGGCTTCGGACAACGAGACCCAGAAAAAATAAAACGCGTCCCAATAAAACAACTCTACGCCAAAGAAATCAACCCAGTCGTAGGCGCACGCATAGAATACCAAGGCAAAAACGCAACCATACGATCCATCGGAGCAGGCAGAGTCCTCTTAGACTTCAACCCACCCCTAGCAGGCAGAACCCTAATCTACGACGTCACCATCACCAGCAAACTAAAAGACCCAGAAGCAAAAATCGGCGCACTCATCCACAGAAGAGTCCCCGTAGTTGATCTAGAAAAATTCAAACTAACCTTAAAAGACCAAAAACTAACAATCGACATGCCTGAAGACACATTCTACGTCGAAGGCATCCAAATTGCAAAACGCGGCATCTCCATGGACATCCAAAAATTCCTCCCAGACATGGCTGAAACAAAATTCGTTGAAACCTTCAAATACGAACCCAAACCAACACCCGCAGTTCCAGAACCAAAACCAGAAGAAACAAAACCAAAAGAAAAGAAAGCGGCAAAGAAAAAAACCGAACCGCCCAAAGCAGAAAAAAAATCTAAAGAAAAAGCCAACGCACCATAAACACAACAAACTACCCCTTTTCAAACCTTCTATTTTTAGACCTAACAAAAGTTAAATCCTTAAACACACATTAACTATATGTAACACCTTTTTGGAGGTTAAAAATTGGATCATACAATCATCCATTTTGAAATCCCAGCAAACAACGTAGAAAAACTCAAAAAATTCTACGAAGAACTCTTCGGTTGGACAATAACCCTAGCCCCCGGACCCATCGAATACTGGGTAATCCAAACAGTACCCACAGATGAGAAAGGCATGCTTCAACGGCCAGGAGTAAACGGCGGCATGTACAAAAAACAAGACCCCCAAAACAAACCCATTAACTACTTCTCAGTCGAATCCATAACCGACTTTCTAACAAAAATCGTAAAAATGGGCGGCAAAATCACACAACCAAAACAAGAAGTCCCCGAAGTCGGATGGATCGCAGCAGCCGAAGACCCAGACGGCAACCAATTCGCACTAATCCAACCCATAATGCCTAACAAATAACACCCGTTGCTTTCGCAATTCTTTCACAAGATTCACGATTAAGATTCATCTTTTGCAGAATGGTGTACCGCTCAGGCCTAATCGTAACAGCCATCTCAAACGCCCTTACCACATCCTGATCCTCAACACCCAACTCCTCAGCAGAAGTTGGCGCCCCGAGCTTCTTTAAAGTAGTTTTTATACGTTGCCAATTACTTCGATATAGATAAGAACAAAGTATAGTTCCAACACCACATTGCTCCCCATGCATAGCATGATTATGATTGATTATATCCAAAGCGTGACTAAACAAATGCTCCGAACCACTACACGGACGACTGCTACCCGCAATACTCATGGCAACCCCACAACTAATTAAAGCCTCCAAAAGCACCCGCAAACCCTCCTCCTGCCGACACACAATTAACTCTGCATTTTCAGTCACAAGCTTCGCACTCATCAAAGCAAGACTTGCCGCATACCCACCGTAATACTCACCGTTTTCATAATGAGCCAACTTCCAATCCTTAACCGCCGTAAACTTAGAAATAATGTCTCCACAACCAGAAACAACAAACCTCCAAGGCGCCTTAGCAATAACCTCCGTGTCAGCAACTATCGCCAAAGGAGACTGAGACATAACCGAAAAAGGCTTATCAGCGCCTTTAACTGACGCTAACGGACTAGCAATGCCATCATGACTAACAGACGTAGGCACACTGATAAAAGGAATATTTTGACTGCCCGAACTAACCTTAGCCGAATCAATAATCGTTCCCCCACCAACAGCAAAAAGCACATCAGGCTTAAGCACCTCAATTTGATCTTCAAGATCCGCCAAATCATTAACAACCATAGACTTAACGGTCAAAAAATCAACCGTTAAACCCGACTCTTCAAGCAACCCAGAAACCCTCCTCCCCGCAAGCTCAAAACAATTAGCATCAGACAAAACCAAAGCTTTCCCCGAAAGACGCAACCGCTCAACAACTTCGGGAATTCGACCCAAAGTGCCTTTGCCAACAATTACCTCTCGGGGCAACTGCATGTAATGATATTTCAAGCTCATCTTACCACAGTTCGCACAGAATAGTTTAACCTGACTGCTTTAAAAGTTTGGGAAACAACCTCCTAAAACCCAAAAAACAAACCATCCACCAAACCAAAAAATATTACCTGCCTCCAAAAGTCAACCAAACCAAATAACTAGAAAAACAACCTGAGCAGTAACTTTTATTTGGATAGAGTTTCATGTGTTGGTGTAATCTGGAATTTGGGTGCCTCGATAGCTCAGCCCAGTAGAGCGGCTGCCTTGTAAGCAGCAGGCCGCGGGAGCAAGGCCCGCTCGAGGCTCCAACTCTACCAACTTCTAAACGCTACCGCAAAAACTTACAAACCAACTAGCTTCACCCGGGAAAACAACATACTTGAAAAATGGAAACCAAACAACCTGTTTAGGTATATCCTTCACTGCCATATCTTGGTCAAGATAATCAAAACGTGCCTCAGGACCACCCAACTTCTCAACCACTTTGTCAACCACATAATCATCAGTGATCCAAGGAGACCACGCTAAAATAGCAGTAATAATAGCGGCAACAGCGATTAACTTAATTATACTTCTCATGTACCACTATTTTATTCGAACCTTGCCTTTTGCATTTTCTCAAGGCAAAAGAATAAACTAAGATTCGGATTCTTCCTTAGGCTTAGATGCAAGCTTTGCCTTAATCGCTTTAGTGTCTGTGAGCGTGAGTTTGTATTTTCGGGCTTGGGTTGACACAACTTCATTCTCGAAAAGCTTTCGAAGAGAACGAAAAACCTTTTTTGATGGCTCGCCAGTTTTGTCAATAAGTTCTTGAAGGGTCAATTCTTTGCCTTCGGTTTGGAGGGTTGATACCACTTTCTCATCCACTTTGTTTAATTTTGCCATTGTTTGTGCCCCTTTAGATTATTTCTTCTTTGTATGGAGCGGTTTGACAATTTCAAGTTTGCGGTATTCAAACCAACATACTTAAAAAAATCACTAACTCAAAAGACCAATCATAAATAATAATCAACCAACCAACATGCCCATAAGCACACGATAACCACTTTCCCTGGCAACAACACTGCAATTCCCAAAAGTCTTCTCAAAGAATTCAGGCAAAACCTTAGCACCAATCTTAGAGCGAATAACCATCTGAAAACTACCCCCCATCTCCAACACACCCTTGACACCAGAAATAATCGCTTTAACAGTATCCATCCCTGCGCTAATAGGCGGATTTGACAAAACACAATTAAACTTTAAATCACCAACGGGCTCATAAAAAGAACCAAAATGCACTTCAACATTGCGCAAAACTCGGTTAAGCTCAACGTTACGCCTCGCCAAACGCACAGCACGCATATTCACATCTGACATAACCACACGCAAACTAGGATTTAACGCCGCAGCAACAATCCCAACGACACCGTATCCACAACCAACATCAAAAACACAGCCCCCAGAAGGCAAAACCATAGCCTCAACCAAAACCCTGGTGCCCAAATCTACCTGCCGTTTCGAAAAAACACTCGACGAAGTTAAAAACTCAAAGTCTCGCCCCCTCAAACGAGTGTGAACCAGACCAAACCGGTCCTCACTTTCAGGCATCCCAGAAAAATAGTGCTCAACACGCTTATTGCGTCTTTTGCTCATTTGAGCCGCCACTCTTCCAAACCCTAGGATAAGTACTTCGAGGCATTAACACACGAACCAAACCAGCAACCGCACCATGCTTCAAATCTAAAATCTCCTTTGACGAAACCAACGCTTTACCAAGTGCAATAGCTTCACCTTTCAACGTAAAAAGACCAACAGTTGAATCTTTAACGATCCCACTGTCAACCTGCAACACGCCTGGTGCTGTCAAGCTTGCTCCATGACAGAGAGCATCTACCGCAGAGTCCCGAACAACAATTTTAGGCAACATAGCCATCGCCGACTCCATAGGCTCAATGAACTTGCACAAGTAAGATTGATCCTTTGTCGACTGGTACTCACCAAACCAGTAAGCAACATCATGTAACGTCACACTCTTAACGCTGCTCTCCACAAACGGCCCAGCGCGAGAACGACGCAACTCCTGCATATGACCACCCACACCTAAAATCTCGCCAATATCAAAACAAAGCTTACGAATGTAGGTGCCACCCTCACATCCAACTTTAAAAAGTAAATTTCGACCATCATGCTCTAAGTAATCAATATAATAAATACGTCTAGTCCTAATCTGCCGTTTCACACTCGAACGCAAGGGTGGACGCTGAAAAACCTCATCCTCAAACTCACCCAACACCTGCTTAATCTTTGCCTCCTCAGCATCCCCATGTAACTTAAGCACACAAACATACTCCTTGCCACTGTGAAGCAATGCCTGAACCATCTTAGTGGAATCCTCCAAAGTAACAGGCAAAACACCGGTAACTTTAGGATCCAAAGTACCCCCATGCCCAATACCTTCTAACTTCATAATCCGCTTAACCCAAGCCGCAACCTCATGACTCGTTGGTCCAGAAGGCTTGTCCAAATTAATCGTCCCAAATCGGATCAACTCCTTCGCGACACGATCAGAAGGTCTGCACCCGTACTTAGGATCAGTGTAGTCTTCAGCTTTGATCAACAACTCCCTCTTAGTTTCCCAAGGTGGCAAGGTGCGTGTCAAAAGTCTAATCTCCAGATGAAATAAGAAAAAGATGTTTAAGTAATTAAACCTTAAAACGGGTTTTACTCTTTCATGAGGTCAAGTTTGCCTTGCCCTTCTAGGGCTTGGGCAACCTCATCGTCGTTGGCTCCACGTTTAATCTCAACTTTCTCTTCTAATGGCATGAGGTGGTTGATGTTCACTCTGCGACGTTTTACACCTGTTAATTTTTTTGGTCCCGTAATTAAGACAAAACTCTTGTCCATAACGTCGATGATGACACATTTGTGACAGCATTCTCGACCAGCTTGTTTAACGCATAACCGTCCAATTTCAATAGCGGGCATAATTTAAGTCTCCTAAAAACCAATAACTGTAAACGGTAAATATAAGCATAACAGAAAAACCCCAACCACCACGCCACAAAAAAACTTTGTAGCTAAACGCCACACAAGTAAACACAACCAAACATCTTTTCACTTTTCTCCACGATTCATTTACAACAAAAAACTACACCATTGTTCCAATTATGTCAACAGTCTTATATTATACACAAACCCTTCTTTATACTCCCCAACATTTGAACCTTAACATCAAAAATCATATTGTAGGAGCAAAATTTGTGGGGGAAGCAACAGCTGACGCATCAAATCCATGTCAATCAACACAAGAAAACCTCAACGTAAGACTTATATTCGCCGAGTCTGCTTCTTATGCAATCCCAGAAATGGGTTAGTAATAATAAAAAATAGATGCAACTCCACACCATAACACGATGAGGAGTGAAGCGGTGAATGGGCGCACTGGCGCTTAAAATGACACCATGCACAGGATCAACATATACAACGACGCCAATACACTACAAAATTTGAAACATGTGTTTCACCAAACGCCAAACAGACACTACCATTGGCCCGAAACATGCCACGCTATTTGGAGGATGGCTCGGCTTGAGAGCCGAAGAAGGGCGCGGCAAGCCGCGATACCGCCTCGGGTAAGCGCAAGCAGCCTTAGAACCGAGGATACCCGAATGAGACTTCTCATCAACCGCAAGGTTGTTGCTCCTTTACGGAGCGGGAACCCCCCGAACGGAAGCATCTTAGTAGGGGGAGGA
>CAYPSV010000048.1:0-9248 GCA_964413605.1 uncultured Candidatus Bathyarchaeia archaeon | reverse complement strand
AGATGTAGAATGCTCCTTCTGGTTTTGTTGCTGTTATACCTTGGATTTCGTTTAAGCGTTTAAACGCATAGTCTCGTCGTTCTTTTAGTCGTTCTACGATATCTTTGACAAAGTCTTGGGAACCATTAAGTGCAGCGGCTCCGGCGATTTGGACAGGAGTGTTGGCACATAGACGGATGCGGCATTGCTTTTCAACGCCCAACTTGAGGTCGTCTAATACTTTGCCTTCACCTTTAAAGTACACGTAGCCAAGTCTCCAGCCTGTCATCTGGTAGACTTTGGAGAACCCGTTGAGCCCAATGACTGGCACATCTTTGGAGAGATTCGCTGTACTAACGAATTCTTTCTCGAAAGTTAGTTGATCGTAGATTTCATCGGAGATAACAGGTAGATTATTTTCGCCTGCGATATCAAGCATTTCCTTTAGCATTTTTCGAGTGTAAACTGAGCCTGTGGGATTGTTTGGATTGGTTATGACGATCGCCCGTGTTTTAGTTGAAATTTTGCTGCGTAAGTCATCGATGTTTGGCTGCCACCCTTCTGCCTCGATAGTTTCGTAGGAGATTGGCGTTCCATCGAAGAATCTAGTATAGGAAATATATGGTGGATAGGTAGGTCCCGGAAAAAGAATCTCAGCCCCTTTGTCTACCAGCGCAGCCAAAACCATCTGGATAGCCTCCGAAATACCTTGGGTAATCAACACATTGTCAGAGGTGACGTCTACGTTGTTGACTCTTTTTTCTTTGCATACTATTGCTTCTCGAAGTTCAGGTATACCTTCGCTAGATGAATAATAATTGTCGTCACATTCAATTGCTTTACAAAGTGCATCCTTTACATATTGAGGGGTTGTGAAATCGAATGCTGCTGGATCGCCGATATTTAGGTAATAGATTTTTTTGCCGCTTTTGATAAGTTCCTGCGTGTGAACTATAACGTCTCGTATAGCATACTCAATATCATTTGCCCTATTCGTTACTTTAACTTGCGGCAAAGTTCAGTTCCCTGTAACCAGAACACTTGCTAAGCCAAAAAATAAAGGTTCCTAACATTAAACCTACGCACCAGTCACTAAAATACAACAGTCCCGATTAACATTAGATATTTGGATACTGTAACCTCTTTGAAGAAATTACAGACAGAAGAGTAAACTGCCATTTTTTTATTAAGAAGGACAAATCAAAACATTACTTAAAATACTTCAGGCAGTACCCTTCGGGTTTTCCCATTTCTGCTTGGCGTATTCGATAAAACCTAAGACACAATTTTCCAGCATTGTTTTTGAGTAGATACGATGATTTTTTACAAAATCAACGATTCTATTCATTACTTTATCTTCTCGGATTATTCTGTCACGAATTTGCTCTAAACTCTGATTCTTTTTAACACCGTCCTCGGCTATGTTTGCCCATAGTTGAAGCTGAACCTTATAGTCTCTAAGACGTTGAACTGCATCAGAAGCTTTGCCGAAGTGACTAAAGTAAAGCGCTTTCGGTTTTAGACTTATTAACTTATCCAAAGAGCTTAACGCTACTTCAAGATGAAAAGGTGGAGGAGTTGTTGGAACAATAACATCAAACTCAGGAAGATATGTTCCAGCGGCATCTCCTGGAAATATTCCATCATTAAACGATTCAAGAAAACTTAGGTTATGCGAAGCATGACCGATTGTTTCAGTCACATTTAATTTACCACCATACCCTAAATCGAAGAAACCCTCTGTCATTGGAATCAACCTTTTCTTAGGGATGGATTCTGGTTTGCCGAAGATATCGCTTATGAATCCGAGAACTATTTGAGAAGAGGCCCAAAGGCGTTCGGGGTCAACAAGGTGTGGTAATCCTCTGGGATGAACTATAACTTTGGCGTTTGGCAGAGATTTTAACAGAGTACCTGCGCCGCCTCCATGGTCTAAATGAACATGGGTCAGAGCTACATAATGGATATCTTCAAAGTCAATTTTTAACTCTTTCAACCCAGAGAGCAATCGGGGTACAGAAGATGTTGGTCCTGATTCGACCAAGAAAGGTTTTTCACCCGCAATTATGTAGCTGCAGATTAAGTTTTCAAACCCACCAGTGCCCAGTTCAACCATGAACAACTTGTTACCTATTTTTTTAGTGTGCACAACTTTCCCTCAAATCAAGTTTGTGTAGTTTTATCACGCCATAAATGTTTCCGTGAACAATGATCAGACAACAAAACTTAATTACGCATAGTTATTTTAATCAAAGACTAAAAGGAGAAACTTCACATGTTGAAAGCAATCATATTCGGCGCGCCCGGTGCAGGAAAAGGAACATACGCCTCAAGACTTCAAGCAAAACTCGGTGTTGACGTTATTTCAATGGGAGATATTTTCCGCGAATTAGTTAAAGAAAAATCGGATCTAAGCACCAAAGTTAAAAGCTACATGGAAAAAGGAGCTCTAGTTCCTGACGAAGTCGTTGTTGAAGTTCTAAAAGCTCATTTAGCAAAAATTTCTAAAGGAAGAGGCTTTATTCTCGACGGTTACCCACGCACACTCGACCAAGCAAAAAAACTTAACAGCATAACAAAAATTGATGTAATAATGCAGCTAAATGTTCCTGACTGGATAATTATCGAACGCTTATCCGCGCGTAGAGTGTGCAAAAGCTGCGGAACTGTATACAACGTGAAATATCTAAAATCCAAAGTTGAAGGTGTCTGCGATAAATGTGGGGGCTCGTTATATCAAAGAACAGATGACAATCCGGAAACGATAAAGAAACGACTAGAAATTTACCAAGAACAAACAAGCCCATTAATAGCTTACTACAAGGAAATGAAAGTTCCCCTCATAGAACTGGAAACAAAAACGCTTGATCAACCTCCAGAACCCATGGTTGAAAGACTGCTATCAGAACTAAAAAGACTAAAGTTTGCTTAAATATCTAGGATAAACTCCAAAATCACCCTATCGATCTCTCGGATTATAAACATGCGATGGTATGTTACTGCTTTAACGGCGACCCTCTGAGGGTGTTTTTCGGAGTTGAATTTTTCGCCCCAAATTTTTGCTTCTATTTTGAAGGTTTCAGAAGTTTCCTTCCATCTGGTTATTTGGAATTTTGAGTAGAGCATGTTTTCGGTTTCAAACTTTACAAGTAAAGTTTCAAGCCAATTATAAAGCAGAGCGTAGTGGTCTTCGGCTTCAACTTCAATAGTTTCTTCTTGTAACTGAGCGATCTTATCGGTATCAGTCATCGTTTCAAACATCGATAAGGCAGCGTTTTCGTACGCTTCCTCAATGTTTCTTCCGTGTGCACGAACGTAGACATCTGCAGTGTGTTCCAGAAATTCGAATCGCCCGGCAAATTTGTCAGGTTTACTCATATTCTATAACCAATACCAAGTAAACTAGAGTGGAATAAAAACAAATTATTAATTTAGAAATAAGGGATTCAGGTAAGGGAGAAAAAGGAAGAAAAAATGTGCTATCTCTCAGATTAAAAGAACCATTTTTCTTTTTTAGGGAAATCTTTGCATTTGTAGATACGAAGCTGTCTTTGTGGTTCGATGCGACAACGCTTGCGTGCGTTCTTTCTTCTAAGGAGAGGGGCGAATTGAAAGAAAGGGCATTTGGAACAAAGAGTGCTCATGTTTGTTCTCCTATCGAGTCATCATTCTTCGGAATACCGGTAGTGCAATGGCTATCATTACTATGCCGAACACGATCAGTATGATAAGTTCTGTTGAAATTTGCGGTATTCCAGCTCCTAAAACCATGACTTTCCGTAAGGCATCTGAAGCATATGTTAAAGGCAAAACTTTGCTTATGTCCTGCATATACCATGGCATCTGCTGTATTGGGAAAAACACTCCGCTAAGGAACATCATCGGAAACATCAAAGTCATCATGAGCATCTGTGCGGTTTCTTGGTCTTTTGTGAAGGACGTTATCACTATGCCTAACCCTACAAAGCTAAACACACCAAGCAAAAGCAAAGCAAACACCAGCAAGATATTACCTTGTATGGCGACCCCAAAAATTCCAATGGCTAGAGCCAAGATTATTACTCCTTGGATTAGGCCGCGGCCAGTTTGAGCCATAGTTTTACCCAGCAAAATAGACAAGCGATTCACTGGTGCAACCATCATGCCATCCATTGTGCCGATTTCTTTTTCCTGCGAAATCGCAACTGGCAAACCAGTCATTACACTCATCATAACCGTCATAGCCATTATGCCTGGTGCAATGAAGTCAAAGTAGCTTGGGTGACCTGAAACGACACCTTGAGTCTGAACACTGTAAGGTTGGACAACAGCAAGAGAATTTGTTGCATTCAAGGGTAAAACATTGTTAATCGCAAGCTGTTGGCTCATTGCGTTAAATACACCAGTTAGTGCGGCTTGTATTGTCGCGGAGATTTGCGGGTTAGATTCATCACTAACTATGACGAGTGTACCTTGCTGTCCAGTTAGCAGACTCTGGGAGAAATTGCTAGGAATTAAGATACCCCCTTCGAGTTCTCCTCGTTGAACCATATCTTTAAGGTCAGCCTGACTTGACACATTAGTAATTACCAGCATGTGAGTTTGATCGTTGATTTGCGTTAAGCCCATCAGGAAAGCTTGACTTGGAACAGTTGAACTGTTAAAAGGCGAATCCTCATTAACCAACCCAATTTTCAAATCAGTAATCGTGCCATTCGATGGGTAAATAAAACCAACCATAACCATCATGAACAAGGGCATGACGATTAAAAGCACTAAACCGAGCCTGTTGCGAAACAGTTCTGTTAAGTCTTTTTTTGCGATCCTATAACTGTGTTGTAGAATTTTTTTTGCTGTCATATCTATTACCTTACCCTCCTTGGTGATGCACCAAATCGTGGGCCATGTTCCTGCTTGATTTTTTGGTCTGCGCTGTCTCTGACTTCATGACCGGTTATGTGTAGAAATACGTCTTCAAGTGAGGGTTGCAGGTTTTCCATGGAAGTTATTTTTCCGTTTCTTTTTCTTACTGCATCGATTATGTTGTCGAAGGCTTCTTCGCCGTGAACGATAAGGTGTAGCTGTCTGGAGTTTTCTTGGGTGACCGCATCTGCGCATTTGAGGGCTTTTATATCGGTCAACATACCGGGGGTTAGGTTTGCTATTTCTAGTTTAACAATCATGGTATCTGCTCCTGAAATTATTTTTTTGAGGTTAGTTGATGTGTCAAGAGCTATAATTTTTCCGTGGTCAACGATAGCTATGCGATCGCATAACAAGTCAGCGTCAACCATCATATGTGTAGTTATGATAACTGTCGTTCCTTGTTCTTGATTGAGCTTTTTGATGAAATCCCTTATTTCTACTGATGATTGAGGGTCTAAGCCTAAGGTAGGTTCATCAAGAAACAAAACTTTAGGCATGTTAAGCAGTGCACGGACAACGTTCATTCTTTGGCGCATACCGGTTGAGAACGTGCCAACTTGTGCGTTTTTCCATTTTGTTAACTGGACAAGTTCAAGTAATTCATCGATTCTTTTGTTTAATGTGTCTTTTGGTATGTTGAAGAGGCTACCAAAGAACCAGAGGTTCTCTTTTGCTGTTAAACGATTGTAAATAATCATTTTTTCTGAAACGATGCCGATTAGTTTGCGTACTTCCATATCATGTTTAACTGTGTCGTATCCTCCGATTGTAGCTGTTCCCTTTGTAGGTCGTGAGAGCGTAGAGAGCATACGAAGAGTTGTGCTTTTGCCTGCCCCGTTGGGTCCTAGCAAGCCAAATATTTCGCCTTTCTTAACGCTGAATGATATGTCTTCTACAGCAGTGAACTTTCCAAACATCTTGGTCAGGTTTTGTACTTCAATTATTTTTCCGTTGTCCATGGGTAAGATCACTTTGTAATATTATTCAGTGCAATATATAGCGGCAAAATATAAGTATTCCCTAGAACAAATACCTAATTGAAAGCCAATGACAACTGAAATCGAGGATAAGACAACTGCAAGTTGGATGAAAGAAGCCAAAAAAGGCATTATCCGAATGGGAGTACTAATTCTCATCAACAAGAAACCTTCCCACGGTTACGAAATCATGAAAGAAATCAATAGCCGAACCAAAGGTTTCTGGCAACCTACTGCAGGCGGCGTCTACCCCATCCTTCGCAATCTAGAAAATTCAGGCTACATTAAAGGTCAATGGCAAACCCAAAAGAATCGGCGTCTAAGAGTTTACCAAATCACCGAATCAGGAGAACAAATCCTAAGAAAAGCAATCTTGAAGCAAACAGAAATCTCAAACAACATCGGGAACCTTTTCCGAGAATTCGCTCGAGATGTCCTAAACATCGAATTGGAAAATTGGTCTGCGCCCAACATACCGTCACCGTTGTCAGCATTCCTCGAAGAAAAAATCGGTTCTGAATGTAACTTCAAACAGTTAGAGTATGAACGCAAACACATCTATGAAGCGATAAAAACCATGCGGAATAGACTGAAACTTCTCGACAAAAGAATTGCCGAAATTAAAAAAGAAGAAAAAACCGATCCTTCACGAGTAAATTCTTAGGGAATTGCGAAACGGTTATTTCAAACACCCCAATTAACGAGTCAGATTGGCAGTGCACCTCGTTTTTAATCTTTTAAGAATGTCAGGGTTAAAGCGGAGTCGCCAAAATCTTACGTCTCTAGATATGTACATTGGAAAGCAAATTTCCCTGCAGTCTGTGTAAACAATTTAAATCTGAGATTCACTATCCATAAGGAGAGTGTGAAATGTTTGTTCCGCGTTAGAGTCAACAAAATCGAATCTACCCGTGACTTAGACGGCAACCTTGGAAAGAGAATAGAGTTACTTGAAGAAAGGGAAGTAAACCCCTACATACTCCGACCACAATCAGATGAAGCCAAGATGGCTCAAGATATAATGCAGGCACTTCAGACGCAAATGCCATTTCTACCTCAAAAAAATCAAATGGCAACTCCTAAGATTATCTTGTTCTTAACTGAGCATGAATACGACAGTTTAGAGATAAGTTTTGACGTAAACCAAGTCTACGAGGTAGTTTTGGAGAACCAGTCAATCAGGTTCAAGAAAGTTTGATTAGTTGGCTTCTAATTTCTCTTAGCACAGAGAGCTTTGGGTGGAAAGAAAGGACAAACATCATTTTTCTCAATGCACAGCTGATTTCATCTAAGTTTGATATTTTTCCTTCATCACAATAGAGCGGTATTGGCTCTTTGTCGTCGTTTTCTTCGTAGTAAACATAGATGGGTGAGGCTGCTTTGTCAAAGTGGACCATTTCAAAATCCAAATTCAACCGTTTTGCTGTCGTTTTAGCAGCATATTTAACTGAATCTAATCGTTTTTTGCTTGGAAGACTATTTGAAGCGTAAACCATCAGTTTTCCACAGTTTCCCTTAAACATGTTCGCCACAAGTTAGTTTTTATTAGAAATTCTATTAAAACAAATCCTCAAACGACATTTTAGAGCACTAGAGAGATAATTGAAAGTGAATCGCAGAGGGAGAATGTTTTGTTGCTGTATTGTGTCAATCACAACGGCTTAAATTATAAACTAAACCTTGATTATAGCGGGTTGATTTATTGCAAGATGAGCATTGGCAAATGCCTGAATGGTGGTATCGAGAAAAACGTCCTTCAAGTGATGAATGTTATTTTGAGAATATGTCTCGAGTAATATTTCAAGCAGGCTTAAACTGGCAAGTTATAGATAAAAAATGGTCAACTATTAGAAGGGCTTTTGAAAATTTTGACATTAGCAAAGTGGCAACTTTTACTTCTTCAGATGTTGAAATCCTCATGAGGGATCAAGGAATCGTCAGAAACAGAGGTAAAATAAAGGCAATAATCCAAAATGCACAAAATTTTGTTGCGATAGAGAAGCGGTTTGGCTCATTTCAAAAATACCTCGATAGCTTAGATAAGTCAAGCAATTACGAAGATGTGGTCAAAGATTTAGTAAACAAATTCAAGTGGTTAGGATCACCCTCGGCGAGCCTATTTTTATACACTGTTGGCGAAAAAATAGAACCGTAGTTAAGTTTTGTAACCTAAGTTTTTAAATTCAACAGTTAATTTATCATCGAAATCTATGAGATCAAAAGTAAGAGTTCACGTTCTGATAAGTGGCAGAGTTCAAGGTGTTTTCTTTAGACAAAATACTAAACTTCGTGCTGAAATCTTAGAAGTAAAGGGGTGGGTACGCAATTTGGCTGATGGTAGGGTGGAAGCGGTTTTTGAGGGAGAAGAATCAACTGTAAAGAATGCTGTTGAGTACTGCCGCCATGGTCCCAACAATGCCAAAGTTGAAAACGTTGAAGTACGCCACGAGAATTATAGTGGTGATTTTTTCGATTTCCAAATCAGATAAGAAAAATCAGGTTTTTTTCTTGGGCACCCTAAAATGAGAGTCTTTCCCAGCGCTGATGTATTCTCCGCCCATGCCTCGAACTGCGGAGGCTATCTTGGCAAAGTTCTCTGAGCCTAAGAACATCTTGGGCTTAATTATAATGTAGTCGTCTTTTTCGTCAAAACTTAATCTAGACTCAAGTTCCTCAGGAAAAGACATACGGATGTCATCTATAGACCTCTGCCTTGATGTGTCAGGTGGAACAACAGATGCGGGAGGAATTATTGATGTATTGATGTGACCAGTAGGTTGCGTTAATTGGCCAACTGCAAGTGATTTCAATGACGCAGAAATTGTCCGTAGTTCGGCTGAAATCTTGTTCAATTCTGAGGTAACTGTGTCTACTTTTTGCAACAGTTGAGTTAATTTTTCTCTGTCACTGCTCATGTAAACTCCCTCAAACCCCTAAATAATCGATGAGGCTTATTAAATTGTTTGCAAACTACCCAAAGTGAAAAAACTGAATGATTGAAATCGATGGAAGCAAAAAAAGCGGAAGCGGTACAATTTTACGTTTATCTATTGCGTTGTCAGCCATCAAACTGCAACCTCTTCATATATTCAACATCCGACAGAGTCGCCCCCAACCTGGTTTAAAGCATCAACACCTTGAAACAGTATTAACAGCAGCTAGAATCTGCACTGCCAAAGTAGAGGGGGCAACATTGGGTTCAAGAGAACTTTGGTTTGTACCAAACAAGATTAATGGTGGTGAGTTCGATGCTGTGATTGAAACCGCAGGAAGCATCCCTATGTTGCTGATGGCTGTTTTGCCGATCTGCTTGTTTGCTAACAAACCAGTGCATTTGCATGTGGCAAAGGGCGGAACAGACACTATTCATGCCCCAACAATCAATTA
>CAYPSV010000047.1:0-9823 GCA_964413605.1 uncultured Candidatus Bathyarchaeia archaeon | reverse complement strand
ATCAGAGTTACTCAGACGGCAAATACAAACAAAGGTCTAATTCCCCGCACCTAAAGCAAATTTGAAACACGAAACTGAGCTACGGTGCATTAATTTTGAGCTAGGATAACAAAAAACTCTTATCTTGAGAGCTAACATTTTTTAGAATAACAAGAAACGGGCATCAATAATTCAAATGATTGTTAAGTTTTAGCTTGTTTATTTAATTAGTTGGTTGATATATCAAGTTCCTGTTCGATTTCTTTGCATGTGCTTTGAAGGGCTGAGATTTCATTGCGCAGTTCTTCAATAGTTTTTTTCTTTCTATGAATTTCCTGGTTTAGTCTAACTATGAGACGATTCTCGTTTGCAAGAAATTCTTGTTTGCAATCGATTAGTTCGGACTCTTCTTTCTTTAGTTTTTCATAAACCTCTAAAAGTTTTGAACTATCAGAAGAACCAACTAACTCACTGGAGTTAAACTGCTCTTCTTGATCGATGCCTCGATCTGCCGATTTGCTATCTGGTTCTTTGGTCTCGTCAAATTCTTCATGCATTTTATTCAGTTGTTCGAAAAGAGAGTCGTTATCTTGAAGTTCAGAAACTAAGATGGCTTTTTCTGAAATACTAAAAGTATTGTTTTTTTCTTTCTTTTTTTCTTTGTAGTCTTCACTTATTATGTGAAGTTGGATGTTCTCATTTTGTTTCTTCATTTTGGGTCCCCAAATTAATTTTCATTGATTTGTGAGGTGTTTTGATTATTATTCGTAAACTGGTATACCCAGTGCTTGTTCAAGTTCGCTGCATTTTTTCTGCAGGTATGTGATTTCTGACTTCAATCCGGCGAGCCTTTTGTGTTTTTCCTCAATTTCCGTCATAGCTTGGGTTCGAAGTTCATTCTCTGTTTCCTGTAATTTTTTTCTTTGAGTAAGCAGTTCTTGTTCTTCAATTTTCATATTTTTTAATATGGCTATAATTTCTGAAACATTAATTTCACTTGTTTGATATGCTTTTGTTTCGTTTGATTCCAATTCTGGGTCTTTTGGAACGATTTCTTGCATTCAAACATCTCAGGTATATTAATACTTAATACAGTGTGTATATAAAGCTTATTTCTTAGAAATATCACCCAAAAACCCCGCCTAAAAGCTGCTTAATGCGCTCAACACACACGCATCCACGACCCCCCAAAAGTTTCAGTCCTCGTACAATCAAAAGTCCTCTAAAAGCACTTAGATCAAAACTAATCCTTATCAAGTTACATGTTGGTTATAGCAAGTCTTAAAAAGACAGGTAACATTCATCTTACTCTATTCGTGAGGAAGAAAAAGCTTTGGCAACAGGTTTGGGCAAAAGAATAGTTCTCACAGCTTCCGCCACCGAAATGAGCGATTTTCTCAACAACCCTTTCATGGCATTCGTGGGCGGATTTGGCAAAGGACCAATCCCACTATCATATGCACGAAGAACCCTCTACCCACATATGGGTTCCAAGACCGACGGCCAAGCAAACTATGCACCCTATGGACTACGAAAAGTAGAAGCAATCCTTATCGAGGGCGGATTTTCACCTCAAGATATTGCAGTAGTTCACCCTCTAGACTTAGACAGATTCATCGGACCAGAAACCAAAGTTGTCGGCATATCTTCAATGGATCCCACAGGCATGGGATATGTTAGCAAAACATACTCTAACATTGTAGGCGGAGGCGAACCTATGAACGCCATAGAATTCCGCAAACTCGTCATGCACCCCAGTATAAAAAAATATAAGCCGAAAATCATAGTGGGTGGTTTTGGTTCATGGCAGCTTGAACGAAATAATGTCGCTGACAGCTATGGTGTAGATTGTGTTCTCATCGGGGGTAGACCAGGACCAATTGTTGAGTTATTCAAAAAAGCAGTAAACAACGAACCGATGCCCCGCATTGCTAAGGCTGACGAATCGCTAAATAACTGGAACTACAACGCTGAAATGCCACTGACCAAGAACGTGGCTATCCATGGTGCAGTTGAGATCTCAAAAGGATGTGGACGCAACTGCCAATTTTGCACTCCAACCATGCAAAACAAGATTGACGTGCCAGTAGAAAAAATAATGAAAGAAGTTGCGTTAAGCACAGCACAAGGCAGCGATCATGTAACCCTGATTACAGAGGACCTGTTCTTGTATGGTGCATCAGATAAAAAATTTATCCCCAACCGAGAAGCCGTCGTCAATCTAGTTAAGAGCGTGGCAGACCATCCAGGTGTTAAAAGTATTCAAGCATCACATATTTCTCTGGCCCCTGTTTGGCATGACCCCCTAATGATTAAACAACTTGCAGAGGTTCTCATTGAAAAAAGCTGGTATTCATTCGGCAAAAAACCAATTATAACCGCTGAGACAGGCATCGAAACTGGAAGCCCACGCTTAATGAGAAAGTACATGGGTGGAAAAATGCTTCCATTTAAACCTGAACAATGGCAAGATGTCGTTACAAACGCATTTGGCATATTAAACGATAACGATTGGTACCCTCTCGCAACATTGATTATAGGACTACCAGACGAAAAAGAAGAAGACATGATGCAAACCCTTGAGCTAATGGACAAACTCAAAGACTACAACGCATTCTACGTGCCATTGTTCTTTGTACCTCTTGAAAACTGCGTTCTTATGAACAAGAAAGGCGCCGAAATGGATTCACTATCCAAAGCAAGATGGGACTTCTTTATCAGATGCTGGGAATACAACATTAAGATCTGGAAACCAACTTTCCTAGAAAACCGCCTCAATAATCCATTACTCTACAAAACCTTCGACCAGGTACTAATTCCATACTTTGGAAAAATCGCAGGTTTCTACTATGGCTTAACCCGAGGTCAACAATTAAAACAAGCATTTTGGACCCTAAGTATGCCACAACAGATTAATAGAAAAGTAAAAAACAAAATAAATATTTAGACAACTTCTTCTGCCGCTGACTCTTCACTGTTTTCTTCTTCTAACACAACTTCTGGGGGAATTGGTTCTTGCGTTTGAGAGACTTGAGGAATTGTTGGTTTAATGACTTTTCGTGCATGAGTAATGTAACCCGTGTGTCCAGTCATCATTGTGTTAGGTCGAGTTTTTCCACGTTCTACCTGCATTGTACGCATCAGGCACTCGACAGTCTCGATAAACACAAAGCCGTTTTCACGAAGCGCTTCAGTGGTTCTTACAACTTGGTCTATTGTCGGGCTAAATGACACAATTACACCTGAGGGTTTAAGGGCAGCATAAGCATATGGAACCACAAGCCATGGAACAGCAAGATCCAATATTACCGCATCAACATCACGTTCATCATATCCCGTTAACGTAACATCGCCACTTTTCATTTCAACATTGTCGATTAATTTTGAGCGCTGAAGATTTTTAGCAGCATTTTTCTGGAATTCACTACGCAACTCGTAAGTGTAGACTTTTCCAGTTGAACCAACATAATGAGCCAACGCTGTCGTCAAAGACCCTGTTCCAGTACCTGACTCCACAACTCGGCTTCCAGGACCTATCCCGCTAAACATTACGATTAATGCGGCATCTTTGGGATAAATAATCTGAGTGTTGCGACTGGATTTCATAATATAGTCTGTTAGTTTGGGTTTTAATGTGGTAAAGTAGATGCCCATACTGCTTTTGATTGGTTCACCGTATTCTTTTCCTATGAGTTCATCTAGTTTTAGGTAACCTTTGTGAGTGTGAAAGGTTTGTCCGGCTTGAAGTTTTATCATGTAGGTGCGACGCGCATCAAGGTAAATAAGGACGTTATCGCCATCTTGGATTTTCTCGTTAACCAACCTAAGTTCCTCTTGCGGAAAAGGAAATGCATCTAGTTCCATTTAAGCTTTGAACTAATCTATATAGCAATGAAGCGCAGGCAAAAATGCACCGTTTATTGCTTCTAAAAGTTTTTTGTTAAGGAAAAATAGCTACGCTAAAAAGATTGTAGGCCAGTTGCTTTCTGTCGGTTACTCTTTGAGGTTATCTAGTAAAGTGAGGCTACAACAGCTGTTACAGTTCCCTGAATATGTGGAACAGTTTCTTGTATCAGTGAAACAAGTCTTTTTAGATCCAATTTTCCATTTGCTTTAACCGCAACGATCGCATCAAACGGCCCCAAAACTGTATCCACAGACAAGACTTCTGGAATTGCTTGAAGTTTTTCTTGAACTAATTCTAGGTATCTTGGTTGTGTGTTGAGGAATAGAAACGCATAGGGTTCTTCAACATATTGATTTCCTTCAGAGAGAACTATGAGAGTTTGAGTTCTAAGGATTAATGATTCTTGCGCGGTTATGTTTCTGATTGGGTTGAACCATTTGTTTACAAACTCGTCAAGGGTCTTTAAGCCTCGAATTTGAATTAAGATATCTACGGGACCGAAAAGCAGAAAAATGTCTTTCTTTGAAAGGTTGAGTTTTATTAGTTCATCTATGACTTGGTTGAAAGCACCTACTTTACAGGACAAGCCTATGTATGCTTTCATATTGCTTCAAGAACTAATTGTCTTTCTGTTTGATAAATATAGCGCACACTAAGACTATTACCAAACTAAGCATTAAATTATGCTTCAATTGGAGAAAATGGCAAAAAATGAGAATAAAATTTAAGAATAATAACAACTTTATATATTATTGAAGGAAGAATTCAGGACCTTCATACAAGCTATTCCTTAATTATTGTCCTGTATGTTGCAAAAGTTGTTCGTACATCCTAAAAGGAAGTATTAAGCATGAAAAAAAATACATACCAAGATGACCGTATCTCCACTCTGGAGCAGCTTAAAGCATATCTGGATATCTCACCCCAAATTGAGAAAAAGCTGCAAAGAGTCTTACAGGCTCACCCCATGCTAATTACGCCTCACTACGCATCCTTGATTGATTGGACAGCCCCCAATGATCCAATAATGAAAATGGCTGTTCCTTCATGCGAAGAACTTAACCTTGAAGGCAGCTATGATACCAGTGGCGAAGCTGAAAACACGAAGCTCCCAGGTCTCCAACATAAATATTCTGAAACTGCATTAGTTCTAGTCACAAATACGTGTGCAACATACTGCAGGCATTGCTTTAGAAAACGTCTTGTTGGGCTTCCCACCGAAGAAACACTAAAACGCTTAGATGACGCAACGGAATACATAAAAAAACACCCTAAAATAAACAATGTTCTCGTTAGCGGTGGCGACCCCCTTACCATTTGCAATAAATCAATTGAGAGAATCTTAGACAACCTTACAAAAATACCTCATATAAAATTCATAAGATTCGGTACCAGAGTGCCCGTTACCTACCCAAACAGACTTGACGACAAAGAACTCTTAGGAATCTTCAAAAAATACGCAACTAACGAAAAACGATTACAGATTGTAACCCAGTTTAATCACCCAAAAGAGATATGCCCCAAATCTATCAAAGCAGTAAGCAATCTAATCGATACCGGTGTATTGCTCAACAATCAAACAGTTCTACTCAGAGGAGTCAACGATAGACCCGACATACTTGCCAGCTTAATGAACGGGTTAGTGAGTATTGGGGTTTCGCCATACTATGTTTTCCAATGCCGCCCGCTCGCCAGAGTTAAGAATCATTTTCAGGTTCCATTATTTAAAGGTCTTAAAATAGTCGAGAACGCAAAAGCGCAATGCAATGGTCTTAGTAAACGTTTCAAATATGTCATGTCACATGTTACAGGCAAAATCGAGATTTTGGGCATAATGGATGGCGAAATATACTTCAAGTATCATGAAGCAAAGGACAGAAAAAACCTAGGTGTGATGTTTAAGCATCCGATAAATAAATCGGCAGGATGGCTAGATGATTTCAATCCATTTGAAATACAAACCAACATAGAACCCAAGAGTGGGCACGCACCAAGCAGTCCAGTAATAAAATGGGAAATCCAAGAAGCCAAGCGAGTTAAACAAAAGACAATAAACTCAGATCTGCTACTTACTGAATAACGCACCCCAACGACATGGAAATATCCGCGATAACTCCATCTATCATAAATTGGATACGCTATTCCAACACTATTTGCCTCAAACGGCCCTATCTAGCGTCTTGTCCCAAAAAGAAAAAACAAAAAACATTAGGTGCAAAAACGATTTTTGAGATTAGATTAAAAATATTTCATTTCAGCCAAATGTAAAAACATTCGCTTCTGAATAGTCCTTTCCAGTAGACTTAAAAACTCGTAGTTTTCTTACAAAACACTCGAAATCACTTCACTACAATCAAAATGTTTTGTAGCGCCTCAGAATTTTATAATTTTAAAAGCCAAATTTGGAAGTTTACCATCTCCCAAGTCCAAACGTGCAATTTTCATCATCGGCAACAACAAAAAACTTCAAACTAAACTATAACTCATGAAATTAGATTGTGGAACTACGATACTTAACTAATTTGGACTCTTTTTCCCAAAATAAAGGGTCATTAACCAAAACAACCTGCACCTCAACTACATTCCGGGGATTTGTAAGTACAGCACGAAGTTTTGCAGGCAAATCAGGCTTATCTAAAAGAGCCATCCTAGATTCTTCTAGCTGTTGGGCAATTCTTTCTGTTTTTTTGTTTGCATAGCTACGGTACCATACACTTTTGCCTTCCCTGATTGCTTGATCGAAAGCTTCTTTTGTAGACTGGATTAGTTTGTCGCCTTCTTTTATAAACCAGAAAGGAGCATACTTAGACATGACAATCAAAGGTATAACCCAAGGTGATTTTAATTAACGTTCTCCATTCAGCTGACGAATCATCTTCAACAATAATTTGGCGATTAAAAGAATATTTTTCCTAAGTCATCCGCTTACACGTTAAATTGAAATCGCTGTTTTCGAGGAGCTAAATAATTTTCATACTTTTAAAGGATTAAACCGATTAACGGGAAAAATTAATTAGAAAAATAGAAAAGGCGAGTTAGCAAGACTTCAAGTATGCTTAACTAGTTTGAGTTTTGCTCTTCTTTTCCTTTTTTGCCTTGCGTTTCTCGTCTCGCTCTTTCTTGGTTAATGGCTTTTCTTTTTTCGGCATTTTCTAAAGTTCTCCGAAGTGAAATCTATAACACATTGGGCTTTAAAGCCTTTCGAAAGATACAACTAACCGGTCGATTCTAAGTGTATTCTCTAAAGGTGTGACCACATTTTGTGCAGCGCATAAACTGAGTTGACGCCTCATCGCCGCCCCGAGTCTGAACTTGCCAAACGTAAACTTCGTTATTCTCGCATTTTTCACACTTCATTTTTATGGTAGCCATAGTGCTTATTTTCTGATCTTCCTCACTAATGATTGTCATAAAGGGTTTAGGTTTGGGCTTAAGAACTGCCCCGGTTCGGGCTTCCGCCTTTTTATCGTCAGGTTGTTTAGTGAAGTTACATTTTGCGCAGCAGAGAACAAATGAGTTGCCTTCACCAGTTTTTTTGGGTTCAAGACGGCAACCGCATGTTGGACAAAATTCCATAAATAGAATTCCCTCTTAATTTCACCATTAGAACACAAAATAAGATATAAGTATTATTTAGAAAGCGCCGAATTTTGCTGCTCCATAATGTTTCTTATGAAAGCTTGCAAGGTTGTCAGATTTTTAGCCAACAGAGCAATCACTTCTATAGAAACTCAAAGACGGAAAATCCAAGATATAGAACTCTTAGAGCAAATCGGAATTCGTGTACATTGGAAGGATAATAAAAACGCATCTGCAAACTTGAAACTCTTCGCAGTGTTAATCTAAGGAAACATTTTGCAGCTACAAAGCTCTAAAAACTGCCTTTCTCTGCATGGAGGGGTGGAAGAACAACAACAAGAATTTCAGGTGTTGTTGTTCTAGCAGATAAAGACAATTTTTTCTGCTGTAACTGCATTTTGCAGTCCTCTATTATTAAGGAATTCGTAAAAAAATCATTCTATCTAAGGCACCAACTTAAATTAGAGAATTTATCCGATTATCCTTGGGTTGAAAGATGGAAAAACAGAACATAACCTCAAGTGAGTGGCTTACAACAGAACATGCTTTGGCGTACTTAGCAAGAGAAGACAAACTGCCACATCGAACAGAAGGAGAAAAAATACTACTTGAACAAATACCCTCAAACGCAAGAAGGGTACTTGATTTAGGAACCGGCAATGGAAGGTTGCTTGCCTTGATTAAAACACAAAATCCAACAATTGAGGGTTTTGCCCTAGACTTCTCTGAGCCCATGCTAAATCAAGCTAAGAAACGCTTCGCAGACGACAAAAAAGTAACCATCATCAAGCATGACTTTAGCACTCCATTACCCATCAAACTTGGAAATTTTGATGCAATCGTCTCAAGTTTAGCTATCCACCATTTAACTGATACAAGTAAAAAACAGCTCTACCAAGAAATATTCAACTTCTTAAACCCCAAAGGAGTATTCTGCAACTTAGAACACGTCTCTTCAGCAACACAAAATCTTCATCTAACGTTTCTAGCAGCCACAGGTCTTACCCCCGAAACTGAAGACCCATCAAACAAACTCTTAGATGTAGAAACACAACTTAAATGGCTAAAAGAAATCGGATTTAAAGATGTAGATTGCTACTGGAAATGGCTAGAAATTGCACTACTAATCGGGGTTAAACCCTAATTACTGATGCTTAACAAGGCTCAAGCAAGTAATAGAAACATATTAATATCAATTGGTCTAACAAAATGGGTAGGAGTTTTAACAAAAATGTCAACACAAATCGAGCAGATAGACTGGACACATTGGATCTACCGCTTAATCGCATACATAATCGACAGCATCATCATCGCAATCCCCACATACATAATATGGTTCATAATAACCCTAGCCCTAGTTTTCAGCCCCCTATCCTTCTTCTCAATCTACGGACTTGCCTTAGTATTTCCATTCATATTTGGAATTATTCAATTACTATACTTTTCTCTCTTAGACGTCAATTGGGGCGCAACAATAGGCAAAAGAATCTTAGGCTTGCAAGTACAAACAGTAAACGGTGGGAAAGTACCATTTGGCAAAGCACTTATTCGCAACATAAGCAAAATCTACTGGATCTTTCTAGTACTTGACTGGCTAATAGGAATAATAACCACTGGAGACAAACGCCAAAAATTCACCGACCGCTATGCTGGAACAACTGTCATCCAAGTAAAACAAGCATTTGCATCAGCAACAACAACAGCTCCGCCACCGCCACCGCCTCCACCAACATAAAAACACTCTTTTTCTTTTTTTGTAAAAACTAAAAGGTCTAATGAGACTTTTCGAGTTCTTCAACCCAACTTAAAAATTGCGACACTGGCAAGCCTCTCCCAAGTCGCCCATCAAGTCGACTGTTAACTTTGCCTTCTTCAAATACAATGACAGTTGGCACCGCCACAACACTGTAATCATCCCACAAAGGATTATCATAATCATCCAACAGAACATGAAGTATTCTATCAAAACCTAAATTCACTGCTCTCTCGTCAAAAAACCCAACAAACCCTCTACAGTAAGGGCACCAAGTCGCATAAAACAAAGCAAGAACCTTTTTATTTTTCTTCAATTCCAAATCAAGATCAACTTTAGTGTAAACTTTCAACATAGTATTCACTTAGAAAATGACTAAGGATTTCATAAACATGCCGTTTTCACCCTCAAAACTAAACTTGATTAAATGTGAGCAACAACTAAAATAACCCAACCCACAATTCTAAACCAGAAAAATAATGAAGCAAAAGAACTACAAACGCGGCTACCCAGTTGCCATTCTAATCGGAACCGAACAAGATCACGCCTCACTATGGCAAGTTTTTAGCCAAGTCGCCAAACATCAACAGACCATACATCTAAAC
>CAYPSV010000046.1:0-10277 GCA_964413605.1 uncultured Candidatus Bathyarchaeia archaeon | reverse complement strand
GTCCCTAGTACGAGAGGAACGGGACGCTGTGGCCTCTAGTTAACCGGTTGTCTGATAAGGCAGTCGCCGGGCAGCCACGCCGTTGTGGATAAGAGCTGAAAGCATCTAAGCTCGAAGCCTCTCCCGAAAAGAGGCAGCCATTCCAGTTTCACTGGACGAAGGCTCCCATAAAAGATGGGTTTGATGGAGCCGGGGTGTAAGCTAGAAGACTTCGGTCGACTAGCTCAGCCTGCGGCCACCAATCGCCTGAGATGTCGAGTCAATGTAGTGTCTGAGCGATATTTGGCTGAGACGCATGTTTCGACGGTGTGAGCGTTTGCGGTATGTTGGTCTGTGCGTGGGTTACTTTCTTTGATGGGTTTATTTTGTTGTAAGTTTGCCGGTAACGTTTTTTAGACTATTTATGACTTGTTTCTGTGGGGAAAATGAAGAGTAAGCAGAATGTTGGAATCTGTAGTTTAGATTTTCCTGTTGCTAACGACTTTGTGGGTTTGGATCTTGTTGGGTCAGCTTTTGCTAAGGGATCTAAAAAAAGTAAAAAAAACTATAGTAGATAAAGCAATAGGACTATTTACAGGGAGGCTTTGAAGAAGGTTGCAGGGGATCTTGTTTTGCCTTTTTTGTTGTCTTCGCGTAAGGTGAGGCTTGTGGGTGTTAGGGTTTCTGGTTTGGTTTCTTTTGAGAAGCAGCAGACTTTGTTTTAGTTAGGTCTGGTTTTTTGTGGATATTAGTTTGTGTGTAGTAGATGCAACAGTTGAAGTTCAGAATCTTGTTGCAGCAGCATCAGCAGCATCTTCTCGGGGTTATGCGTTTATGTTTGGTAAATTGTTGGGTCTGGGATTGCAGCTTGTTGGAAGGCTTTTTTTCGGTTGATGCAGGATTCGCATTTTCCGCAGTGTTTGGCGTCGTCAAGGTAGCAGGACCATGTGAGTTCGAAGGGTACGCCTAGTTTTGCGCCTTCTTTGATTAGTTGGGTTTTGGTTAGGTTGCTAAAGGGAGCTTGGATGGTGATGTCTTCGCAGGTTCCTAGTTGCGCGGCTTTTTCGAAGGCTTCGTAGAATTCGCGTCGGCAGTCTGGGTAGAAGGGTTCGTCTGAGTTTTGGGCGCCGTAGAAGATTTTGGTTGCTTTAAGGGTGACTGCGTATGCTACTGCGGCGGAGAGGAAGATGGCGTTTCGGAAGGGAACAATTATTGGTGTGCTGAATTCTGGTGTTAGTGGGATGTCTGGGTTGACTAGGGATGTTGCTTGGTTGAAGATGTCTTTGAGGGCTGAGAGGTCGATTATTTTTGTTGATGTGTTAAGTGTGTGGGCGATTTTTTGGGCGGCTTCGGTTTCTTTGACGGCGATTTGTCCGTATTTGAAGGTTATGGGGTAAATTTGGTAGCCTTGCTGTTTTGCCCAGTAGGCAACTGTGGCGGAGTCTGGTCCGCCGCTGAGAACGATTACTGCTTTTTGTGTTTGTTTCATAGCTTTTCCTCATTTGGAAACCATTTTTGGAATATACCGGTTTTCTTTAGCACTTTAAAGATTGGCCATCCGATAAGGACGCTGGCTATTGTGTTTCCGATGGCTACATATAGCATGGTTGGAAGTAGGGGGGCGCCGAACACGTATGATAGCATCCAGCCTACCGTTATTGCTAGGACAGCTGAGTATGCTATGCATGTTCCGATTACAGTGTAGTCATTCTGAGTTTTCTTGTATACATAGTAGACTACAAATGACATGGCAAAAGATGGAATGGTGTTGAGCAAATCTAGGGGGCCCGCAGTTGAAAAAATGTTTGCGACGAACACACCAAGTGTGTGGCCGAGAACTCCTGCTATACCCAATAGGGGCACGGTGGCAATCATTGAGTCTGCGATTCGGACTTGGCCAGGTCCATAAGAGATTCCTCCAAAACCAACTACAAGTGCTGCGTAGAGTGCAGCGTAGATTGCAATTAAAGCTAGGCTTTTTGAACTTATTTTATTGGACATTTGTCTCTTTGCTCCCGGGATTTATTTTTTTGGCGGAACGGGCATGAGACACACTCACCCGCCAATTATCCATCCAAAACTTGTTGCTTGGATAAAAACTTTGTGAGCTGTAGGCGGTTTTTGTTTAGTCAAGAAAGTTTGACTAAGTTTAGTCAAAGAAATTTTACGAAAAAGCATTTTATTGATGGTGATTGATCAAGAGCACGGAGAGATGTGTGGCATGGCGTTAAACCATTATGTAATAAACCATAGACTCCTAATTCGCATGCAAAAACGCGGTTGCGTTTTCTGTGTTATTTGTCATCAGCCCATTGTTGAGGGGCAGCGTGTTGCTTCTCGAAAGGGTACCTCAATGCGGCATGAAGAGTGTTATCAGCGTTCGTTTGTTTAAGCACCCTTCTTTTTTGTCTTATCTTGGGTTGTTGGGGTAGTAGTGTTCCTTTGAATTTTCCTGAGAAAGTTAAATGACATTCTTGTGCAAAATGTATTCTATCATCATCGTCATCATTTATTTGTCCGATAATTAGTTTGTCTGCTAGAACAACAACGCCTGAAAATTCTTGTTGTTGTTTTTTCTAACCTTTCGATCCACGGAGGGGCAGCTTTTTGAGTTTAAGATCACAAAATTTTTTCTGGAGATTTTGCTCTTCTATTAGATAATATAGAAGGTTATATTTTGGCAGATTAGAAGAGCGAAAGGCGCCTGATGTTTGGCCTTCTGGTTATGTTTGGACTAGAAAAAGCTTCAGGTCAATAACTATTTTCTATCTGCATATTGGCGAAATATTAATTAGGTGCTCGGAAAGATTACATGATGCTACTTCCTATTGGATGGCATTCCGCAAACGGAGTTTTAGGAGTACAAAACTATGTCACAAAATACAATTGACCAACTAGTGTTAAAGGGAACAACAACGATGGGCGTTGTCTGCAAAGACGGCGTAATTTTAGCATCAGACACCCGGGTCACGATGGGGTATTATGTTGCGCATAAAGCAGGCAAAAAAGTTTACAAAATCGATGACCACATTGGTATGACCATTGCTGGAACAGTTGCCGATGCCCAACGTGTAGTTGACATCTTAACTGCCAATGCTCATCTCTACAAAATTAATCTGAATCGCCCTATACCCATCAGTTCGGCTGCGAGGTTAGTTGCAAACTTGCTTTTCTCTGCTCGATACATTCCTTTGGCAACGCAGGTTTTGGTCGGTGGAATAGACGAAACAGGTCCGCACGTTTACAATTTAGATCCGTACGGCAGTTTAACTGAGGAAAAATCTGTCTCTACCGGTTCTGGCTCCCCGATTGCTTACGGCATTCTTGAAGACAAGTATCATGAAGGTATGACTATTGGTGAGCTCTTACCCGTTATTGCAAGAGCAGTTAATGCTGCCATGAAGCGGGATGTTGCTTCTGGTAACAGCTACAACATCATCGTTATCGACAACAATGGCTACAAGGAATTATCGGACGAGGAGAAAAGTAGTCTCCTCAAAGCAGGAAGTTAACTGATGTGGCTCGAACACAAGATAAACGCAACGAAAAAATAGAAATTAGTCAAATTATTCTTCAAAAAGTTCCCCGTGAAGCAGAGGTTACTCGGATTGAATATGAGGGTCCTATGCTTGCGGTTTATACCAAACGTCCTGAGATTTTGGTTGATCATAGCAGTATCGTTGCAGAAATTGTGGGCGTAATTCGTAAACGCATTGTTATTCGGCCTGATCCTTCGGTGCGTATCCCTGAAGTGGAAGCTGAAAAGATCACTCGTGAACTGATTCCTCCTGAGGCTGAAATAACTGACATTAATTTTGATCCTAGCCTTGGAGAAATAATTATCGAGACTAAAAAGCCGGGTTTAGTTATCGGTAGAAATGGTGCGGTTTTGCAGGAAATCATAAAGAAAACCAAATGGCGTCCGCATGTCTTGCGGAGTCCACCGATTAAATCTAAGATTGTTACTCACATGCGTCATTATCTTCATTCAGAAAGCAAAGAGCGCGAACGCATTTTGCGTACTGTTGGAGAGCGCATTTTTCGACCCAAAATATTCGATGTTGGCGATATACGTTTAACTGTTTTGGGTGGTGCGCAGGAAGTTGGGCGTTCGTGTTTCTTAGTTAAGACGCGTGAGAGTAGTGTTTTGCTTGATTGCGGGATCAATCCTGGTTCAAATAGGCCCTTTGAAGGTTTTCCGCGGTTTGATTGTCCCGAATTTCAAATAGACTCTTTGGATGCTGTAGTTGTCAGTCACGCTCATTTGGATCATTGTGGTTTAACTCCGTTTTTGTATAAATATGGTTACGATGGTCCGGTATATTGTACTGCGCCGACGAGTAATTTGATGACTATGCTTCAGCTCGATTATCTTGATGTAGCTGGCAAGCAGGGTGTTACTCCGGTTTATGATCAAAAAGACGTTCGTGAATGTGTTTTGCACACGATTCCGCTTAGATATGGTGTTGTTACGGATATTGCTCCAGACATGCGTTTAACTTTGCATAATTCTGGGCACATCTTAGGTGGTGCTATGGTTCATCTTCATATTGGTGAAGGTTTACATAATATTGTTTACACCAGCGATTACAAGTTTGCGCGTACGATGCTTTTGGAGGCGGCGGCAACTGAGTTTCCACGTATCGAAACTGTTATCACTGAAAGCACTTACAGTGGTTCGGATGATTTTATGCCTAGTCGCGTTGAAGCCGAGGAAGCCATAACACGTATTGTTAACCAAACGTTGGAGCGGAAGGGTAAGGTTCTGATTCCAGTTCCTGCTGTGGGTAGGGCACAGGAAATTATGCTTATAATCGATGATTACATGAAGCGTGGTTTAATGAAGGAGGCTCCCATTTTCATTGAGGGCATGATAAGTGAAGCAACGGCCATCCATACTGCTTATCCCGAATATTTGGGTAGGGAAGTTCGTCATAGCATTTTGCATGAAGAGATTAACCCTTTCCAATCGGACTACTTTACGATTGTTGAGCATCCTAGTGTTCGTCAAAGCATAATTGATGGTGAACCTTGCATTGTGTTGGCAACTTCAGGTATGCTTGAAGGCGGTCCTGTCATTGAGTACTTTAAGAGTTGGGCAAATGATGAGCGTAATACGATTATTTTTGTCAGCTACCAGATTGAAGGTACTATGGGTAAACGTGTCCAGAAAGGTATTGGTGAAGTAACCATGATGGATAATGAGGGTAAAATGGCGGCGCTCTCAGTAAAAATGCAGGTTGAATCAATTGAAGGTTTTTCAGGGCACTCTGATAGACGCCAATTGGTAAATTATTTAACTCATCTAAGTCCGAAGCCTGAGCGCATCTTTGTGGTCCATGGTGAAAAACAGAAAACTATGGGGTTTGCTAACTTTTTGGACAACAAAGCAGGCATAAATACCATAGTTCCAGCTATACTGGAAACTTTCAGGCTGCTGTAGGTAGTTTTTCGTTTGATGCTGGCTTTGGAGTTTTTTCTCTCCAGATTCTCACGGTTTTAGGGCAGATAACAATACGTTCTTCTCCTAGACGTGCGATGTCGCCGCCTATTGATTCCGTGAACAAAAACAATTCGTTTACTGCGTTCTTTACATCATCGATGCTTTTTGTTGCCAGAGGTACAACCTTCAGAATTATTATGTTGCCGTTTGTAACTTCGTTCTTTATGTTTTCTAGATCAGCGAGTTCTTTGAGAGGCATTGCCTTTAGGTAGGTTTTGTTTGGTGATTGCTCGATTTCTTGATTTTGTTCGTCAGTGAGTTTATCGGTTGGTTGTGGTTGTTCTGGGGCGGATGCTTCTGGTTCTGAGGTTGGCTCTGGAGGTGATTCAGTTGTTTCTGGTGTTGTTTCATGAGGTGCAATGACTGGTTCAGGTTGTGATTCTTCTGGATTAGACTTGACTGATTCTTCTTGCGGCGTCATGGTTGGTTTTTCCTGTTCAGGCTGTTTATTCTTGCGGAATAGATTGAATGGCATTTTTGGTTCTCTCAACCCGTTATTATTTGGAGTTTAACAGTTAAGCGTTTCTTTCTTTTGAGCTGTATGTTTTAAGTTTGTTGGTACATGCATATTTGATTTGTGTTTTCTAGGTTAGTATCTTCTGTTTTTTGAGAGGTTTTTTGAACGTTTCCGCTGTTCTCTTAGAGCAAAAATGTCAAAATCAGAGTTAAGGAATGGGTTTAGGTTAAGAGTACCACTAGGTTGTTTGTGACAACTATGATTAAGGATACAATTACGATGGTGTAAGCAATTTTCATTAATCTGCTTTCGTATTTGTAGGTTTTACTGCTTTTATCTGCAGTATCGTTTAAAATGCGTTTCACAAGAACGTATGTCGCTCCAATGCAGAAACTTGCTAAAAGTTTTAGGATCAAGAAACCGGCAATATTTGTGTTTATTATGCCATTCATTAAAGGGTTTATTTCAGCGGCTCCAAAGTACATGGTGCCTATGACTGTCGTTATTGCGTCGATGGTGCCCATTAGGACGATTATGTAGCTGGGAAGCACATCCGTCTTTATCCTGTACATGAAGCTTCTCCTTTCTTCTCAGATCTTGTTTTGTGGTTGTGCCTTAAGAAGGAAATTGTTAAACTCGATATATTCCCAAATTGAAGAGTAATTGATTCTATCCAAGAACTTTTTCTAAATATTGGTTTAGATATGTAAAATATATTTTGTTTAGCGATAAAGCTCTTGATTGTTTTTAAAGTTGCTTTATGGCTTTTTTGATGGTTTAGTCCCCTGTTTTTCTTCACATAAGCCTTATATTTTAAGCCTTAACCTTTGTTGCTGAAGGTTTACTCATGCACAAGAAACTTTTGATTCCTGGTCCAACCGAAGTAAGTAAAGAGATACTTAATGAACAAACTCATTACATGATTGGTCACAGAGAAAAACAGTTTTTTGATTTATATGGTGGAATAACTGATAAACTAACGGAATTCTTTGAGTTATCATCGGACTTCAAACCAACCATTACTACTTCATCTGGGACCTTGTGGTTTGACATTATCGGCAGAAGCATTGTAAAACAGAAAGCATTGGCATGCGTAAACGGTGCTTTTTCTAAGCGAAGTGCTCAAACTTTATTGGCATGCGACAAAGAAACCGATATTATAGAAGTTGAAATGGGTAAAGCAATAAAACCTGATGTGATTGCAGAGAAACTTGCTGGCGGTAAATATGACACTTTGTCAGTTTGTCATAACGAGACATCTACTGGTGTGCGAAATCCAATTGCGGAAATCGGTAAAATGGTGAAAAAAGAATACCCCGATATTGTGTTTGCTGTAGACGCTGTGTCATCGATGGCGGGCGACAAAACCTTGCCTTCGGAGATGAATTGCGATATAGTTTTTGGTTCCACGCAGAAATGTTTTGCGTTACCCCCTGGTTTAGCAGTGGCGCTTGTGTCTGAGCGAGCAATTCAACGTGCTAATGAGGTTCCCAACAGAGGCTCTTATACCGATCTTGTGGATATATTTGAGTTTGAAAAGAAGCACCAAACTCCGTTTACACCTTGCATTCCGCTTTTATATGCCCTTGATAAGCGGATGGATTTGCTTTTGGAAGAAACATATGACAGAGTGTACCAGCGACATAAAGATATGGCAACTTACACACAGCAGTGGGCTAGGAAACATTTTGCTATGTTCCCCGAAGAGGGCTATGAATCTGTTACTGTGAGTTGTGTGTGCAACACATTAGGTAAGAACATCAAGGAGCTTAATCAGAAGCTGGCTGAGAAGGGTTATATGATTTCAGGTGGCTACGGCAAATTGGCTGAGAAAACCTTCCGTATCGGGCATATGGGCGAATGGAATTTGGCTGGAATTAAAGAAGTGATACAATTAATTGACCAGATTTGGGGACTATAGTGACCATTAAAATTCTCATTAGCGACAGAATATTTGATGAAGGCATTAAAATTCTTGAAGCAAAAGGCTATCAAGTTACTTGTGCATGGGACATGCCTAAAACTGATTTGTCTAAAATTATTGGTGCATATGATGCTATGATTGTAAGGTCTGCTACCAAAGTTGAAGGTGACCTGTTAAGTAATGCTAAGAAACTGCGGGTAATTGGGCGTGCAGGGGAAGGTTTAGATAATGTTGACTACGAGAAAGCTAATGTCTTGGGGATTTCGCTTGTCAATACGCCCCATGTTTCTTTTGTGAGTGTTGCGGAATTAACTATTGGTTACATCTTGGCGTTGGCTCGGAATATTGTGCAGGGAACAACTAGTCTGCGGCAAGGCAATTGGGAAAAGGAAGAATTGATGGGTATTGAAGTTAGCGGCAAGACTTTGGGTGTTATTGGTTGTGGGTATATTGGCAAGGATGTGGAGCGTTTGGCGATAGCTCTTGGTATGCAAGTGATTCCTGTTGAAGAATGTGTTTCTGACCGTTTTGTTTCGCTTGGTGAGATGTTGCCTAAAGCTGATTTTATTACGATTCATGTTCCCCTTACTCCGCGTACTTATCATATGATTTCTGTAAAAGAGTTTGAACTTATGAAAAGAGGCACTATGTTGATCGATTGTTCTCGTGGTGGTGTAGTGGATCAGGAAGCTCTCTATCGAGTTATTGTGTCTGGTAAGATTGCTGGTGCAGCGTTGGATGTGTTTGAGGAGGAGCCGCCAAAGAACAGCAAATTGTTAACGTTAAGCAATGTTATTGCTACTCCGCATATGGGTGCGCAAACTCGTGAAGCGCAGCTTAGAGCTAGCATTCAGATAGCTGATGCTGTTATTGATGCTTTAGAAAAAAAGTGAGTTGACTGGTTTGGTTGACGTTAGACCTTTCAAGGCTATAACATACACAAGTAAGGCTGGAGATGCAGAGGATCTTATTACTCAGCCCTATGATAAAATCGATCTTCAGATGCAAAAGGAATACTACGAAAAATCACCTTACAATTATTGCCGTTTAATTTTGCCTCTTGAAGGCAACAAATATGAAATGGCAAGTCAACGCATTACCAACTGGCTCAAAGAAGGGATAATGGAAAAAGAAACACACCCGGCCATTTTTGTTTCACGGCAAGAATTTAGTTTAGATGGCGTAAAATATCAGCGAACTGGCATAATTGCTGCACTTCGTTTGTATCCTTACAGTGAAAACATGGTTTATCCTCATGAAGCAACCTACAGTGCGCCCAAGGCTGATCGGTTGAATATGCTTCGTATCGTGCAGAAAGATCTTGAATGTGTTTTTTTAATGTATCAAGATCCTGAGTGTAAGACGGAGTTTTTCTTGGAGGAGGCTGTTAGAACTCCGCCTATAATTCAAACTGTTGATGCTCTGAATGTTAAGCATACCGTTTGGAAGGTAAATGATCCTTTGAAGATTAAGAAGGTTCAAGACATCCTTGCAGACAAGACTTTGGTGATAAACGACGGTCACCACCGTTATGAGAGTGCTTTGGCTTATCGTGATGAGATGCGCAACAAAGGCGCTTGGACCGATGATTCAGCGTTTAACTTTCATATGAGCTATTTGGTTCCGGTTCAGGATGCGGGTCTTCTTGTTTTACCTACCCACAGACTGTTGAAAAACTATCGGCTTACGGAGGATTTGGTTCATGCTTTCAAGTTTTTCTTCGATGTTGTGGATGTTGCCCCATCAGTTGAGGCGTTAGAGGGGTTTTTGAAAGACCACATAGCTGAGCATGCTTTTGGCGTTTATGATGGTTCCAAAGCTTATGGTTTGCTTCTCAAGCATGATAAAGCAGTCTACGAATTTGTGAATGCGACTGTCTCTAAGGAGACTAAGATTTTTGATGTTGTGATTTTGCGGGATATTGTTTTCAAGTTTATCCTCAAGACCGGTGAGTTATCTATGGATGATAATATTCTCTATGTGCGTTGGGCTGATGTTGCTGTAGAGAAAGTTGATCGTGGAGAAGCTGATCTTGCTTTTTTGGTTAATCCAATTAGCGCTAAAACGGTGGCGGAAATTGCATTGCAGCATGGACTTTTGCCTGAAAAGAGCACTGATTTTTATCCGAAACTGGTGTCGGGTTTTATGATGATGGATATTGTTGTTGACGAGAAAATCTGAATATATGTATAGTTTGGGTGGATTTTTGTTATTTTAGGTATTTTGTTGGTTGTCTTTTGAACCGTTTTTTGCAGACTAGGCTGCAGAAATGAATGGTTTCTCCGTCATATGTAATTTTGAACTTTGCAGTATTATCATCTAATACTGTACCGCAAACTGGGTCTCTCATTGACATCTGTTGTCTTTTTGCCTCACGCATTGATTGCGCTGTTCATCCTTTTATGGTTAGTGGT
>CAYPSV010000045.1:0-10336 GCA_964413605.1 uncultured Candidatus Bathyarchaeia archaeon | reverse complement strand
TGCAGGGGTCTCCAAGCCAGGTCAACGGAGTAGGGCTTAGGACCCTATCGCGTAGGCGTTCGTGGGTTCGAATCCCACCCCCTGCACCATATATAAATAAACTCTAGGGGGTTTGTCCTGGCGACATAGGGAGTGCTTTTTGCTAAGTTTGCGTTTTCTAAATATTTTTGCACCTTGAAATTAGTAACATACTCAAAGCCAGCTTACTAAACTGCAAATTTCTTTTTCTCTTTTGGAACCTTTGAAATGTAGTTTGTTTCGCCTTGGAATTAGTGCTATGGGGAACAAAATGGCGAAGCCCGCAAAAAATTGCGGGCTCGGCAAGAGCAGAATATTTATTATCACAGAGCAGATGCCTATTAATGGAGAATTTTTATGGATCATAAGAAAATGGCAATTGACTTTTTAAGCCCCAGCCTAACGGGCAAATTCAGTGATGGCGTGAAGTATTTTTCGCCTGATTGCCAAACCCATAATCCTTACTTTGCCGGAAACATTAAAACCCTGACTCAAGCGATGGACAAAGCAAACAAACAAGGAAAAGGCCAGTATCCGAACGCAGAGTTTACAATCAAGCAAGCCCTAGAGGAAGGAGACACAGTTGCCGTGCACACCGAACTCTTAAACGACAAAGCCAAGCCAGATCAAGGCGGCCTCAGGCAAATACATCTCTTCCGCTTCACTGGCGACAAGATAATCGAGTACTGGGACGTTACCCAACAGATAACGCCAGAGATGCCCAACGCGGCAGGTGCATTCTAGGCAGGATAAACAACGGAAAAAAGGTCGAGGTTTGATTCTTCGACCGTTTGTGCAGTAAATGGAGCAAAGATCTTCCGCAAACGGAGGGGGGTTATAGTAAAGAATGTTTGATTTTATTTTTTATAGTTTGTTGAAGAATAGTAAAATCGCCGAAGCCTTTCCTACTATACCCCAGAAAACGGAAGATCTCGGTAGCTTTGCTGAATTATACGGTAACTATATACTTGATGCTACCATTAAAAAAGGAGTGAAATACATGTCTGAAAAAGCTAGTGACGTTATTTTTGTTGGAAACAAACCCCCAATGAGCTATGTGCTCGCCATCATAACAGCATTCTCTTCCGAAGGCCAGAAAGAAATCACCCTAAAAGCAAGAGGCCAAGCAATAACCACAGCAGTTGACTGTGCAGAAATCGCAAGAAACCGCTTCATCAAAGAACTTACTGTGAAGAACATAAAAATCGACACCGTCGAGATGCCGCCAAGAGAAGGCGAAAACAGGTCCCGAATGGTTTCCACGATGGAAATAACTCTCGCAAAGCCCTAAAACATCCCCAATATTTTTGTTTTTGTTTCGTAAAGGCCTTTCACGAATTGAGATTTTGCCATAATGTTAACAATCGTGTTACATGTAGATTTACCTTATACACAGAGAAAAAAGGGAGCTTGCGAGTAACATCAGGGCAACTTAAGCTGTTCGAACCCCCTGCACTTGAATCGGACTCCATCGCATTAGTTTTGCCAGTGGTATTTAAATTGGAAAGTAAAGATAGAAAAGACACTGCCTTGAAATGCTGAAAGGTCACGTAACCTGACAATAAACTCAGAAAAGAACATTCTACCCATCCTCATCCCGCCCATCCAACATAACCTACGAGAAAAAAGGTCGCCTTCCCCACCCCAACGCAAATAAAAAAACAACCCAAACCAAAAAACCAAACCCTCCCACAACCCAAAGATGGGAAGGACCAACTCTACAAACACCCATCCCCACAAAGAAAACAAAACATCAAAAAACAAGTTGAAATTTTGGTTCAATCGTTATAGCTACGTTTAATAGCGTAATACTACCCTAAGGTAAGACGTGGCTGACATATGGAAACAGAAGTTGTAGTAACAAAAAAAGGTCAGACAACGATTCCAGCTAGATTACGCAAAAAGTTCAAGATAGAGGAAGGAACAAGATTAGAAGTAGTGGAAACAGAGGAGGGCATTCTCTTCAAACCGAAGAAATCTTTTTGGGACCTGATCGGCTCAGGAGCACAATTTGCTTCCGTTGAAGAAATGAAAAACGAACTCGACAGGCTAAGGGAAGAAGATGCCTAACCGCGTCTATGACACAAGGTTTCTTGTTGAAGCATTGTACTCGCAAGATCCTGAGTTTCAAAGAAAAGCAAACGCGGAAAAAAGAAATCGAGAAAAATACGTTTCTGCAGTAGCATTGCATGAACTGTATCGATTAACGCTTTCACGCGAGGGACGAGAAACCGCAAAGTTAAGAGTTGCTCTTTTGCAGAAAAGTTTCAAAGTAGTTTCTGTGGACGAAAAAGTGGCACAAGTTTCTGCTGAGTTGAGGCATAAGTATCGTCTTTCTATGGGTGACAGCATGATAGCTGCAACGGCAGCTATTTTAAACGCAGTGGTCGTTACTGATGATTCTCACTTTAAGCTGATTAAAGAAATACACACAATTTGGGTATAGCATTAGTTTTACCTAATAACGCCAAAAATGACTTGTTCACTAGCGATTCTTTCCACGAAAGAGACGGAACCTTGTACTTGAGAATGCTTGTTGTGTAGAAATGCAAGGTTATGGTTCACTTTACCGTCTCATGCCATACCATAGGGATCATTATTTTAATCTCAACTTTACTACAATGTCTCGTTTGGGCAGTAAAATCGCAGTCAAGAAGAAAGGAGACAAGTATCTGAAAGTCATTTATGATAAGAGCAACGATAAAATAACCGTTGTGACAGTTAACTGGACTAAAAGACCTTGAATCCCCAGCATAAATATGAATAAACTCTAGAGGTGCCACCTGGCGATGTGGAAAGCGTTTTTCAGTAGTTATTTCTTGCCATCTCCCGCGCTTATGGTCGAAATTCAAGGCAAAAATTAATATTCTAAAACAAACAAAAACCCCAAATCAGGGTCAACAATGAAAGGAATAATCATTTACGACACCTCCTACGGAAACACCCAGAAAATTGCTCAAACACTTGCAGAAACGCTAAAAGAGGCAGGAATTGAAACCGATGTTTTCCACATAAAAGAAATCAAGAAATTAAGCGGAAAGGAATACAATTTTCTAGCTCTTGGCTCTCCAACAAAATACGGCGCCATGAGCTTTGCAATGAAGTTCTTCTTAGGCAAAATAAAAAGTGAGGAATGGACAAACAAGCCCTTCATTGCTTTCGACACAGAAAACCCAGAGAACGTTGAGAAATCTCGTGAAGAGAACAAAAACTGGAGCGCAGCAGAGAAGATCGCCGAGAAACTCGAGGAGAAGAAGATGAACCAACTGATGCCCGTTTTGAAAGGCCTTGTGCAAGGTTGGAAAGGTCCACTTGTCGAAGGAGAGATAGAATGCACAAAAAACTACGCTAACGAAATGGCAACCAAATTGAAGGAAAACCTTATTCCCTGAATTGCTCGTGAAATAAAATAATTGAAGGAGTTTAAATGAGAAGACTTTTGAAAATTATAATAATTGTTTTTGCTGTCATACTTGTCTTAATCGTTTCAGCGTTTGCCACTTTAAGTTTAGACATATCGAGCTACGGGGCAACTGGCAGTGAAACTCTAAATCCAACAGGCATCCCGATTGGGCGCGCATTGGTTGTTTACGACCCCGGCTTCTCTGGCGCCACAAAACAGGATGCGGCAAAGATTGCAGATATCCTTCAAGCAGAAGGATACACAGTTGACTTAGCGGGAGTGCGAAGCGAGACGACCGGCAACAAAACTGGCTATGCTGTGATTGTCGCTGGAGGTCCAATGTATTTCGGACAAGTCAGCAGCTCGATTGGGGAATTCTTGAAGACGGTTCCGATAAATGTAAGATTAGGAGTGTTTGGGGCTACAGGTTCAAGTACGTTTTCAGAGGACGATTTCACATCATTTGCGAATCAAATAGCCCATGCTACCCAAAATGAAGACGTCACCTTAAAATTGATATTAGATGGCAACGAGGCAAATGACTGTGCAGACTTAGTTTCAAAGATAGTGCAATAAAGATAACACAAATAATTAGTGTCCTAGGTTACAATTGCTAATTGCAAAGGAAAGTTCAAATTGGAATCAAAAAACGGCCAACGGTGAAGAAGAGGATCTTTATTTCTCATGGGAAAGACTTGAAGCCTTTAGATGAATTGAAGAATATGCTTACTGATTTAGTCTTTGCACCTGTACTTTTAGTGGGCAAGCAAGCTGGGGCAGAACGGCGAGTTTAAAATCAGCTACTTTTAGGAAATGGATCTGTCTTTATTAATAGATTTACTCTTGGTTTTTACAAAGAATGTTCTACCAATGCTACTGCTCAAACTTTTTTAATATCAGAATAGCTTACCCTCATAGGTGAGTACTGTTGTTTTTTGGGCACAAAATTAAACCTCAAAGTGAACTCAAAGTTGACTTAGGCGATTTACAAAACGAAAAAGAAAACCTATCAAGTTTTCTTCAACTTCACCTCAAAGTTCCAGTTTCCCAAGTTGAGGAGAAGTTGAGAGTAGATTCAGAAAATGTGTCACTTCAGGAACTGCAGCATGCAGTAAACAAGTTTGTCTACCACCGAGACCTAAACAACACTCATTGGGTCTCTGTTGAAGGTGAAACTGTAAAAATTAACAGATTTAAGTTCATCGAGAAAAAAGAGAAACCTGAAAAAGAGCCTCCTCACCAAACTGCTGCACAAAGCTGGGGACTATAAAAAAACAGCGTTAGTTTCACCAAAAATTGAATAATTTAAGCACACCGATCATGTGAGCAATTTACAATTTTGAGCGCTTTAACTTATTGTTCCAAGTCTTGAAACGCTTGTTTCAAAGTGTCCCTTAATTGGAGGATTAAGAAATAATACTATCGGTGATATGAAATGCTCAAAAAAAGCAAAGTCACAATAATAGCAATACTAGCAACAATCATATTGACGACAACTCCTGCAATACTCGTAGCGCAAGGACAGATTCAAACTGCCCCCTCACAACAAATATTAACACTCGCTGAAAAAGCAGCCCAACAAACCCAAAACCTAATCAACATGATAAACGCAGACCAACACGCCCTCGCACAAATCCAAACCGCCGGTCTCACTTATGAGTTCAAAGAAAATGCAACGTTGTTCTTAACTGGCTTAGCATACTTAGAAACCGCAAAAACAGCATTGGCAAACTCTGAATACCAAGATTCCATAGATTCCACGGTGCAAGCTTTGAGCGTTTTCAGAGAAGTTTACAGCTCCCTACATGCAATACTCCAAGCAGCCGATCTCGAAAAAGGAGACTTAATTGAAAATCAGGCGATTATGGAAGCCATAACACGTGATCTTCAAAGAATAGACAACCTCGAAGAAATACTACCTGATGGATCCCCACAAGAGATCTTGAAATTATTAGATGACACCAAAGAACTACTGAACCAAGCTAAAACGTTGCTGCTTGATGGCGATATAACAGCAGCTAGATCAGCTTTTCTGGAAGCTAAACAAAACATCTCAGAAGTCTATCAATACCTGAAAGGGCAAGCTGAAGAATCTAACACTTGGAGACTAAACAACTACTGCCAAGGAATCCAAGAAAGAATCCAAGAAAGAATCAGATACGGTAAAAATCAAGGCGTTGACTTCACAGGTGTGCTGCAATCTTACGGTTACCAAACTGAAAGCCAATTTATGGAATCCCTCCAAAACCGTATTCAAACCGCCCAAACTGAGCAAAACTTTAACCGTGCCCTGGAAGATTGCGAATCAATCAGCCAAATGGTCCAACAAATGGAGCAGTTGATGAATCAAGAAATAAGCAATTATCAAGCGCAAAAAGGACCTATCAACAGTGGCGGCTCCGGTTCAGGCAATAGCGGCATTGGCGGCCATCCATAAGAAAAAAGGAAAGTCGTTTCCCAACCTCTCATTTTTGTTTCTCTATCTGAAGTTAAACTTGATTTTCAAGATAATTCTTATTATATCCACAAGCCCCAACCCTTCAAGACGCTTAATCAGTTCCAAAGACTCCTCCAATGCATTTTTGGAGACCACTCTCGCATTTCTACCTCGAAATCTTTTCCATCTTTTCAACCGAGAACTCGATTGCTACTATGTCTTCCTTCACTAAATCCATAAGGCTGCTCAACATCTTTGATGCTAAGTGCTCTTTTCCACCAGCAACAAATATCTCATTGAGAATTTCTGCTGCGATTGCGATTGTGTAACAATCAAATATTCGATTGGAATCGCCCAATCTCTTTTTTATTGGACCTCCAGTTACAATGACACTATACAGTCAAGTTCCCAATGCCGGAATAAAGAGCCAACTATAATTCCTAGCCAGTGAGGACTATTGTGTTGGTGCTTGGTTTAGGTAAACGATTATTGAGTTTATAGGCAATGAGACTTATAGCCAGAGGTGGCTCACGATTAGGGTCCATACAGCTTCTTATTTGTTCGTAAACGCAATTAGGTCATATTCAACAGAGACTCAAGCCTGGTATCTTGCAAGGCTGAGAAACGTCAAGCTTAACCTGTGCCTGTTGGCAGAAGTTAGATCGTTGAAGCATAAAAATGGTGTGTTCCAAGTTTTGGAACGCTTATTTCAAAGTATCCCTTAAGTCAGGGGCAACATACATCATATCACGTGATTTACGATGATATCAAGAAAAATAAACGGAAAAAAACTAGGTGCCTTCGCAATGGCTTTGTTGATTGTTGCATATATTGTACCTTTATGCGTAGCTGCGGCTGGATCTGGAGAACCTTCGAGTGATAGTAAATATCCAGATGTGCCAGGTGCCCCTGACAATGCAGTACAATACAATAAAACCGACACTACACCCGTAGCTGAAATGGCGCAAATTGCAGCTGGAGAATCAACTCTATTCCAATATAGAAACATGACCATGCTAATGAACTGTTCAAAGAACTGTGATGTAGTCTTCAACTCAGATCCAAAAGTAACACCCAAGATCCTGGGCTTATCCGTGGATCCAAATCAGACAATGACACTAACGATGAACATGTACGAATCACCACTTCTGGGCGAACAGGTTATGGAACGATCTCTGAACTTCTACTTAGGCATAGAACCCAACGCTGAATTGCAATTGACGGCGCAGATAAGATTACACATAAACCAAACAGAACTAAGTCAAGAGCTAAATAGAGAAGTTAACGCCTCAAAACTAACCTGGATGTACTGGAACATGACACAGGCACAATGGGCACCTGTTGAGAGCTTCATGGACCAAAACGGGTACATAGTGTGCAACACTGACCACTTCTCAACTTGGACTGTGGCAGAACTCGAAAGTACAACAGAACCTCAAACCGCCACAACTCAAAGTGGAATACCAGTCCACTACATCTACCTGAGTGCAGCTGCAATCGCTATAATCGTGGTCGTAGCTGGAGTATTCGCGTACAAGAAGCGTAAATAGCCACAAACCAGCAACTCTCCCTTAACCTTTCCTTTTTTGTTTATCGATTTACATTCACATCACGGTTAATCCAGCATTTTTCTACGTAAAAAGAATATGATTCCTGCATGCCAATACAATCAAACTGCGATATTGCCAAACCTTGGATTACCGTCACGAGCAAGCTATTGCGGTTTGAAATCGACTCCCTGCACCAAAACATAAAATTGACGTCGAAAAATTGCGGCCAAATATTTCTATTCAATAGTTTTTTAAAGTCACATAACAATAACTCTCCACCCAACACAGGCATTAGTCTATGGTCGGGAGTTAACCACTTACCTATAAAGGAGAGAAAAAATGAAAAAACAAATGCTTACATCCATTATTATCGCATTTTTCCTTTTTTCAGTTGCATCTACATTCCAAATATCCCAATGCCAAACAGTGGCCCCGGGAACTACAGCAACTCCAACGCCAACCGAAGCAACAACCCAAGGAAGTACCCTTGACTTTTTACTAATAATTGGAATCATAGCTGTGGTTGCAGTAGTTATCGGAGTCACGTCTGCATTCATAATTTTCAAGAGGAAAAAGGTTAATGAAAAAAGCTTGAAAAGATTTTCATCAAATCATTTCCAGGAATGGGTTATCAAAAAATTTAATGGCAAACCAAGCGAGCCTTCATCTGGAATAAACGGTTTTACTGAGGGGGGACAACCACTTTTAATTATACAATCCGATAAGGTAAGCTTGGCCGAGGTTGAAAACTTCGTCAAAGTTTTAATAAAAGGAAAAGCGCAAAAGGGTACAGTTGTTGCTTTCGATTTTGACAAGGATACCATAGAAGGAAGAGTAACAGCTATGGAAAATGGAATTGAGCTTCAACTGTTACGTATAAATGAACTATTAAACAAACGCTTCTCTGCTAGAATCAAAAACCTTGCTCTTTCAAAGGTTACTTTTGAAGCTCCTGTTATGTATACAACAAACGATCAAGTTGCAAAAACAGTAAGTTTTGAAAAAATGCCTATTGACCTCCAAAAAGATGGGCTGAAAAAACCGCGAGTCTTCATTTCTAACAGTGATAGCAAAGTTGCTGAGCAAGTTAAAAGAATGTTAGATTTTCTTCATTATGACTATGTAATGGGTGATAAAGAAGAAAGCACTGTTCCTATTTCAAATAGTAAATTTGGGTTAATGAAGAACTGTGATTGTGCAATAATTAATATCGCTGCTGCTGAACAGGAGAGAAGGTATAGCGGTCTTTATGTCCTTAATTCTAATGTTATCTCAGAAATCAATGCGACTTATCTGAAATACAATACGCAAGTGATCTTATTGGTTGAGAGAAAAGTTGAGCTTCCCTCTAATTTTAAGGGTCTAAAAAGAATTGAATATGACAATGATGATTTATCTTTCAATGCAGCAATGGACCTGGATAAAGCTTTGGCGGATTTCAAAGAAATATAGTAATCTTGGATTCTTTCTTTAGCCAGAACGTATTAATAAAATTTAACTGGCTCCGACAAGTGAAGGCTCGCTAAAGTCTACTTCTTCTAGAGTATAACAACAAACCAGCTCCAATTGCTACTGCAATTATGGCAATGATAACTGAGGCTGTGAGCGCAACGGAGAAAACCTCGTTATTTGGCAAAGGCGTAGACAATGAAATAGTAGGCGAATCTGAAGGTAAAGGTGGGGATGGTTGAGGAACCGTAATTGAGCCAAAAGCGTAAATGTTGTTGTCATTCGAGCCTATGTAGAGTACACCATTAGCGATTGAGGGAAAAGATTCCACAGGGCTTCCAGTTGTGTAGCTCCATATTTTGCTGCCCGTTGTAGCATCCAATGCATAGACGTTATTATCGCACGAACCGACATATACTACATCGTCTGCTACTGTAGGACTTGAATCGATTTTATCGCCAGTTTTATAGCTCCATACTTTATCGCCTGAAAGAGCATTAAAAGCGTAGATGTAGCCATCATCAGAGCCTATGTACACCAAACTATTGGTGACCGCTGGAGAAGACTCCACAGTTCCACTTGTCGCGTAACTCCATATTTTATTGCCTGTTTTTGCGTCTAAAGCATATACCGAGTTACCCGATCCAAAATAGACAACGTTGTTAACTACTGCAGAAGAAGAATACAGAGGACCAAGAGTTGTGAAGTTCCATATTTTTGTCCCGGTAGCAGCGTTGAGGGCATAGGCGGTGTCATAAGAGTTTACATAAAGCACGTCGCCAACAAATGCTGGATTAGTATAAACAAAATTACTAGTTTTAAAGCTCCAGATCAGAGTGCCCGATGAGGCATCTAATGCATACATATAGTGGTCATTTGACCCAACATAAACCACAGCATTAACGACAATAGGAGAAGAATACACCTCGCCACCGGTCGTAAAATTCCATCTTAAACTACCATCTTTAGCATTTAACGCGTATACGTTATGATCACGTGAACCAAAATAAACAACGCCATCACTAACCGATGCGGAAGACTTTATCGGACCAGCAACAGTGTAACTCCAAATTTTGGAGCCACGTGCAGCATCCAAAGCATAAAAATTGGAATCCTGAGAACCCACATAAACTACACCATCCACTATTGCAGGAGAACAATATTCAATGGAATTTTTGGTCGGGAAAATCCACAAAGATTGGTTTGTAAGCGGCCCAGTTGATGCAGTATAACCTGTGTGAGCTAAATCATGATGGAAAGTGGGCGACCAATCCACAACTGATTCTTGAGCATACACTGTCAAAAATATTAAGCCCCAAAGGCACAGGAGAAAAGTTAGAATCAAAAAGCAGGTTATTACTTTCTTGCTACGAATATTCTTCAACCACCAAGATTGATTCACATTAAATAAAAGAGGGGTTAAGAGGTTGAATTAAAGAGTTCTGGGTAAAACGCTTCGGCTGCCACCGCAATCTGCTC
>CAYPSV010000044.1:0-11463 GCA_964413605.1 uncultured Candidatus Bathyarchaeia archaeon | reverse complement strand
ATTAAATTTTAATCTTTTTTTCTCTCTCGAACTCAAACGCGTTACGACTATTCACTCCCACTCACCCACGCACACCCCCGTGAATTCATAATGTCAGTCACCCTGTCTGTCACTGTCTCCCTGCCAGTTTCACTCTGTCACCAAATAGGCATTTGCGTTTCTTGAAGAAGCCAGACGGAATCATCGCAATATCACAATGATAATGTTTGCGTATCCAGAACGGTCTTGTCCATCATTAATGTAACAGCAATACTCTTTCCGACGCTGGTATAAACAGAATAGCCAGTATTAACCCCCACAGTTATAACCTGTGACTCTTGAGGGTTAAGGACACCAAGCAATGGTCTCTCAAGATAAACATCAAAGTCATCCTGGTCTGCAACTTTGCCATTAGTCAAGATTTTGAAATCGATGGTTAAACCTCCAACATCTCTGTCACCTAAGTTCTTAACCGTAATGTAGAATTCCTTCGATAAAGTCACCCCAACTAGATTCATCCAAGACGTTGAAGAAACATTTGACATTGTCACATTATAATTTGGATTTTGGAGGTCATATAGTTTGGCTTCAAGAGTACTCACCTGGGTCTGGATTGCGCCAGTTAGGGTCTCATAGTATTCTATCTGTTCTTGAAGGTAAAAAATCTGGTTTTGGGAATCACCTAACTGCCTCTGAAAAATCCATGTGGAAAAAACCAGAGTAGATATTACAATTAACAGCATAGAGAAAACAAATATTTTACGCACTGGAATCCGCCTGTGTTTAACGATAACTGAAGAATTCATTTTACCCCACCCTGGAAAAAACTACTACAAGAAACTTGCGCAACCGAAAAAATGATTTTATACTCCATAATCTCCTCAACGTCCTATACTCACCGTTTGACTGTCAAGAGCAAGCGTATCAAGCATTAACGTAATTGTCAAATTACATTCGGACAACGCTTGCTTTCGGTCTTCCCAACCAGTTAAAAAGCTCACCCGCGAAGTCTGTAGTTCATTAACCTGAACAACTCCAAGCTGATAAGGAGTTACATTAATCAAAAAATTGTCGATGTCGGTTGTGTTCCCTTCAATTTTTAACGCTAAAGTTACTCCACCTATAGAAGTTGTTCCCACATTCTGGTATGTCACGTTGATAACTTTGCGGTAAGGATCGCTCATTCCATTTTTTACCCAAGGTTCTATCGAAATATCAGTGAACGTCGCATTGACAATTGGGTTTTGTAGGTCGTAGATTTGAGCTTCTAGACTACCTGCTTTAGTCCGAAGACTGCCAGTCAGATTTTCGTAGTGCGCTAATTGGCTTTGCAATGCATTTACTTGCTTTCGGGCGCCGTCAATTTGATCCGCGAGAGTCAAAGCTGAAAAAGCAAGGCCAATAACAACTGCTACGAGCAAACAAAATACCACTAGAAAAACCACCAACTCGGCACTTTTTCTCATTTTATCCCTCGCATTAGCTACCCAATTTTCCTTTTTTGTGTTTTTTTGTGGTAGACCAACAAACCAGCAACCGCCAAGACCGCAGCGGCGACGAAAACAACGACAACAAATGCAGTTGGGAACGGCTCTGGCATAGCTATGGTGAAATATACCGTTTCTGAGGACCCCGTGTTTCCTGCAGTATCAGTTGCATAAAACGTAATGTTGTGTTCACCGTTGAGCAAGCCTGCTAAGGTCATGTTGCCTGTAATCGTTACGTTGTCTTGTCCATCGAGCATATAGGAGCATTTCGAAAACAACTCTTCAAATTTAAACTCAGTGGAAATAATATTCGAATCATAAGTCATGTTTTTTGGAGAGGAAACCGTGATTTTCGGCGCAATAGTGTCCACAGCAAAAAAGACTGTAGTGCTATTGTTTGCCATTGTTAGGTCACGGTACTGAAGATAATACTCGAATGTACCTTCAAGTTTCTCGATGCTTGAGTAATGCCACACTGTTGTGTAAATTATTATAGAATGATTTCCTTCAGGAATATCGGTCAATTCTAATGACCTAAATAATTTGCTGGTAGGCTCTACAAAGGTTCTTGGATAAACAAGCTGAGCCATTAGTTCTCTTAGAAAATATCCATCAAATGAAAATATTGTTTTGTTTTCCTTTTGCCAGTCTGTCTCATAGCTTATGTTAGAAATTAGCGAATGGTCTGTAACTTCTCCAACCGTTATGTTGAAATCGAGTTTGACAGTTCTAGTATTGTACAGTTTATTGTTTTCTGGAGAGGAAATAGATATTTTAATTAACGATTCGGCGTCGCGCTCGTATGGGGGATAAGCCTTGACGAAGTGTGTTCCAGCTATCATTGTTAGTATGATTGTTGAGATAAGGGTTGTCACTATTACTGCTTTTCTCATCGTTAATATCAGCTATTATTCTCTGTTTGGGTGGTGTTAAAAGGGTTCTTGTCAAGGTTTCTGAACTAAGCCCAATTTTTTGAGTCAAGAATTGTTGACTAACAAAAAGTTGGAGGATTGGGCTTCTCGGAAGTCAATCTTTCCCCTCGCGCCTAAGATACTTTGAAAACAAGGTTTCTTCACTAATCAATGTGTCAATGGTTTGTCTTTTTCCAACCTTGATTCATTCAACATCAACCATACGAGTCAAAGAAAACGTTCAAATCCTCAGCTAAACTTTCAGTCACTCATAAATACGTGGTCTTCAAGAGTAAAATCTATACGCAATTGATATGCTTTGCATGCGGAAACTAGAAAACTCTGACTGAAATGGTAAACAATAGCGATAGGCATAGTTTTCATATTTTCTGAAGATCTGATTTGCTATATATTATAATTACGTCCTTGCAAAATTCTAAAATGGCCATTTCCGAAACAGCTATTTAACTCGAAATTAAATGCATAAGCAGGTTTGTCATATGGTTTTTGAAGAAGAAGATGATGATTGCGGTTGCGATGAAGATTGCAACTGTGAAGACTGCGAAGATGAAGAGTAAGTAAAACTCATCACCTTTTTTTTGTGCATTAAATTTAATTAAAAAACTCTAAGGCGTGAAAATAGTCAAGTAATTGTCGTTCATTTTACATGTCAACTCTTTTTTTCTTACAAATAATGCAATTGCGTGACGGTCATAATCGCCTCTAATCTGCAATCGATATATGTCTGATTCGTTGCGTTCAATAAGAACTAACTTGGGATTAACAAGTTTGTTTGCTCCTAATTCATTTAATAAAACTGTTGCCTCTTCCTCTTTCATGTGCTTTTCCCTAAGTCGACAAATGAGTCGTTCAAGATTAAGATTATGCAATTGAATCAAAAAACTAATGGATTGATTCTCGCAAATGGAAGCAAGGAATTATTTGATAACATCGACACTTCAAAAGTTAAATTCGTGGTAATGGTGATCGTAAATGGTGAGCCAAATGGAAGTAGCCATCGACAAGCAAGGACGCATAGTCATACCAAAAGAAATCAGAGATAAGTATGGCCTTTCAGACGATGATAAATTGGAATTAGTGGCCAGAGAAGATCTTATAGAACTCATTCCGTTGACTGATAAAGATGACCTAGCAATTCATTCTCTAAGAGAACCCTGCAAAACAGGCAATCCAGAAGCGAGAAAGAAGACTTTCTCAAGGGAGAAGGCTTGGAAACGATGAGATTAATAGATGCAGACATACTCTCTTACGCTCTCTTTCAGAAACATGATGCTCACATATATTGCTGGCCGCTGCTGCAGAATGCAGTTCATGGAAAAACACGCGTAGCAATCGCCATTAATAGTCTGCTTGAAACCTATCATGCATTAGTAGACGACTATCAGATAGAAAGAGAAGAAGCTGCATACAAGCTTGACGGATTAACAAGAAGTGCAAAAATACGTTTCCTACCGTTAACTGTTGATACCGCCCAAAAAGCGTTAGAGATTGCCAAACTTCACAAGATGAGGTCTTTTGATGCAAATCTAATAGCGTCAGCAGAAACCAACGAAATATCAGTAATCACAAGCAGCGACCGCCATATTGCAAGGCTTTGCAAAGAGCGCGGCATCATCATCGAAAACCCGATACCCAAAGACATCACAAAAGAAATGAAACTATAAACCAGATTTCATGATCCAAATAAGGATCCTTACAGTCTACTGATTGCTAATTGATTGTCTCGTTTATGATAAATCCATGTTCTAACTCCAGCAACATAGCGCTTAGGTTCAAACCAATGGGGTTGAAAGTACTCTAGAATTTGCAAAGGTTCAGTCTTCGATACTTTAGCATTACACTAATCCCGCGTTTTTAGTCAGAAGAAGAAAATAAGCTCTTTCTTTTTTCTTTGTTAGTTAGATTTCTACAGCGTTCAAATGTATGGCGATGGAAACTTGACTATGAAAAATTATCTATAAACCCAATATGCCACTCTGTGCCTCTTGAGCATAATTGTCAAAGGCACCCCAACTTTTCAAATGTTTTTATGTGAAGCCTGCTTTATCTAGAGGTAGGTGTTTTGTATGGTTGAAGATTTTGAACAAGACGATTTCGACATTCTTGACCAGAAAGCCAAACAGGTTCTCAAAGTCCTATCTCAATTTGATAAAGGTCTGCTGGTGAAAGTGGACCTCTTGCATAGAAAGACAGGTTTAATGCCTGAAGGTCTCAACGACGCAGTGAGACACCTGTCAAAATCCAAGCTCATCGACGTACTTGAAACGCCAAAAAGAATAGCGCCCTACGAGTTCTACGTCGTCGAAATAACCGATTTTGGACGAGAAGTGCTCGCAAAATTCGGATAAAGCCCCTTCAGCTTCAAGTAAGCTATCTTAATTTTTTTAAAGTTGAAGATGTGATTTTAGTTAGCAATTCTTAGACTTGCTCAAGAGGCACCTTAAATATTGTCAATTAACTCCATTATCTTGGCATAAGTCTCCACGTTACTCGCTATCCTGACGAAATAATGTCCTTAACAGCGATCTTGCAAGTTGATGATGAGATTCTGCTATAATTGTGATCATCTAGGTACAACTACCAAGAAGGGGGCAGGCTCCATCTTCACAGACGCAAACACGACTAATGCGCTGCTCCAAAAGACGTCGGCTGGGTTCCGTTGGGGTTATGGTAGCATCTAGCGTCATCTTTGCGTAGCTCATAGTTTTCGACGATTAATTCGCTGCATATATCTCCTCGATATGGGCGTTCCCAGTTGAGCAGTGGATAGACGACTTGGTTGTTTTGCAGTCTCTGTTTAAGCAAACCAGTCATTTCATTTTGGTGCAACAGGATAAGTTGCTTCTAAGCCCCTTCAGCTAACTAGCAGAAACAGCCATGCAGGAATTACCCAAATTGTTTTATCATCCTGCTTGATTTCGTTTAGAGATTCTTCGCTTATGAGGATTCCAATATCTGCTTTGTTTTCTTTCATAAACCTGAGGAGCCCCTTTAGGTCATTTTTTCCTATTTCTTTTCTATACTTAATTTCTAAGGGGATCAGCTTTTTGTTTTGTTCAAGAACCACATCAACTTCGTTTCTTCCTCGCCGCCAATAATATTTTGCTCTGCAAGAAACTACCACCAAGTTTTCGATTACTTTGGACAATGTTTCTTTTTCTTGGAAGCTTTGAGGGTCAAGTGAGAATATGATGCCTGTTGAGAGAACATAGGTTTTTGGAAGTTTCCTGATAGAAATTGCGCCTTTCCGATAGTTTGATGTTTGATGGAGGAGCAAGGCATATTTTAGAAGTTGGAAATAGTTTGAAATTGTTCTTCTATCTCTCTTCAAATCGTTTGAAAGGCTAATGTAATTAGTAAGCATGCCAGGGTTTGCACAAACCATTTGTATTATTTTTTCAAATAGTTCAAAATCTCGCTTTTCAATCAGAAAAGCGAAATCTTTGAAGAGAACTCTATCGGTGACGCTATTTCGAATATACTCGGCAATCATTTTCTCGTTATTTTCTTCAGTTAACTCTGGAAAACCGCCCTTTCTCACATAGTCAAAGAATAGAGGCAGCAATCTTGTTTGTTTTAGGTATTCTTCTTTGAGACTTGTATAGTCAAATTCAACATGTCCAATAGGCATGTGTTTGAGACCTAAGAATTCTTTGAAATCAAGTGGGCTAACAGATACAGAAAAGAACCGTCCGGCCAGTTTTTCTCTAACGGACCTCTCAATCAGTAACGAAGCTGAGCCAGATACAACAAATTTGATTTTTGGGTAAAGATCGTAGAATGTTTTTAGTTTTCCTTCCCAACCTTTTGAGTATTGCACTTCGTCGAGGAAAATGTAGATTTTTTCTGTGATTGATGAGAAACCTGTCATTAAAACATTTTTTTCAAAATGCTCCAGCACCCGTCTTAAATCTTTTTTTTCTTCATCGAAGGAAAAATAGAGAATATTTCTAGGTTTAACCCCCTGCGATAGTAATTCTTGAATGATTTGGAAAATGATTGTGCTCTTTCCAACCCGCCTCAAACCTGTGATAACTATGACTTGCCTGTTCGCTATTTCGTCTAAAACCTGAAAGTAACAGGCTCGTTTGAAAGGTTTGGCTAAGTCTTCCGAGATTTTGCCTGTGGCCCAATGCTGATTAAATCTTTGCAAATGTGCCATATCTGTACACTACTGTGTACTAATATTTAAGTTATAAGTACAATGCAATGTACAGAAAAGTATGTTCCAATCCAATCTTGACAGGATATTAAATTCCTAAATTGTTAAGAAAAAACTCTGATCTCAATCAAGCACAAACACTGCCTAATACTCTGGTTCAACAGACGTCCGCTCGGGTCAGTTAGGGTGAGAGTGGGCATATTGCGCTTCATTGCGCAGCTTATAGAGATCGACTTTTTATTCGCTACATAATTCCCCGCGTTAGGTCATTAATGTTCCGCAATAATGTTTATCTGTGTATGTGTACACATACATATTTCATGGGAACGAAAACCATTTCGATAAAAGATGAAGCATATAAAGCACTTCTCCACGAAAAAACTGACAAGGAGAGCTTTACTGACACAATCCTGCGCATAACAAACAAGTCAGGCAAAATTGCAGATTGCTTCGGAGCCTGGGAAATGACTGACGAAGAGGAAGCAGCCATCAAGGTTGAACTCGCCAAGGGATGGCATCTGGTTCAAGAGAGAATTTCCAATGAAGTGCCTTGACACTGATCTTCTTGTCGCTATTTTGCGTGGGAAGGAAGAGGCGAAGAGAATAGTCGCTGAGCTAGACGAGGGAGCCAAAGGCGCAACTACGTCTGTGAATGCGTTTGAACTATTCTTCGGCGCCAACAAATCAGAAAGAAAAGACGAGAATATTAAGCAAGCTTCAAAACTACTTGAGAGACTCATAATTTTTTCTTTAGATCTTGCTTCTTCACAGAAAGCTGCCGAAATATCGGCAAAACTAGTAGCCAAAGGAGAAACAATCGATTTTAGAGACGCAATGATAGCGGCAATAGCCGTAGAGAACGGTTTAACACTGGTTACTCGCAACAAGAGCCACTTTAAGAGAGTTAAAGGCTTACAAATAGAAGAATGGTAACTGTATAGTATATGAGTGATTCTGGGTTCAAATCCCAGTGGTCAACATTTGTACTGCCCAAATAGGCAATTTGGTCTTTTAGCTTCGCGGGATAACTGCTGAGAATGGTTCTGGCTCCATCTGCACGGATGCGAACACGGCTAATGCTATGCTCCAGAAGACGTCGTCATGTGTGCCTCCAGGGTGCGAATAGCCTATGGTGCCGTCTTTGCGTAGCTCATAGCGTTCGACATTTAGTTCGCTACAGATGTCTCCTCTGCAGGGTTTTTCCCAGTTTAGTAAGGGATAGTAGAATTTGCCGCTGGTCATGCGTTGCTTTAGAAGGCTTGCCATCTCGCTTTTTCGAGGCACACTAAAATTGACGCCCTCCGCGTTCTCAATGCCCGCCGCTTCCATTTCAGCAATAAAACATGGACCTTCACGGGTAAAATCCACCCGAATACGTTCAAAGCCTCCCCAGCGATCCTGCAGAACCTTAATGTAGCCTAAAACGTTGGCATACATCGTGGGCTGTTTGAAAATTTCGAGGTGACGCAGATACAGAGTATCATTTCTCCTCTCTATCACCGAGAAAACAGTGTAGTCTTTGGTTTGAGCGAGGTCTAACCCGGCAAAAAACTCGCCTTCCTGCGTAACTTCAGGATCAAGTAGATCAAGCTCTTCCATGCAATTTTTTACTGTGCCAATGCAGGAAGCAATCAAACTCTGCGTTAACCAAACGTTGTCATCCTCAACCCATTCCGCCTCCATCTCACGTCTCCAACGAGAAAGATCATCGCCCATCTGAATCTTTATCTCCTGGAAAGTATTGAACAATAGAGGTCCGTTAGGACTTAGGGCTTTTTCGATAGTGACATGAGAGGTTTTAAATTTGCTAAAGTTCTTGTGGGTAAAAATCTTATAAAAGATGCTGTCGGTGTCCCAAGGCGTACTGCTACACACGAACTTGCCATCAGTCGTTCCAAGCGTATACAGAATGGCATCGTAGAGATCCTGATCATTAGCCACGAAATTAAACTCATCCGCGTAAACCACATCAAAGGTTGGACCTCTGATCGTTTCAGGATTGTTTGGGAAAGCCTCAATGCTGCTTCCGTTAACAAAATCGATTTTCGTTTTCTGTGGCTTGAAAACAATTCCTGCTGGAAGCTTATGAGCGAATGCTGCTATGCGCGATATGATTCTTTTTGTTTGACGCCAAGAGGGACCCACAATTCCGATCGCAGCTTCTGGATGTGTAATCGCATATTTTAGAAGTAACGCCGATATCGTTGCAGTTTTGCCGCTCTGTCTGCACCACCGGGCAGCGGTGAACTGGTTATTCTCAAAGATTTCAGCGAACTCTTTTTGGTATGCATAGGGCTTGAAACCTAAAACCTGCTCAAGGAAATCAACGGCATTAACGCTTAATTGCTGCGTCTTTTCAATGGCTGTTTGCCTTAACCGAAGGTGTTCCTGCTCAATCTCATGAGATTTAGCTAGAAACTGATTGGGCCGCAGGGTTCGAGCTTCTTTCTTTGAGCTCTTTGAGCGTCTGTTGTAATTGCGCATTTTCTTTTTCCATCTCCTCTAGTTTTCGTTCTACATCGCGATAATGGACATAGTCGGCTAAAAGTTCCTTATACGTCTTAGAAATGTTTGCTACAGTCTGCAAACGTTGAACCTCCAGCCTATTCAGCCCAGGTTCAACAGACGCCTTTAGGGCACCTGCTAACATTTTCAAGGCTTCTTCAACACTAAGCAGTTCCTTTGGAATGGGTATAGAGGTGTTTACGTAGCCTTCAGTTTGAAGCCGCAAACCCAAACGTTGAGATTTTGTAATTACCGCTTTAGGCGTTTTCTTAAGTTTAGACGCTATTTCGTCAATGTTTAAGTTAGCGTTGACAAGTTCGTTTAATTCCGCTTCTTCTTGAGCCGTCCATACTTTGCCCGTCAATGTTGTTCAGGGGATTGTTTGCTAAAGGCAACTTTTAAGTCTAGTTGCATCCAACAAATAAAAAAATGGCACACCAATTTGCTCTGCATAAACCGTAACTAATCTACACACCTCGTTAATCGTCGTTTGGAGACATATAGAAAAAATTAACATTATTTTGAGGTAACTAGCGATTCAAATAGAAACCAACATACTCACCCATCCCATCCCACCCACCCAACATAGCCTACAGATAAAATCCCACTCTCCCCATCCCAACAGAGACAGAAAAAAAGCCAAAAACAAAAAACCAAACGCCCCCAACAACAAAAGATGGGACGGGAGACTTCTAATGCACCCCATCCCCACAAAAAAAGAAAACATTGTTTGCGATTGTTTTTTAAGAAGCAGACGGGTAAATTGAACTGAAGGCGAATCAAAGTGGGCTTAAGAGACTTTATTGAACAACTCAAAAATAACGGCGAATTAACAAAGATCACAAAACCAGTCTCAACCGAATATGAGATGGCAGGCATCATAAATGCCCTCGCAGAAAAACCAGTCTATTTTGATCAAGTCCAAGAATCCACTTATCCCGTTGTCGCCGGCTTAGTTTCCTCAAAGGACCTAATTTGTCGCTCCTTAGGGATAAACAAAGATCAACTATTACCAAAATTACTTGACGCAATCGAGCACCCTGTTGCTCCAGAGATGGTGCAGAAAGCGCCATGCCAAGAAATCATAGAAACAGACGTAGACCTGAATTCGCTTCCCATCATGCGTTACACTAACAAAGACGGCGGTAAATACATCGCCTCAGCAGTATCAATCGTCAAAGACCCCCAACTGGGCAGAAACATGTGCTTCCACAGATTAATGCTAAAAGACAAGAACCATTTTGTTGCCCGTATAGTTGAGAACCGCGGCACCGACTTAGCTCTTAAGAAAGCAGGCGGCGAACTGGAAATCGCAATATGTCTTGGCAACTCTACAGCAACACTTCTAGCAGCAGCAACCACGATGCCCATGGGCGTAGACGAGTTAGGAATGGCAAACGCTCTAGAAAAAACCCAACTAGTCAAATGCAAAACTGTTGACCTGGAAGTTCCCGCCGGCTGCGAATTTGTCCTAGAAGGCAAAATAACCAACGAGAAAGCATCAGAAGGACCGTTCCTCGATTTAACAGGCATTGTTGATCGTGAACGCCAACAACCCATAGTCGAAATCAAATGCATAACCCACCGACAAAACCCCATCTACCAGACCATACTCGCAGGAAAAAACGAACACAAGTTTCTCATGGGAATGCCCAAGGAACCCACAATCTACGATGAAGTTGGCAAAGTATGCCAATGCAAAGACGTCTACATCACTCCAGGAGGCTGCAGTTGGCTACATGCAGTTGTCCAGATTAAGAAGCAAAACTCGGATGACGGCAAAAAAGCCATAGCAGCCGCGTTCAAAGGACATGGATCACTAAAACATTGCGTAATTGTAGATGAAGACATAAACATCTACGACCCACAGGACGTAGAATGGGCTATAGCCACCCGGTTCCAAGCTGACAAGAATGCAGTTGTCCTCTCCAACCAGCATGGTTCGTCTCTTGATCCCTCAGGCGATCTAAGCGAAGGCAAGAAAGCCACAACCGCCAAAGCAGGCTTAGACGCAACGGCACCGCTTGTATCGACAGGCAAAGGCTTCAAAAAAGCAGATTACATTAAAGTGGACCTAGACAAATATCTTAAAGCCTGATGATCATGAGCTTCAAAGCCTATATGGAAAACGTAGAAGCTAAATCAGGCAAAAGCCGTGACGAACTCTACAGAATAGCAAGCGAGAAAGGCTTTATTGTTGAAGGAAAAACTGTTGCTGCGCACAAGAAGCTCTTGGAATGGCTTAAAAGCAACATCGGTCTAGGACATGTATACGCAAACTTTGTAATCGCCTATTTACGGTTACGAACCCGAGAGCCCAAAATTAGCGAAAAAATGAAAACCTGGGCATACAGCACAGGATACAAAGATGGTGAATAAACATGGAGTTAACTAAACA
>CAYPSV010000043.1:0-11648 GCA_964413605.1 uncultured Candidatus Bathyarchaeia archaeon | reverse complement strand
ATGTTGGGGTGACGTGCGCAATCTACCATTTTTGGTCCTTCGATGCAAATGCTGCAGTCTAAGGTTGGGAAGGTTTTGTCCAAAGCAGCCATGTGGCCGCCGATGCTCTGAGAGTTTTCCAGCATGTAAACCTTGAAGCCTTGCTCAGCAAGGTCTAAAGCTGCATTCATCCCTGCGATTCCACCACCGATGATAAGCGCTTTGTTGGTTACTGGGACTTCGATAGTTTGCAGGGGCTGCATTAAACGTACTTTTGCAACTGCCATGCGTACTGCGTCTTTTGCACGTTCGGTTGCTGCGGCTGGGTCGCTTTGGTGACACCAGGAGGCGAATTCGCGGATGTTGGCCATTTCGTAGAGAAAACTGTTTAATCCTGCTTCGGCAACCGTGCGTCTGAAGGTGGGTTCATGCATTCTTGGTGAACATGCGGCAATAACGACGCGGTTTAGTTTTTGTTCTTTGATAGCTTTTCTTATTTCAGCTTGTCCGGGGTCTGCGCAGGTGTAGCGGTTTTCTTTTACGAAAACTACGTCAGGTATGGTTTTTGCGTAGTCGGCTACAGCGTGAACGTCGACAGTTCCCGCAATGTTTAGCCCGCAGTGACATACGAAGACTCCTACTCTGAGTTCTTCGGGTTTGCATGCACATGTTTGAGATTGTTCAGGTGCTAAGGTTTGTGGGTTGCTCATGTGTAGTCCTCTGTTTTTAGTTCTTCAGATTGGAAGCGTTTTTCGATGACTTTGCGTCTGCTTTTTGCTGCTTGGGCTTTGAGCTCTTTTGCTGCGTCGGATGGGCTTGTTATGCGTTCCATTGCCTTGTTCCATGTTCCTGAGTGGATCGGTGTGTGGCAAACGCTTGTTCTTTTAACGCATAGTGCTTCATCGATTGGACACACGTTTTTGCATGCGCCACAATAGGTACATGATGACTCGTTTACGTAGACTTTTCTGTCGTCTCCAAGTACGAGTGTTCCTGGGATGGGACAAACGTCTAGACAGTCTTTGCAGTTTTCAGGGCATTTTTCTTTGTTTATTGCGATTTTTCCCTCGAATGTTTTTTTGACTTTTAGTGCTCCTTGGGTGCATTTGAGTTCGCAAATTTTGCAGGTTGGGCAGCATTCTTTTTGGATGTCTATGTTTAGTTGGACCCTTTGTTTGGCGGTTGGTGAGAGTTCTTTTATGTCTTGAATGGGATTTCCGTCAAATCCTGTTTTTGTGATTTTGATAAGTGACAGGGGGCAAGCGGTTTCGCATTCGACGCATTCTTTTTCGCATTTGTGTGTATCTACATCGAATTCTCTGATTAGTTTGGGGTAGCTTTCCTTGTCTATTATAGAGAGATTATGGGCTCCGTTTAGTGTTACCTTTATTGCTCCATAAGGACATGTGACATCGCAAATTCCGCAAAAGTTGCATTTTGCCAAGTCGATGTCTACTTTGGCTTTTTTTGTTTTTTCTCCTTCGATTTTTGGTTGCTTTGTGGTTTTTATGGCCTCTTTTGGGCAAGCTACGCTACATATTTGGCAACCAACACAACGGTTCTTGTCCAATGTTAGCTTGTAATCTTTAACCTGCAAAATCCATTCTAATGTTAAAGCATCTGCCGCATCTTGCTTTAGGGTTTTTAACGGCATTTATTTATCACCAGAGGCATAGGGCATGATTGATTTTGCATTATGCCTTTATACTTTTTAGTTGGAAAAGTCATTGTGGAGCTGTCGTATAAATATTGCTTGAAGAAACCGTTTTTTCTAAGGAGAAAATCGTAAATCGAAGCTTAGAACGTTATCATCATTTTTCTTGAGGATCGATAGTTTTAGGATACATTTTATTTGGTTTTTGTAGATTTATTTTGGAAGTAATTTATTGGTTAAATGTTGTTGGGCAGTTTTCTTTGTTTTTTGTTCATTTGTTGCTTGAGGGTTTTGGGATTAGACTAAAATTGGCTCGTATCGTGTTTAGCAAGTCGTTTGTAAAGAAGTGAAAGCGACTTTAAAATGGCGATAACAAATAGCGCGAGGTAAACTAAGTGTGCTAAGGCCAGAAGTGGTTCGGACAAAAGCAAAGACTCAGTAAACGGATATCCGACGGTGCTGGGGAGCAAAACTGTGGCAACAGGGATTATTAGAATAAGGTTGGTTCTATCTGCTTTAAAAAATACTTTCCAGTCTTTGGATTTGTATAAAACGAGCATGGCGAAAACGAACAAGATCAACTCTAAAGTGATGTTGATGGGGCTAAAGATGTCGATAAAGAGGTATCCCAACTCGTGCAGCCCAAACTCAGTTGTTGAAAGAGGCCAAAATAGCTGAAGGTGCCCTCCTATGAAAAAGTCTCCAATTAAGGGATGAGAAATTAAGGCTAAGAAGTAGGGAATTGCTTTTTTGCGGTAAATAATGAGGAGAGGAATGAACGCTAGGAATGCAACAATGATTGAATGTGTTGGACCTCGGTGTATTTGGGATCCTGTTAAGAAGTCGAAAACTATGTCAATGTCGGGCAAAATTGAGACAACCATAAGCAGAGCAACATTAGGTTTCACGCCTACGAGTTTGCCAGAGCCTTTGCCTAAAAGGTAAGCCAAAGACATATGCCCGACAGCAAACAAAGCAGTTTTCTACTCCAGATCCAGATAATTTTGGCTGCTTTGCTATTAAGCATATAGGTTATGGTCAAATCTTCTTGAAGTATGTAGTATTCAAATAGGTATCTTTTCTGGATTTGAAAATTGTAATTCTGTTGTTATTTTTGTGATGTAATTTTTTTGTTTTTTGGATTGGCTTTTTTTGTTTGATTGATGCAACTGATGATTTTTGAATTGGGTTGCAGCATCAGCAGCAGCAACTTCTCTTCAGGTTCAAGTTTGACTTTATTTTTTTGAGGTCTTTAACAACTCGGTTTAAACTTCAAGGTTGGGAATAGTATTTTGCACTTGAAAGGAGAAGTGGTCTATCATTTATTTGTATAGCGGATTAAGGTTTGCAATGTTTAAATTCTTCTCTTCACATAAATTTTCCAGTGATTATTGATGTCCACACTCGTTACTGCTAAGGATATTTATTCAAAAAAATTCAACTCTGTCAAGGAAACCGATTCGCTGTCAAGGTGCTTGGAGAGCTTCAAGAAAGGATTACCTCCAGCTTTGGCTGTCTTAGATGAGAAAGACAAATACGTTGGCATGATTACGCGCCGAGCGATTTTGCGTTCTCACCTTGACCCTACAAAAAATAAGGTCAAAAGTTTAATGAAAGCTGCACCAACCGTTGGTTTAGATGCTTCTCTAAGTCTGTTAGCAAAGCTTATGATTAATAGTGGCATGCGGCAGCTGCCCATGGTTGAGAAGAACCAGATTGTGGGTTTCATCACTGACGAAAATGTTATTCATGCAGCTGTTGCAGAAAACTGGGGCAAGGCAACTGTCGAAACCGTGATGACTCGTGCTCCGCACACGTTAGAGTCAAACCGCAGTGTCGGCGCAGTTTTAGGTATTTTGCGTGAATGCGGCATCTCGCACGTTCCCATTTTAGACAACGGAAAGCTGGTAGGTATGGTTAGCATCGAAGATATTCTTGAGAATATCTATTGGCCGCAACGTCGCCAAAGACAAGGCGACATTGTTGGTGAAAAAATTGAGACGCTTGGTGTTCCAGTTAAAGGAATTATGAATTCTCCAGTAATTTCAGTCAATGCTAAGATGAGCTTGCGTAATGCTGAATGCAAAATGCATGATCATGACATATCCTGTCTGACGGTTGTTGATGGAGAACGGTTGGTTGGAATCGTAACAAGGTTAGATTTTCTTGAGCCGATATCACAAATGGAAGCAGCTGCAGATCGAAAGTTGGCGGTGCAGTTTGGAACCAAAGATATTGATGTTTCGGCTGAGCAACAGGCGTTCATGATGGATGAGTTTGATTCGTTTGTTCATAAGTATCAGGAAGCTTTCCAGATGGGAACATTGTTTGTGTACATGAAGAGCCATGGAAATACCAGCATGCGAGGAACACCTATGATTCATTGCCGTTTGCAGTTCAGAACCGTCAAGGGAACATTCTTTAGTTCATCTGAAGGTTGGGGTGTTGAGCCTACTTTCCGAGTTGCATTAGACAGACTTGATCGTAGATTACTCCGAAGCAAAGAACTGTTAGCCTACAACCCTAAATACGCACGCGATTACCTGCGCAAAATAGGTCTTCCCTCAGAAGAAGAATAAATTTCTTTTTCTTTCCCCTTTTGCTTAAGCCTCATTTTTTAGACAAACAATGTTTTTACCCCGAGAAGAGAAAGTTCCCTCAAAATTATTTCTGCGATGAAGAGTATAACATTCACAATAAGTTGACATTACTGCTTCTATCTATACTCTGAAAATATGGCAAAAACAAGGCTGCAACGAACTAACTCCGAAGATTATAGCACCTCAAGCAGAAACTTGGACGTAGACTACTTTTAAAGTGTCCATTTCTCATTTTCTTGTTTAGTTCTACCGTATGCTTACTCGTTTGTTGCTGGTTCAACTGGTTCTTTTCTCAGAGTTGTATTTGTTGGGGAAGGTTGAATTGGTATTTGAGTGGTTCTTAGCTGTTTTCTTAATACGAAAAAGAGAGCTATGAAAAGCGCTGCAGCGGCAATGGCTGAGGTAGTTCCCATAATAAGCCACGCTTGCCATGCCGGCATCGATGTTTCCAAATAGCGTAAGGAACCTATGAGAATAAATAGAGATGCCGACCCAGCAAGCGAGATACCCAACGCCATCAAAACAGAGCTCACTATACTAACGATTAGAAGTTTTTTGATGCGTTGTTTGAAGGCGACTTCAGCTTCGTTTGCGTATTCTTTGAGTGCAGCCTTGATTTCGTTTAAAATTGCAGCTATTATTTCTCTAATGGACATTTTTATAGACATCTAATTTTCTCCTTTATCGTTACTTGTCTACCCATATCTAATCAAACATCCTGGCTAAACTGGAATCCTTGACCCGTCAAACCCAAGCTTGGAAACACCCAATTCGGCTTTCATTTCACGAAGCTGCGCCACATTAAAAACGGGTCCGTCACGGCACACACGATATTTGCCAATCATGCAGCTTCCACAAAGACCAATCCCACAACGCATAAGGCGCTCCAAGCTGGCTTCGAGGGGCAGTTTGCGTTGTTCGGTCATTTCGAAGATTTTTTTAACCATTACTTCGGGTCCGCAAGTGTAGATCATGTCAAATTGTTGTTCATCCAGCAACTTTGCAAGCGGTACTGTCACCAAGCATTGCAGGCCAGCTGTGCCATCTTCGGTGGTGGTTATGATGTTTTTTTCTTGGCAGATTCCGTCAAGTGCAGATACGAAGAGGAGTTCGTTTTTGGTTTTGGCGCCTTCCACAAATGAGAGCCGCTGAGTTTTTGATGCTAACCGATTAGCAAGAAAAAGAAGAGGGGCTGTTCCTGTTCCTCCTCCGACCAATAAAACTCTACCACGGCTTTCTGTGAAACTGTTACCGAATGGTCCTCTAAGACCTATGGTCGCGCCTGTCTCCAATGCATGCATGTGTCGGGTTGCATCTCCAATCATCTTGACAGAGACAGAGACTAAATCGTTACCTGCATTCATTATACTAAGGGGGATTTCATCGATTCCTGGAATCCAAAGCATCAAAAATTGCCCGGGGTTAGCTTTTGAACACAATTTGTCTGTAAAAGTGAAGGTTTTAACAGTAGGGCTTTCTGTTTGAATTCTAATAAGTTGTGTAGTTCTTAAGTTATTATTTGCGGTGAGCAAGACCAACTATCTCCTTTACATTTGCATAATGTTTTCGTCTCAAGTAGGATTCTACTCCTTTCGTTACTGCTCCAAAAACCTCCACATCATCAGCCAACGCTGTACCAATCTGCACTGCAGACGCTCCAGCCAAAAAAAACTCAACAGCATCGTGCCAATTTGACACACCACCACACCCAATAATTGGCACCTTATACTGTTCCGCTATATCATAGACGCAACGCAACGCCACTGGCTTTATTGCTTCTCCAGACAAACCACCTTTAACATTACTCAAGATCGGCTGCAGTGTCTCAATATCGATAGCAATGGCTTTTAGAGTGTTAATTACCGTTAAGGCGTCTGCTCCTGCTTCCATCGCAGCCTTAGCTAAGATGGTTATGTCCGTGACGTTGGGTGAGAGTTTAACGATAACAGGTTTGTTGATTTTTGCCTTAACGTTCTCAACGATTTCTGAAAGGAGTTTAGGGTTTTGCCCAATTTCTGCACCTGTCTGCTTTACATGTGGGCATGAAACGTTAAGTTCCACTGCGTCAGCTCCTGCGTCAACGGCTCTTTTAGACACAGCAGCATATTCTTCTGAAGTGTATCCAAAAACGCTAACGATCAATGGAACAGTCAGGATGGTTTTGGAGAAGTTTATTTCCTCCACGTAAGTTTCTATTCCAGGATTAGGCAACCCCATAGCGTTTATTAGGCCACTTCGGGATTGCACAATTGTAGGATTTGGGTACCCAACTCGCGGGGCAATACCAACCGATTTTGTTACAACTGCACCAGCACCAGCTTTAACAACGCGGCTAAACGACTCTGAAGAGTAACCCAAAATGCCGGATGCCAAAATGGTAGGGTTTGGCAGCTCCAAACCAGCAAAGCTTGTGCTTAACAGGTTAGTACCCAAACAAATTCCTCTATAATGTAGGTTAAGGTTTTTAGTAGATAAAGCTTCTTTTAGCCAAACTGACTTGAAAAAGCAAATTTAACACATTTATGTTAAATTTAATGAAAATGGACAATATTTATTTTTGTTTGAAAAAAGAAAAATGAGGGCATAGCCAAACGGCTAATGCGCTTTATTTCTTCTTTTTAGTCTTTTTTACTGCCTTTTTAGTTGCTTTAGCCATTTTAGTAACCTCAATTCTTTAATTGACTGCGATTTGTATTTAAAATTTGCTAAAGCCTGATCTTTATGCTCGGACTATTAAAAAGACCAAAAATATGCGCTATAACTAAAAAAGCCCCGAATTATGAATCTGAATTAGGCTTTTTCTTGCTGTTTGTAAGGCCGTTCATTTTTAACATTTATATGTCAAATTCAAAAAACACAATTTAACTACCAAACGGACATTAGATCAACATTTAAACCTTTGAACAGCAAATTTTCAAGGATAGCACCTATTTTTTGGCAATCCCTAAAAGGTTGCCTTCGAAGTTTTCTAATCAAACGAATATGTTGCGCTAATGTACCCATTATTAATATGCTGGTATTTTTGTCTTCAAAGTTACCAACAGTTTCTGCAACAGCAACATCACCGCCACGCGAAAGCATTTCTTGTTTTATGATGTTTGCCGTTTTTGGGTCAATTGCTTCAAACTTGACTACGCGATGTATTATCTTTAGTGCCATAATTTCGACTCCGATCGGATGCACATTGATTTTGCCAAGTTCTTTTTTTGCTTGGTTTACGTCCTTGATTTTTAGGAGTTTAGGCTTCATGGGAAGAGAACAGGCTTTCGATAATTAAAACATTCAGTTTATTGCTGGAGCTCCTTTTAGCGATGAGTTTAATGAATATGGAAAGTCTTATTAGGGTGTGTAAAAATTTACATAGCGTTGCAAAAAAATAGTTAGCTGGCGAATAAATATGAGCAAACTAAGCCATCTAAACCGAAACACAAAAGCAATAGCTGCAATCGCAATTTTCTCAGCATTATATGCAGCCCTAAGAATAATACCCACCGTCCCCATGATAGGAACCGGAGCCACATTCCACCTCTCAGACATACTAGCGCCATTATTCGGTATACTTTTGGGACCATACGTCGGCGGAGTTAGCATAATAATAGGCACCTTCGCAGCAATCGGCTTAGGAACCCCCGCACCCTTTTTAGGCTTAGATTTCCTCCCAGCATTTGTCGTAGCAGTATCCCTGGGCTTCTTGGTAAGGGGGAGATGGTTACCTGTTGTAATTCTAAACGCTCTTCTGCTTTTAGGTTATGCCTTGAACCCGTTTACATCAAACTTTATCATGACACCGTGGGGAACATTTCCTTACCTTTGGATGCACATTGTGGCTTTTATTGTCCTTATCTCACCCTTAGGGCACAAAGCAGGTCAATGGGTAAAGAGCAGCAAAACAACCCTGATTACATCAGGTTTCGCCATTTTAGCTTTCGTGGGGACAATGATGCAGCATTTAGCCGGAGGTATTGTCTATGAAACGGTATTGGGAAACATCGTCGGGTCTGTAGATAAAGCTGGTTTCGCAAACACTTGGAACTTTGTATTCTATATTTATCCGTGGGAACGGTTAGCATTAATCTTAGGCGCGATTATTGTTGGGGTCCCAGTAGCGAGAATTTTAATGAAGACCCTGTTTCCTCAAGAGGTCTAACCAAAAATCCAGCAAAATAAGACAAAGCCCTTGTAATCTCTATTCAAAGAAAGCCATATTCTATTTTGAATAACGCCTTATCCTGAATGTATTCTTTCCCCGTGCCTAAAGCAATTTCTGCTTTAGCGAGCTCGCTGCCTAAGTAAGCTGCATGATTCATTTTTGAGATTAACCCCATTTCCATGATTTTGAGGTATACACTCTCTGCGGTTTTTCCTTTGATAATGTTTTTTGGCTTATCTATTTGGGCTGAATCGTAGTGAACTGCTACCAAAACTCCTTCAGCGCGGTCGGTAAATATTTTGAAAACGCCCGCAGAATCCAATTCGGTTGGTTTATTATTTTCTGAGGTTACAATAACTCTTACATCAGCCTCTAGTTTTTTGTCAAAAGGTTCCTCGTGAAATCGTTTGTCTTTGAGGATTAGAAGGTCAATACCAAGATCTTTAGGAACAGAGCCACGCCTTTTAGCAAGGAACACCATTTTTGAAGCTGTGACATACTCTGCTACAGTGCCTTTTGCTTTGTCGCTTTTCTCCGTTGCTAAAAGTATGCTGGCTTCCACTTCTTGGGATAACTGGGCAAGTAAAGCGTTAACACCTACCGAGTCCGCATCCATAAGCTCTGTAACATTCGAAACTCCCACAAAAAGAGGGATATCGGGGTTTCTTTGAGCAAACTCTTTGAAAGCAATAAATGACTCTAAAATGTGGGTTGGTTCCAGGATCAAATCTGCGATGCATTTTGTTATGTTCAGTTTTTTGGCTTTGTCGATTGTTTCTTCGAGGTATTTTACGCGTTCTTTTGCTTTTCTTGGAAAGTATCCTTGGCGTTGGTTAGTGGGAATAATGACAACTGCAACGTCTTTGACGAAGGGAGCTATTTCTTCGATATTTCCTGCATCTCCGCTAAGCACAAGTTCGGCACCTGCCTCAATTGCTGCTTTTATTTCATTTGGATCAAGAGTATCAATGCTTACAGGAACATTAACAACCTGTTTAACCCATTCAACAATGTTTCTTGCCTTTTCTGGTTGGTATTCACCAGCGACCATTCCTACATCAATGATGTCTACCCCAAAATGAACAAACTGTTTGGCTTTCTGCTGAATTGTTTCTTTATCCATGCAGGCGGCATCGACGATTTCGGCAAGGACTCGCATGGGAAAGTCTTTTCCAACTGCTAATTTGCCGATTAACATGCTTGATGGTTTTTTTAGTAATTCGTTGCGGTTTGCCTCAGTCTTGGCTATTTCTTGTGAGGCTTTTTCCGCGAGCTTTTTCCGTATCAAGTCGTCTGCAGGCTCAAGAGTTGAAAGCTGTATTGCGCAAAGAGAATCCAGAACTTCTGGTAGGTCAGCAGCGTACCTTGGACCCTTAAAAGTTGGAACCCCGGTAATTTTGGAAATTGCACTGGTATCTCCTCTGGTTAAACCGGGAACCAAAATCATGTTAAAATCGACCAGTTTAATGTTTTTGAGAGCTTTGATGATGGTTTCAGGAGTTAAGAAGGCGGCAACCGCTATCTTTAGCGCGATCGTTTGAGTTTCGATGTTGCTTTCTTTGGCATACCGCTTAACAGAGTCCTCAGCTAGTGCGCCTGTTACAAGGAGAACCTTCAAACCTTTGCCCCATCTATAATTTTTATTGTTGCTCCACGATTGTTAGGTTTAACAACGAATACATTTCCGCCTGCACCTTTGTGTAGGTAGGCTCGTACTTTTGAGAGCAGTTGTTTAGCTTCTTCTTGTTTCACCACGCCATAAAGTGCAGGTCCCCAAGAACTCTGCCCTACTCCGTAAGCCCCAGCATTCTTCATGAACTCTATGCAGTCCGCGGCAATCAAGCTAGAGTAGGTTCCTCCTTGAGCTTGGGCAAAATGGTTACCTGTTAGGACTTGAATTTTGGTAAGTGCCTCGCCAAAGTTTGTGATGTCATTTTCAGCCAAAGCAGGAAGAAGCTTTAGCATGGTTAAACGGCAGATTTGACCCACATCTTCGGCGGGCATTTGGGATAGTTTTTGGAAGGCGTAGTTTTCCTCGGAGTTGGATAAGCCTTCTTTAGTGTTTGGTATGGCTACTATAAAGCGCCATTCTTTGGGGAAGGGTTGACGGTAAATTAGCGGTGGGAAAGTCTGTGTTTTTTGGTTTTTTCCTCCGTCGACAACGAATCCACCTACTTGAAAGATTGAGGTGCCGACAGCTGTTCTTTTGGCGCGTCCCATAGCTACGGCTAACTCGGGAACTGAAGCTTTTATGTTAAAGAGTCTTGCAAGAGCAACTGCTATGGCTATAGATAACTGTGTACCTGATCCTAGCCCAATGTGAGCGGGGATAACCTGAACAACGTTAATGCTTGCTTTTGGCTGCAGATGATAATTAGAAAAAAACTTTTGAGTTATGGATTTTGCAAGTTCAACTTCGACGCCCTTGATCGAGAAGTCTTCTGAGTGCTCAGCTTCCACGATAACGTTGGGACAGTTGATGCCAACGCCCAAGCCCCCGAACAAACGCCCCAAATCACCGTTCATATCTATAAGTCCAAAGTGGAGTCGGGCGGGGGTTTTAACTTGTACCTTCACGATTTTTTCCTCCATGAATCGATTCTTTTCATTAAATCTGCAATAACTGCCGAGTATGTTGAGTTTGGTGCTGTGCGGTTTACTACGTCGCTGCAATTATTGATTTTTTGGAGAAGATGGTATACTTGCTCTTTTTTCTTTTCATCATTTGCGTACACTTTTAAGCGGGTTGCATGGACTATTGCTTCAAGAGTTGCTGGCATAGCTCGGCAGTAAACTTGTGGGTACTTCACATCAGCATTTATCCCTTCGACCTTACAGAAGAATCGGGTTTTTTCCTCTCCGACTGGATCCATGTTGACTACGGAAACATCAATTGTGGCATCTGCTAAAAGTAGTTTGGGAGTGTTTACCCTAGCTGTTCGCTGGAACAGGTCCAGCGGTAGTTTTCCCTCTGGATTAGTTTCTTTGAAGGCAGTTTTGTAGAATAATTCTATAGCGATTGTCAAGTTTATAACGGCAGATCTGTTTGTCTTTAAATTACGGCTGGTTTGTGAGGAATCATAAATGTCGATGGCGAGAATTTCTTGGTTTTGCATGGTGACGCCCATTGGTGCTGCATTGGGTGAACCATCAAGGTTATAGGTTGAGACTATGGTCTCGAAAATTATGCCTTTCGAGAAACCTAATTCAGCTAATTTCGTCAACCAAACCAACCTGCCATGTTAGAAGGTCATATGCACCTTTC
>CAYPSV010000042.1:0-11800 GCA_964413605.1 uncultured Candidatus Bathyarchaeia archaeon | reverse complement strand
GCATTTTGGAACACCGTAAACGTGGGGCAAACAAACATAACAGTCAGTGGCGACCAAACTTTTTCCATGACTTGCCAACTAACTAATTTGAAAATAAATACTAAAAATGCACAAGGTATCGATATGCCCTTTGTAAACCTAAACATAACATACAACTATCAAAGCCCCAGCGGTTCAAAGACAGGAAGCGCAACTGGTCAAACGGGACCATCAGGAAGCTTCACTTTAAACTCAGTTTTGCCAGGAGGAACCTACACAATTGATGCATCAGTCTATAGTCAAATATTTAATGCTGGCAACAACACTGCAAGTAATCTCCCCAGCATAGCAACCTCACAAGTATCCATAATTTGCCCAGACGAAAGCGTAGCCTTTAACGTTATAGGATACAATCAACAAGGCATACCAAATGCACGTCTTGAACTAGTCGAATTATCTAATGGCCTATTCTACAGTGCCACAACTGATAGCAACGGTGCAACTACCATAAAAGCCACCTTTGGAATGTACCGTGCAAGATTATTCAAAGATAACTTTCTAATTAACGAAACAAACATTCAGGTTTTCAGTTCAGGCCAAAAACAAATCCGTGCCAATCTTTACGGCATTGACCTTTCCGTTTCAGTAGTAGACTTCTTTGGGTCCCCGATTTCAAACGTTCAAGTCACAATTAACGGTCAACAGCAACTATCCGAGTCTACACAAAACAATGGGAAAGCAACATTTAACGACATAGTAGGCGGAAACATGCAAATAATTGCTCAAGCTTCTGGAACTCCAAATGCTTATCAAGCTATAACCGTAAACGTTAACCAACCAAGCACTGTTCAGATTAGAATGGATAAATACGTTGCTTTGGGTTCATTGCTTATACAAGCAAGTTCTTTGATCACCATACTCATTATCTTGCTTGCAATAATCTTGTTTGCGTTGATTGAAGTCGTTCGACGAAGAAGACTCAAGCCGACTTTAACAAGCTAATTTACCCTTTTTAAGAAAAAAGTTTATATTGCTTTTCAGGAACATAAAGAAAACTAAAGATCTATACAAAAACGTTATTTTGATTTGACAATTGAGGTAAATCCAATGGCTCAATCAAAACCTTGTTCTCCAACATGTTCTGCATTTAAATGCAGCAAAAACTCTTTGATGTACCGACGAGACTCTGTTTGGTGTAGAGAAACCGAGGAACCATGTAACATCGCAAAATGTACTTACTCAATGTGTTTTAAACGTCGCATGCTCCCTGGGGGTATATGCGGCGAAACCGTTAAACGGAAAACCGTTGAGAAAGATCTAGATGACGACTTCTACGATGACTCGGTTATGCTTAAAGGAAAAGCATTGCGTAAATTCGGAACCAAAGATTTGTATTAAGATTACAAATAGTAAAAATAAAAGTTACTCGTGCAAACACACGAGTTTTTCTCCAATTTATTTTGATTGAACACGTTTTACAACGGGCGGTTTAACTTTCTTTAGAATTCTATACCCGCAAATGATGCATTTAGTTTCTCCACCGCGAAGCTCCAGTTCTTCAGAGGGCACTCTCGAGCCGCATCTCATGCATTCGTAAACAATACCAGTTTGTTCCATAGGAAACGTCTCTTCCTACAAAGAAAAGCATTTTACTTTTAAACGTTTCCAATACCTTGCAACATATGAGGATGCAACTTGAGAAAACGGCTAAAAGAAAAACTAACAAAACTCCCCTTAGAGGAACGCAATAGGGTTTACAGTTCTTTCGACATAATTGGCGACATAGCTATAATAAAACACAACAACGTTCAAAACGCAAAAATCATCGCAAACCAAATCCTTACAACACACAAAAACGTAAAAACTGTTTTCACTCCGGTAACCCGAATTACTGGAGATTTTAGAGTCAGAAAGTTAAAACTTCTAGCTGGAGAGAATAAAACAAGTACGACTCATAGAGAATCCGGTTGCATTTTTAGTGTTGACGTTGAAAAATGTTATTATTCTCCTAGGCTTTCATATGAACACTCAAGGATAGCAGAACTTGCTAATCCCCACGAGGTTGTTGTTAACATGTTTGCGGGCATAGGCTGTTTTAGTATAGCGCTTGCCAAAAAACAAAGCCAAACTAAAGTCTACTCGATTGATATGAACCCCGTGGCGTTTGAGTACATGCAGAAAAATATTAAACTAAATGGCGTCTTTGGCAGAGTTTTCCCAATTTTGGGTGACTCACGAGAAATCGTTGAAGGGCAACTACAAGGCGTTGCTGACAGAGTCTTGATGCCTTTGCCTGAAAAAGCCCTTGAATATTTGACGGTGGCATTGACTGCTCTTAAAAAATCGGGCGGGTGGATTCACTACTATGATTTTCAACATGCAATAGGCAGAGAAGATCCAATAGAAAAAACCAAATTAAAGATTACTAAAAAACTGGACAGTTTAAGAATAAAATATGAATTTGCTAATTCTCGAATTATGCGCCCTACTGGTCCAAACTGGTATCAGACTGTCATAGACATTCGCATAATGGAGTTGCCGAGCAAGTTTTAATAACTGAACCTAAATTATCCTACTGTGGATTCAAAATGAAACGTAAACTAATGGAAATATTGGCTTGCCCAATCGACAAATACCACCCGCTCGAGCTTCACGTTTTTGAAGAAAAAGACGAAATCGTAGAAGGATTAATTGTCTGCCCAAAATGTCAACGATGGTATCCAATCCGCGATGAAATCCCAGAAATGCTCCCCGACGAACTTAGAAAAGAAGCAGATGATTTGCCCTTTCTAAAAAAATGGAAGGCGCAGATTCCTCAAGCAATTGTTTCTGAAGGCAAGCCTTTTAACCTAAAATAAATTCTATTTTAGTTGTATCGCCCTATTTTTAGTAGACGATTGGATTGCGGCGGTAGCTATTTCCAGCGCTTTTACGCCGTCTTCTCCTGTCACAATGGGTTTTTTCTTCTCTACGATGCAGTCAACAAAGTGTTGTAGCTCGGCTTTTAGGGGTTCTTGGAAAGGAAGTCGAGGTTGCAACGTTTCAGTTTTCTGTTCAATCCAGAGGTCCTGTGTAATATAATCCAAGCGCATTATGCCCTCGCTTCCAGTTGCGGTTAACATGCGGGTTTTATAGGGGGTAAGCCAATTTGATTCAATAAAGGCGCTCTCACCGTTTCTATAGGTGAGCATTATTTGGGCGTAATCTTCGAATTTCTTGATTCTCATACTCCCCATCTTGGCGTAGACTGAGACGGGATCTTGCTTAGAAATAAACCGCATAACATCGATGTCGTGAATAGCCGTGTCTTTCACGACTCCAACATCGCCGATACGTTCAGGCCATTGGGAAACACGTTTTGCCGTGACACAGACAAGGTCTCCAATTTTCTTTTCCTCCACAGATTGGCGAATAAGCTGCAAACCAGGAATAAAACGCATCAGAAATCCAACAGTTAAGTGTAGCCCGTTTTCTTTTGCTGTCTGTACCAGTTTTTGGGCTTGTTGGGACGTTGTCGCCATAGGCTTTTCTACTAAAACGTGTTTTCCCGCATTAAGGGCTTTTTTTGCTTCTTTAGCTAAAATCGTTGACCACGTACAAACGTTCACAGCTTCGATTTGTTTGTCTTTTAACATTTGAGTGCTGTCTGAATAAGCTTTTACACCATATTGAGCTGCCATGGCTTTAGCTCTTTCAACATTAACGTCACATACTGCAACTAGTTGGGTTGAGGATAACTCTTTGTAAACTCTAGCGTGGTTTTTGCCCCACTGGCCAGTACCAATCACTGCTACGCCCAATTTTCTCATTTCGTATCAGTTCCTCTTCCTAGCCCTCGGTATAAGAATCCTTTTGTTTCAACCTGTGAGGGCTCAACTTTTCCGGTTAAATCAACAATAACTGAAGGACTTTTCATTAGTGCCTTGATTCTTTTTAAAATTGAAGGACTGATTTGGGCTTTGCTTGACAAAATAACAATGCAATCTGCTCCCTCAACTGCCTCATTTAAACTTGACTTCAACAGTCCCGGATTTCGTGTTTCCTTCTTGGTGGTTGGGTCATAGAGGTTAACTTTAGCACCTTTCTGCTCTATAGTTTTAACAAAAATGTTTGGGGTCCCCACTGGGTTTGCTGAACCCAAAACAGTAACCCTTGATCTTCTCAAAGTTTTGCCGCAGCTACGAAGCGCATCCTGAGTTAGGTTAACTGCATATTTTACCATTTCCTCATTAATTTGCCTAGCCAAAACTGGTAACCTAAGTTTAACATTCAAGTTTTCCGCGCTTTCAAGTAAAAGGTGGGCTTCAGTATAGTTCTCTGCTTCTCCGATGGTTGGCCAAAAACTCCGATCTTTCATATCTTGAAGTTTCAAGATTTCAAGGTAATCTATTTTTGCGTTTTCACAAAAAATCGCAAATTCATTAGCTAATGCAACATTGGTGTCTTGTTTAGCAAGTGTGAAAAGGGTTTCGATTTCCGCAGTTTTAACGTTATTGATTGGGTTTACGTTTTTTGCTAAGGTCTTAAAGATGGTTAAAGCTGTGTTCAGACTTAGATTGTCATTTGCTGCGATTTTTAATTCTTGACTAGCCATTGTTTCCTTTACTGTAAGGATTGGATTGTATATTAATCCAAAGTTCTGTCCTGCTTTGAGTCCAGATGTGTTCTCTAGTGTTTCTTTAATGATTCCTTCGGTAAAGCCAAATCCTGCAATTCCCCCGTAAACTACGAGTACCCCTTCATGTAGTGCTGCTCCAACTTGCTTACACGCGTTCACGGTTTGTGTGATATCAGTTTTTTTTTGTTTGTTAACTTTAGCTGTAAAAGCGATTATTATTATATCGCTTTGTGTAACACTCTTTTTTAGGTCATCTGTGACCTCTATTTGTCCTTTTTTGATTTGGCTTTTAAGTGTAGCCTCAACTTCTGGTTCAGAAAACGAAAGTTTTCCTTTGGCGACTTTTTTAACAACGCTTGGATCGGAGTCTGTGCATAACACTTTAAAACCCGTTTCTGCAAACGCGTTCGCGTACAAGATTCCTCTTTGTCCGCACCCTAAAATGCCTACAGTGAACTGTGATCTTTTCTCAATGGAATCCAGATCTTCCGGTTTTAAGTTAAGAATCGGAGGCATTTGTAGGTCTCTTCTTAAACAATTTGGGACTTGCTATACTGTTTGCAGGATTTTCTTAAGCTTATCTGTGTAGTCTTTGACGAGTTGTAAAGCCTTTTGTTGGTCTTTTGCTTCCGCGTAGAGTCTGAAAACTGGTTCAGTACCGCTTGGCCGAATCAATATAGCGCTTGCGTCGTTAAACCAGATTTTTACTCCATCAATAGTGCTTACGTTCTCATTCTTCACTTGTTCAAAAATTGCCTTTTGCACTGTTGCTTTTTTCTCATCGGCGCACTCGACTTTGCCTTTTTCGATGAAGTACTGCGGTTGTTCAGCTACAAGTTCAGCTAGAGATTTTCCGGTATCAGCCATTATGTTGAGGAGTAATGAGGTTGTCATGGCTCCGTCTCGGACTGCTTGATGTGGTCTATAGAAAATTCCTCCGTTCTCTTCCCCGCCCAAATTAGCGTTTTCCGCTTTCATGGTTTGTGAAACTGTTACGCTGCCGACTTTGGTCCAAATTAGGTTTCCCTTGTAGGCTTCCACAATATCTTTAATCAGTGTAGATGAGCTAACAGGGGTAACTATTTTTGCGCCGGGATTTTTGATTAAATACTGTTTTATGACTATGGCAAAAGTTTTGTCTCCCCAATAGATCGTTCCTTTGCTGTCGGTAAAGATTGAGCGATCAGCATCACCGTCAAAAGCCACACCCATATCAGCGCCTACGGCCTTGACTGTTGCTGACAAGTCACCAAGGTTTTCAGGTCGGGGTTCAGGGAGTCTACCTGGGAATGTACCGTCGATGTTAGCGTTTATAGTCGTGACTTTGCATCCAAGGTCTCTAAATAATATTGGTGCAGCAATTCCTCCAACACTGTTAGCTGCATCTATGACAATATGGAAATGTTTACTAACAATTTTTGCGGTATCAACATGTTTTTTGATGGCTTCTGCGTACTCCTCGTTTATTGCTGGTAATTCACGTTTCTCCCCCAACTTGTCCCAAGGAGCAAAGACGATTTTATTATCGAAGTAAATGTTCTCTATTTCAACTTCCTGTTCATGTGAGGTTTCGATGCCGTCGCTCCAAATGACTTTGATGCCATTGTATTGGGGAGGATTGTGCGAAGCTGATATTATGATTCCCCCGTCCATTTTGTGGTTTTTAACTGCAAATTGAATAGCAGGTGTTGATGCCATACCTGCAAAGTGAACATTGCAACCTGTTGCTGTAAGCCCAGAAGTGACTGCTTTAGCAAACATAGGACCACTAGTCCGCGCATCAAATCCTAAAAGTAAATTTTTTCCTTTTCCAAAAAAAGTTCCGATACAAGATCCGACTTTAATGGCCATCTCAGGTGTCAACTCAACGTTGACTAGTCCTCGGATGCCGTTTGTTCCGAAAAGTTTCCTTACGCTCATCTTTCTTCAACTCAGTAAATATTTAACAGATCATCTTGGTCTTAAAATGTTTTCAGTGGATTTCTTTAGCTGGACAGACTGCTATGCTATGCGAAAGGTTAACGTTGTTGCGGATTTTTGCTTGATCTGCAACTATGCAGTTCTTTCCTACTTTAACGTGGCTGCCTATTTTTGCTCCTTCACCAATTATTGCGCCGTCAATGATTGTCTCGTCGCCTATTTCTGTGTCTTCAAAAATTACAGAGTTGGTGATTTGTACGTGTTTGCCTATTTTTACGTTTTTGCCTATGATGGCGTAAGGACCTATTACTGATTTTTCATCGATTTTTGTACCTTTGTCTAAGGCGGCGGGGTCTTTTATTTCAAAAATTTTGGGAATTTGTTTTCTTTTGGACTTTACGATTAAATCAAGTATGGTTTTATTCGCTTCTAAATATTCTTTGGGTTTGCCGATGTCAATCCATAACCCTTCAGTTTTGTAACTATAAAGTTTGCCTTCTTGGGCTATCTTGGGAAAAACTTCACGCTCTAGTGAAACGGGTCTTCCTTCGGGAATATAGTCAAAGACTTTAGGGTCAAGGACGTATGCTCCTGCATTTATTAGGTTGCTCAATGCTTCTCCTTTGGCTGGTTTTTCAATGAACCTTTTGATGCGGTTCCCCTCTAGTTCAGCCACTCCAAAGGCAGAAGGGTCCTCAACGGTACATAATGCGATTGTGGCAAGCGCCTTCGTTTTTTTATGAGTGGCAATCAAGTCCCTATAGTTTATGTCAGCAAAAATATCGCCATTTAAAACAATGAATGGTTCGTCGTGGCCAATGAGTTTTTCAGCTTTTTTTATTGGCCCCGCGGTTCCTAGAGGTTTCTTTGGTGGATCTATTGAAAACTTTATTTTTAAACCGCTTTTTGCTGGGTGATTCTGTTTTATGTAGAATTGAGTTAAAGCATTAACTGCAAGAATAGCTTTGTCAACCCCATTGTTAGCTAGTCTTTCAAAAGTCCATTGGAGCAGTGGTTTGTTTACTATTGGGAAGAGGGCTTTAGGTCGGGTGCAGCTTAAAGGTCGCAGTCTTGTAGCAAAGCCGCCTGCTAAGATTATTGCTTTCAGAGATGTCACCAGATGATTTATAATCTATTGTCAGATTTTTATATAAACAATTACGGCGAAATTATCAATTCCTTCTAATACTGACATTTTTACGAGTGACAAATAGAAGGTTTCGGAAAAAATTTCAGATACTAATTGCAAAATATGCAAAGGTTTAGAGACGGCCAGTTGGAGGTTTTTATAGCCAAAAATATACTAAACCCCTCTTATCATTCCCATTCGATTGTTGCTGGTGGTTTATGAGTAATGTCGTATACCACGCGAGTGACTTGCCCTATTTCATTTGTTATTCGGGTCGATATCTTTTCAAGTACTTGATAAGGTATCTTAGCAAAGCTAGCTGTCATGGCTTCGCGACTTTCCATAGCTCGTACCGCAACCACGTATCCGTACGCTCTAGAGTCACCTTTTACCCCTGTAGCTTTTGTGTCAGTCACTACTGAGAAGTACTGCCAAAGGCTCTCACCCAAACCGTTCAGCTCAATTTCCTCTCGGACAATTTTGTCGGATTTCTTTGCTATTGCGACTTTTTCTTCTGTTAACGGTCCAATTATTCTGACAGCTAAACCCGGTCCTGGGAATGGTTGGCGGTTAACGATTTCCTTGGGCAATTCAAGCATCTTTGCAACTTTTCGTACTTCATCTTTGTAAAGGTCGCATAGGGGCTCAAGGATTTTTTTAAATTTAATTTTATCCGGTAATCCCGCAACATTGTGGTGGCTTTTGATTTTGTCGGAGTTTTTGCGGAAACCTGACTCAATTCGGTCTGGGTAAATGGTTCCCTGAATAAGGTATTGGGCTCCTGATTCATTCGCTATTTCCTCAAAAACTCTGATGAATTCTTCGCCCATGATTATTCGTTTAGTTTCTGGTTCTGTTACTCCACGAAGTTTGTTCATGAATCGTTCTTGAGCATTAGCTACAATCAATTTAATGGGGTATTTCTGGAAGCTTTCGCGAATTGCTTCAGTTTCGCCTTCCCGCATAAAGCCGTGGTCAACGTAAACTGCAGTTAGCTTTTCTCCAAGTGCTTTTGCTGCGAGTGCAGTGGCGACGCTGGAATCTATTCCCCCACTTAGGCCAATTATGGCTTTAGCTCCAGCTGTTTCAGTTTGAAGTTCTTTGACCATTTTTCCTATAAGGTCTTCCATTTGCCAGTTAGCTTGAGCTTTGCATACGTGAAAAATGAAGTTTTGAAGCATCCGCATGCCGTTTTCAGTGTGGATAACTTCCGGATGCCATTGGAGACCGTAGATGGGCTTAGTTTTGTGGCGAAATGCTGCAACTGGACAGTTTTCTGTATGCGCTAAGGACTCGAATTCGGGTGGAGCTGCCATGACGGTGTCGCCGTGGCTCATCCAAACTTTTTCTTTGTCGCTCAAGCCTTCCAATATTCCCACTGGTTTGTCAATTGAAACTTGAGCTATGCCATATTCTTTGCATGTTGCGGGTTCAACTTTGCCTTCAGTTATCTGTGCCAGAAGCTGATGCCCATAGCATAAGCCTAAAATTGGCAAATTAACCTCTAAGATACGTGGATGCAGTCTTGGTGCGTTTGGACCATAAACGCTTGAAGGCCCGCCAGAGAATATTAACCCTTTAACGTTGAATTTCTTATTTAGAGCCGCTACTTCTTCAGGTGAAATGTCATGTGGAACAATTTCTGAATAAACACCATGTTCTCTGATTCTTCTACCGATCAAGTGGCAATATTGTCCACCAAAATCAAGGACGAGTATTGTGTCATATTTCATTGGCATATTTGGGCTCAGAATTATTGGGGTTTTTGCTCTAATTTAAGATTGCTGTCTACTTTCTGTTAAAGCCGAGTCCAAATCCTTTGTTTAATGTTTTTTCATTTATTACATGGGCAAAATAACTAAACTCTTATAAACATATTTATCTGAATATCAGATGGATGTTCCTAAAAAGCTCTTTAGGCTGAAAAAACGTCCAGGAGTTAAAGTCATGCAATTGAACGAAACTGACATAAAAATATTAAAAAGTCTCTTAGAAGACGCAAGATTTTCAAGCAGACAAATTGCCAAGAACGTTGGTGTATCTGTTGGAACCGTATTATCTCGAATTAAGAAGATGGAAGATGACGGTCTTATCAAAGGATACTCAGTGGTTTTAGACCACGAAAAACTAGGTTATCAGCTAACCGTAGTTACTGAAATAACTGTCAATAAAGGTCGACTTGTTGAAAGTGAAAAAGAAATCGCCAAAATTCCCAACGTTTGTGGAGTCTATGACGTTACAGGTTTAACTGATGCAGTTATTGTGGCCAAATTTAAAAGTAGAGAAGAGCTAGGTATATTCACAAAAAAGCTGCTATCTTTACCATACATTGAACGCACTAACACCCATGTGGTTCTCAATACTGTGAAAGAGAACTTTCGCCTTCTCTGATCTATCTTTTTTCAGTTTTTTTAAAAAGGAGAGTTTTTGAGGCTCTTAACAAAGTTAGGCTTATTTTTTTTCTGTGTTATGGCTTTCCATCTTGTACTTGAGTTCTGGTGCTGCTATGGTGATTCTTGTTCCTGAAGAAATAGGGCCAGTTAACCAAACATTGCCGCCGATCACAACGTTGTCGCCGATGATTGCTTCAGCTCCCAGCAAGGTTGCGCCTGAGTAAATAACTACGTTATTTCCGATGGTTGGATGACGCTTACGCCCTTTTATGATGTTGCCTTTCTCGTCTTTTGGGAAACTAAGTGCGCCCAATGTTACGCCCTGATAGAGTTTAACATTGTCTCCGATTTCTGCAGTTTCGCCGATAACAACGCCTGTGCCGTGGTCAATAAAAAAGCTTTTGCCGATCTTTGCTCCTGGATGGATATCAATACCTGTCAAAGAGTGCATATGTTCAGTTAGGATTCTTGGAATCAGAGGTATGCACCGAACATAGAGTTCATGAGCAATTCGGTATGTGGTTATCGCTAAAACGCATGGATAACTTAAGATAACTTCTTCTGTGCTTACTGCGGCGGGGTCACCGCTGAAGGCCGCCCGGATATCGCTACTTAGCATTGAACGAATTTCGGGAAGGTCTTCTAAGAGTTCTTTTACCACAACACGTGCACGTTTTTGGCAAACATCACGTGGGCACTCGCTGATTTTTCTGCAAATGTATTTTAAGCTTTTTTCTACTTCTTCTGTCAGGCGTGCATAAACTGAAGTTAGTTTTGTGCCCAAATGATATTTTATGTTAGCTTTGGTGATTTCTGAATCGCCCAAATAACCTGGGAACAAAATAGTTAACAAATCTTCCAAGACTTCAATAACCACTTTTTTGGAGGGTAGGTCTCTCCCTTCGAGGTGGTCCATACCGCCGAACTTTTCATAGTTAACCATGATTTGGTCAACCAGTTTTGGGACTCCTTTTTCAACCCAGTCCTGCTCAACCTTTCCTTGGTTTTGCATTAATGCATATAGCATTCTGTCTGGATTCCAGCACTCAACATCTATGTTTTTGTTTTTGCAATCTTGGCACTCTTTCGGTAGGTTCGGATTTGGATTTGTTGGCATTTTTTTCCCTTTTGTCTATCTATGAGGATTAAGGTGAATATAAAAAAAGCGTCTTATGAACCGCTGATTAGATGGGTTTAAGCCGCTTTTGAGGCTTATTCTTGGAACAAAACGGTGCTTAGGTAACGTTCACCCGTGTCTGGCAATATGACAACAATTAGTTTGCCTTTGTTTTCAGGTCGCTTTGCGATCTCTAAAGCAGCATAAGCCGCTGCGCCTGATGAGATGCCCACAAGCAATCCTTCTTCTTGGGCAAGTTGTCTAGCTGTTTGAAAAGCTTGGTCGTCGGTGACTTTAAAGACTTCATCTACCAAGTCAAGTTGGAGCACATCAGGTTTGAATCCTGCGCCTATGCCCTGGATTTTGTGTGGTCCTTTCTGTCCGCCGCTGAGTACCGGTGAAGTTGCTGGTTCGACCGCTATGGTTTTGAACTCTGGTTTTTTAGGTTTAATGTATTGTGCTATTCCTGTGATGGTTCCGCCTGTGCCTACTCCTGCGACTACGATGTCTACGTTGCCGTCTGTGTCTTCCCAGATTTCAGGTCCAGTGGTTTCTCGGTGGACTTTTGGGTTGGCGAGGTTTTTGAATTGTTGGGGCATAAAGCTGTTTGGTGTTGTTGCGTTGAGTTCTTCGGCTTTTTTGAT
>CAYPSV010000041.1:0-12253 GCA_964413605.1 uncultured Candidatus Bathyarchaeia archaeon | reverse complement strand
AAAATGCAAAACCTCGCAATCTGTCGTGAAAAATGCAGCGAAACAGTTTTGACTGTTTTTGCAACTGCAGGTAAAACGGTTGCTGTGACGGCAGGTGAGCCTGCAGCTCCTAAAAGTGGTTACAGAATTGGGACTATAAACATTATTTTGCTCGTTGACGGAAACTTGACAGATGGCTGTATGGTTGAAATTATTAAAACCATGACTGAGGCAAAAACGGTTGCCCTGCGTGAATTGGATCTTAGAAGCCAATTTTCTGGCGATTTGGCGACTGGAACGTTAACTGATAGTGTTTTGGTTGGATGCACCAATAGAGGTGAGTTGATCCAATTTGCTGGAACCTTTACACTTTTTGGAGAATTGATTGGGAAATGTGTGCGGCAGGCAGTTAAATTAGCTCTCCAAAAACAGGAAAAGCTTATCTCCGGAAGGTCGTTAATGGAGAGATTGGTTGAACGAGGAATATCCCCTCATGTAATTATGTCGCTGAGACCTGAGCTAAAAAATAAAAATGTTAAGTTGATTCAAGAACAACTGGAGCTTCTTCTATTGGATAAAAACATTGTTTCTCTTGTTCTAGCGAGCCTTAGACTAGATGAAGATTATAGCAAGGGTTTAATCCCGGAAGGTACAACTAGAAAAATCGATAAAGCAACCTTCGAAGAAATCGCCTTTGCATCTTTAAGATGTCAGTTAAACGATTACACTTTCCTATATGCCAAGAGTAAAATGGCAACCGAACCAATGTTTCCGGGTCCCTTCACAAAGTGCCTTTTACTATCTATTCTAGAAAAAGCCGACTTAGCTGCTGCTTAAGCCTTTCGCTGCACAGCCCGCTAAAGAAAAACATTACTATTAATACGGAAAAATAACATTCATTGGCTGGTGAATAGCCTGAATCCTTCGATAATCTTTATCCTCTTAACCGGATTAGCGTTAGGTATAGTTCACTCTTTTGACCCCGACCATCTTATTGCTGTTTCAGCCTTACTATGCAATAATAAAAGCCTTCGCAAATCAGTTGTCTCAGCCACTGTTTGGGGAATCGGTCATTCCTTTATGCTTTTTCTTGTGGGTTTGTTTATTTTAATTTTCAAAGTGGCAATTCCAGATGATGTGGTTAACATTTTTGAACTTGCTGCTGGCATTCTGTTAATAGTTTTAGGTGCCTTTGTGCTTGGACCTATAATTGCCCAAAGACTTGGGCTAATCCACACAAAGAAACAAACTGATTGCCCATTATTGCTTGAGCATCAAATCGATTCAACCAAAGCGGTTCAACATTCATACTTTCAAAAATCAGCCTTTACAGGCGCTTTACAGGGGCTTGGTGGCAGTGCAGCATTGATGTTAGTTACCTTGGCAACTGTAAGCTCAGTAGATATAGGTTTGATTTTTATTATCCTATTTGGGTTAGGCTTGATATTTGGTATGGTTTGTATCTCCTGTTTGTTGGGGTCTATTATGGCATATGCAGCAAACAACTTGACTAAAATTCACTTAATAATTAAAGTTGTCACGGGTTCAGTGAGTATCGGATTTGGCTTATTTATATGCTTGAACATTTTAATATTGAATCGCGGTCTATGATAATAACAACTTTTGAACGTTTAATAGTGATTCGCAATTGAATCGGATTTAAAAAAAGGAGAAAGATGTTGGAGGACAACCAACATTTGCGGCTTTTATGCTTCGTTGAAAGTTGAGGCTGAAATTGTTGGGTTTATAACAATATCGGAGACCACTGCGGTTCCGATTGTTGCATCGTCGATTGAGTATGTAGCGTCTTCTCCGTTCCAATGTGTAAGGTTGTCTAGATAGTCTTGCCATGTTGCGCCCCAGGCAAGCCAGTCGTCAGCAAAAACGCCTGCAGTCCATGTGGCTCCGCTGTCCGTGCTTTCCCAAGCTGTTTGAGTGCCAGCGTTTAATATGTATGCATAACCTCCTTCGAGGTCAACTCTGAATGTAACCATGTCGGAATGAATATCTTTGCCTTGCCACATGTACGTTGTTGTTGTTCCACCGCTCGTTACTTCAGCGTTAAAAGATACGGTTGTTGCATCTGCTACCCCTGAAGGACCAGGTGTTGGAGTTGGTGTGGCTTCAGTATTGCCACCATTTCCATAGTAGTACCATGCTGCAACTCCTGCAATGACGATGATGATAATTACGACCGCAACAATAGCATAAGTTGATGTTTTACTCATAGTTTTCACCGAATTTTTTCCTGATCATCTGTTTTAGCGCTAACTTAATATAAGCTTTTCCAAACGTTCAAAGTATGCTCCTGAGAGAGAAAATCCTTACAGGATACTTAATCCTGGTAAATACGTGGAAACTAAAGAGTTGAAAGGTGCGTGAGAAAATATCAATGTTTTTTCGGAGTGCAGAGATGTATAATTGTTTATTTTTCGATTGAAATCTTGCTAACTCCAGAGTCTTTGTCGAGGGTAATTACGTGATCAGCTTTGGCTGCGAAGGCTTCGCTATGGGTTACTGCAATAATTTGTTCTATGGCTTTAAAACGGCTAATAGCCTCTGCTAAGCGTTCTATGCTGCCATCTTCACTTCCCAAGTTCTCAGTAGGTTCATCAAGCATAAGCATGCTAAGCCCATGTCCTGTCCTCGATAGCATAATAAGTTGACCTAAACCTAACCGATATGCAAACGCCAGTAAGGTGCGTTCTCCACCCGAGAGGTTACTTACTTCGCGGTCAAAGCCCATTTCGCTTTTTACAAAAGGCGTGTAAGTCTCATCGATAAGTACATTTAGAATTGGGGATTCGTCGCCCACCAAGCCGTCAAGCACTTGTTGAACAAAATTACGTAGAACCTTCACAAACTCACTTCGCAATTTAGGTTGAATGCTACGGTAAGCATCACGCATAGCTCCCAAAATTTCGGTGGTTTTACGGATTTTCTCTATTCGCTCCATCTTTTCCTGTGCTAGGTTGATGCGTTCTTTAACGTCATTTAGGCGTCTGGCGAGATCTTTTTTACGGTTTTCTTTTGTTCTCAAATCAGCCTCTAACATGTAGTATTGACGAAAAGCTTGCTCTCTGTGATTTTTTGCCGCTTCAACATCGGAAAGATTGAATCTGCTGATTTCAAACTGTAACTTATGCAATTCTAAATGTAAGGCGTTCTCAAGTTTTTGTTTTTCTTCAAGCTCTCTAAAGAGATTAGTAAGGTTTTGTTCTTCTTCAGCCACTCGCACTTTTAAGTCAGTAACTCGAGTAACACATTGACTCAAGGTTAAATGTGTCTCTGAGGCAACGGTTTTAGTTTTTTGGAGGTCTGCTATTTGAAGCCTTAGTTGATTAATGGTTTTTTCTCGTTCGATATTTTCTTGGTTAATTCTACTCATCAAGTCTGTTTTGTATTCGCCTGTTAGAGGTTGGATACAAAGTGGACATTTGTCTTCGTTTTCTAAGGAGACTGCTCTTTTTTGATCCTGTTCCAAGCTTCGTGAGGTTGCTTCTTGCTCTGCCTTTAGGGTGCTTATTTTGTCATCGAATCCTGATAGAATATTGCGTAATTCTCCGATGGATTGATGAGAAGATACTCCTGTTTGTTGGAGCTTCTCATAGCATGTTCTTATTTGAGTTTCCAGTGAGGTTTGACGTTGGTGCAAGTTGTCAACGATGGTTTTTTTACCTTCAATTCGTTGGGTAAGTGACACTAGCGTGGTTGACATGTTCTGGATGTTGGCGTTGCATCGAGCTTCTTTACGTTTTAGTTCTTCTACTGAGAATTTTTTCTCTTCCAACTGCTTCAGATTTGTGTTAGCTTCATCGAGAGTTTTTCTAGAAATCGTCAGTTTTTGGGTTGAATTCTCCAAATCCATTTCTATTAATGTAAATTCTTCTGTAGCACGATTATATTCGTTGCTAAGTTTTTCCATACTATTAACATCTGGATCTTTCTCGTAAAGCCTTTTTTCGGTTTCATAATCTCTTTGATATTGAGCAATATTGCTCCAAGCGACTTCGTAATCTGAAAGTCCAAATAATTCATCCAATCGTCTTTGTCTATCTCTGGGTGAGGAATCAAGTAGTTCTTTGAGGTGTTCTTGTCTAAACCAGACGATTTCACGATAGAGTTCTTTGTCTAACCCCGTTATGGCTTTGATTTGTTCGGTAATAGCGTCGTTTTTCATGCTAGCGACTATTTTGTCATCTTCGTATAGTTTGAGCTGTTCATTATCTTGAGTAATGCTTTTTCCTTTGCGTTTTAAACCGCGTGTAAGCTTGTAGGTTCTGCCATTTTGAGAGAATACCATCATAACTCTGCACCAATCAGCGTCTTCCCGTATTAAATAATCAAAGCTTCTACTGCCAATTGTGTCTCCAAACAAGGCAAAGTCAACTGCATAGAGTACACTTGATTTGCCCCGTCCGACACCTCCAACGAGGCAGTTGAATCCTCGTGTAAAAGGCACGGTTGACTTGATGTGGCTGCGGATGTTTTCGAGTTGGACGATTTCTATTTTCAATTCACTAACTCCTCGATGGCCTGTTTTATTTTTTCATCCTGTCTCTTGGTCAAGGGTTCAACCAGATTGATTGCAGTATGAGCAATTTTTTTTGCATCTTCTTTTCCAAATCTTTCGTTAAAAATTTGCGTAAAATACTCAAATGCTTTAGTCTTTAGGTCTTTAAATCCGCCCTCAAAGATTGACCTAACGGTTTCTTCTGAAACAGCCGTTTCTTTTAGTAACATAATTGGATGGACGATAAGAGCCTTTTGAGCGGCTGCCCTAACTTTTCCTAAATCAATTTCTGTGCGACTCGCTTCCGCAGGCAAAGTACCTTTCAATAAGGGTACCACAACTGCATCTTGGCAATCAGCTTCTTTGACCATTTGAGTGGCTATCTCGGTAATTCTTGTCGATGGCATACCCGTGAAGTCTTGTTCCAATATAACGAATCTTCTAGGGGAAGTTAATTCTATCACTTCAGGCTGGATTTGGCCTTTTTCATCTACTTTAACATGGTAGAAACCCTTGATTACTGTGGCTTCGTCATAACTTACAGTTTCTGTGCATCCGCTATAAGCTAGATAACCTTCTTTGAATTTAGCCAAGAATCGTTCATGTACATGTCCCGCTGCATAGTAGCAGAAGCCGCTGGGCAATTGTTCGGGTGAAATTTCTGCCTCAATATAGGGTGGCTTTACATCTGGTAGATCCACTGCTCCGTGCAAGACAAAGATGTTAGCGATGCCGGCTTCTGGGGTTGGAATGTTTTCCGCCATAAACTTTGGGAGCTCTTGTTGTGTTTTGTGTTTGTTGTGATAGTTTGGGATGCCGTAAACATAGCAGGATTCCGGCTTTCTCCAACATGCACCTTGGTGTCTTGGTAGATGGATTATAAGTCCTGCACTGTCTAACGGATATAGAATGGTGCTGGTGATGGTGTTTGGAGCGGAATCATGTGATCCATCAACAGTTAGAACTGGGATATCTGCATCTTTTAGTAGTTTAAAGCTTCGTATAGTGTTTTCTAATGTAACGTTAGTTGGACGTGCTTGATGGAATATGTCGCCTGCAATAATCATGAAGTCAGGTTTTAACTCGATTGTTTTCTCTACAAGCTCTCTGAATGCATTATCAAAGTCCTGCCTTCTAGCCTCTAAGCCATACTGTGCATAGCCTAAATGCAAATCTGATGCGTGAACAAACCTGAACGGTTTCATCCTGGCGGCTCCATGATGTTTCGCTTTTCTTGTTGATTAGTGTCTACTTGTTTTAAAGCGTTTTTGCAAGTTTTGGGTTATGGATTTTTACGTTTTGAAGGGGAAAAATATAAACCATCATTCATATTTTTAATGGGAAAGGCGCCAATAGTCATGAACTGCCAGGTATGTCAACAACAAACCCTTCTTCCGTTTCGCTGTCCCTTCTGCGGTGGACAGTACTGCAGTGCACATCGTTTGCCAGAGAACCATAATTGTGTTGGAATCAGTTCAGCTCGGGCGCAACGTAAAGAACAAGTTATGACTTCTCAAAGCAATGGATCCTATAGTTATAGCTACGTTTACGGCCAAGACCCATACAAACGTAGTCATCCTATCAGGTTTAGCCAAAAAGAACTCAAACATTTATCCATTGCAGCTGTGCTAGTAATTGGCATTGGTGTTTCTATAGCGTTGTATGGTTTTGATTGGAGCTGGGCTGTTATCGGTGTTTTTGCGGGTATAATGACTGTTTCATTTCTCGTTCATGAGTTGGCTCATAAAGTGGTTGCCCAAAAGAAAGGGATGTGGGCGGAATTTCGTTTAACCACGTGGGGGGCTGTTTTAACTTTTGCTTCAGTGTTTTTGCCTTTTAAGATGATTGCACCTGGTGCAATGATGATAGGGGGATCAGTTCCAACCGGAAAAGATATCGTTCGGATTTCTCTCGCAGGACCAATAACCAACATAATTCTTTCGTCTGCACTATTTGGGGCAGCGTTTGGATTAGCATTTACTTTGAATCAAGTTATGTTTGCGGGGATGCTGTTTTTCGCAGCCTATATCAACGCTTTCATGGCAGTATTTAATTTGATTCCGTTCGGAATTCTAGATGGCTACAAAATTTATAGTTTTAACAAGAAACTTTGGGCAATAATATTTGTGCCAAGTGTAATTCTAACTGTGACTACTTATTTGATTATTACTGGAACAATACCCATTTAGTTTTCATTGTTCCCGTAAGTCAAGAAATCAGATAAAATGAAATTAAATAAGAAACTAAATTTTAAGAAACAAAAAAACGCTTTAGATAAGTTCGATTGTTACATGTACTTCTTCTGGTACACGGATACGCATTATTCGACGCATCACTCGTTCCTCAGAGTCGATGTCGATTAAACGTTTGTGTATGCGCATTTCCCATCGGTCCCATGAGGCTGTGCCTTCGCCTGAAGGACCTTTAAGGACTGGGACACGTAAGCGTTTGGTTGGTAAGGGTACTGGGCCGTTCATTTTCACGCCTGTCTTTTGGGCAATGCTTCTGAGTTCTCCACATACCTCTTCTAGTTTCTCATAATCGGTGCTTGTGAGGCGTATTCGTGCTTTTCTTACCATGCTTTGAAGTCAAATCCCGTTTATTGCAAACCATAGACACAATAGCCCAACATAAAAAGCTTTTGACCCGCAAAAATAAAGGCAATAGCAGAAACCAACTATCACATCGAAGAACATTGTTGAAGACTGTAACTCTTGACTTAGATTCAGAAAAACGTTGAATTAATAAATCGCTGGTTATCTTGGTTGGTCTTCTCTTACTTGTATAGAGAAAATTGATAGTGGTTTGTTAACGAGAAATTACTTTGTTTTTTTCTGAATTTTCGAGTCTTTTTTCGATATTTTCAAGCTGTTTGGCAGTAAACTGTTCTTCTTTGCATGTTGGACAACGGAGAGCTTCTACGTCATGTAGAATTATCCCGTCTACTTCGAAGTCAAACTTTATTTTAATGTATTCGACGCAGCAGGAAGGGCAAAGGAACGCGTTTGCTTTTGTGCCTTTATTGGGTGAATTTTTTTCCAAGTTGCTCCGCCCAAGCCTCAACTTTAGTTAAATCCGTGTTGTCTATCATGGTTTTCCTGAAATATCTTATGCGTCCACCAAAGGCTTCTGTGCTAACTGTATTGTTCAGGTTGCATTTGGCTAAGGTGTTTTCTACGAATTTGGTTTTAGCGCTTTGGTAACTTTCGGGAGTAGGCGTGCCTGCCCAAGATGAACAAACAAAGAAAGCTACTTTCTTATCGCTAAGATCATTTTTAAGAAATTTTACTGCTTTACCGTAAACTCTGCCGATCCTTACCCCTCCACCGACAATTACGTTGCTGTACTGTTTTAAATCAGGCATTTCTTGCTTTTTGAGGTTAATTATATCCACTTCTAAATTGAATTTGGAACGTAAAACTTCGGCAATTTTTCGTGCTGTTTCACCTGTGGCGCCACCCCTTGTTTCGTAGGCGATGAGGGTTTTGTCAGGCAAATTAGTTTCTTTCCTGAGTTTCAGATGGGGGTATCCGGCTTCCGCAGTTGTTGCAGAAAATTGACCCAGCAAAATTTTTGGTTCCGCATTTGGGGCAAGCTATTGTGCTTTGTGATGAAGCGTTTGGGGCAGTTTTTTCTTGCAGACCCTCTTTTAACTTCTTGAAGGCAGCATGTGTTTCTTTTGAAGCTATGGTGAATGCTTTTTCAAGTTCAAGTCCCGCTTGGTAAAATGCATCCTTTATCTCATCTGCTGGATAAGTTGCTTTGGCAGCTTTGCCTTTGAGATTTTTTATGCCACATTTTGGGCAGAAGTAGGCATCTTCATCGATTTTTGAGCCACAGTTAGAGCAGTAAACCAATATTTTCACCAGTAATTATGCTGATTGCTTGCGGCTTTTAAGTCTTTAGTGGTGTTCAAAATTAGTTGTATTATTTGTTTTGGATTTTTTTTGTCTGCTAGAACAACAACACCTAAAAATTCTTGTTGTTGTACTTCCAACCTTTTCATCCATAGAAGGGCAGTGAGCTATTGTTTTGTTGACGAAAAAATACAGCTTCACTAGTTTCTTTGAAGATTAAAAGGCGCTAACTAGATTTAAAATTAAGCGCACTTCTAAGTCTTTATTAAAATTGGAACCGAAAAAAGGAAAAGTGGGGCGTTTTTATGCGACGAGTTTTTTCCTTGCGTCTTCAATGAGTTTTACTGTCTGTAAGCGCCAAGGCTCAAATTCGTTAGGTGAGGTTGGGTAGGTGTTGTAGTGTGCGCTTAAGCTTCTCATCATAGTAACAGTTAAACGTAGTCTGTTGAGGAAACCTACTCGTCTTAAGCCTCTGAAGACTCGTTTAGCGGTTTCGGTGATGTTTAGGTGGAAGTCGTCACCCATTCCTGCTTTAAGAACGTCATCTTCGGTCATGAGTTTTTCATTCATTCCATAATTTAGGTCTTCGTCACTGCAGGATAGAAGGAACATCTTGAAAATGTCAAGGGTACCTTGCTTCTTGCCATAGGTGTCGATGTATCTCTTGTTGTATCCCCAAAGTGCCTCTTTTGTTGGTTCACCTTTGTTTAGGGCTTCAGCTATTTGTTGCCCAGCGAAGTAACCGCTAAGCATTGATGGTCCGATGCCGCCGCCGTGAATGGGATTTACTAGTGAGGCTGCATCGCCAACTAACATGATGCCGTTTGAAACCATGTTGTCGAGTGGTCTGCGGACGGGGTCAAACCATGAGCCTGCAGTTAAGACTAATGAGTCATCAAAGATTGGTTTTTTGAAGGCTGTATTGTATAGCTGCTCTTTAGGGTTGGGGTAGTTGCCTCGCATGCATATGCCTAATCCAACGTTTACGCGTGCGCCGCCTTTGGGGAAAATCCAAATGTAGCCGCCAGGAGATGCTTTTTGATTAAGGTAGATTTCGCAATATCTGGTGTTTTCAGTTTCTTGTTTTAGTTGGCGAATTTCTCTGTAGCACGCTTCAACGTCTTGATTTGCAATTTCGCGGTCTATGCCCATTTCCACGGGGAGTTGTTTACGGACCATACCTAAGTAGCCAGTTGCATCAACAACAACTTTGCTGTGCATCTCTGTAACTTTGCTAGTTTTCATGTTTTTGGCTGAAATTCCTACGACTGCGTTTTTTTCAATGATAGGAGAGCGAAAGTTCATGTTGTCCTGAAGAATTGCGCCTTCGTCGGTGGCTTTCTTGAGAATCCACTGCCCGAATAAGCGTCTGTTGAGAAGATAGCCGATAAAGTCTTTGTCGGCAATTGTGAAGATGGTGTTTTCGTCTGGAGAGTAGATTTTTATACCGTCTATTTTTGCTTCAAGTTCGCCGCCTGTGGGTTTTTCTAAACCTAAAAATTTTAGGTGATGCTCGCCTAGGGCATCTCCGCAGACTTTTTCTCCAATCTCTTCGGTTGGTTTCTTTTCTATTAAGCAGACTTTTAGGCCTTTTTCAGCGATGGTTTTTGCTGCAAGACAGCCTGCTGTTCCTGCGCCAACAACTATGGCGTCGTATTTTTCCATGAGCCTGTTCTCCTAGTTTGTTACTTTACTTTGTATACCTTGTTGTATATGTAAAGCTTAATAAATTATGAAGTGAGCAAGAGCACACTGAGTGTATATCATATGGGTGCCCCGCTGACTTTGAGCGCTGAATTTCGCAAGATTGTTGAAGCTCGCATGGATCAAGTGCTTCATGGTGTTGAAGAAGTTTTCAATGAAATTATCGAAAAACAAAAAATTACCCCCACAGAGCTCAAAGTCGAATTGGAGCGTCTTCAAGAAAGTTTTAACCTTTTATTCCAGAAATGGAGTCTTGAAATTCTCTACACTCTACTTTTAAAAGATACTTTAGGTTTTGGCGGCGTAAAAAAAATCTTAGGTGTAAACTCCCGAACGCTTTCAGATAAGCTAAAAATGTTACAAACCCACGGCTACATTACTCGAAATGTTATCAAAGGTCCCCCACTGCGAGTTGACTACTCATTAACCTCTAAGGGAAAAAACACTGTGTTGTTGGCTTTGCCATTGCTATATTATTCCAGTTCAACATAACTTAGGTAATTGGGTTTTTTCTAATTATTTTAGGCATACTAGTTGTTTCCTTAACTGTTTCAAAAACCATGCAAGTTAACGTTTTGTCTAAGCCATTAATTAACCGTAATTTATCCACTACAAACTTTCCAATTGCTTCCACATTCTCAGCGCGCAACTTTACAAGCAAATCCCAGTCTCCGGTAATGATGTGAACTTCTTGAACTTCCGGGAAACGTGCGATTTCTTCTGCAACATCTCTTTGCGATATCGGGCGGTCGTTGTTTTTAGCCCCATAGGAGACTGAGGCTAAGATGAAAGCGGCAGTGCCGAAGTTGAGTTTTTCTGGGTTGAGGATGGCACGGTATTGTTTTATTATGCCCATTTCTTCCATGCGTTTGGTTTTTGCAAAAACGGTGGTTAGTGGGGTGTTGATTTTTTTGGCGATTTGGTTGGCTGTAAGTTTGCTGTTTTCTTGAATGAGAGTGAGGATGGCTATGTCTTTTTCGTCTAGTTTTAGGCTCATATGTAAAAATTACAATATTCAGCTATAAAAACATGTAGTATTTGTAAATTATCCAGGTTTTATTATAAAAAATTTATTACCTGCAAAGTATATTGTACCCAACATACAAACTATTCAGTGGTTAAATTGACAAAACAAGAATTAATAGAAATTCCAAAAGCGTTAGAACAACTAACGGAAACTGAAATTCAAAGAAAAGCATGCATAGGGAAAATAATGACTTACACCCTCAAAAGCCTCACAAGCACCTTCGTTAACAAAGGCTTCCAATGGCTCCTTCCCGTTGCATTGAGTCAAAGTACCGATCCCCTCTGGCCAGACCCCGGGGCATCAATCGAAAAGCGCATTGAGGTCGATATTTACGGTAAACCTGTTCGCACAACTGCAAGCATGATTATCCATAAACTCGTCGCCTCCTCAACTGCATATCCTAAACTCTTCATCCTCTCACCTAACATCAGAATTGAAAAAGCAGAACGTGCCAAAACAGGAAAGCACATCTACGAATTTACACAATTAGATTTCGAAGTTCGAGATGCCAGCAGTAAAGGAATCTTCGAGATGGTTGAAGAAGCAGTCGTCACTTTAGTTAAGGATTTAAAGAAAGATATGAAAAGTGAATTAACCACTCTCTGTCGTTGTGATACGCTCAAAGTTCCCAAAACACCATTTAAAATTTATAACCGCGTAGATTTAGAAGCCAAATATGGCACAGATTGGGAAGCAGGGATAGCCAAAGAAACAACCGAGCCCGTTTGGGTGATCAACATTCCTCGAGAATTTTACGACTTTGAAGACTTCAAAACAGGTAGATGGGACAACTATGACTTGTTCTTGCCCCAATTCGGTGAAGTTCTATCAGGCGCTAAACGTGAATATGAATACGAAAAAATCCTAACAAAGATTGAACGTGACCAAGTCAAAAAAGAAAACTATGCACTTGTGCTTAAAATGGCAAAAGAAGGTAAACTGAAACCGACGGCCGGCGGAGGCATAGGTATGGAACGTTTAGTTGGCTGGCTTGCAGGTGTCAAGCACATTGCAGAATGTCAACCATTTCCACGTGTACCCGGAACCGTTAACGAACTTTAAATGTGTGATAACAATGAATCCTTACCTTGAAGCATTACACCCCAAACTGTCTGCAGCTGACTTCAAAAAACTCAGCGCGATTGACAATCCAAACGTCCATGAATTCATCGC
>CAYPSV010000040.1:0-12743 GCA_964413605.1 uncultured Candidatus Bathyarchaeia archaeon | reverse complement strand
TTATTTTAAGGAGTAAGCGCTAGAGATTAAATTGTTCGGATTCTCTTTCTCTCTTCTCTCAGCAGTTTCCTTCATTTCTTCAACAGTTTTGTCCATACTTGTCAGAGGCAACCGATTTCCCGAAACAATTTGGCGTGATAGCAACTTGACCCGTTCATGTCCGGCGTTGTATTTTATATCTAAAAAAGTCAACTCTTTATCAGTCACAAATAATTCCACTACACAGTCTTTAGGCTGTTCTTTAGGGATACCGCGGACAATTATTGCGTAGTAGTCATGTTTTCCCCTCGAAAAGAGGCTGCCATCTGAGTCAACCGCTGTCCAATTCAATGTTGCCAATTAGTCTCTCCTTCAACTTTTTATTTTTTGGTTGGTGGCTTTTCCCATAATTCCAGTTTTTGTTTTTTAAGTTCACTACGTTTACGTTGTAGATACTTGTAGACTGAATGATGTTGACAGCCTTCGATTATCATCTGCACTGCATTTCGTGCAATGTCTGCTTGTTCAAAACTACCGATGATCGCCACGGTATGTCCATAAACGACGACATCTGCTTCTGAGAGTTCTTCGATAAGTCGGCGTGTTTTTCCTTCGGTACCTATTAGTCTACCTTTAATACGCTTCATGTCCGATTCGGAACGCCCAAAAATTAAACGCAAATCCACTAAGTCAAAGACATCATCTTCGTTTCGAATCAAACGAAATGCAGTTTCAGGCGTAAATCCCCGGCCGATGGCAGTTACAACATCCTTAGCTTTTAGCAACATAGAGGGGTCAGATGCAGTTTCCAGCAGTACAATAGAGACGCTGCCTTCTCTGTCAATGTCCAATTTCACGTTTAGTTTCTTCTCTATATGCGCTTTTACTCTCCCTTCTGGACCGACCAAAATGCCGACACGGTCTTTGGGAATTCTAACAAAAGTATCTGGACCAACCATTATTTACCAACTACTATCTTATGCAATTCTTCACTTGAATAAACCTTTACGTCTAAACGCGCAAAGAACCTATTCACATTCTCAATATCCCGATTCAACATAAAATCCGCCATTGGATGCTTAAGAGACACAGATTGGGATAAATCAAAGATAACAGGTTTGCCCTTCCATATCATAATGTTGTATTCACTCAGATCGCCATGAACGATTTTTGCTTTCTGATACAACCTCCTAAGATAAGTCACGACAACTTTGTAGACATGCTCTGGGTTAGTTGGAGGTCGCTCTTTTAGGGATGGCGCACTGACGCCTTTTTTGCCGATAAACTCCATTACGACCACGTTGCTTTTGACGGCGATGGGTATTGGCACACGCACTTTAGCTTGAGCAGCCTCAGATAAATTCCTAAACTCCTTTTGCGCCCAAACCGCAATCAATGAGCGGGTATCATGTTTGACGTCTTTGAATCGAGGGTCACCTTCAATGTATTTATGCATACCACGTTTGAATTCAGCAGAAGAAGTCAAGTAAATTTTCACTGCCAAATCCGTGCCGTCCTTTGCTGTTCCCCAGTAAACCCGTGCTTCTTTACCTGAACTCACAACGCCGTTGAGTTCGTAGAGTATACCACTGTTTAACAAGTCAAAAACCACCATACGGGTAGTTTGATCAAAAACCTCTTCAACAGTGGCGCGTTCTTTGGCTTTGTCATGGTTAAGCATTTTGTCTCTGCGTTCCACTGTTTTTTCTAGGTGGTCTATGCGTTCGCGGGCTTTACGGGACATAAATAGTCACAGAGCTATTCTCTTTGAAGGTATTAAAACCACTCTTAACAAAACTAAAAAACAATGATTTTTCGAGTTTAACCTCAGCTGGGTGATTTATTGATGTATAATAAAAGTAAGAGGTGCTTGGTTTAAAGGGTTAAGATGCCTTTGCGTCTTAAGTTTTCAGCTTGGGAATGGGTGTAGCGCCAGACAACGTCGCCGCGTTTGTCAGTTTGGAATTCCCAGGGTGATACGATAACGATGTCGCCTTCACGTATCCAAACGCGACGTTTCATTTTGCCGCGGATACGACATAGGCGTTCAGCGCCGTCTTGGCATTTAACCATGATGCGGTCAAAGCCTAAGAGTTTTGTAACTACACCTAAGACTTCACCCTGTCCTGGATAAGTCATTTCGCTTATTGAGCCTTCATTCAACACTTTCTTCTTTCCCAAACAGGAAACCTCGATTTACCCAATTTGAAATCAATAGTTCTATCTTCCTTAAAAGCATGCTCATATATCAAAATAACTCAGCAACGGACCAGGCTTTTCCCTTTCTTAAGAAAGGCGCGAATCCCCTAAAAAGATGTGGAAAGCAGACAACACATTTGGAATTGTACTATAAACTAGACAAGCACCTTAATTTCTTAAAGATGCTCGCGAATCTTTTTTGCCAATTCATCTAGTATGGGTCGGTCGATTTCTGCGAGTTCACTAAAAGACTTCAGTTTTTGACCTGTAAACCTGGGAACCACATGCACGTGGAAGTGAAAAATGTCTTGTCCTGCAGCCTTGCCGTTCTGTTGAATTATGCTTATGCCATCAGCATTTGTGGCATTTTTAATAGCAGAGGAAAACGTTTTTGCTGCTTCGTGAACTGCGTCAAGTTCTTTTTCAGGGATATCAAAGATATCGACGAAGTGATCTTTAGGTATGACAAGTGAATGCCCCAAGTTTAAGGGTCGAATGTCAAGAAAAGCTATCACTTTTTCATCTTCATATAGTATGCTTGATGGCGCTTGCTTAAGCACAATTTTGCAGAAAATACAAGATTCATCTAAAATCATTCAATACACCTCAAAAATACTAGTTTAGTTTCTAACAATCAGTTTATATGCAATGCTTCTTCATATTTCTTTCATTACTCGAGGTTGAGTTTATGACTGAACTTGAAGACAAAGTTCGCCAAGAAGTAGGCAAAGTACAAGACCCCGAAACTGAACAAAGCTTCGAAGAAATGCAAATGATCCAAAGTGTGAAAGAAACCGCACCGGGAACAGTTACGGTCGAATTTGTTCCAACCAGTCCTTTTTGTCCAATCGCATTTAAACTCGCAGCAGACTTGAGAGATGCAGCAAAAACTGTCCCAGGCGTTGAAAAAGCAGTTGTTTTCTGCCGTGGACATGCGATGGAGCAGCAAATCAACGAAATGACAAACAAGTAACATCTTTTTTCAACATCTAATTATACACTGGCAAATAGCCTTAAGGAAGAAGAAAACTATTTTTCTAAAAAAGAGTTTGTCTGCTAGAACAACAAAACCTAAAAAATTCTTGTTGTTCTTCCAACCCTTCAATGCACAGAGAGGCAGCTTTTAGCGCTTTGTAGCTGCAAAATTTTTCCTTAGAATAAGATTGGTTGTTTTGCTAGTTTTTATTTGGTTTTGGATTAAAGTTATTTGACCGCTTTTTAAGAATATTCATCTCATCGGAGCGACAGCAAATATTCTTGGAGATCAGCTTTTTTGACCAAGTTACTTCATTCTGCTAAACGTCCAAGTGCCAACTCCAATCATCACCAAATCAAACACACATACGACGCCAAGGTTAATGTATAATGGCTGAATCGGAATCCAAGCAGAGCCTAAAATCACGGTTCGCAAAGCATCAACGCCATAGGTTAATGGATTAAAAATTGAGGCCACGCGCAGCCATTCTGGGATTCCAGCTCCTGAAACAGGAAATAAAGCTCCACTTAAAAAAAACATTGGCAAATTGATGAAGGTTTGGATTGCGCCAAAACTTTCCAGACTGCCCATAGCGCTTGCAATCGTTAAACCGATACTGACTAATCCAAATGTAACAAGCAACATTATGGGCAAACAAATTATGAAAATGATGGGGTCAAAGGCAACTCCTAACAATGTGCCGAAAGCAAAAACAATTACGCCTTGAATGAGTGCATCGGTACTGTCCCCCAGCATTTTGCCTAAAAACAACGTGAAGCGGGATACAGGTGAAACAAGGATTTCTTTCATAAACCCAAATTCTTTGTCCCAGATAACGGAGATACCCATAAACATAGACGTGAAAAGCAACGTCTGACCTATTATGCCTGGAAAAATGTATTGCTGATAGTTTAATCCTGGAATCAAAAAACGGGTCCCAAAGCCAGCGCCGAAAATTACAAGCCACAAAAGCGGTTGAATAAAACTGCTAATCAGCCTGGTTCGGTCGCGAAGAAATCGCTTTATTTCCCTAAGCCAGAGAGTGTAGAGGCCACGCATCTCACTCATCTAATAGCTCTCCTTTGAATTGCAGCCATTCCATGCAATTCTTTTGTTGTATCCTGGCGAATAGTTCTACCTGTATAATGCAGGAAAACGTCTTCAAGGTTTGGTTCACGCAAAAGCAGCGATTCAACATAAATTTTGTTCTGTGTCGCCAACTCCATGATACGTGGCATTACTGCTTTTCCATTTCTGACTGTGATTTCTAAGGCGCCATCTACAATCTGTGTTTGATTTTGGCTCAACGACGTATTAACAACTTGTTTAAGAAAATCTATGTTGTTTGCACGAACAACTATTACATCACCTTCGAGGGTTTCCTTTAGTTTGGGAGGAGAATCTAAGACAACGATCTTTCCATGATCCATAATTGCTATACGATCAGAAAGTCTGTCAGCTTCATCCATGTAATGTGTAGTAAGGACCACGGTGATATCGTGAGCTTTCTTTAGTTCTTTAATGTATTTCCATATATGGTCTCGAGTTTGAGGGTCAAGACCAACGGTGGGTTCATCCAAAAACAAAACTTTTGGATAATGAATTAGACCACGTCCAAGTTCAAGTCTCCTTCTCATCCCCCCTGAATATGTCCGCAGTAAATCGTTAGCTCTATCTTCAAGCTCGACAAGTTTTAAAACACGATTAATTCGATCTTTCTGCTCAGAGGCAGGAACTCCATATAGGTTTGCGTGCATGTAGAGGTTTTCTCTGCCAGTTAAGCGGTCATCGATACTTGGGTCTTGAAAAACTATGCCTATGGATTTACGCACTTTATTTGCCTCCCTAACAATGTCAAAGCCATTTACCATTGCAGTTCCATAGGTAGGTTTGAGAATAGTGCATAGCATCGATATTGCAGTTGTCTTGCCTGCTCCATTGGGTCCCAGCAGCCCAAAGATTTCGCCTGATTCGACTTTGATGTTGAGGTCGTCTACCGCTTTTAGTGAATTGTAGGTTTTGGTTAATCGGTTAGTTTCGATTACCGGAGGCATGTTTTGTCTTGGAGCAAATGAAAGAAAGAAAGATTTAAGGTTTTTTTGAAAAAACATTGGCTTTTTGAATGCCGGTTAATTGTTTTAGCTATCAAGAATTATTTGACTGCTGCTTTTTTATCTCGGGTGGATTATACCATTCCCAAACCTTGTTTGAGACGTTTTTAGAAATGCCAGAAGTGGCAAGACCCCTTTTAAAAGAGCGTTCTGAAGGCGCTATATTCGGTTTGCCTTTTGTTTTCTGGCGCATATCGTATCTGGTAGAAATTATAATAATAAAGGTTACGAAATTTAGTGGAACTTGTAGAGGTGCACAACAAAAATACACAAAACAGGTGTGCGTAAAAAATCTTGGTCGCAATCTGCAGCACAAATTGAGAAAGTGACTTATAGGTTATCCTCGACTATTTTTCGTAAGTGTTAAATTTTACCTTACCATACCTTTTTGGTGAGATGTTTTAAATGCCAGAAATGAACTTTGAAGGAACCGCCACTTGGAAGGGCGCAACAGAATGTGAACTTTCAATTAAAGGCAAAAAAATTGTAACTGTCAGTCCACCACCATCGTTTGGAGGAAAAGAAGGCTATTGTGTTCCAGAAGATATCTTTGCCGCCGCGTTGGCTTCGTGTATTAATACACTGTTTCTGTTGATTGCAAAAAACAGTCAACTTGGTTTAAAGAACTTGGAAACTATAGCAAATGTTAAGATGAACGTTGAAGGCATGGAGAAACTAATTTTCACTAACGTTCACTTCAATATGAATGTCACTTTAGAAAATGACAATGAGCGCGAACGCAAAAAAGCCACCACGGTATACGGGATGGCGCAGAAGATTTGCCCGATTAGGCAGTCATGGGGCGAAGCTGTTCCAATAAGTTTTGAATTAAATTTCAAGTAGACTTTCTTTTTTCCTTTTTTTATTTTCACGTAATGAACATTTTTAATACTAAAGAAAAAACGCATTAGCCTTAAATACAGAATCGTTTGTATTTTGAATTCGGAGTAATGTTGAAGATGACTAGCACAAACGCAGTTGTACTTCGCGATGTCACAAAACGCTACAACGAAATAGTAGCCGTAAACAACATAAACTTAACCATACCAACCGGCGAAATTTTCGCATTGTTAGGTCCAAACGGATCAGGAAAATCTACTACGCTAAAAATGCTGCTGAGTTTGTTGCAGCCTACCGCTGGCTCGATTAATGTTTTAGGCATAGACGTACAGAAAGACCCTGTTGCCATTAAGAAGCAAGTAGGCTACGTACCCGAGGCACCTGACGTCTACGAGTTTTTAACAGGATTGGAATATCTCGACTTCATCGGAGATATCTATAGCATTCCAACCGCTGAGAAGCAAAAACGCATAAACGAATACCTAAAAGCGCTGCAGCTGGAAGGTCGCGAAGGAGACATGATAAATAGCTACTCGGACGGCATGAAGAAAAAAATTAGTCTCATCTCTGCATTTCTTCACAGACCCAAGCTACTTATACTTGACGAACCCCTAAACGCGTTGGATCCTCGAAGTGCAAGAATAGTTAAGGACTACCTTTTTTCACTAAAACAGCAAGGCATAACCACCATACTTTCCACTCACGTTTTAGAAATTGCAGAAGCAGTCTGCGATCGAATAGGCATAATGTATCAAGGAAAAATTTTAGCTCTAGGCAGTATGTCAGAGTTGCGCCAAGAAGCCAGTCTCCCAAGCTCAGGGTTGGAAGAAATATTCCTCAAACTTACCGGAACAGGTGACTTAAAACCAGTAGTTGAGGAACTTTTAAAATGAATTGGAAAAACGTCCTCTATCTTCTGCGCGTTGAACGCAAATCAGGCAGGTTACTGCGCGGAGTAAAAACCACAAGGTACCGTGAAAGAGGCATAATTGCCTATTGGCCATATTGGGTGTCCGCAATAATCGGTATAAGTGGTGGTTTGATAGCTAATTTTATTGTTACGGCAATATATGCTGATGCAACTGCATCTACCCTTTTGCCACCTCTTTCGGAGGCGACACTTAGCTTCTTTGTTTCTCTGCCTACCCTGATTCTAATATTGAGCGTGGTCCTTACTATGCTACAGCAGATTCAGTTGGCCGGTTTAAAAGCGACTAAAGTAGTTAATTATTGGCTTCCTATAACGTGGCAGGAACATACTCTAGCATCTATTTTAGCTAATTTATTTGGGCTCCCATTCGCAACCGTTATTGCGTTTTCATTTGGCACCATCGTCTTCGCAGCGTTGAATGGTTTAATTTTTTCTGCATTGATAACTACACTTGCGTTGTTTGGTGCAGCTTTTATGGCGAGTGCAACCACCGAAATCGTCCGTGTTTTGCAGGTACGTTTTACAGGCGCAGTTTACAAATCCAGCGGAAAAGCGGCTGTCTGGGTCAGATTTATTGGTACACTCATCTTCTTTTTGGCGTTTTATATTATTTATTTCTCAATAACTCAGGGTACTACACAGTTTATTCAAGGATTAGCAGCAGCGCAAAACGCAGTTTGGTTCGTTCCTTTTGTGTGGCTTGGCGTGACCTTGTTCTATTTGCTAAACGGCATAGTCGTTGAAGGTGTAATATTCATTGCATTATCTGCATTATTTATAACTGCTTTATATTACCTGGCTATTGCATTAAATAGACGCTTTGGGCTCTACGAACCTCCAGCAATCACTGTTCAAACGCATGGAACCGTTTACAAACCGAAAAGCGGCATCTTAGGAAAACTTGGCTTCTCAAGTGTCGAAGCAGCGCTCATCCGTAAAGATGTCCGATCATTTACAAGACGACGAGAATTAATCAGTGTATTTATCATACCCATAGTATTCATCATATTGCCGATTATGCAATCTTTGAATATAACAAGCAATCCAGATGCCCCTTCACAAATTAGTGCATTCTTTATGGGCATGGTTTTTCTAATGCCTCCAGCTTTTATGTCTATGATTTTAGGTAATATGCTCATCGGCGAGGAAGGACAAGCGGTATGGCGTATCTATGCATCACCGATTTCGCCTAAGAACCTTGTAAAAAGCAAATTTTTCTTTCAGATTTTGTTTTCAGTTATCATTCTGTTCATTACTGGAACGGCAGGCATTATAATTTATCACCCATCTATTAGGATCGTGATTGTTGCTTTTCTTGAAGGACTTTTTCTGATTCTGCCGTTGGGCTCAATTGGATTGACATTCGGTTTTAAAGGTGCTGATTTCAGCGCAAGTCGTCGAGCGAGAATGATTCGACAACAATGGTCACTAATTAGTTTAGTAGTTTGCTTTGTTGCCGGAGTAGGAATCTTGGCCCCATTGCTGCCATACATAATCAACAGTTTCCTACCAGGCTTTTTAATCTCAATACCTACAAGTAATCTCAACCTCACAATATCAGTCGTTATTAGCGGTGTAATCGCAACTGTTATCAGCGCAATTTTCTACAAAATAAACATCAACAGCGCCGCTGAACTCATAAGAAAAGCTGAGGTTTAAAAAAAACTAACTTGCGATAGCCACTTGCAGATTCGAGCACTAAGCTGAAAGCAAACATTAGGACTGTACTAATTCGTTTAGGAAAACGCTGTGGGCAACGAGAAATAAATAGCAAAAACAAGTTAATAATTTAAAAATGTACATTTGATATGATAAAATGTAAATCCCTGAAAAGAGCCATAAACTTGTATCACTAAACTATTTATTTAACAAATAAATCATTTTTACTAGAAGGAATTTTATGGAGAAATTAACCGTAAAAAGTTCAGCCTTTGAACATAACACTTTAATTCCTAAAAAATACGCCTGCGATGGAGACGGAATCAACCCACCTTTAGCCGTAGAAGGCATCCCCAAAGAAGCACTAAGTCTAGTTTTGATTGTGGATGACCCCGACGCTTCCAGCGGGACTTTTAACCATTGGATAGTTTGGAACATTCCACCTCATATAGGCAAAATAGGTGAAAATGTGGTTCCTGGACTGGAGGGAATGAACAGCGACAGAAGAAAAGGATATACAAGTCCTTGTCCGCCATCAGGGACTCATAGATATTCTTTCAAAATGTTTGCCCTTGACGTGGAGCTTTCGTTGGACGCCAATTCATCCAAAAGGGAGCTAGAATCGGCAATGCAAGGTCATGTTATTGCTAAGGGTGAAATTATAGGTTTATACCGCAGGCAGTAACATCCTGGTTAGCTGGAACGTTTCAAACGTTAAATAGTTTTGTTGGGCAATACTGTTTTGTTGGTTGATAACTGTTGAACCGAAAATTCGCCAGCTTAATCGCCATCCTATTAGCATTAATAGTTACTTTGTCACTTTTTTTGCTCAGCAACCCATCAAACGAATCCTTGAATTTCTATGTAGGAGTTGAATATGCATATGGGAATCAAGTAAGCGAGGTGAAGGCTCTGGTGGATAAAGTGAAAAGTTACACCAATCTCTTTGTCTTTGGCTCAGTTGAATTAACGTTTAATGAAACCGCTTTAAATCAGGCATGCGATTACGTTTATGACGCCAATCTAAATTTTATCGTTTTATTCACTGGCCTAGATATGTACAACTATAGCATTACCCAATGGATGGTGGATGCGAAAGCAAAGTATAGTGATAGATTTCTTGGAATCTACAGATATGATGAACCTGGTGGAAACCAGTTAGATGACGGAAAATTCAGGTTAATTAATGACACAACTAGCTATGCTCAAACTGCCAACTATTTCGTGGGAAATCTCTCGTTTTTCACAGACTATTACTTGCAGTTTGCTCCAAGAATGTTTACTTCAGATTATGGACTATACTGGTATGACTACCAATCAAACTATACCAGCATCTTTGCGGAGTTTGTAGGTAACCAAAGCAGACTACGTCACATTTCTCTTTGCAGAGGAGCAGCAGACGCGTTCGGCAAAGACTGGGGAGTCATTGTAACTTGGAAGTACGATCAACCACCTTACTTAGAATCGGGTGATGAATTGTACACGGACTTAACCCTAGCGTACAATGCCGGAGCAAAGTACGCTATTGTATTTAGCTATCCTCAAATAGGCACATACGGCACTCTATCTAACGATCATTTTGAGGCTTTGGAAAAGTTTTGGACGACAATAAACAATGACCCCGCAAGTTTAGGCAAAAGCACTCCTCAAGTGGCATATGTTGTACCCAGCTATTACGGATTTGGTTTTCGAACACCGAACGACACTATCTGGGGCCTGTTTCCAGCAGATGCTCTGTCGACTAAAGTTTATGATGATGTAAATTTTTTACTCGCTAAATATGGTGCAAACTTGGACATCCTACATGATGGAGCACAAGCCGCGACAGTTTTAATGTGCTATAACGAAGTTTATTTTTGGAACCAAACAATATCCTGAATTTTTTAGGCAAAAAAAGTTTTTGATACGTTCTAATCTGAGTTTTGATTTCATGTATATACCGGCATGTTAACAACAAATAAAAGCCCAAGCGGTTGAATCATGTCAATGAGGATATTAACATGTCTGAACACTTCGCAAAAAAATGGGAAACAAGAAAAGAAGGAGAATCATTCATGACTACACTTAAGCAAACAGTGCAACCTGCGCCACCATTAAAACCCCGTTTAGATTTCGCAATCCGAAAACTTGACCTGCAAATTAGTAAACTTGACCAAGCAAACGAACGTTTTACGCAAAAAGACAAAGCACTCTTTTCAAAACTTGTCGATTCTTATACTGTACATGACCAGGCGCACGCGAACATCTACGCTAATGAAATAGCAGAACTGCGCAAAATGTCAAAACTAATCATGAACGCAAGATTAGCACTTGATCAAGTGGCGCTTCGCATAAGAACAGTCAGTGAATTAGGCGATGTTGTTGCAACATTAGGTCCATGCATCGGTGTATTACGCAGCATTAGCAGCGGATTAAGCGGCGTTCTGCCTGAAGCTGAAGGAGAGCTCGGTGACATAGGCAATATGCTAAGCGGCTTAATGTTTGAAGCAGGAGCATCTGGAGGAATGTCACTTAATTTTGATAATGTAAACGAGGACGCCTCAAAAATCCTGTCTGAAGCAGCCATTGTTGCAGAACAAAAAGTTAGTGCAAACTTCCCTGACCTTCCACAAGGAATGTCAACAAGTGCAAACAAGTCAAACATATAATCTAAACTCTTCTTCTTTCCTTATTTTTTTAGCTCTTTTCGTGGTAAACGTTATATCTTTGTTAAGAAAGTTTTGATTTGATGGCAATGCCGACTAACACCTCTCGTCTTTGTCCTACGTGCTACGTTGAAATGGAACCTAAATGCGATAGTGAAGGGAGAATGATTTATCACCAGTGCCCTAAGTGTAGATGTCGAATTCTATTTACGTTTTCTGGGCATTAGTAACACAACAAAAGGGAATCTTTCTACAGCTTGTCTACTTAATCGGCGCTACAGTATCTTATTTATGCTTAGAAGGTTAGCTTTTTGGTTATTAGAGTAAGTTTCATTTTCAGTAAGAAGATTTACCCATTATTACGTAACCTGTCATGATTATTACTGCAAGAACAACTATCACTATGAGTAGGAATATCATTTGCGGGATTCCGAGAATATAGTGTTCCACTTCATAGTTTAGAGCAACAAATGAGGGTTGTAACGAGCTAGTGTTGTTAAAAAGAAGTTCACACGTTCCCGAGGTATCCGAAGTAAAACTGATTGAATATTTGTCAACCTCTCCAAGATCTAAGATTGTTGAGTTTGGAAAGGTTAGCGAAAAGCAAAAATTGCTATTTGGATCGCCTGTAGTAATGAAGTTCAATTGAACTCTGTCTCCTGAAGAAACGTCTATTTTGTAAGGAAGTTCTTTCCCAGCTTCAACAATAAAACTTCCCGTGGAGGCTCTAACAGAATTGAGTGTTCCGATGAAAATGCAGAGAAGAAGCAATAGACAACATAGTCTTCTCATAGGAAGCATTCCCTGATTTGTTATTTATTAATGGTGTTGATAATCTTTTCGGAAATAGTGTGTTACAAGACTCGTGTTATACAAAACTACAGCCGCAAATGCTTTTTCTCAGACCCCAATCTTAAAATTTGTTAAGGATCGTGGGAACTATTAGCTCAGAGTTATACAATTGTCTTTCTCGACTGCAACATTACGGGTTATTGAACAGAAAATTCACTGTTATCTAATTGAAAAAAAGAGCTGTGTCTTGAAAGATCTGATTTTGTTCGAACCTTATCTGTAATTCATAAACGATTTATTTATGAAGTACTAAGACACAAGTAGTGTGAGGATATAGACTGTGTCTCATCAGATCCAAAGCATTCTAATTATTGATGACGAAGAAGAAATTAGAACTATGGTTTCCGCTATCCTAACAGACAAAGGATACTTAGTTGAAACAGCCAAAAGCGGAGGAGAAGCAGTAAAAACCTCAAAGAAAACATCATTTGACCTTGCTCTCATAGATATTAAACTGCCTGATGCTGACGGAACAGAACTGTTAAAAAGACTAAGAGAGATTCAGCCTAAAATAGCCACAATAATTCTGACTGGACAACCCTCAATTGAAA
>CAYPSV010000039.1:0-13788 GCA_964413605.1 uncultured Candidatus Bathyarchaeia archaeon | reverse complement strand
GTGGCAAAAACTGCTGCGTTGAAAACCAAGCTTGATTCCCAAGAATGGGCACCTATAGGCTCAAGTATTGGATTATGAGAGTACCTTTTCATTTATCCTTCTCTCCAGAGTCAATATTTTTTAGCTACAGCTCGTTTAGCTCATCTAATATATTTCTGACGGATATCAATCCAACGAGTTTTCCTTCCGTGGACGTCACAGGAAGATGCCGAATCTTGTGAAGTTTGATAATACTTTTTGCTTCTTCAAAAGTGGAATCTTCGTTGACAGTAAAAGGGTTTTTCGTCATCGCTTTTTCTAATACTGCGTCTAATGATACATTTTGCGCTACTACTCTTATGGCATCACGTTCGGTAAATATGCCTATACAATTTCCTGTATCGTCGATAATGACTATAGAGCCAATATGTCTTTTGAAAAGGAGCTCAATTGCCTCTCTTACGGAGATGTTCCCATACGCAGTAACCACATCTTTTAACATTAAATCGCGAGTCATCATAACTGCGAGCCTCCAACTTTATTTTAGGTTTACGAATTAATAAACCCAATTAGAATATTTTCGGCTCGGAGAATTGAGATAATGTTTGAATTGGCTCTGATGTGTCTTTAGTTAACTATTATGTTTTAGTTCTTCGAGTGTTAGGCGAGCTTGTAGGTAAGCTAAAGTGGCTTCAGCACCTTTGTTCAGATTCAATCCGTGCGGCGTTATACCGTCGCAGCAACTCCCGTTTTCTGGATCGTACAACGATAGACCTTTTAGGTTGCTTCCTAAGAACCAATCAAAGGCTAAGTAGGCTGCCTTGAGGTAACGTTCGTCTTTTGTGTTTCGATAAGCAGCGATTGCCGCATCTGTGGTACAGGATGCTTCTATGGGTTGTTGATCGTATATTGCTCGTTTAGATCCTTTTTTAAACCAACCCCGATTTCCTATAGGTACAAAAGTTTTGTCTATTGTTTGAGTATTGATTAAAAAATTTATGGATTTTGAGGCTATCTGAAGATACTTATCGTCTCTTGTGGCTTCGTAAGCTAAAAAAAGTGAATGGGGTAATCGTGCATTGGAATATGTTAGACAGGATTCAAACCAATCCCAACCATTTGAGGCTTCCAATTCAAATTGTCTAGTCAATTGATCAGCGAGAGCTATAATGCTTAGTTTGAGATTTTGATCCTCCGAGTAGGCTTTCTGATAATGGAATAAACCCATAATCGAGTATGATTTTGCCCTTGGTGATGTAAAATTAGAACTCCATTTGAATACTCTGTCAAAAATATCTTTAGAAAGAAGTTTCGTCTCTTCGGGCAATTTTGAGTTTAAGCAGTAGCCGCATGCCCAAAGTGTTCGGCCCATGCAATCCTCAGAACCTATTTCATCTAATAGTTTGCGATCATAGCTAAGGTAATTGTGCATTTTTCCGTCAGATCTTTGCATATAGAATAAAAGACTCAGGTAAGTGTCAATCAATCTCTTGATACTTAAATCATTAAACCGCATAAGGTAATCCGTGCAAGCAATAAGTGCTCGTGCATTATCATCGGTTGTATAGCCTTCTTTTCTATTAGGAGTGGCGTATTTGGAATGTTGAAGCATTCCCAAATCGTCTGTCAGTGCTCTAACAAAATCTAGTTTTAAAGGGAAAGTTGACAATGCTTAGTTCACTCACTATTCCTAGTTACTGCTTCAATTAGGTTTATGTATTTTCTCGCCACGTTTTTCCAGAGGAATCGTCTACTGTATTTGTAAGCTTTTTTCTGAATCATAATACGGACGCGTTCATCCAAGAGTTTGTTTACAGCTTCTGCTATTGAGGCAGAGTCCTCGAACTTGCATAGTATTCCTCGATCATTAGCAAGAACTTCTTGGGCGTGGTAATATGGGGTGGATACGATCGCTTTTCCGGCGCCGAGAGCATAGATAAGGGTACCACTACTAATTTGGTTGGGGGAAGTATATGGAGTTAAGTAAACATCGGTTACTTGAAGAAACTTAATTAATTCCCGTTTGGTAACAAAGCGGTTTGTAAATCTAACATGTTCTTCCAATCCAAGTTCACTAACAAGTCTCATCAGTTCATTTCGATACCTTTCACCCTCTTGTTTCCTGACTTCTGGGTGAGTTTCACCAATTATGAGATAAATTATTCCAGGTTCTTTTTTGATAATCTCTGGAAGAGCTTGAATAGCATATTCGACGCCCTTTCCACTACTTATTAGCCCGAATGTGGAAGCGACCAGACGCCCCTCAAGACCTAATGATTCTTTGATTGATTCACTGTTTGTGCAATCGATATTTGGGCAGCCGTGTGGAATAACAACGCATTTGTTGGAAGGTATCCCTTGATTTTTTAGCATGTCAATTGCTGCGTGGGCGATCACCACTATTGATTCGCTTCTTTCAACTATGTACCGCAGAATTTCAATGGATTTTTGGTCAAAATTAGGTTGAACTGTGTGAAGTGTGGTGATGACAGGTTTCTTGAGGTTTTCTAGAAAGAGTTTAAGGTAATCACCGTGGTCACCTCCGAAGAGTCCGAATTCGTGTTGCACAACTAATAGCTGAATATTTGATGAGTTAACGTATTTGGCTGCTTTGATGTAGTTTTCGGCAACATCTCGGTCAACTGTGAATTTAACTCGTTTGTCGTAGTGATAAATCGCACCCTTTTCGTTTATTGCAATTATAGCAGGGTTACGCCCACCTAGTGCATATATAGCGTCAGTTAAGTCTCTTGTAAAGTTTGCAATTCCGCATTCTCTTGGAGGGTAAGTGCTCAAATAAGCGACTCGTCTTGCACCATTATCCAAAACTAATTTTTCAGCAGTCAATATGCTCATTTCCTCTATTTTTGTTAATTTACCCAAAAACGCTTGGTCTCACAATTTCATGCGAAAAGAAAAGTTCTCAAGATCAAACCCGCTTTAGTTTTGTTGTAAATTGAGAGTTTCTAATCAAGGCTCTAAAGCGTTATTTGGCTTCTTTGGAAAATACCGTTTCGACCTTTATGTCTGTTACGTATGTTTACAAACCATTTTTATGAAGAAAGAATGCTTTCCTTAGTTTAGCGATATGGATCATTTCTTCCGTATTTTTTAAGGGGAAAAAGAAAATAAGTAAGCCATTTGAATCACGTTAATTTAACTCTAAGGTGCTAAGTTGTAACTGTGGTGCAACAGTCACTACAGTTTATGTTCTAATTTAACATTATAAGATTTGTAAATCCTAATTGAGTGGAATTAATTGAAAAAGAAACTATACGGAAAATGTCCTTGTGGTTATGTTTTTGGCACTTTTTATGGTGAAGAAGAGGCCATAGCTGCGGTGAGGCTTCATTTTGAACGGTTTCATAGCAATTTTCTTCCTTTTGGAATAACTAATGATGAGGCATTAACTCTGTTAATTGAAGTAAGAAAAACGGGAAAACAAAAAGTTACTCCAAATGAATTTTCTAAATTCAATCAAAAATTACCTATTGTTCGATAAATATCTTAAACGGTAGCCGGATTGTACGACGGCATCGAGCGATTCTTTTCGATAACCTGCAACATGATCTCCAGCAACAACGTCTGAATGCAAAACGATACGCAGCAATGCAACATTGCCCAAAGAAATAAAGCAAGTAGGTTTATGTCTGGATAGGTCAAGTACTACAAAAGAAGTTTTAACGGAGTCAAAATGTTTTTCTACAAAAAACCTAAAAGGTTCTCGAACCTATAAGATTTCTGAAATCTAAGTAATAGTGTATAAACGCAGAAGAAACGCTATAAGCTTTTATACATATGTTGCTGAGAGATGTTAAAAGATAGATATTTGCTTCCGAGAGGATAAAGACTAAATGCCCTACATTAAAAAAATCGAGTTAAAAGGCTTTAAGTCTTTTGGACCACAAACAGTGAAGGTTAACTTGGACAAGGGATTCACAGCCATAACTGGTCCAAACGGAAGCGGCAAAACCAACATTATGGATGCCCTACTCTTTTCACTTGGGGAGCTTAGCACAAAAAGGCTCCGTGCCGAAAACTCGGCTAAACTGATTTTTCACGGTTCAGAGAAAGCAGGGCAGGATAAAGCAAAGATGGCAAAAGTAGTTGTCCAATTTGACAATACTGACGGCACCATGCCTGTGGACACTACTACTGTTACAATATCAAGGGAAGTTTTTCGCAACGGACAGAGCGTATACCGCCTAAATGGTCGCAGAATGTCCCGCACTCACATAACCGAAACTTTGTCCATGGCTGCAATCAGCAGTATAAGCAATAACATCATTCCGCAGGGTACGATTACTCGCTTAACTGATTTAACCGCGGTTGAACGCCGCAAGATCATCGAAGACCTGATTGGCATTGCACAATACGATTCAGAAAAAACTGAGGCTGAAGAGAAACTACGTGCGGCTGACATATCCATCCGCACCGCAATGGGCAGAATCGACGAGGTCCAAAAACGCCTTGATGATCTAGAACGTGAACGCAACCAGCTCTTACGCTACAATTTTATCCAAATGGAAACTCGAAAATTCCAGTCGATAAAAATCTCAAGCGAAATTGCCCAACTCAATCTCAAAATAAACGAAAACACAACTCAAACCGAAAAAGTCAAAGAAAAAGTTGCCAAATTAAAAGAGCAACGGGACCTTCGCAGAAACAAACGTCATGATATCGAAGGGGAATGGCGAAAACTCAGCGGTGAAAGCGTAGAACAAGGCGGTTCAGAAGTTCTTAAAGTCCAAATTAAAATTGGCGAGTTAAAATCTAAATTAACCGAGCTAGCAACTAAAATTAGTTCTGGGCAAGCCAGTCTTGAAAGTTTTAAACGCATCAAAGAAAACAACCAGACCCAACGTGACACATTGCAAAAGGAAATCAGGGAAAACCGGCTGAAAATCCGCAGTGCCCGCTACGAACTTGAAAAGCTCAACGCCCAACTGTCCGAAAAACAAGCTTCCCACGAGGCGCTGGCAAAGGAAACAGCTCAACTTTGGGAAGGCTTAGATGACAACAACCAACAAATCCGCGCACTAGATAACCAAACCCAAGAACACCTAAAACGCTTGGCTTATTTGCGTTCTGAATACAAACAGGATAAAGCGGCTCTACGACTCTGCATGGGACGCATAAAAAACCTATCTGTTCGTAAAGAAAAATTCTTGGCAAGCCAAGTGGAAATTGAAAAATCTCTAGTTGATCTAGAACAAGTGCAAAAAGACCAGAAGGCTCAGCTGAAAAACCTTGAACACATAATTGAACGCAAAGAAATCCAAAAAGAAACAGTTCACAAAGAAATCTCTGAAGCAGAAAAAATCGCCAGTTCCGCTAAAGATGCTGTAATAGAGTTTGCTACCCAGCGAGACCTTGCCGCAACCATCGCTGCTGAGGAGAAAGCACTTCGCAGCATTGAAGAAATGGGTGCTGTTGGAGCTATTTCTGGAATTCATGGCAGGCTTCGGGAGTTGATTAAGATGGACAGGAGCTTTAAGAAAGCAATTGAAGCCGCCGCAACTGGCTGGTTAGACGCGTTAGTTGTTGAAAACATCGACGTTGCCTTTACTTGCACTGAAACGCTAAGGCGCATGAAGCTTGGCAGAATCAAAATCATTCCTCTCCAAGGTGCAATCAACCTGAAAAACAAAGCACCTCCAAAACGTGAAGGCATCACGGGACCGCTTTCTAGCTTCATGAAGTATGATAACATCTTTGAATTTGCCGTCAATTATGTATTCGGAGATACCATAGTTGTCTCAAACGACAAAATCGCTTTTGCACTTTCAAACGAAGGCTATCGCGCTGTTACAGTTAATGGTGACCTCTATGAACCTGGTGCTTTTGAAAGTGGCTACTATAGAGCCCCAATCGATTTTTCCACAATAATTCCAAGCGAAGGAGCCTTGAAAAGCCTTGATGAGGCCGTTAGAGCACTTCAAACACACCTTGCACAAAGAGGTACCGACATAGTAGGCATTGAAGAGGAATTAGAAAACGCAAAAATCGAAATTGTACGTTTGGCGGATTCTATCACTACTCTTGACAGGGAAATAATCCGAGTTAAACGCGGTGTAAAACGTACTCAATTCAACGTCCGTCATATCGACAAGTATGGTGGAAAGCTTGAACGTGAAGCAGCCTCCTACAAGGGTCGAATGGCGATGTTCCGGAACGAACGGAACTCAATCAAAAACAATCTTAAAAAAATCCAAGTTGAAATCGCAAATCTTCGTCTAAAAACCGATGTATCTCACATCCAAGAAATGGAGGTTCAGCGGGAAAAACTTGGCGAAGAAGCCAACACATTGCGTCAACGGTTAGGATCGGTTCAGACTGAAATTTTCACCTACCAATCCCAGTTCGATAGGGTTCTTCGAGTTAGCTACAAGAACACTAAGATTCAGCTTTCCAGAATGGATCAACAACAAGAAAAACTCCAAAAAGAAGTTAGTGAAGCATCGCTTGAACGCGACGATATCAAAAAAGAAGCCGAAGAACTGGAAAAAAGTCGTGTGTCGCTTGCAAACGCTGTTTTATCCGCACGTGAAGAATCTAAAAAATTCACCGGTCAAATTGATGTGATTGATGGAGAGCTTAGGCTTCTGGACTTCGAGTATGAGCAGACTGAAAAACTTCTGAATCAACTTAATTTGGGTATTCAAACAACTCAGCTTCGTTTACAGAACCTTCAAGCGCAGCTTAAGCAATTTGGTTATGAGCAGCCCTTGGAGACCTCCCCACGGCAGGTTCAGGACGCTGAAACGACAATTCGTATGATGCAGTTTGAAATGGAACGCATCGGCGCCATCAACCAACTCGCTGCCCAGCATTATGCCGAACAGATTTCGCGTTACCGTGAGTTATCGGTGCGCCTCAACGAACTGGAGCGCGAAAAGCAGGCTATCGTTGCGTTTATGGATGAAATTGAAGCAAAAAAACGCAAGGTTTTCATGAATGCGTTTGATAAAATCAACGCCAGCCTCACAGTTTACTTTGAAAAGATGACCGGCGGTGGAAGCGCTTCACTTAAACTCGAAAACATTGAGGACCCCTTCTCCGGCGGTATTGATATGCTTGTTCAGTTCCCGAACAAACCTAGCATAATCGTCAGTGGAGCTAGTGGTGGTGAACGTTCCATTTCGGCGGTAGCATTCATTTTTTCGCTTAAAGAGTTTTCGCCAGTTTCATTCTATATACTTGACGAAGTTGATGCTCACTTGGATGCTTTCCATACGACCAAACTTGCCGAAACTCTTCTTGAAGAGGCAGAGAAAACTCAGTTTATAGTTATAAGCTTAAGACCTGAAATGGTTAATAAAGCACAGAAAGTCTACGGCGTCTACGAACGCAACGGTATATCAAACGTGGTGACTGCAAAGTTTCCATCGGAGGCATCGAGATAATGGCTTCCGCCTCAACCGTACCTACCCGTCGACCTTTCTATTTGCGTCCACCTTGGAATATCCTGTTCGAACTCAGCAAACTAGAAAAACTAACTCCTTGGAACGTGAATATAGATTACTTGCTCAGGTCGTTTCTTTTAGAGATGGAAAAGTCTGCGCCAGAAAAAGTGGATTTCCGTGCATCTGGTGTTGCTTTGGATTCTTCAGCATTGATTTATTTGATGAAGTCAAAGCTTTTGCTTACATTGCAAGATCCGCCCTCACCGCCTCCAAAGATTCCGACAGATTTTGTTCCACCACCCCTATTTCTTCCGTTACGCCATGAATTAACTTCAACAACCATTCAGCATTTGCTTGAAGTCTTAGATGACGTACTCAAAGGTGAAAAACTTCTTGCCCTAAACCACGTAGTGGAACAACACCCTGTGTTGCCATCAGTTACTGATTTATTGCCCAAATTTGACAAGTTCATCGCTGAACTTGAATTTGAAGTCGAAAAACTATATGCCCTGCTGTGCCAAAAAGTCAACGGACAAGGAATTGTTGACTTCACAACTCTCTCCAAGGGTGCAACACGCATCGAAGCGTTAAGAATGTTTATCTATTTGCTGTTCCTTGCTCAGGATGGCTTAGTTAGCCTTTGGCAGAACGAAGAAACCGAAGAACTCTACATAGGTGTGGGGAAACTAAACGTTGGAAAAACCGAAACAATCCGTTAAATCAAGCCCAACTTTGAATCCGGGTGCTGCGGCATCACCGGAAAACGATCGAAAAACTCATTCTTTAATGCTACTTGAAGCTGCTCTCTACGTTGCGGGTCGCCCTCTTGAATTAAACGAGCTTTGTCAAGTTGTCGGTAGCCGAAGCAAAAAACGCGTTACTCAATTTGTTAAGACGCTTATAGAGGATTACAAGGTTCGCAACAGCGCCATTGAAATTATAGCTTTAAAAGATGAACGCTATGTTTTGCAGGTTAAAGCAGAATTTACACCATTAATCAAAAAACTCGTGAATAGGCCATTGCTATCCTCGGGACCTTTAAAGACACTCTCGTACATTGCATATCGTCAACCCATCTCACAAAAAAGAGTTGTAGAAGTTCGAGGTCAACACGCCTACGGGCACGTTAAAACACTCAAAGATATGGGATTAATAATGTCGGAGCGGGCTGGACGTTCGTTAGCATTGAAAACTACTGATTACTTCGCTGACTATTTTGGCCTAACAACGGATACTACGATTATGAAGAAGGACCTCAAGAAGATTTTTGGTGAGGCTATAAAAGAAGACCTATCAAAGAGAGCGACAAAAGAAGAAAAGCGAGAAAAACAAGAAGCTTCCGAAAAATAGCAAAAATACATGTTTGTAAGAATAAGGTAGTACTAAGCGCCAAGGTATTCATATAAGATGAAGATAGCAAACTAAAATTATTGTCCAAAGCGCGAGATTTGCTAAAAAAAACTGAGGCACAAATTACAAATAAAGGCTCGGGTTTGCTTTTTGGATGGTATTCGATGAGTTCTCACAACCAGTCTATAATCCAAAACAAGCGTAGAAAGGAAAAAACAGCCCCCCCAAGATCAATTGACGGATTTTACTTAAAATAAAGTTTGTATAAAACTACAAGAATAACCAATGTAAAAACAGTAAAAAAGCATAGAACTGTAGCCTTGAAACAGTATGTTTATATTGGAATCCTCAGTTTTAGTTGCTACGCATTCAAGGAAATGGTAGAATATGTCTACTCATAGCAGTTTACGTAAACGAAAACTTACAGGCGGCAAAAAACGCGCTTACCGCACAAAGAAAAAGTATGAGGCAGGTGGTTACCCAGCCGAAACGATCTTGGGTGAACCAAGGCGCAAAATCACACGTGGTATAGGCGGTAACCTTAAGGTCAAAGTACTAAGCGACAAGTTCGCATCTGTTACTGACCCTAAAAGCGGCAAAACCCAAAAAACCCAAATCACTCGTGTAGTTCGAAACGGAGCTAACGTAGACTTCAACCGTCGAGGAGTTATAACCAAAGGCGCAGAAATCGAAACCGAACTGGGCTTAGCCAAAGTCACAAGTCGACCAGGCAATGACGGTATGATTAATGCTGTTTTGATTGGCAAAGAAAAAGCCTAATTATTTTTTTAAATAAAAAAGTATTTTTAGCGTTTAGCTGGCTTTTGAGCCTGTTGGCTTCTAATTTTCAATAGTTGTTTTGCTAAATCTTTGATTATAGCTTCTTTGACTTTTTTCTTCTCAACCAGTAACATACCTGTTTTTGCCCAAGGATTCTTTGGAAAATGTGCTTCTAGTTTAACTTCGTTTTGTAAGCCCAATTTGTCTGCGGCTTCTTTTATTTCAACAATTTTTGGCGATATGATAGCTTGGTTTTTAGGTACTCGGCGTCCTTTAGCTCGTGACTTATTGCAATCGAAATATACTGGCCAGATTATTGCTTGATTGTCGAGTTTTCGCATTTTTCCACCTTATTTTTGAGAGTAGTAGACCACTAGTTTTGGTCCGACTTCGGTTACATGCACAAATCCGAATCGTTCAAACTGTATGATTTCGTCTGGCTTTAACTTTTTGCAATCTGCCTCTGCAAATCCTTCAGTAGCTGAGGCGTCTTGGTTAATGACTTGGGTTGGGTACTCGTTACCTTTGAGGACCCATTGTATTAGTTGGACTTTGGTTTTGCGTACTTCTTCATAGGAGGCGCTTTCGAATAGGGCAGTTATGCAATTATCGGTTTTAGACCGGATTCTTATGTTGAATAGTTCAATAAGTCTGATTACTTGGTTGATTTCTATAGATTGAGCGTCTCTGCCAGAGATCCACAGGCAGACAGTTTTTTTGTCGCCTTCAGGTTTTATGGTATATTCTCTAAATCCTTTCTCAGGTTTTTCTGGGTGCAGGGGCAGTTTAGCTAGGAAATCCTTTGGCACATTGATGACTTTTAGTTCGATGGGCTGTGCAACAAAGAAATAGCGACTACTTGTTGAATCGAGGATTTTGCGGTTGTAAGCATAAAGATTTTCCCAGCTCAACGTGACGTCGTTTGGTTTTATTCCGACTTCGATAATCATTTTTTTGATGGCTTCTGGGGTAATTCCTCTTTTTTGCAGTGCAGCAAAGGTTCCTAATCGTGGGTCGTCGAAATCTGCGTAGTCGCCTTCTTTTATGCCTGCAACGATTTTGGATTTGCTTAATGCTGCACCTGTGATTTTTAATCTGCCGTAATGGATTGCTTCTGGGTATTCCCAGCCGAGATATTGGTACATGTATTTTTGACGTACCATGTTAGTGTAGTGTTCTTTGCCTCGAATAATGTGGGTCATGCCCATCAGATGGTCGTCTAAACCTGCTGCGAGATTGTATAATGGCCAAACAATGTATTTGCTACCTACACGGGGGTGAGGGTACTTTTTTGTGTCTATGATTCGTAGAGCTGGCCAGTCTCGGATTGCAGGGTTTGGATGTTTTATGTCAGTTTTAACGCGGACGACAGCTTGACCTTCGCGGTAGGAACCATCTAACATGCGGTGCCAACGGTCCAAGTGTTCTGATGAAGAAAGGTTTCGGCACGGACAAGGCTCTTTGGCTACAACTTTAACTCGGAACTCATCTGGAATGCATTCGCAGACATAGGCGTTGCCGTCGCCAATAAGTTTCTCAGTGTATTCATAGTAAATGGGTAATCGATCGCTTTGGATGTATTCCTCATCGATTTTGCAGCCAAGCCATTTCAAATCAGCTCTGATGCTTTCGTAGAATTTCAAGGCTGGCTTCTTAATTTTAGGATCAGTGTCTTCGAAGCGCAGCATAAATTTGCCATTGTATAAGCGGGCATATTCGTGGCTTAATAATATGGCTCTTGCTGAACCAAGATGCAAGACACAATCAGGGTTGGGTGAAAAACGTGTGACAATCTGCTTGTACTTTTCAGCATTAGGAAGCGGTGGAAGGCGTTTTTCTTCAACCTCTTTCTTTTTCTGCGTTTCAGGCCAGTTCTTCTCAACAATCGTCTTCTGGTCTGAAAAAGATAAACTATTAACTTCATTAACAACTTGATTAATTACATCGGAAAGTTCTTTGACCTGGCTGCGGAGCTCTGCTTTTTCGCCAAGAATTTTGCCGACCAGGGCACCTGCTTGTGCTTTTCCTTCATGCCCAACCGCATTCAACAAAGCGGTTTTCCGAATAAACTCACGGAGTTCATTATCATGGTCTAATCCCAAATTATTTACGCTCGCAAAGGTTACTTGTTGCGCTTTATCAAGAATTCGGCGAACGCTTTTAATTTTTCCTTAGCCTGAGGTGTCGGCAACAATTTATCGACTTCCTCCCAGCTTTCTTTTACCATACGAGTGGCGGTTTGTTTGACGTGTTCTATAGCACCATATTTTTGCATTAGAGCGATAGCTTCGTTGCGGAGGTTCTGGTCAGATGTATGCATATTCAAGATTTCTATTAAGCGGGCTCGATCAACGTTGTTGGCTTCCCTGAGAGTGTAAATAGCAATCAGAGAACGTTTACCCTCAGTTATGTCTCCCCCAACACACCCTTTGCTTTTGGCGAATTCTTTTCCTGTTAAATCTAAAATGTCGTCTTGCATTTGGAAAGCAACGCCAATGCTTTCTGCAAAACGACCCAGTTTTTCGACAAGATTGGGTTCTCCTCCTGCTAAAACTGCTGCCATTTTTGCTGACATACGTGCAAGCGTACCCGTTTTGTAGGCGCACATTTGCAGATAGTCGCTTTCATCTAGATCGTCTGCATTTGCTATTCCACGATGCCAAGTAATGTCCATAGCTTGCCCCATACTTAGGTTGATCATTTCTTGCACGTAAATTTCATAGACATCTCTTTGCATTTCAGCGGGGAGTCTGGTTCTGTGGGTCATCAAGGGTAAAAGCGGCAAGTAGTACATTGCGTTTCCGGCGTTAATGGCGATGTCGTTACCAAAGATTTTGTATGAGCAGCGTTTCCCTCGTCGTATTTCAGAGGAGTCCTCGATGTCGTCGATAACGAGTGTACCGTTATGAATGACCTCTGGAATTATTGCGAAGTCGAGGTAGTATTCGGCTTTTTTTCCCAAAGCTTCGCAGATTATTAAAAAGAGGGCAGGTCGCCATCTTTTTCCTCCGCGATCGAGAATATCCCAAGTAGGGTCAGCTATTGCTTTGTTTAGAGGCTCTAAGTTGTAGCTATACATTGGAGGGTTTACTTTGAAAAGAACTGAGTCTTTGCTAAATTTACGTGGAATATAGTTTTCTATAGCTCGGTCGATCAATGGTGCGGTTTCTTCAAGGAATTTTTCTATGTCCAAACTATTTTGCGCCTCTTTTTGCATATTTTTTTATATTAAACCCTCGGGCTTGCAACCATTGAGCGGTTTTTCCCGTAATTACAAGAGGGGTCTTTGCTAAATCGGTTATTTTTTCTGCACTGACAAGGAACAGGACATTTCGAAGTTCTTCAATTATGCAATTTAGTTTTTCTAGAGTTTCCATTGTTCCTTTAACTGCAGTTTCGAGAATAGGTTGGCTGGTGCTAGCTAGACTTGCGCCCAATCCTATGGCTTTGGCTATGTCAGTTCCACTTCGCACACCGCCAGATGCAACTAAGGGCAATTTAACAGACTGAGCATTCTCGATTAAACTAACTGCTGTAGGAATGCCCCAGTCCCAGAATGCTTCACCTAAGTAGACATCCTTATACGCTTTTGAGCGGTAGTATTCGACAGCGGCAAAACTAGTTCCGCCCAACCCGCCGATGTCGATTGCTTTTACGCCTGCTTTCTCGAGTGCTTCAGCATCTTCAGCTGAGATCCCAGCCCCTGTTTCCTTTACTATAATAGGAATATCTATCGCACCAGCGATTTCGGTAATTTTTGAAAGTACACCTTGAAAATTGGTTTGTCCTTCCGGCTGCACAGCTTCCTGCAATGCGTTAAGGTGAATTGCGACAGCGTCAGCATCGATCATTTCTACAATTTTCTTGACTTCTTTTAGGCCGTATCCATGGACAAGTTGGACTCCCCCTACGTTTGCAATTAGGAATGCATGAGGGGCTTTCTTGCGCGCTATACTGTAGGTTTTTTCAAGTTTTTTATTTTCGATTGCAGCTCTTTGGCTGCCTAACCCCATACCCAAACCTAGTTGCTCCACAGCTTCCGCGATGGATGCGTTTATTTGGATGGCTTCTTTGGCGCCGCCTGTCATAGCCCCAACAATTATAGGGGCATTAAATTTCTTGCCTAAAAAAGTGGTTGAAAGACTGATTTTTGCTTTGTTGATTTCGGGCAGCGCACGATGAACAAGTTGGATGTCTTCAAAACCTGCGGTGACGTTTTTAGCTTGTGCTTTTTGGTCTAAGCAAATACGAATATGATCTACTTTGCGTTTGC
>CAYPSV010000038.1:0-14110 GCA_964413605.1 uncultured Candidatus Bathyarchaeia archaeon | reverse complement strand
ACATGCACAATACTTAAATATTTCACCAATAAAGATATTGAATATTGGTGAATCATAGTGATTGAACAATATACAATACCTAACAAATATAACTTTCCCCAACCCAACATAGATACGCTTTTTCCTCAACGCTTCTTAGAACAATCCCTATATTCACTAAAACGAACCCAACATCAACCTATGCATCTAAACGGACTAACCCAACAACTAGACCCTCGAGAACAATGCTTTCGAACCCTTCATCTAAAGCCAGAACCAATCATCCTAAAACGCAACCTCAAAGAAACAATAATCGCTGCCACAGACACCTCAACCATCAAAATAGGCGAAACACCAACAGGCATTATCGTAGCCATGAGGGGAGCAATTACTTGGCGACAAAATAGAATTTACAATTATACCCGCCTTGGACCATTCATACTTCACATAACAGAAGAAAATAAAAATCAGCTATACAATGCACTCGAAAAAGCATACTTTAACATAAGTTACGAAAAAGCGCACCCATCAGCACCTAATATCTCGCAAATGCCAACTCGCCTAGCCAGCTTGCTTGAACGGTGGATTCAATCCATGCTTGCCAAAACCATCAACAACGGAGTATTGCTTTTTGACGGTTCCTTAATGGCAGGAACTATAGATACGCCCGTTCAGCGCTTAAAAGAGATTCTATCTCTTGCAAGAAGAAACAAGAGCATTGTTTTAGCTTTTTCAAAAGCAACAACTCTAAGGGTTAATGGAATCTTGATAACTGAGCAACGCCTAAATCATGAGCCGCCATATTTGGTAGAGACTACCGGACTGTACTCAAAACCGCCTCAAGCCTTGCTTGGAGACGTTTATGTAGCTCGGCTCAACAGGTCAAACCTTTCATTCAGATTAGACATCGACCGAGAAATCAGCTCAGAAGGACGAGTAGACGCTCTGCAGAAGTTGCTAGGGAATGATTTGCATACACAAAGTTATCCTGAAACACTAAGATTAGCACACATACTTTGCACATTTACAGCCAACGAGGTGATAGCTATAAAGCATTTCATTACTAGCAAACATGGAATTCAAATCATCAACCGTCCAGACATGCATAAACTTCTTTTCGGTGCTTTTGGCAGCGGAGAGGTTTACACTTGAAACTATATAAAAAAGAAGGAAACGTATTGCAAATCATAAGCTTTCCAACCGAGTGTGTTGAAAAAGGCGACTACTTGCTGGTAGAAGATGATGAAGCGGGGAAAGCTCTAATTGCTCAAGTTATCGATGTACAGTTTGCTGCAGTGCCCGGCGTTTTGGAAGAACTTTTGCGCACTTTGTCCGATGGTGGTGAACCTTTAATGGGTGAAGATATTGACCCAATGGAGATTGCCCCGCATATTACTTACATTCAAGATGCAAACCTATTAGTTTGCAAGATTCGAGCCACCCTGGAGAATCAGATTCTAAGCCCAAGCAGCAGTTGGTTACCTTCGCGGTCTCAATCAGCAATTAAGAAACTCTCAATTCCAATGCTCATGAAACTGGCAAAAGTCGATGGAAAACTACCCATTATTTTGGGAGGCACCAAGGATTCTTCGCTTCTTACAATTGATGCTTCAGAGGTAGATGGAACGTTGAATATTATCACAGGTAAAAAAGGGTGTGGCAAATCCCACCTCTCCAAATTGCTGATGGTAAACCTGGTTGGCTACAAAGCTACGGTCGTTGTCTTCGACCTAAACGGAGAATACTCAAGTTTAGGATTAACAAATGATGGCAAACGCAACATGTATTATGATAAGATTCACTCTTTCACACCATCGCAAAACTTTAAGGTTAGTCTTGAACAGCTGCACTTAAACACAGTCATGGGTATACTTGTAAACGCTTTACATTTACCTGGAACATCCGCCCGAGAGTTTAGACGTCTTTGGAAAAGCCTCAAAGAACAAGGAAAGCTGACTATGTCAGATTTGGGGGAAGCAATCAGGGACTTGAATTGCAACCAACATGTAAAGGATGCGTTGACTTCGCGCTTCCACTCATTTGCCAATTCGGGTTTTTTCACGGATTGCCCTGGTGAAGCAATGTTGCTGGATGATAGGTTGCTTCGTTCAAAGAATCAGGGCGGAGCCATAGTAATAAACCTAAAAAACACCTCAAACATAGATCGCCAAATCATCGTAGAATACGTCTTGGGCAAACTGGTTGATTCCCTCACTAACTGGAAACTTCAAGCTGTTTTCTTGTTTGCGGAAGAAGCTCACCTCTATTTGCGTGAAACTTACTGGGACGACATTGTTACCCGTATGCGTCACTACGGGATATTCACTACATTTATCACAAACCAACCTGATACAATCCAAGAAACCATTTATCGCCAAGCAGACAACATTTTTTTATTCAACTTCACCAACGAACATGATTTGGATGTGGTTTCACGCGCAGCAAGAGTTGATGCTGAAACTGTTCGAAGCATCGCTAGAGACCTACCACCTCATCACTGTTTGACTTTGGGCAGAGTGGTTAATGATTTTCCTATAGTTGCTCGTGTCAGGTCTTTAGATATAAAGACCATGGGTGAAACACGATTGTTCTTTAGCAATAAGAATTAGCTTTCTCTAGTTTTTTCCTATTTTGCCTGAAGAAAAGTCTGAATGAAGCCGTCAAATTGTAGCCTTCGACCTCATCGAAAGGTACCCAACGTAGTTCTTCAGCGTCGCTTGCAGCGTTAATATCGCCACCTTTAACATGAACAAGGTAGTCGACAATGACATAGTGATATTTTACTTTTCCATGCTCATCGAAGTCAACGTTGCCGACTACATCGATAAGTTCTGGCTTTTCTACATCAAGGCAAGTTTCCTCTTTGGCTTCACGTATAACCGCGGCTTCAACGCTTTCGCCTAGCTCAACCAAGCCTCCTGGTATGGTCCATTTACCCTTACTTGGTTCGTTTCCACGTTTTATAAGGGCCATATGGCAGTCACGTACGATTACTATTCCGATTCCGATGATTGGTTGATCAGGATAAATTCTCTTCAATATGAAACGTCTCTTCAGGCTTATTGTATTCGTATCTTAAAGCTTCTAGCTAAACAAAAATAGAAAAAGAAAAAATTGGACAGCAGGGAGTCTATTCATATCTTAGAGCTTCTACTGGTTTGAGCTTTGATGCTCTCCAAGCAGGGTAAAGTGCGAATATTACGCTAACCCCGATTCCGAAAGCTAATGCTCCAACTAATACTTCAGGGGTTAATAGAGGCGTTATTTGGAATCCTCCGCCGCCTCCGAAGAATCCTGAGCCCAAGATTCTTGCGGTGACGTTTGCCAAAATCCATCCTGAGATTATGCCGATAACTGCACCTAGCAAACCGATTATGACGGATTCACCTAGAAATATAGTTAATACTGTTCTGCTCTTCATTCCTAATGCTTTGAGGATGCCTATTTCCCTTGTCCGTTCGATTAGCGAGACTATCATGATGTTCATTATTCCTATGCCTGCTACAAGCAGTGATATGGCTGCGATTCCTCCTAGGAATAGCTGTAGGATGCTAAAGACGCTGGTGAGCAAAGTAAGCACAGCGGTCGCTGATACGACAGATACTTGGTTGCTGAAATGGTCTGTTATTGCTTTAGAAACATTTGTTATGGTTGCGTTGTCATTGTTTTTTATTTGGACAAGTATCATGTCGCATTGGTCTGTTCCAAAAAAGCTTTGTGCTTTGTTAATCGGAATGTAGATCCCTGTGTCGGATGGTCCTCCGATGCCAAAACCTCCGATTTTGTCAAGCACCCCTGAGACCACGGCTGTGTAGGTCTCGTTTGTTGGAGGCAAAACTGTGGCATTTGTCCATGTGATATTTATGGTGTCTCCAGCGCCAAAAAAGATTGTTCCGTTTTGTCCAGGTTGATTTACGCGTGTGCCTACGACAACTTGGTTTTCGGCTGGATTAAGTGGAATTGTTCCGCTTGCTGCAACAAATGTTGTGCTGTAAAACTGGGAGTATTGGGTGAAGTCAACTCCGTTGACTGTAACTGTTCGGTTGAGGTTTTCTGTATTTATGTATCCAGTTCGGCTTATTATAGCCATTGAGTTGGTAATATCTGAATTTAATCCGGTTATTTCGCTAGTATAATTTACATAGAGTTTGAATCCGGAGTTATCGGTTGTGCCTCCCCCTCCAAATCCTCCGCCGCCACCTCCTGCATTGGGACCTCCTCCGCTAAGAAAACTGCTGCCAGATGTTACGATTAAGGTATTTGCAGATAACCCTTGGTTGAGTTCGTTAGTTAGAGTTGCTTGCAAGCCTTGAGTTATTGATAAGAGTGCTACGATCGCAGCGATACCTATCACAACTCCCAGCGTAGTTAAAGCTGCTCTGAGTTTTCGAAGTTTAATTGCACTAAATGAATATCCAAAAATATCGGTTGTTTTCATTAGTTTTCCGCCTGTTTTGTGATTTGACCATCAAACATCTGGACGGTACGTTTTGCTTCATGCGCTAGCTTTTGGTCATGAGTTACCATGATTATGCTGACTTGGTTTTCTTCATTTAGTTTTTTTATTAATGCTAAGACTTCACTTGCTGTTTTTGAATCTACGTTACCTGTTGGTTCATCTAGAAGGAGGAATTTGGGGTTGTTTGCCAATGCTCGTGCTATAGCAACGCGTTGTTGTTGTCCACCGCTGAGTTCTGCTGGTTTGTGTTTTATTCGATCTTTTAAACCAACAGTTTCTAAGAGTTCGATGGCATGTTTTCTTCTTTCATTTTTACTCAAGTTGGCTATTGACATGGATAGTTCTACATTGTCACGTGCGGTTAATCTGGGAATTAGGTTGAAGAATTGGAAGACAAAGCCGATTCTTACTCTGATTTCGGCGAGTTGGTTGTCGTTCAATTTTGAGATGTCTACACCGTCGATTAATAAGGTGCCTGCGGTTGGTTTATCCAATGCGCCGATAAGGTTTAGCATCGTTGATTTGCCGCTTCCTGACGGTCCCAAAATTGAAACAAAGTCTCCTGCTTCAACTTTTAGGTTCACGCCTCTCAAAGCTTCGACTGGAACCTTTCCTAGCATGTAAGTTTTCGTAACATCTATCGCTTCTACGACAGGTATAGTTTTTGTTGACATTTTTATTCGCGCTTCTATTATTTTTTGGATTCTGAGTCTATTTAAAGACTAGTTAAATCTTAAGAAAGATATTAAGTAACATGTTTGGTAATTGCTTGTTAATGTATCTAAGGCTAGATTTATTCTAATCGCACTTGCGATGTCTTCAAAGGAAAGTTAGGGATCTCACAAAATCATTTGGCCAAATTTAGAAGAGATTGAAAAAAAGTATGGATAACAAAAGCACTAATTTTAGGCTATTATTGTGCCAACATTCTGACCCTTGATTGCAGCAGGAATATTTTCAGGTTTAAAACCGTTTACCACAATCATTTTTAATCCTTGGCGTTTCAGGACTTTGATTGCTTCTGGATCAACAATCTGATGAATGCCTGCTTTATGCTCACTATGTTCAAAAACGTTCACTAATTCTTCAAGAGATATTTTGTCAAGCTTTACCGCGTTTGGATGTTTTCTGGGGTCCTTATCGTAAACTCCATCTTGGTCCGTTCCTTTAACCATTAGATCAGCATTAATGCTTTCAGCAACTAGGGCTGCAACTGTATCAGTGGTAATTCCAGGTTTTAAACCGCCCATAACAACAATTTTTCCTTGAGTTAAACATTGAGTAGCTTCATCTAACGTTACGGACACCTTACTGCAGCCTGATTCACCGAGTTTTTTGAGAAACAACTGGGCAAACAAACGTGAGCAAGAAATTGCAATCTCATCTTGTCCCGTCATGTCTAGACCTAAATTTCGGGCTATACCGATAAATTCTCGTGCCAACGCACCACCCCCCAAAACTACTGCAACCTCGTGGCCCTGCTGCTTTAATTTTTTTATTATATTGGCATATTTTCCTATCAATTCAGTATTGATTGGAGATGCGACAACTGAACCGCCGATTCGAACAACTAAGCGCATGTGTTTCTCTTCCTTTATGGCTAACAATACCTGTTGCGTTTAAAAATCTTTAACGCCTAAAGGGGACTGCAAGATTTTTAATTAATTATCTCTGAGTCAATACGTAAAAAGTTTTAGCTTGTTAGACGTTTTTTCATCAAGTTAATGCTGAGAATAAAGAAGAACACAGTAACGAGAACTATCCAAACCAGACTTATGAGAATCAGAACCAGTGGATTCAAACCAAGTATAGGTACAAGATGGCCTGTAACAACTCCCCTAACGATGTTGACAACATGTGTCAAGGGCAAAGCCATGGCGACGCCTTGAACGGCTATTGGAAGAGATGTTAATGGGAAAAATGTGCCGCATAGAAAGAACATGGGTGTTAGAAATAGGAATGAAGGAAAATTAAAGAAGTCGATGTTTGGTGCCGCTGCCGTGAAGCACATTGCCATTGAAGCAAACATTAAACCTCCAAAAAAAGCCAACGGAATAACTATTAGAAACAGCGGAGTTGAAATCAATCCGAAGACTGCGACCACGGACAAAACGATTGTGCTATTAATGGTTGCTCTTGTCGCACCCCAGAGAAGTTCCCCAGCAACCACTTCTTCAACACTGACGGGTGTAGCCACGATTGCATCGAAGGTTTTTTGAAAGTACATGCGAACAAACGAGGCAAATGTGCATTCAAAAAAAGAACCGTTCATTATTGAAATCGCTACCAATGCAGGTGCTATAAAGGCTATATATGATTGGCCTTCGATGCTTGGTATGAATCCTCCAAGCCCAAAACCGAAAGCTAATAAGTATAGAATTGGTTCAAGCAGAGAAGGTAAGAAATTTACTTTTATAGTTGTAGTGAAAACGTCAAAATTGCGATGCCAGACTTTCCAGACTCGATAGCTGAGTTTAGGTATTGAGAAGCGAGCGGGTGATTTACGTAGATTAACTTTGCTCATTCTTCTCTTAGTCCTCGTCCAGTTAGTTTAAGGAAGACATCTTCAAGGTTGGCTTTGCGAATGGTTACATTTTGGATCGGGTGGTCTTTTAAGAAACCTTCGAATACGCCGTGGGGTTTGTCAGTGAAGATTTGCATGCGGTCGCTTAGCTTCTCTATGCGTGCATCTGGAAAAACTTCTTTGAGTGTTGGCAAAAGTTTCTCGTCATAATCGAGTTCAAGAACGTCCTCTCCAATGTGTTTTTTTACCAGGTCGGAGGGTGTTCCGTCTTCAATGATTTTGCCTTTATCAACGATTAAGATTCTATCACAGAGAACTTCTGCTTCATCCATGTAATGAGTTGTCAGGATGATTGTGACCTGTTTCTTTTTGAGGTAACGCACTTCATCCCAGACGAGGTGTCTAGCCTGAGGGTCTAAACCCGTTGTGGGTTCATCAAGAAGCAGAATTTGAGGCTGGTTGATCAGTGCTCTGGCAAAAATTAGCCTGCGCTTCATACCCGTTGACAACGCCAGTATGGGAACTTGTTTTTTTTCTTCCAGTTGGAAAAACTTTAGTTGCTCATTCGCCCTTTTTGTGGCTTCGTCTTTTTGGATGTCAAAGAATCGGGCGTAGACAGTTAGGTTCTTTATGGTAGTAAAATCTGGGTCAAGGTTATCTTCTTGAGGCGCTACACCCACTATCTTCTTTATTTCTCGGCACTGAGATTTAACGCTTAATCCAGCAACGATTAGTTCTCCTTCGGTTGGTGGAATAAAACAATAGATCATACGTACAGTGGTTGTTTTGCCTGCGCCGTTAGGTCCCAAGAAACCTACACATTCGCCCTTGTAAACTTGGAAATCTATGTGGTCCACTGCGATGAAATCGTCGAATTTTTTGGTTAAACCTTTGGCTTCAATTAAGACTTCTTTGGAGACGACCATAGATGACCAAAACAACTCCTTAAACCAATGACTTAAGACTGCTGCTCAGTTTTGTCTGAAAGGTATTGGCAGTAACCATAACTTATTGGTCCAAGTTTAGTGGTTTCGCAGGGGAATTCTTTACATTCAAAACAGAGTTTAACCGCTTTATGATTAGCACAATTACAAATCTGACAAAACTTGTTCTCCCTTGCGACACAGCCAATACTGCCGTTTGGGCAAGTGCCACTTTGCATTCGAGGACACTTCTCGCAGGCAATTCCGCAAACTCCTATTTTCATATCTAACCCACTAACCTGATTCTAGGGTGGAGCTTCTTAATAAAAATACAATTTTGTCATATCTCATGTCAATTCTTAGCCTTGTATTTTTTTGTTAAAATTAGAAGTGTGATTGCAAAAATAAGAATTAATGCAATTGCGGCAGGTGTGAGGATGTATTGCATTGTCGAGTTTGGTATGTTGGTCTGCGTTGGCAATGTAGGGCTTGTTTCCTTTGAAGTGTTTGGAGTTGTTGGACTTTGGGTGGGGAAGGAATTGTTTGATTCTGTAGGTTGCGGTGTTTGTTGAGATGTGGGTGAATTAGTTGGATTTGATGTTGGTGAAGGTGTAGTTGTTGGGATGCTGGTTGGGTTGGGCGATGGGGGAATTGTTGGTTCTGGAGTTGAGTCCGGTGTTGGCGTTGAATTGGGATCAGTGGTTACTGTAATTGTTGGGCTAGGTGAGTAGTTATCTATGTATTTTAGGAAGTAGTGATTGTTTTCGGCTGACACTGAAATTAAGATTGTATCGGCTCCTTGGGATTGACCTGTTATTTGCCATGTTGCCATTGCGGTTGTAGATAATGTGCCGATATTGACGGTTGGAGAGCTTACTGAGAAATGATTGTTTTGTGAAGTTAAAGTTGCTTTAACATTACTGAACTGGTTGTACTTTGGAGAGTTGTTAATGTTTTCTACGATTATTTTGACTGTTTGTGTTTGGCCTACCTGTATAGTTGCAGGTATCGTGTTTTGGCTGTTTCCTTCCAGAATATCTAATTGTTGATTATACTCTGATCCATGACATGAACTGCATTTATTAGAAGTCACAGATATGGTTGGCTCTATTAGTATGGAAGCAACAATTATTATCGAGGCAACCAGTACTATGTAAATAATAGGATTGAATTTGAGGGCTTTAATAGAAGCCATATGTTAAACCAACTATCAAATCAATGAGTTACATGAATAACGTAAATCCTATTGTTTAACTGTTATTGAAAAAGTAATCTAACGAGGTTAATGAGAGACTTAGCAGAAATCGCTTCAAAAAAATAAACAATCTTCACTTAGCATTCTTAGAAGCCTATTTTAGCCTTAGGTTGGATTTGGACAAAGTATATAATCGGTGATTCATACCTCTCCGTTTAACTCCGGTGCAAAAAACCCAATGGAAACCACTAAGCCTAAGCTCACTTGGAAAACTGTTATTTTTCCACTGCTTGGTTTAATCGGTTTTTTTCTCTACATATACTTGTTTAATGTGGACATCTTAGGAATAATCGAGACAGCAAAAACCGCCAATCCCCTCATTTATTCTGTTGCAATCCTTTTTGGTTTTTTGGATGTTTTCTTCTTTACAATTTCTTGGAGAGAATTAACCAAATTTCTTCAAATCAAAATGAGCATCTTTAGAGGATATCTCTACGTTTGGTATGGTATTTATGTCGATACGTTGGTTCCAGCTCAATCGATAAGTGGAGAAGTTACTCGGACATATTTGCTAATGAGGGATAAATGTGGTTCATGCGGAAAAATCGTAGCTTCACTTTTTGCCCACAGGCTCTTAGGGATGGCAATAAATGTTATTGCTCTTCTGGTTGGAATAGTTTTACTCTATTTTGGAGGGCAAGCATCACCCTTAGTTTTCAACCTGATAATTGTTGTTGCAGTAGCTATTACTGGCGTTATGTCTTTTATGTTGGTTTTATCTTTCAGACAGCAATGGACGACGAAAATAATAGATTGGATAACAAAATTAGCGGAAAAAGTAACCTTTGGCAGATGGAAAGCAGATAAATTAAAAGAACAAGCTTTTGATATTTCCGTGAATTTTCACAGTGCAATGCAAGAATTTAAGAACAACCCTAAGCCCGTTGTTTCGAGTTTTTTTTATCTTGCGATTACTTGGTTTTTTAGTTTAAGCGTGCCATATTTGGTGTTCTTATCGCTTGGGCACCCTGTTTCTTGGAGTTTGATTTTGATAACTTCTTCCATAGTTTTAGCTGTAAAGGCAATACCAATCGGTATACCCTTTGAAGTTGGGCTTCCAGAAGCAGTAATGACTACACTCTATATTTCTATGGGGGTTCCGCCAGCACTTAGTGCTACCGCTACAATTCTTGTTCGAATCATTACACTTTGGTTCCGTTTCTTTGCGGGTTTTGCAGCTCAGCAGTACCTTGAATTGAAACCAGCGATAGTTGCTCAAAAAGACATAGAAAAAAATTAAAAACAAACCACGCCCTAATTAGTATTTAAGACAAGAAATGGAAGTAAGAATTGAAGCTGCAACCGTAAAATTCCTTGATAAGTTGTTTGAAATTGAAGAAGACTGTTTTGATCATGAAGCGTTTACTAAACAGCAAATAGACTATCTGCTTCGTGACCACAACACTCGTGCGTTGATTGCTACAGTAAACGGAGATATAGCTGGTTTTGTTATTGCCCAAATTGAAGTTGAAGAAAACACTGAGTACGGGCACATAGTAACGATAAATGTGGCTCCAAGCTTTCGACGCAAAGGCATAGCTACAAGAATGCTTCTGGAAATTGAGAGTTTTCTAAAACAGAGAAGCGTAACGGAAATTCGTCTCGAAGTGCGAGAGGATAACAACCCAGCTTTAAAGCTCTATCAAAAGCTTGGCTATCAGACTTTGGGCAAACTCGAAAGATATTACGGTAAAAAACATGGGGTCTACCTTAAAAAAATGTATTGACCCATGCCATGATGTTAGAAATAATGTTTAAATGAAATGGTGCGGTTTATCTTTGTTGTGGGGAGACATGGGAGAACCTCGTGGAAGAAAATCAAACGAGCAGACACTTGTCCGAACCATAGTTGTTTTGATACGCAATACTACTTGGCGATGCGGTAGACTAGAAAAATCCATTGTTAAGCACCTCTACAAACGTCATGAAAGTTTTGGTAAACCTGGCGTTTCCATTAAAGACATAATGCTTACCCTTAACGTTTCGGGCGAAAAAAAAGACGAGTGTCTAGATGCGTTGCGTAGGTTGGAAAAGAGAAATATCGTTAGAATTACGCCGCTCTAAAATCTTTATCCTCTTTTTGTTGTTCTTTAAAGTCTAAAGTAGTGAGTTATCTTAGAAGTTCTTTTTCACTTGGTGGCTGCTTGATTAAGCCATGCTTCATTAATAGCTCAGTTGATTGGCGGGCATTTTGAATTATGGCGGAAGCGTGTTCATATAGTTCTTGTCTGCTGGGTTTTACTCGTGCTAACCCCTGCTCGATGGATTTAAGAGCACATGCAACTGCTTCTCGAGGGAAAACCTCCCATTCATCCATTCGTGGCAGCAACTTTTTTTCAGTCATTTCTCGTTCCTCAGCGTAATATGCCAATTCTTGGGCTGCAGCGATGCACATGTCGTCTGTGACCGCTTTAGCTTTAACGTCTAATACTCCTCTGAAAATCGCTGGGAAGCCTAGACTGTTGTTGACTTGATTGGGAAAATCGCTTCTTCCCGTTGCAACTATCCGTGCTCCTGCTTCTTCAGCGTCCCAGGGCCAGATTTCAGGAATCGGATTTGCGCATGCAAAGACTATGGCGTTTTTTGCCATGGTTTTTACCCATTCTTTCTTTATTGTGTTTGGTCCTGGTTTTGAGGCGGCGACCACTGCGTCTGCGTCTTTGAAGGCTTCGGATATGTTTCCTGTTCTGCCTTCAGCATTTGTTTTTTGGGTTATGTCGTATTTCCAGGGGTCTTCTTCTTGGGTGATGTCTTGTCTGTTCTTGTTGATGACGCCTTTGCTGTCGGTGAGGATTATGTTGCCTGGTTTTACGCCCCATTTCATTAAAACGTAAGCTGTGCGGATGTTAGCGGCGCCTGAGCCTACTAGTGTTATGAGTGCTTCTTTGGGTTTTTTGCCTACGAGTTTGAAAGCGTTTATTAATCCAGCTAAAATTACAGTTGCTGTTCCTTGTTGGTCGTCGTGCCAGACTGGTATGTTCATTTGGTCGCGGGCTTGCTCGAGGATTTGGAAGCATTTTGGTTTTTCGATGTCTTCTAAGTTGATGCCGCCAAATGTTGGCTCTAACGCTTTGCAGATTTTGACAATTTCATCTGGATCTTTGGTTTTCAGGCAAATCGGAAAGGCATCAACTCCGCCTAGATACTTAAACAGCAACGCTTTGCCTTCCATAACTGGCATTGCTGCTTCTGGACCGATGTCACCTAAACCTAAGACGCGGGTACCGTCGGTAACGATGGCGACGTTGTTCCAGCGGTTTGTTAATTCGAAGGATTTGTCGGGGTTTGCTTGGATTTCGCGGCACGGGGCAGCTACGCCTGGGGTGTACCAAACTGCGAAGTCGTCGACGTTTCTGATTGCGCATTTGGGGATGACTTGCATTTTGCCTTCGTAGAATCGGTGCATGGGTCCCGAGAGTTGGGCTGGTTTTTTAGCTTTTGCAAGTAATTCGTCTACTGTGGGTTTAATCTGAAATTTGTCGTTAACCATGTTAGTTGGCTCCTCTTTAGCGTTGAGAGTTTTGTTGAAGATTTAAGTTTTTACGGAAAAAACAAGTTATTCCATGAAATAGCGCGCTTAAGAATGCGAAATAAAATAAATTAAAAAAAGGAAAAAATCTTTTCGTTCTAACTTAAGCTGTAAGCTTAGTATCTTGGTCTGTAGCCGCCGCCACCGCGCCGATCTCGACCGCCACCGTAGCCGCCTCCGCCGTATCCTCCGCCGCCGCGTCTGTCTCCTCCTCTGCCGCCGTAGCCGCCGCCTCCGAATCCTCGTCCGCCTCTGAATGGTCTGCGTTCTTGTTCGTATGTCTTGCTGGATACGTTGTTTTCTGTGTTGACTTCGACTTCGAGTGGTGTCGTTGCGGGTTCAAGTTTGCCGTATTTGCCTATGTTTAGGCGTATGTTGCCTTTGAAGAGCGTTACGTAACCGTTTTCTACTCGAACGGTATCGCCTTCGTTGACTTTTTCAATGTTGTCGTCCCATAGTGTGAGGTATACTACACCGGTTTCGTCGCCGATTAGTGCGTCGCTTACCTTGTGTGGTGAACCGTCTCTTCCCATGGGGATTTCTCTGATTTCTGTTTTGGATACTACTTTGGCCGTGACATTAACTGCTTTAGATTGCGGAGTTAAGTCGCCGACTTTTGCTTCTACTGGTTCCTTTTTGTTTTCGAAAAAACCTTCAACAGCCAATTGATTTCAACACCTATTTTTGGTCTGCCAGATGTTAGATTTTCTCTGCTCTTAAGTGTTTCGCTTTAATTTTTCTAGATGTTTTTTACGTTACGCATTTTAGGATGTGTGAAGTTTAGTTTTTTTATGAAGAAACGGGTTTATGCTTCGTTATGTGTCATTGTCGTATTTGTTATTGTTGTTGCTTTTTTTTCTTTTCAGAGTCTTTTTTCAAATAGCAATTCGCCGAGAATTTACTCGTACACTGTAGTGGCGACCTATCCGCATGATACAGAGGCTTTCACTGAGGGTTTAATTTTTTCCAATGGCTCGTTTTATGAGAGCACTGGAGGTTGGAGTGCCTCTAGTTTGCGGCAAGTTAACCTAGCAGGCAGCGTTGTCAAGGAAGTGGTTTTGTCTGAGCAGTATTTTGGCGAGGGCTTGGCACTTGTTAATAGTTCTCTTGTTCAGTTAACTTGGCGGAGTGGGGTTGGTTTTGTCTATGATCAGATAACCTTCGAAAAAGAAGGTAACTTTTCCTATTCCACTGAGGGTTGGGGTTTAACATTTGACGGTGTCCACTTAATCATGAGTGATGGTTCTTCAAACTTGTATTTTCTTGATCCCGCAACTTTTCAGAGAGTGAGGCAGGTCAGCGTGCACGATGCCGATATGCCCATCGACTACCTCAATGAGCTTGAATATGTCGACGGTGACATCTATGCAAACATTTGGCACCAGCAAAAAATAGTGATTATAAACCCTACTTCAGGTGAAGTTAAGGGTTACATAGATTT
>CAYPSV010000037.1:0-15654 GCA_964413605.1 uncultured Candidatus Bathyarchaeia archaeon | reverse complement strand
AATCTATATATGGGTGTTGTTCAGAATGAAGAGAGTAAGAACAAAACTGTGGTGAATGTATGAGCAGACCTACAGATGTCGGAAGTTTACGCGTTGGCGGTTATATGATGATTGACGGAGATCCATGCCGAATCGTAGACATTGCAAAATCAAAGCCCGGAAAGCATGGGGCGGCAAAAGCCAGAATCGTAGCAATTGGCGTTTTTGATAATCAAAAAAGGCAATTTGTTAAATCAGTGGATGGTAGTGCAGAAGTGCCAATAGTTGACAAACGTGCAGGTCAAGTTTTTGCAGTCAACCCAACAGGAGTCCAAATCATGGATTTGGAAACATATGAATACATTGACGCTCCCTATCCCGAGGAGGAAGACCTTAAAGCTAAACTCGTTGCCGGCGCAGAGATCGAATATTGGAAGATCCTTGGTAGAGTAAAAATCGTTAGAGCAAAATAACTCAACGATTAGTCCTTTCCTTTCTTTATTATATCTGAATAAAAGTTATCATTGTATTTATTTAATTTAGAGCATGCAAAATTCTGATGTATTATTTATTTTACGTCATTTTGTTTGTCTGCTAGAACAACAACACCTAAAAAATTCTTGTTGTTGTTCTACCAACCCTTCCGTGCGTAGAGGGAGCAGTTTTTGGAGCTCATTGCTGCAAAATTTTTCTCGGTCGGTTTTGCTGTTCTTATAGATAATGTGGAATGGCTTCATTTTCGGGTAGGTTAAAACAATTATGATGTGTTGTTTTTTTAACCCTTAATCTGCAAGAACTCTGTCTGCTCTTGGTTGGCAATATCTTGGGGTATCCGTCTTTTTTATTCTTTGGCGCGATTGCTTTATTGACTAAAAGTCTAACAATTTCATTGGCTTTCATGAAGATGAAAAGGCGCTAATTAGATTAAAAATTATGCACATCTCTATTTAATTAATTAAGGTTTATTTTCTAGATCAAAGCTTTCTGCTCTGAAGCCAATGATGCATGAAGAGCCGTCTGAATTGTGAAGAATACTCAAATGGGGAAACTGAGGCTTCAAAGAAATCGGATAACTATAAGCAATAACCAAAATACTTTTTTTTGGAATGTAATCTTTATTTAAAAGAATTAACGAATGTTAAGGCGCTGGAGAATCTGATGGCACTAGACAAGTTGGGCTCCTCGTTAACCTCGGCTATAAAGAAACTGTTTAAAGCCGGCTTAGTAGACGAAGCGGCAGTTAAAGAACTGGTCCGTGACATCCAACGTGCACTTTTACAGTCAGACGTAAACGTGCAACTTGTCTTGGAAATCTCTAAACGTATTGAAGAACGCGCTTTGAAAGAGAAAATGCCGCCAGGTATCTCGCGACGAGAACACGTTATCAAAGTGGTTTATGAGGAGTTAACCCACTTTGTTGGCGATAAGCCGGTTCCACTCAAAGTGGAGCCCGGAAAAAAGAAAATTATAATGCTTGTCGGCATTCAGGGCTCAGGAAAAACCACCCACTCTGCAAAACTAGCTAGATACTTCCAAAAACGTGGTGTAAAAGTAGGTTTGATCTGCGCAGATACCTACCGCCCTGGCGCCTTCGCTCAACTTCAACAACTAGCAGCGAGAATTAACCTTCAAATCTTTGGTGACGCCAAAGCTAAAGACCCAGTCAAGGTGGTTAAGGAAGGCCTCAAACAATTTAATGACAAAGACCTCATAATTGTAGACACAGCTGGTCGTCACAAAGAAGAGAAGGACTTAATCAAGGAAATGAAAGACCTTGAAAAACACATCCATCCCGACGAAGTTATAATGGTTATCGACGGTACCATAGGTCAGCAAGCCCTTATCCAAGCTAGAACTTTTCACGAAGCAACTCCAATCGGAGCAATTATCGTAACCAAACTTGATGGTTCATCCCGTGGAGGTGGTGCTCTCTCTGCAGTTGCAGCGACTGGTGCACCTATCAAGTTTATCGGTACAGGAGAAAAAATCGAAGACCTTGAAGCCTTTATCCCTTCACGATTCGTTGGTCGACTCTTAGGAATGGGCGACTTAGAAACCTTGTTGGAGAAAGTGCATGAAGCTGAAATTAAAGTCCCCCCAAAGAAAGCTAAGGAAATCATGAGCGGAAACTTCACGTTAACTGACATGTATGAACAGTTTAGCGCAGTTAAAAATATGGGTCCATTCGGCAAAGTTCTCAAGATGTTACCTGGCATGTCCTACGATATTCCAGACGATATGCTGAACTCAGCTGAAGGGCGATTGGACAAATGGCGAGTTATTATTCAATCCATGACTGTTAGAGAAAGAGAGAATCCTAAACTGCTAAATTCTTCGCGAGCAAGGCGGATCGCTCGTGGATCAGGAACAACCGAAAAGGACGTCAAGGAACTTCTTAAGCAGTACGTTATGATGCGTAAAATGCTAAAGATGTTTAAACGCAAAAAGAAGCTGCCCTTTGGCTTGGGCGGCAAAGGAATGGGTATGCCGCCAGGCTATAAGTAGGCAACGGATAATGGGTGTTTTAGAAAAAGCCTTCGAAATGCTCAGTAGATATCCCCTTTGTGACCACTGTTTGGGTAGACAATTTGCGAAGCTTGGTTATAGCATGGAAAACAACGTTCGTGGTCAAGCGCTAAAAATTAGTTTGACTATGCAAGCCAACGATCGTGTTAATGAAAATGATGATGAAGGTATTAAACAACTCAATGTTTTAGCTACCAATGGCTATTCAATGGAAGCTCAAGAAACCCTGAAACATCTTAAACACCTTCAAAAATATGACAAAGAAACTAAATGTTCCCTCTGTGAAGACAAATTCAAGTCAGTTGAGAACTTAACCCTAAAAGCTCTTCAAGTGATCGGGGATCACGAATTTACCACATTCCTTGTAGGTGTTGAAATGCCTGCTGAACTTGAGGAGCGCGAGGATGAGTTTAAAGCTAGATTCAATGTAAGCTTCGGCGAAAGTATGCGTCACGAATTTGGTCGAATCTTTGGTAAAGCAATTGCCAAAGCTACATGCAAAGAGGCTGAGTATTTAATTCCTGATTTGGTAATAGTTGTTAATCCTTTTTTAGAAAAAGTTCGCCTCCAAATTAACCCCTTATTCATCGCAGGCAGATACCGCAAATTCTTGCGGGACATTCCTCAATCCACTTGGTTCTGTTCAAACTGCCGAGGCAAAGGCTGCAACAAATGTGGTAAAACGGGAAAATTGTACCCTGAATCAGTAGAATCGTTGTCCTCCAAACTGCTTCTAGAAGCTTCACAAGGTCACGAAGTATTTTTCCACGCTTCAGGACGCGAAGATATTGATGCACGAATGCTAGGAAACGGACGGCCATTTGTGATTGAAATCTCCAAACCAAAAAAGCGTTTTTTGAATCTGATTGCTTTAGAGGAAGAAGTTAATGCTAGTACTGTCGGAAAAATTGAAGTTTCAGGGCTTCATTTCACAACTAAGGAAGTTGTTCGACGTCTCAAGAAAGGCGAGAATGCTCAGAAAGAGTATGCATTACTTGCTGAGTTTGAAAGAGACCTCACCGACAAAGATCTGGGTATAATAGAAAAGAACTTTTCTAAAGTCACAATTAAGCAGCAGACCCCCTTGCGTGTTGTGCATCGAAGGGCAGATATTGTACGGGAAAGGTACATATATAAGGTTAAAGTTAAGAAGGTGTCGCTTAAGAGGGCTCTACTGGAAATTCGTTGCCAGGGCGGGCTCTATGTGAAAGAATTGGTATCTGGAGATGAAGGACGCACAATCCCAAACGTGTCAGATTCACTCGGAAACCCAGCCAAGACGCTTAAGCTTGACGTTATCAACGTAATGATGGAATAAATAGGTGAAAATTAGATGAGAGGTTCAAAAGGCTACTACACTGGAACTCGCAGTTTGCTGCGTAAGCCTACTCGTGAAAAAGGAAAACCAAATATTGGAAAAATTCTTCAGGATTACGCTTTAGGTTCCCAAGTTATTATAAAAATGGATTCCAGTATACAAAAGAGTATGCCCCATAAACGTTTCCATGGCAAAATCGGCACCATAAAAGAGAAACGCGGCAGAGGATATGTTGTTAGCGTTCCGCAAGGAAACAGCATAAAAGATATAATCGTACGACCCGAACATATAGAACCTTACACGGGCACTTGAGGAAAAAACATGAGTAAGAGAGAAGTCAGTGAAACTCGTCTAACGATCCCACAGGTCAAGAAGCTTTTAGAAACCGTGGGTGAAGAAAATCTTGATCAATTCCAGCGGCGAACCCTAGATTACGCCTGCAAATTCGCAAAGGTTGACCCTGTAAAAGCTGAAGACCTCTTGCAAACCCTCATTAAAGAATACGAACTCAACGAAGCTGAAGCAGTCCAAATTATTAATTGCATGCCTGAAACCGTAGACGAACTTCGAGTTTTCTTGGCAGGAGGCAAAAAAATCATCGAGACCTCTAAACTACATTCAATTGTAGAACTTTTGAGTGAAAACAGGATACTCAAGTAGAGGAAAGCAAACAAGTATTTTTAAGCAGAAAGCGAGAATACAGTTAGAGGACTCTGTGATTGTTATGGAAAAGCGGTATGAAGCGCATGCTTACGTAATAGATTTTCTGCCTCATGGTAAGGCAGGTTTTCGTCCAACCGGACGTGCAGGTTACCGAGCAGGAGCTCTCATTCAATGTGTAGGGGAAGAATTCTTTACCCTTTTGGAAGCTTTAGTTAAAGAGGGTTTAATGTTAAAGCCCGGGGACCGCGTTTACGTGGGTAAGGATTCTCGGGATGAAGTTACGTACATCATTGGTCGTGTAGGCTATGAGGAGTTAACAGCTTCGGCGAGAGCAGAACTATCCGCTGTTATTAGTAAGATTGTACAGAACCGCGAGAAATGGTTTGTCCACTTCTTCAACACCACGCAAGCAATTACTCCCCGTATGCATGCCTTAGAGCTTGTTCCCGGCATTGGCAAAAAATATATGTGGCAAGTTATAAATGAGCGACAACGCAAACCTTTTGAAAGCTTTGAAGATTTGCAAAAACGAACAGAATTGCCAAATCCTGTAAAGTTGATTACGAAAAGAGTGTTGGAAGAGCTCGATGGTGACAGCAAGTACCGTTTATTCACTCGAGCGCAGTAAGGCATAAACGATGAGCCTTGATGATATCAGACGATTACTCTATGCTCATCATATCAACCCCAAAAAGTCTTTAGGACAGAACTTTTTGATTGAGCCTTCACTATACAAAAAAATGAGTGAGTATGCCGAACTAAACAAGTCTGATGTGGTTTTGGATGCTGGAGCTGGTTTTGGGTTCCTAACCCATTTTCTATCCAATAAATGTAAGACTGTAGTTGCCGTAGAAAAAGATCTACAAGTTGCGAAAATTCTCAAGGAACAAACTAAGGGCTTGCATAATGTGCTTGTAATCGAAGGAGACGTGTTAAAAGCGGAATTGCCACCGTTCAACAAAGTGGTTGCGATTCCGCCTTATTATCTGTCTTCACTCTTGATAACGTGGATTTTGGAAAAAAGAGTTGACCTTGCCGTTATGATTTTACAGAAAGAGTTCAGCCACAGGCTTACTGCAACTGTTGGGAGCGAAGAGTACGGCTGGTTAACCGTTATTGCTAGTCAGTGTGCAGAAGTTGAGCTTTTTGATGCGGTACCAAAAGAAATGTTCCATCCCTCTCCTGAAGTGGACTCTGTAATCCTTTGTTTAAAGCACCAAAATATCAAAAACTTCGAAGTGAAGAATAAAGTAGTATTTGTGCGATTAGTTAAGTGGCTGTTTACTCAACGTAACAAAAAACTAGCCAAAGCTCTCGCACCCTACATAAAAACATATTTCAAGTTATGTAAATCAGATGCCGAAAAAATTGCCCTTAATATTCCATTCCATAATAAAAGAGTTAGAGAGTTGTCACCTCAAGATTTCGGAGCAATAGCAAATGCACTGCCCGACTAAACGCGTTCACTTTGAGAACCTTATTTTTGATGTCTGCGATGAAGTTTATGAACCAGCTGAAGATACCTTTCTTTTCGCAGAAAACCTTAATGTCAAAAAAGATGAGCGGGTTTTGGATTTGGGTACTGGTTGTGGTATTCTTGGAGTGTTGGCGGCAAAAATAGCTGATTTTGTCTTGTCAGTTGATTTAAATCCAATCGCCGTTAGTTTCGCAAAACAGAATTCTCTGCTCAATAATTTGCGTGAAAGGATGGCTTTTCTTCAAGCTGATTTGTTTTCAGCATTTAGTGATAAAACGACATTTGACTTGATTCTATTCAATGCACCTTATTTACCCGCTGAATCGAATGAGAGTACTTCTTGGATAGGACGATCATGGGCAGGAGGCGTTGACGGGCGGCATGTTGTCGACCGATTTATTACCAAAGTGCCTCCACATTTAAAACCGGAAGGCAGAGTGCTTTTAATGCAATCAACCCTTACTGGTGTCGAAGAAACACTCAAAAAATTTGGGGAAAATCGTCTTATGGCAAAAGTTAAAGCTGAACAGAAATTACCTTTCTTTGAAACTTTGACACTTATTGAAGCTAAACGATAATCTGGCAAAGAAATCATTTAAAGCAGAACTACCTCAATATTATCTGGTGTTTATATGACCATTTGGTTTTACGTTAAAACTGATGATGATCCAAAAGTTGTGGGAGATATTGTCTGCGCCTTCAACTATACCGAGGGCAAACATCCTGAAGATAAATACTCTTGGATTATTGAAGTAGGTAAAGATGAGCCTGGATATTGGGATATTAAGGGCAAATACGCTGGCTTAAAGGATCTGACTGAAATAGGGATTGTTTACAGAATCGGCGACTCCGTGGTCTTGGCAGAAATTGACGATAATTTAGCGCCTGCCTTTATAGACCCTTTAATTTCCAAATACGGGTTTAATAATATTAAATGGATTGTTGTCCCTGAAAAGAAATAGCTCCTTTACTCGGACTTTTTCAATCTTATTTACCTTGTTTTTATTTTCAAAAAGTAAATAAAAAATTTTTTCATTTATCTTTATTGTTTATCGTATTTTTCGACTTCATCATTAACGATGGTCAGTTCAATTCCTGCTTGCTTAAACATCTCAATTGTGTCTGAATCTGCATGATACCGTTTAGCACAAACAACTCGCCTTATCCCTGCATTAATTATCATCATAGCACAGGTTCGGCAAGGCGTCATCTTGCAAAAAAGCGTGGAGCCTTCCAGCGAAATTCCAAATCGCGCTGCTTGAATAATCGCATTTTGTTCTGCATGTAAGGTTCGAACGCAATGTTGGGTGACTTCTCCATTCGAGTTGAAGACTTTTCGCAAATCGTGCCCGGATTCGTCGCAGTGAGGCAACCCTGCTGGTGCGCCAACGTACCCAGTGGTCATAATACGCTTATCTTTAACTATTACGCAGCCGCTTCTACCGCGGTTACATGTTGCGCGCCTAGCTACGGCTTCGCATAAATCTAGAAAATACCTGTCCCAATTCGGTCGAAAATTAGTTTCCACGTATTTTGCCTCTATATTATTCTTAGAAAAATAATTCATCAAACGAATTAATAAATTCTACATGCCGCAAAAGTTTATTTTTGGAGTATATGGATTTCTCTGCCTACTTTGTGGCGTTCATCCATTTCAATTAGGGAAGCGGTATTAACTAATCTGCCTACATCTATCCTTTTAGCAAAGAGATCATTTGAGAAAACATAGACTCGCTTAAAACCGACATTTCTTAATAACTCGTCGATGGGCATACTTGCTGTTTGTCCTGAGCGAGTTTTAATGAAGGGAGTAGCAAGTACTAACCGACCATTTGGCTTTAAAACTCTGTATGCTTGTTCGATAAAATCGTTAAATAGAGGCTCAAGTTTTTCAATAATCTTTTGCGCGTACGGCTCTGTAGGAAACTGTTTTAATGCTGGTCCTAAGTCAGGTTCTGATACTATGCAGTCAATAGTTTCCAACCCAACTTTTTCAGCCAACCTGTTAATATCTCCTTGTATAACTCGAAAATCGCTATTATTGAGCTCGTATTCTTGGACTATCCAGCCGAGGTTTTCATTAGCTGCTTTTACGCACCAGGAATTAACGTCTATGCCAACTACTGCTGCTCCCTCTAACAAGGCTTCCTGGAGTATTGTGCCTACTCCGCAGAAGGAATCCAGCAGAGTTTTTCCAGCATTGCAGGAAGCCAAGTTTACCATAATCCTTGCTAGCCTAGGTGGCATGCCAAAAATTGCACGTTGGTTAGGCTTGTAAATGTCTCTTTTCTGGAAATCGAAGGGGTTATGCACCGCTACTGTTGTTGCTATCCACGTTTCATCTTTTCCTATGCAAAAGAGAACTTCCGATAGTTTTTCCACTAACTCCTTTTTTATTACTTCCACGTGGCTCAGTTGGACATGTTTTTTGTCTCTAAACCCCATAAACTGCGATTTTTTCCCTAATTCCGCCAACCTTTCCTTTACGGCTCTTCCGACAAAGCGTTGAATGTTTCCGAGTGATGATTTCAAATAATTGTTTGTACAATAGACGCTTACGCCAAAAAATGGTTTCTCAGCTGAATTTGCTATCCTGTCTGCTGCTTCGCTTGAGGCTATTTTTTCGCTTATTTGTTTTTGAGCTTGTATGTTTTTTTCTCCAAAAGCGTCTTTAATGATTTGAGTTGCTAAGCTTGTTTTTATTTCACCGATTTTTATTGTTCCGCCCAAATCAGCAATTATTGATGTGTCAAGTTTTTGTTCAAAGTTTATAACGAAGAATTCTCGGCTAAAATATTGAATTACGAAATTGATTTTTCTCGTTTGGAAATATGAGGATAGTTCTGATAGCGAGAGAATCCAGTTTTTTCCCGAAATAAACGAGTAGGATAACATCTCGGGAATCAAACGTAATCTAAGTATTTAAGCAGATAACAGGTTGCCTTCAGAATCAAATATTTTAAGGATACAATTGGAATTTAAAAAAAAACACGGCAGCATTTCCGTTTATTTACAAATCGTTTAAATATCGCTAAAGATGAGAGTATGCTACGCAAGGGGACTTTCCTATGCATGCAAAAAACTACCGGCACGTTAAGAATAGAGCCTACACGCGGAAAGAATATGCAAGAGGCTTTCCGCCACCAAAAATCGTAAAGTTCACAATGGGTGACACTAAAGGCGTTTTTGAAGTTCAAGGGCAACTCATCGCTTTAGAGCGCGCCCAGATACGCCACAGCGCTTTGGAAGCAATGCGTGTGGCAACTAACCGTATTTTGATGGACAAAGTTGTCAACGATTACCTTATGGTTGTTCATCCGTATCCGCATATCATCTTGCGTGAAAATAAAATGATTTTCGGAGCGCATGCAGACCGTCTTCAACAGGGTATGCGACGCTCTTTTGGGTCAGCAATCGGCACGGCTGCCAAAGTGGAAGCTGGTCAACCCATTATAACAGTACGCGTTAAAACAGGTCAAGCTGAGGTAGCTAAAGAATCCCTTAAACGAGGAAGCGCAAAACTCCCCATACCTTGCAGAATTGTAATCTCCAAGATCGAAGCTTCTCCAAGCCAGACAGAGAATGCCCAGCCGGAGACGGAGACGATTTGAGCGTCAAAGAGAAAGCGCTGGTCTTATGGTTTGATAATTTAAGAAATACTGATGTATCCATTGTTGGCGGTAAAAATGCAAGCTTGGGTGAAATGATTAATGCGGGTCTACCTGTCCCTTTTGGTTTTGCAGTAACCGCTTATTCTTATGAACGATTTATTATAGAGAAAAAAATTGCTGAGCAGATTTATAGAATTATTAAGGAAACAGTAACAGATCCCAATGACCCCAAGCAGTATGACTCAGCATCAAAGAGAATTCGTGAATTAATCGAAAAAACTCCAATGTCCAAAGATCTTGAAAAAGCCATTAGAGAAGCTTATGCTAAATTAAACAAACGGTTCGGATTAAAAGGAACTTTTGTTGCAGTAAGGTCAAGTGCGACAGCTGAAGACCTGCCGGATGCATCATTTGCCGGTCAACAAGAGACTTATCTAAACGTTAAAGGCGCAGAGGACTTGCTTGATAAAGTAGTGAAATGCTGGTCAAGCCTTTTTACTCCACGTGCCATCTTTTACAGAAATGAAAAAGGTTTTCCACACGAGAAAGTCTTCATAAGTGTTGGAGTTCAAAAAATGGTTAACTCACGCGCAGCTGGGGTTATGTTCACCATAAACCCTGTTACAGGAAACCATGAGGAAATCGTTATCGAAGGCAACTACGGTTTGGGTGAAACCGTGGTTTCAGGTGCTGTTAACCCAGATGATTTTGTGGTTGACAAAAACAATCTGCAAATTAAAGAGCGTCGAATTGCCCGCAAAACAATTAAATACATCCGCGATTCGAAAACAGGTAAAACAGTGCATTTAGAGATTCCTGAAGGTGAGCAAAAAGAAGTTTGCATAGATGACAAAGAAATTACGGCGCTTGCAAAGCTTGCCAAGAAAATAGAAAAACATTACGGCAAACCTATGGATATTGAGTGGGCAATTGACCAAGACCTATCTTTCCCCGAAAACATGATGTTAGTTCAGGCCCGACCAGAAACTGTTTTCGGATCAAAAACAACGGAAGAATCTAAAATGGAAGAAAACAAAGCTCAAGACCTTAAGGTAGTTGTTCGAGGTATCTCCGCTGGAAGACGAGGCTATGGAATAGGCAAAGCTAAAGTTGTTCTAAACCTTGACGATGCGAACCGTGATATGAGCAAAGGCGATATTCTTGTAACAGGCATGACGGATCCTGATTTCGTTCCATTTATGAAGATGGCAAGCGCTATAGTTACTGACAAAGGTGGAATTACCTCCCATGCAGCTATCGTAAGTCGAGAGCTCAACATCCCATGTGTCGTAGGCACAGAAAATGCTACTCAACTTATGAAAACGGGTCAAGAATACACTGTTGATTCCAGAAACGGCGTTATATACGCAGGTATAATGGCGCAGGCAGTTCAACCAGCTTCATCGAACAATGGCAGCTTATCTATGCAAGTTGCTGAAGCTGCTCCAGTAACAGCCACAAAAATTTACATGAACCTTGGAACCCCCGAAATGATTGAGAAGTATAAGAATCTGCCTTTCGAGGGTATCGGTTTAATGCGTACCGAATTCATCTTGGCCAGTGCGATAGGTCAACATCCAATGGCGTTTGTCGATGCAGGTCAAAGTCAACAATTCGTCGACAAACTCGCTGACGGCATAGCTACCGTGGCAAGGGCAATCCAGCCAAAACCTGTGGTTGTTCGTTTAAGCGACTTCAAAACTAATGAGTACCGCGGCTTAAAAGGCGGCGAAAAATACGAAATTATAGAAGAAAATCCAATGTTGGGTTGGAGAGGATGCAGTCGCTACATAAGCAAATGGTATGATAAAGCATTCCGTTTGGAATGTCAAGCTATCAAGAAATGCCGTACTGAATGGTCGCTCAAAAACGTTTATGTCATGCTCCCCATGGTACGAACACTATGGGAAGCCAAAGCTGTCCTTCAAATAATGAAAGAAGAAGGTTTAGAACGCAACAGAGACTTTAAGGTTTGGTTCATGGCAGAAACCCCCTCCATCGGGATCATGGCTGACGAATTCAGCAAACTCGTAGACGGTTTTAGCATCGGCTCAAACGACATGACCCAAGGAATTTTGATGATTGACCGCGACTCTGAACGCTTAGGGCAAATGGGGTACTTTGACGAACGCGACCCCGCAGTCAAACGCATTATCGCACATCTGATAAAAGCTGCACACGAAAACGGCTGCACTGTAAGCATTTGTGGTGAAGGTCCATCAAACCTTCCTGACTTTGCAGAATTCCTAGTTCGTGTTGGTATTGATAGCATCTCCGTCAACAATGACGCTGTGGTGCAAACAAGAAAACATGTTGCCAGTGTGGAGCAGAAGATAATTCTTGAACGTCTAGCCGAGCAAGCTGCAATAGCGAATGGTCAACCTCTCAAAAAGCCAACCCAAGATTGGGAATGGTAATACGCCGAATTATCCGTGTAACCTATTAGTTTCTTTTCTTTCTATTGTTTTTACGACGAGGGTAGATTATGTTAGGGTTCGATTTTGAGGAAGAGCGAATCAAACATGAAATAAATAGGCTTGCTGCGAAATGTGTTTTACTGCAACTTCCTCAGGGATTAAAACCTCAGGCTCCTAAGATAGCTAAAATAATAGAAGAAACTGGTGCTTTGCCCATAATTTCTGCTGACCCATGTTACGGTGCTTGTGACTTGGAAATTAGTGAAGCTGAAGGTTTAGCAGTTGATTTGATTGTCCATTTTGGTCACGCACCGATGATTAAGCACACTCGTGTTCCAACTTTATATGTTGAAGCCCGGGCAAACGTAGCTGTCGATTCCGCTATCTCGCAGGTTTTGCCTTTGTTAAGCAATTATGATCGAGTTGGGTTAGCCACTTCAGTGCAGCATATCCAAGCACTCGATAAGGCAAAACAAATTCTAAGTAACGCTGGAAAAACCGTAGTCATAGGCGATGAGGGTTTAGTGGAGTATGCTGGGCAAGTTAGTGGCTGCAACTACAGCAACGTAAAAACCATCGCTGACAAAGTTGATGTTTTTGTTTTTCTAGGTGGCGGGTTGTTTCATGCTTTGGGGATCGCTTTGAATACTTCTAAACCCACCGTAGTAGCTGACCCATATGATAATAGAGCTTACCTGATTGATGACGAAGCTCACAGGATCCTCAAACAACGTTTCGCCAGTATTCAAGAAGCAAAAAGCGCCAAAGCTTTCGGGGTCCTAATTGGAGTTAAGGTGGGGCAAAAACATTTAGAAGCCGCTTTGAGGGTCAAAGAGTTGGCAGATAAGCATTCATTTGCAGCTTTCTTGTTGGCAGGACGGGAGATTACTCCTGAAACGATATTAGAGTTTCCAACTCTTGATGCATTCGTAAACACCGCGTGTCCGCGAATTTCGTTGGATGCTCCTGGAAAGTTTCAAAAGCCAATTTTGACAGTTAACGAGTTTTTGGTGGTTTGCGGCGAGGTTTCATGGGAGAGTTTGCTCAAAAAAGGCTTATTCGAAAACTAGATTTGGAGCTGTTTCTTTCCAGGGTTGCGCCTCAACCGTCGCCGAAGGTTGAGCTTGAGCAGTACACAATCTCAGAACAAATTGCAGCTAACATGCTGTATATTGCTGCTTACTCAAACGGCGATATTTTAGGCAAAAAAGTGCTGGATTTGGGTTGCGGTACAGGAAGGTTTGCTTTGGGAGCTGCTTTTTTGGGCGCAGAACAAGTTGTGGGAATTGACATCGATAGGTCAGCTGTCGAGACCGCTTCTGAAAACTCAAAGGTCTCTAATTTAAAGAGCAATGTTCAGTGGATTCTTGGTGATATTGGTTCAATTACGGGGCAATTCGATACTGTACTGCAAAATCCCCCTTTCGGGGTTCAAAGACGTGAAGCTGACCGTCCCTTCTTAGTGAAAGCTCTGGAAGTTGGTTCTTCAGTGTATTCGCTTCATAGTCACCCTGAAGTTGATGATCGATTAATCAAACGGCTAAAATCCAGCGAAGGTTTTCTGACTCTGCAAGCGTCTCCTTTTCTTGAGCGGCTTGTTGAAAAGAATAATGGCTATGTTGAATCGGTGTTCGCTATGTTGATGACAATTCCACGAATGTTTGGTTTTCATAAGAAGATAAAACATGACTTTGTCGTTGATTTATATGTCATAAAAAAGAAGCAGCAATAATTTCTTTTTTGTTGGATGGTGAATTAGCTATTTTTTGTTTATTTATCAAAAGGTTTATTGCGAGGGTTGGAAGATAAGGATATGCGCTTATTAATTTAGGCTTATTTACAAGGGAATTAGTATGTCATTGAAACCTGCGGAACAAAAAAGCGGTCACTTAGTACTTCCTGGAGAACGTTTAGGTGTTATTGAAGAGTTCAGTCCTGACTCAGGAACATATGTTAAAGACGGAGTTATATACTCCGAGATTGTCGGACGCTCACTAGTGGATCTACAAAACAGACGCGTATCCGTCTACCCCGTGGTTGAAGGCGTAATTGTACCCAAAGTAGGCTCAATAGTCCTTGGGCAAATCGGCAACGCACAATCCGATAACGTTTTGGTTAAAATCTTTATGGTTGGGCGAAAAAAAATCAGTGGCACCTTCGGCGGTGTTTTGCATGTTTCTGATGTCTCTGACAGGTACGTTGATTCAATGAGTGACGTGTGCAAGCCAGGTGACATTGTCAAAGCCAAAGTTATCAGCGCAAAAAATCAGGCTTTCCATTTGTCTACCAATGATAAAAGCTTAGGCATTTTGCATGCTTTCTGTTCAAAGGATAGCACTCTACTTGAGCAGCAGGGTTATGATCTTAAATGTCCCAAATGTGGTAATATTGAAAGACGCAAGTTAGCTCCAGATTATGGGAAAGAACCATTATAGAGAGGGAAGTAAAATAAAAGTTAAAGTGTTAAAGAAATCAGAAAATGAGCTAAAAATCGAAATCCAGGGATCAAGCCACGGACTTTGCAATCTACTTCAGAAAAGACTACTTGAAGATAAACGAGTGGACTTTGCTGGTTATGATGTGCCGCATCCTTTGGCGTCAAGCCCAATTATCTATCTTCGGATGAAGGGTGCCAACAAGCCAGAAGATGCATTGATTGAAGCCGTCGAAAAAGTAAAAGAAACCAATAGCGCGTTCGGTAAAGAACTTGAACGTGCAATTAAGGCTTAATGTATTTCAAGTTTTTGTTTAATTGTTAACGGTTGTTTAAATTATAGAGTGGTTTTAAATTAGAAACTCTGTATTATAGTTAGGTTAAGGGTTTGACTACCAACTCTAGACTTTTCCGTGTGATAAAACCAGAGATTCGAATTCTTGGAATTGACGATGGAAAATTTATGCCCCATTCCAAAGGAACTGTAATTGTTGTAGGTGTAGTTTTTCGTGGCGGTTTGTGGCTTGAAGGGGTAATGCATAGTACCGTAGACATAGATGGCTCAAATGCGACTGAGCAGTTGGTTAAAATGATTAACAATTCCCCGCATTGTCGGCAGCTGCGTTTGGTTATGCTCAATGGAATAACTCTAGGGGGCTTCAATTTAGTAAACATTAAGGGGCTTCATTTGGCAACTTCACTTCCTATTTTGGCGTTAACTCGGGACAAGCCCAACTTGGACGCAATTCGCAGTGCATTGACGCATTTACCCAAAATTGATGAGCGGTGGGGAATCGTTGAAGCGGCAGGGGAAATTTATGAAATCACCAACAAAGGTGCCCATCTTTACATGGAAACAGCGGGAATTTCCTTAGAAGATGCAAAAAAGATTGTTGAATTGGCATCTACAAGGAGCAGTTTTCCGGAGCCGCTTCGGGTTGCCCATTTAGTTGCGTCTGGAGTTTCCAATATAGATGAGTTTGACTTGGACAAAGTTTAAAAGCTACTGCGCTATGGATTCCCAAAACGGAACAATATTTGGAGTCACTAAACATGGAATTTTGCCCTAGATGCGGTTCCCGTCTTGAGCCCAAGAAATCCAAAAGTGGAAAAGAAGCAACGCTGATTTTAGCTTGCCCTAAATGTGGTTATAAGAAGACAGATGGCGACAAAATCGAGCCCAAAGTTGCCCAAAAAGTTATTCAGCATAATCCCCAGCAGTTTGTAGC
>CAYPSV010000036.1:0-16404 GCA_964413605.1 uncultured Candidatus Bathyarchaeia archaeon | reverse complement strand
CCTGCTTTTGGTTCTGGGTCCAAAAATTTTCACCGCATTTTGGGCAATGCTTACGGACAAAACCTTCTTTTTTAAAGAAGGGAAGCTCGTAAGCTGATGGTGGGAAACTTTGTTCAACCATGAAGGATAACCTCTGTCCTGTGAGAAGGGGTTTACGAGCTTGAAGAATTTAAAGCATTATGCAGAAAAAATAACGGATTAATACTATGGCGAATGCCATTCATCTACCAAACAGAAACTTGACGCATCAGTCTTTTCTTGCCCGTATCGACTAATTGGTTTAGTGAGATGACGTTGAGACCGCGTGGATGTTAAATACAAACCGGTTTTAAGGGTTCGAGGAATAATTGTATCTTTTTTCTTTACTTGTGGATATTTACTACCGCATTTTTCACAACGAAAACCTTGGATTTTTCCCATAGATTTTAGGTGTTTGCCACAATTAATGCAAATAGGGTTTTCTAACCGAGTTTTTTGGGCAAGATTGAGTATTCTTATTTTTTCAAGGTTAATCGTTAGTGTTTTGTTAGCTTTCGCCTTCTGTACGGCGCCATAAACTTCAACAATGTCGCCGATGATTAGTTCTCGTGCTATTTTACGTAGGTTGCCTGTTGGTTCAAACGCAACGCAATCCACTTCGGCAGAATTATCTTTTATTGAAAAGATAACATGACGTAAAGGGATAATTCGGGGATCTTTCGAAACTTCTCCCTTAACGATTACAGAACTGTAAGGTAAAAGTTTGTTTAGGTTTTCAAAATGGGTTAAGTGGGCGTCAGTGCCTTGGTTGCTGCGGAATATCATCCAGCGTTCCACTGGTTCTTTGGGCTTAACTATACTAAATGCCTTAAGAACTGCTTCGGGGGTTTCGCCTCGGATTCCAAACAAAATTGGGTCTGGTCCACGAGGAGTAATAACAACTCTTCTCGTTTCAGAATCAACATTATTGAAAGTGTAGGGCGCGGTTGCTTTATCCATTTCAAAAATTGAAGCTTCATCTACTCTTCTTTTTGACCCGATATTTTCAGGGGCACGATAGGTTATCAACTCATATGTGCGGTCTTTTTCTAAAGTCTCGCCTACAGCGGCTAACGCGCCAATTATGCCCCTGCAAGAGTTGAAACCTAATGCTTCCGCTCCAACTTTTTTAATCAGGTTCATGGCTTCCTTGAGAGTGACAATGGAGGTTTCAGTTCTTTTTGAGAAAACCTTTAGTTCATTGTGAATTTCAGCATTTTTGTAGAAAACAAGTCCTGGATCTGTGCCTTTTTCTTTCACTGCAGCATGTTTTTCCCAAAGGCCTATTGCAACATCTTTTATTTGATCCTCTAGTTCCGGTTGAAATCTGAAACGTAAACATAAAGCGCCATTTCCCCTAGTTTTCCAGGGCACATTCGGGTTGAGCCTAACTAGGCAAGGATAATCAGTAAATTCAACTTTGAAAGCCTTGAGTTTCTCAACTAGCACAGCGGTTAAGTATGTGGTGCAGCCTCCTTTAGTTGAGTCAGTGTCATCTAAGCCGATATTAAGAGTTGGTTGAATAGTCAAGGCGTGTTCTCCAATTTTGTGAATAGAATGAATTGGGGAGTAAAAAATATTGTTAAAGGGAGAAAAATTATGGAATTATGGATGCTTTAAGATCAGCAGATTATTTAAAGAACTTGACTGACTTTCAGTTACCACTATTGTTAATTTTGAGAATATGTTACCGATGTTTCTAAATTAAGCTATTGTGCTCGCAAGAAATGAAATGGTTATTGTTGATGAGAGAAATAAGTTGGGTTTATCGGTCTTCAACGACAATCATTGTTAGCGTTGATCGTACTTTGTCGAGGCGTCGAATGCGCCATGTAACTATTTCTTTAAGCCTATCCATAGTTTCCGATTTTACTCTTGCCACTATGTCGTAAACACCGTAAACAGCTGAAGCTTCCTCAACGCCCTCAACGGTTTTTAATTCCTTGAGAACGTCTGATTCGGAACCGATTTCAGTATTTATTAACACAAACGCTGTAGGCATATCTTAATCATCTAATAATTGATTAGTCACAGTTAGCTTTAAAATGTTTTCTATTTTGGGTCATGACGTTTTTCTGAGTATTTTTATTCCCGCCCACTGCAACGCTAAGTATGAAACGAAGAGTCTAAACCAAAGATTCACAACTCTTGTTAACAAAGCGACAGATACAGCGACCGCAGGCTCGATGTATAGTGCAGTAAACGTTAAAGTCATGATTAACTCTGGAAAACCAAAAATCGCCACCCCAACAGTCTGTAAAGTTCCCGTTATAGTGAAAACAATGAGCACAACATCAATGGGTACTGGTTGTCCCAGAGCTAAAAAAGTTAAAAACACAACTGACACTTCAAAAAAAAAGGCTGTAACTGCATAGCCTATCGGTTGAATTAATCCTTTGGGATTAGATTTCAATTGCTTAAAACCTGAGTGGAAGTTACCCAATGTGTCTTCTGCTTTGGTTTTGAAATTTTGGGGATCCCAACTTTTTCTGAAAAACAGCGCTATTTTGATTGCTGCGTTAAGAAGCTTCTTTGTGGTCATTGGCTTGAAACTAACGTAGTAAACAACTGCTAAAGTTAATATCGACAATGTCAAAACTAAGCTAATCAGCAGAATGGATGCTAGCGGCAACGAATAACTCAATAATACTAAAACTAAACCTGTACTTAGAGCAGTAATTGCTATAGTCATGGTGAATATTTTTTGTCCAACTACTGATGCCACGACTCGACCAGCCTCTATTTTGACATCCTTCGCTAAAAGGTATGTTTTAGAAATTTCAGCTGACCAACCCAACTGGGGTACAGTGGCATCAAAAAATAAACCTACCCAAGTAAAAAGAAAGGTCTTTCTCTTGGAGATTTTAACTGATAAATTATTAAGAAGACTGGTCCAAACCAAAGAAGAGAAAAAGGTGCTTAAACCGAATGCAACAAATGCAAATGCATAAATTGCAAGATTTGTCTTGGCAAGAGTTGCCACAATTTGTGCGGGATTAACAAAGAAAAATATGTAAAGTAAGAAAGCAACTAACCCAGCAATTAGTATTATCAGGACTATGTTAGACTGAAGAGGTTTTTTCAGCGTTTCCATGCTTTTTCGAGCCTTATTTAACAACCATCGATGGCTAACCTATTAAGGGTTATAATAAATATTATCATTCAGCCTAGCGTTTTTATTTTTCTTCGCCCCACTAATTAGTTTTTACGGGGTAAGCAAAATAATACTGAAAAGATCGACAAACAAGAAACATGTTTCTTGATTATATTGTGGCTTCGGTCAAATCATATACTTGAACAATATCTAAAACTGTTGTCCTGTTTCCAAAATTATTGATTGACAAAAAATAAAAAATAATGTTATTATTCGTCCATAATTATCAAAGTCAAAGTTGACCTAACTTTGCTCATTGCTCTAACTCGTCTTGTAACCATATCCTTTAGTTTTTCCATGGTTTCAGCTCTGACTTTTGTAATTATATCGTATACCCCGTAAGAAAAGTAGGCTTCTTCCACACCGTCAATTTTTTTAAGTTCTGCAACGAGGTCTTCTTCTGCTCCTGATTCAACATTTATTAATACAAAGGCTTTGGGCAATTCTAAGTCTCCGAATTATACTAGTGGAAGCTGTAATTAATATTTTTATGCAATCGGTTGCAAAATTTATCTTTGTTTAACAACTCTTATGAGTGAAAGTAAGCGTTTGGTTGCTTCCTTGAGGGATTAACCAAAATGTTATCTCGACAATAGCTACTTTTTATAAGCTGTTCGTTTATTCGATTTTGCATTCCTATTTTTACATTTATTCAGTTAGTTACACAAAAGAGTTATATTAAATCAGCCTGAAAAGTAGGTGTTATTGCGGGGAAAATAATGGTTAAGTACATTTTTGTTACGGGTGGAGTGCTTAGTTCAGTTGGCAAAGGCATCTTGACTTCTTCAATTGGAAAAATGCTTCAAGCTCGAGGTTTAAAACCTACAGTTGTAAAGATTGACCCCTACGTGAACATCGACGCTGGAACCATGAATCCATATATGCATGGTGAAGTCTTCGTAACGGATGACGGCGGTGAAACAGATCTTGACCTGGGTTGGTACGAACGTTTTTTGGATTTGAGTCTGAAGCAAGAAAATAACTTAACCACTGGAACCATCTTCCGAAGCGTTATTGAAAAAGAGCGTCATGGCGATTTTTTGGGTAGATGCGTTCAAATCGTACCACATGTAACTAACGAAATAAAGAACCGCATAAAAAAAGCAGCTAAAATGGTTAAAGCTGAAATTGTCCTTACTGAAGTCGGTGGAACAGTTGGTGACATCGAAGGTTTACCGTTTCTGGAAGCAATTCGACAAATGCGCGTGGAAGAAGGTTACGAGAACACTTTGTATGTTCATGTTGCTTTAGTTCCCATTTTAGATGTTACGGGAGAAATGAAAACGAAACCTCTTCAGCACAGCGTCAATGAACTGCGACGCATTGGTATCCAACCCGATACCATTGTTGCGAGAAGCCCTAAAATGATTGATGCGGAAGCGTTAAGAAAAATCGCGTTGTTCGGCACCATACCCGAGAGTGCTGTGTTTTGCTCTTATAACGCCGAAACAGTTTATCAGGTCCCACTTATCCTCGATAAACAGGGCATGGGGGACTTTGTTTGCCAACGTTTAGGGCTTAGCTGTGAAAGCAAGGACTTTAGCGAATGGCAAGTGTTCGTGAATGGTATGATTAACCCCACGTATGAAGTCAAAATTGCTTTGGTGGGTAAATATGCTGGATTATCAGATAGTTATGTAAGCATGACCGAAGCTCTTCGTCATGGTGGTGCTGCATGCAACACCAAAGTTTGTATTTCTTACTTAGAAGCAGAAAAGTTTGAGCGAGAACCAGACTGTATCCAAACTCTTTCAGACTATGACGGAATTTTTGTTCCTTACGGGTTTGGTCCCAGAGGCACTGAAGGGAAAATAGCGGCAGTAAAATATGCAAGAGAAAATGACATTCCATTCTTAGGAATCTGTTATGGATTCCAGATAGCGGTTATTGAATTTGCCCGCAACGTCGCTGGACTGAAAGACGCAAACAGTTCCGAAATTAACCCAGATACACCTCATCCAGTAATTGACTTAATGCCTGAACAGAGAGGAATAGAAATTAAAGGAGCAACCATGCGATTAGGTGCACATAAAGTGATGCTGCAAAAAGGTAGTCTAGCATATAGTTTGTTTGGCGGCGAAGAAATTCATGAACGTCACCGGCATCGTTTCGAAGTTAACCTCGATTACATAGACCCCTTAAAAAGCAACGGATTATGTTTCACAGGAAAAAGTAGTGATGGTAGAAGAATGGAAACCTTGGAGTTACCCAACAAACACTTCTTTTTTGCATCGCAATTTCATGGAGAATTCAGGAGTCGACCTGGAAGACCCTCACCTGAATATGAGGGTTTCATACGGGCATGCATTGACAAGAAGCTGGATAATGCTAAGCGTTCTCTTTCTTAGGTTTTATCGAAAAGCCTATTATGCATAAGTTATACTTGAGCTTAAAGGACCGATATAAAATGGCAAACGAAGGAAAAAGGGATTCAGACGCCTATAGCAAGAAAATGGCTGAAAGCAAAAATGAACTCACTGAATTGCAAGATGAGCTAAACAACTTATTTGTTAAATTTGTTTTACGAGCTTTGCGTATCTATCAATCAACAAGACCGGAGCCCCTACGCACCAACGAGATTGCGTTGCTCGTAAGAAACGAAATCAACAACGTTCTAGCCGATTTGAATGCTCAGACAAACACTGAAAACATTGCTAAGTTAGCTAAAGAAGAATGGGCTAAAGAGAGCAAACAGTAATCTCTTTCTATTCTTTTTATTTGTATTAGTTATCGTCGAATTTATTAGATTCTAGTTTGATCTCATTGTAAAACTAAGGTTTAGAAAAATAAAATTAAAGTTGGAGGAAAATTATTTTCGGCGACAGAATTCTTCCATCACAGACATGAGTTTTGGAACGGCATAAACAATTTGCCTGTCATCAACCATGCCTACGAGTGCGCCTGCTTTGTCTACGACTGGTAAGTGTTTGATGTTCCAGTGTTTCATTAGTTTTGCAGCTTCTTCAACAGTTGCGTTTTCGTCAATAACAACTAGTGGGTTTGTGTAGACCATTCTTGCGATGATTGTTTTGAGTGGTGTGCCGGCTTCAACTGCACGAATCAGAACGTCTTTTACTGTAATTATGCCTGTTGGTTTACCGCTTTGGACAACAAGAATTGCGTCTTTATCATATTTGTTCATTATTGCAACTACTTCTTGCATTACGGTGTTGTTGTTTACCACTTTAACATCTTTTGTCATGATGTCTTTTACTGTGACATTGCTTGCCATTTATTTTTCACCTATAACGCTATCAGAGAAGCAGTTGTTGTTTATCAATTTTACGATTAATTTCTGCTCTAAGTAAGTGCAACATTTAAAGGAATGAAAATGTTTTGATTTATTGATAGGCGACTTTGTTTTGAGCAATCACCCCATTAAAGATGAAGAGCGTTTTGGCTCCAGTTTAGATAAAGCAAAAAGCTACGCAGAAGTTTGGAAAATTGTTAAAGAAACCGCAGTTTATGCTTTGGGGAAACGTCGAGATGGCATGATGCTTTTCTTGGATGATTTACCTCTGCAACTTGGCGCTTACTACCCAATTGGAACAAACAACATTGTGTTAAATCGTGCACTAGTTGAAATTGTTGAAGCAAATATGACTAGCAAACCCACTGTTAATGCTCTAACCTACAACCTACTTCTGCATGAGTATCTGCATGCATTGGGAGAGATGTCCGAAACAAATGTAAGAAAGGAAGTTGCTGCTGTGGCAGAAAAGAGCTTTGGAAAAACACACATGGCAACTATCGTTGCAAAAAAATCCCCTTGGATTCTTCTAAAAGACTTACCGCTTGGACCTATGTATACGCCAAGACGTGTCATTCAGATTGTCCATGATTTTGAGAAGAGCGGCAAATACATCGTATGAAATAATGAAAACAGTTATTTTCTTGGTTAATTTCTATCGGATTTGTCTCGCTATAAAACTTTAAGATAAAATAAGTTGTTTCAAGAGGTTGCTGACAAGTTACAAAGAAGAATTATTCGGAGAAACAGATGCAAAGTTGCTATAATTTTTCGATCCATTTCTTGAATCTTTCTACAAGAATTAAAGAACTCAGACTTAAGGTCACCAAACCAACTGCAATAAAAGTGAAATTTACCTCTTGCTTTAAGCCACATGCAATCACTAGGAAACCAGCCAACGTTAAGAGAGAGACAAATACCCAGTTTTCCAAGGGTGTTTCCCCACTTGATTTTAGCGGCTATCCGTTTATAAAATGCTCGCATAAAACCTTAAATTAATTTCCCTTGAACACTTCTATAAAAATTGGAGATGTCCTTATTAATCAATCATGTGAAATAATTGAAGCTTAGATTTAAATAATAAGTAGTTTAATGTGAAAAATTATGGCTGATCCCACCTCTTTCGTGCTTGAATTATCCATACTATTGGTAGCAGCAATCGTCGGTGGTTTGCTTATCAAAAGGTTTGGCTATCCAGTTGCGTTGGGTGAGCTTTTAGTTGGAATCATAGTTGGACCTTCAATATTTAATCTAATTTCAGATCAAGCAACAGTTAGCGTATTTGCTGAATTGGGCGCTATTATTCTCTTGTTTTATATTGGTTTGGAAACTGAAATAGGAGATTTGAGAAAACAGCTTGTGCCATCACTTACTGTAGGTGTGCTTGGCGCAATTATTCCTTTGGTTTTGTGCTATTATACTGCATTATCCTTTGGAATTTCAAATGATGAATCTCTTTTTCTGGGTGTGGTGTTTACAGCTACCAGCATTGGAATAACGATACGTTTGTTGAAGGATTTTGGGAAATTGTACAATCCTGTTGGATTGACGATTCTAGGTGCGGGTGTTGTGGATGACGTTATCGCTGTTGTCTTGTTGTCTGTTGTGTTGAGCGTGTTATCTGGAGGCGTTAATGCATTAGACATTGTACTCGTTGTCGTCAAAGCAATCTTGTTTTGGGTTGTTATTCTTTTAATCGGCTCTAAAATCATTGTTAGAGTAATCAACACGGTCAGACTCGACGACGAATATTTAATTCTCTTCATGCTAGCTTACGGTTTTGTCTCAGCCTATTTCGCAGCCTCAATTGGGTTGTCCTTAATTGTTGGAGCATTTGCTGCCGGACTACCGTTGACACGAAGACATCCTAAAGTTAGGGTTGTTCTCGAGAATACTCATAGTCTTTACATGTTCTTCGTACCTATTTTCTTCATATCTATCGGGACTCTAGTTAACCTCAGCGTGCTTGGAGATTATGCAGTGTTAGGTTTGATTATCACTGCAGTAGCGTTTGCAGGAAAGATAATCGGCAGTTTTATAGCTGCTCGCATGAACAAGTTTTCTAACTTGGATGCATTGAAAATTGGTGTTAGTATGACGCCCAGAGGGGAAATGGGTCTAATAATCGCAAGTCTTGGCTTGACAAGTGGGTTAATTTCAACCCAATCATACTCGGTTGCTGTAATAGCTGTTATCTTAACAACCTTCATTGCCATGCCCATACTCAAAAAAATGCTATGCGACGTTTGTAAACCTCCAGCTTCCAAAAATAAAGAAGACGAGTCAACCAAAAAGACAAAATAGAAAAAGAAATGCACTGATTGGCGCCTTAAATTACTTTGGAAATAAAGATAAGAAATTTAAATTTAATTTCTTTTAAAGAAAAAAAGAGTTATAGCTAAAAAATAATTTAGCTATGGATTAATCGATGCCCCATTTTTTAACAATTTTAACTGCAACAAAGGCTAGCAACGCAACTATAATGAATGTTATCAAAGCAACCAAGAACGCGCCGACTCCAAATGGTCCTGCAGTTAACGTTGCCAAGTTATCCATGCCTGGGATTGCTAAGCCGATTGCTGGAAGCAGTAAATCTTTGACTAGTGATTGAATTAGTGTTCCTAGGTACAATGCTATGATAAATGCCACGGCAAGGCCGAATATTTTGTATTTTGATAGGAAGTCTTTGAATTCGTTCCATAAACCTTTTGGGGGTGCTGGTGCTGGGGGTTTCTCTAAAGCGGCACGAATTTTCTTTAACTCTTCTAATATCTGGTCTTCTTTATCCATTAGAATTACCAAACTCTAATATGGTGAAGTTCTATTTTTAAAACTATTGCTGCGGTTTGCATATAGCTCATAAATCCCTCATTATCTAAAAGTTTAGAGATCTACGCAAGCTAATTTATTTTCTTCCAGGTCTTGCTGCTTTGTTATGGACGAGAGAGCAATAATTACGAAAAGAGAGACGCAGTAGATATATTCGAAATAAACTATGATTTTAGAAGAAAAGGGCAATATCCTCGAAAAACAATGTGCATTTGTTGGATGGTCTGTTTCTTCCAAGTTTTTAGCAGGCACTTAAATTTATTAACCAAATCAAACAAATTCTAAGTAGAGGCTAAATTATGGATTTAATAGGCACACTAATTCAGATCGCAATAGGAACAATATTGCTATCTCCAGCCCTTTGGATTTCTGGAAGACTAATTGCGGGAAAAGACAAAGCAAAATTCACCGATGCACTCTGGATCGTATTTCTTGGAACTATAATAAACACAGTTGTCGGTGCATTCATCGGTAACTTGATTGCAACCATAATATTGCTGATAATCTGGCTGGCATTGATCAAACATTTCTTTGATTGTGGATGGCTAAAAGCGTTCGTAATCGCCGTCGTTGCTGTAGTTATATTTGCAATAGTGATCGCAATACTAGCAATCATATTGGCAATTATCGGAATTGGCATACTGTCACCATGGCTTTAGAATCACCTGACTAAATCTACAAATTGCCCTTTTTTCTTTTTCTTTTTTAATTCGAATTGGATAGACGTCTACTACTGGGTTGTCGGCGTCATATCAAAAGAGGTAAGGTATTAGCGAAGTCATTTCAAATTAAAAAATGGTATTAACAGATTCTCCATGGTATAAAATCCTTTTTTTCTGCTAACAAGATTCTTAGCAGCAAACAATGCCCCATTTCCAAAAGCCTCTCTTTGTATAGATTCATGAATTAAACGTACTGTTTGATAAGGAAAACCGAAAATAATCTCATGACGACCAACAATACCGCCTACTCTAACAGATTTAATATCTGTATGAAGCAGCGATAATGACTCTGAAATTTTTATAGCTGTCCCAGAAACTTCTTTTTTGTTTTTGAAATGCTCTTCTATTACTTCAATATCCGTATAAGGAGCAATGTTTTTTAGAGTTTTAGCTGCCAGCATTAAGAAATTGATACCTATGGTTATGTTGGGAGACCATAGTACTCTTGTTTTCTTAGCCAAGTTTTTTAGCAATTCAATTGTTTCATTAGGGTAAATGGATATTGCAGTAACAATGGCTATACCTCTTTTAGCCGCCTCCTTTCCGTAAGATAAAACAGCGTTAGAGGAAGAAAAGTCGATTATGACATCCACAGGGTGTTTGTCGAAAAGTTCCTCGGGTGTCCATTCATCTTTTGAGAATATTAAGCCTTGGTCATTTTTGTTAATTCCTAGAAACTCTGAAACTGATCTATGCTGCAGACCTGTTGATTTTCTAATAACCCAGCAAAGATACACTTCTTCACTTTGCAGCAATACTGTCGCAACTGCTTTTCCTGCTCTTCCAAATCCAAAAAGTCCTATTTTCATCCGTAATCTAAAGCTTTCTATCTCTTAATCTATTTATCTTTTTATTATTTGATTTTTAGACCGAAAGAAAGTAGGTGTTATTGCTTAAGGAAATCTATATAATGCTCGTTATTTTTTATCCGTTTCTTTATTTCCGAACCATCTTGCACGCCAAGAAAGAATTTCAATCATCTGACGTTCTAATTCCTCATATTTGTTTTTGTATTCTTCATTTTGCCACTTGTGAGGGAGTTCAAACTCAAAATCTATTGTTGGAAAGTCATTATCAGCCTCTTTTAAAACGTCTCTGATGTATTCTGGTGGAACAATTTTGTTTGGCAGATAAGGCCCAACAATTTTTTCTTCAAATTTGCCAGTAGTCATCTCTTTAAATCTCATAGAAATCATCTTTTCTTTCGTTAATATTTATTTTGTTAGATAGAGCAAACTAAGAGGGCATGGACGTTGAAGCGAAGCTGTTATGTCAAACGATAAGAAATGGGACTTCTGCTCAAGATTCAAAAAAGGAATGTTTCCTTCTGAAATGAATAATTTTAAAAGGGAATTATGAAGATTAATTCATATATACCTGGGAGAGGTTTGGAGACTAAAAGAAATAGAAACTGGGAACTCTGGCTTGCAGCAATAGCCATTGTTTTGACCGTTTTCTTGATGGTTGCCTACTATAATCGCTGGTTTAGTCTCGCCGTCACAACGGGGCCTTTTCGCGAAATTCACTACATTGCATTCGCAGGAACTCTCTACATTGCTTTTGGGGTGATTCTGTTCTCATTCTTAAAAAGAAGGAGCCCAAAAAAGTATAAACTTCTTTTAAGAGTCCATGGGTTTGGTAATCTAATTGCTTTCATGTTGGTTTCAATGCATTTTGCGGGTCAGGTGGGGAGACCAGCAGATTTTTACCCTACTTTCGGCACAGGTTTAGCGTTGTATATTGGAATGGTTTCGCTAGTTGGGACTGGGCTGTGTCTTAGATTTAGCTTAATTCGACGTTTAAGTCCTGCAACAAACCGTTTTGTTCATGCTGGTTTAGCGTTTACGTTTTACATAATTATAATCGTTCACATTCTTCATGGCTTGAACATAATCTAAAATAGATTTCTCCTTTAGATTTAATTTTGATGTCTCAAATGAAAATTCAGTTTAAAAGCAAAAAAGAAGGAAAATTATTTTGCATAAGCCTCGACGAGGTCGCGCGCAGTTATAATACCTATCAACTTGCCATCTTTAACCACAGGTAATCGTCTTATGTGTTTGAGTGCCATTGCGGCAGCGGCTCTATGAACGCTTTCGCCAGCAGGAATAACGATTAAAGGATGAGAACATACTGGTCCTAGCTCTGTATACATCGACTTGCCTGTGGCCAAAAAATTCGTTAACAGGTCCCGTTCAGTAAAAATCCCAAATGGCTCATCGTCGCGGGTAATAATGATGCTGCCTACCCGGTGTTTGCCCATGATTTTAGCTATGTTGATGACGAATGCTTCTTCATCGGCAGTAATGACGTTTTTGGTCATGAAGTCATCAACTTTGACTTCAGTTTCTGCAACGTCAGGCAGACTTTTGATTAGGTCTGAAGCGGCTACAATACCCACTAGAGTTCCGGCGTCAAATACTGCAAGTCTGCCTTTCCTATTGATCATAAGTTGAGCGGCTTCTTTTATTTTAGTTGTGGAAGAAACTGAGAATAGCGGATATGACATCACATCTTCGGCTTTTTCGTCTCCTATAAACTCACCATACGCTAAGACCTTGCTCAGTAAGTCGCGTTCAGTGACTATTCCGACTGGCGTTTTGTATTTCATTACGATTAAGCTTCCAATATGTTTCTCACCCATAATTCGAGAAACGACTTTCAGAGAAGCTTCTGGAACTGTAGTAGCAACATTCTGACTCATAATTTCTTTTGCCATCTGATAACTCTGTAAATCACGTTTATACTGCTCATAAGCAATATCGACAACGCCAGGCAACATTCTTTTTGTTTCCTTTTGAGGTGTCGCCAAAAAAATCCCTCAAATACATAATAGTTAAAACGTCTAATTAAGATTCAGTCATAAAAATTCCTTTAACCTGTGTTTCATATGGCACAAATAAGAAAATTGAGTTTTGACTGCTGCAGTTAACAATCTAATTTGATCGAATTATCTCAAAAGAACGACGTTCGCAGTATCGACCCTTTTCCCTTTTTTCTTTTTATTAAGCATGTAATTCTTTTGGCAGAGTTATTTTTGCTATTGCTACTGTTCCGGATAGAATGCTGTTATTTAGGAAGGTTAATTCTCTTCCAGAATCTAGCTCAATGGTTGTGTGAAGAGGAGTCACTTCCTTAATCGTGCCCTCTGCGTTCACGTACGTAGTGACTACTCTGTCTCCTATTGAGTACGGAAGTCTGCTGGGATATTTTTCTTTATACGTATGTATAGTAGTAATGATCACAGAACCGGAGGTTATTGCACTGTTTGGAATCGACATTTGACCTACATCAGTCCTTATTACTGTAACATCGCAGTTATGTCTATCACTTTTCCTGGAATTTTGTTAACAATTACATCGTCGCCTGCTTTGAATCGATGTGTGGTGAAGACGAGCGCTCCAGCCAATATACTTCCAACGAAAGTTGATATTATTAAGCCTGTTGTGATTGAAGCAATTCCCGCACCAGTGAGCAATATTTCAGGAGAAACACCAAGAGTATGCAGTACGCCCAAAGTCATTACCACCACTGATATTGCTCCTAATGAAAACTGCAGAATTGTATCAGCTTGGTTTCCTATGCGCTTGGTCATGAATTGTTTTGATTTCCGCAGAAGCATTACTATTGCTAACCAAAAACCTATGATAAGGATAATTCTAAAAAACTGTATTAGAAATGTAGGCAAGTTTACGGTAGCAGCGACGAATAGATCATAAATGTAGATGGTGCTAAAACCCAAAATCACGATAGCTGCAGGAAATAGATAATTTCTTGAAAGAATCCACTAGGCTACTCAACTTACATTCCTGAACAAAGAAATTGGGTTGAAGCTTCTAAAGTTTTCTCAACCCAAATTTACTTTTGGCAACATAAAAAAGAAGCCTTTAGCATGGAATAATTGTTACAAGACAGATCCCTTTGCCCGCGGGGAAGTATCGTTTTGGGAGGGTCATCCGCAACGACAACCGAGGCGCCTAGCCGTTTAGCCTGTATTTAAAAGCGCAAGGCAAAAAGCGGAGAGGGAGCGACTCGAAAGATTAGCGCATAATATTTTTACTCCAAGGCTCTATATCATTCAGAACTATGAAGGTGGAACCTTGGGTAAATTTGGTCGTAAAATAAGCTGTAACTTCGATAATAATGCTAAGTGTATTCTTCTAATTGAAGGAAACAAAAGATGTGTTTTTGATGAAACCACTGAAGAGCAACATCAAAATGGCAAAGTACAGTTTAGCATTTGTCCTCTTTTGCCCGAATCTGAGCGGGAAGGTTTCTTAGCTGAAATGGAAAAAAAGGGTTACCGAAACTTTAGGTCATTTAAAACATAGTGCTTCACAAATTTTGAGAAGGAATAGGTAAGTGGCAACGCTATTAAGAGTGCATACATCTTTTTTTCCCTCTCAAATTCAATCGAATTGGATCCTACTCAAAATGTTTGGCCACAAAAGAGGATGGAAACCTCAGACTTATCGAAATTAATAGATTTGTAAAAAGTTAAATCTATAAAAAAATAATCTTAACTTGGTCTGTAAATTGGTTGTCGCAAGAATAGCAAAGTTTTTCTTTAAATCTGGAAAACGCGAAGAAGGCTTTGCCGAGTTAGACCTTATCTTAAACAAACTTCTACGAAGCGCAAAGGGGTATCAAGGTTAGGTCTCATCATTTTTATGGGACAATGACGACGTTGCTTTAATTATAACGATGTCGGAAGACAACGAGTCATTCTTAGAATCAGAAGAGTTATTTTCTTCCACAATGGACAAAGTTACTCCTTTTTTTGAAAGGCAACCTGAAGTGGAACATCACAGAATTGATACTGAAAATTTTAATCCATAAGCAGATATCTAAACGGGCGAGACGCGCGCGAGCAGGAGAGAATTAAACCTTTGGAGATTTTTCATTACTATTTGCTAATTCCTTTTTCCAATATTCCAAAGATTTAGAATTGGCGTATATAACAGAAGGGCTGTCTTTTGTTACCCAGATACCTTCTGTTGTGTTTGTGGGCTGGTGTATTGGCCGTAACCCGCCTTTGGGCTTAGTAATTTTCTTCTATTATCGCTCATGTTGATCTCTGTGTCTTTATGTCGCTATCTAGTTATAAACTTTGAGTTTTCCTTTAGTGCGCGTCATCTATTTATTAGAGTCCATCGAAAGGAGAAGTTGAAGTTAGGCTGCCTTAAGTAATTCTTATATTTAGTTATCAATACTTTAAGGAAGAGGATTTTTATTGGACTTTAAAAACTCAGAATTTCTGCTGGCGTTATTATTTATCATAGTAACAGCCTTGCTTATGGTCGCAGCCTTCCTACATTGGATTAACGTAAGCTTCTTTGTTGGTCCTCTTCGTTTCAGTCACTGGCTTGCCATAATTGGAACAAGCTACATCGCAATCAGTACCCCAGCATTCGTAGTCTTAAAGCGCTATTATCCTCAAAAGTACAAAGGCCTTCTTAGGTACCACATATTCGGTAATCTTCTATTCTTCTCTTTAGTCTCAATTCATTTTTCGGGTCAACTAGGAAGATCCATATTCTTCTATCCGTCTTTAGGAACGGGTTTAGCTATTTACATTTCCATGACATTAGAAGTAATATCAGGTTTCGCTGAAAGATTCCCATTAATAAAGCAAATCGACCATAAAACTAACAAGTTTATTCACGCCAGCTTGGTCATGGTGTTTTTCTTGGTGATAATATTTCATGTTCTCATCACTATGCATATTCTCTAAAATCAACTCTCTTACTCATTGCAGGTAAATTGTGTCGGCAAAAAAAAGTCCTCATTTACGAGAGAATGCCATTTAGGGCGGGGTTACTCTGAAGCAAGCCATTAGTGTTTAACATGAGGCTGGTTTGCCTTAATGCTCAAGAGCATAGTTCATTTTACTTTGTACACTCTGTAATTTCCTGAGAGCTTTCCAACTCTTCTATCGACCTTGAGATCGTCACTACATTCCCAACTGCTTGAACCATGCCAACTGGAATGCATATTTTGGTACTTCTGAATCTCTTCTTCTTTCCGAGATTATCGGCAGCCTCACCAGTAAGTTTCACGTTCAAAAACTTTATCATCCAAGTTGCGGTGTCAACTTTTGCGCCTTCTACTACTCCAATAATATTTGCCTCCGAAGTTACCACCTGTAACCCCATAATTTCTTCAAAATTTATCATATAATTCACTCAACAACTATTTTGATTTGTTCTAAATATATATGTTATCTTGTCTATTCCTTTTCGCGTAATGCTGACTTGCTTTAGCCAAGGTTCCTTTACTGATAGGACTACTTGTTTTTTAGCGCGTGTTTATGGAAAACTTTGGAATGGCTGTTGTACCTTGATGTAATCACAAATCTTCTTAAGTCTTTTTTCAAAAGTACTAGTTTATGCTCGAGGGCTGCATGTGGCTAAATGTCCTAATTGCGGAAG
>CAYPSV010000035.1:0-16604 GCA_964413605.1 uncultured Candidatus Bathyarchaeia archaeon | reverse complement strand
ACTTAACCAAAAAAATATAGAGCTTAACTGTGGTTGGGCAATATTCTTTTATCTGTCAAGGACAAAGATTTATTGGTGAATTTTTTGGAAGAAAGCCACCGAGTTATAAAGAAAAATTTTGAAACAGAAATGTACATCGACGGAAACAAGCTTCCGCTCAACAACTTTGTTCAAGAAACAATCGGCAACATAATAATGGGGGTTTCAAAAACCCTAAAGGGACTCGAGGCAACTGAACCAGAATTAATTGAAATAAAAATAAAGAAATTAAGAAAGCCGATCGATGTGGATGCTCACATCTACCCTGTCAAATAGGTTTAACTGACCACTTTTCTGAATTGGTACAGAGTTGCACTCATAGTTATAAGAGCAACCAACCCGATTACTCCCCAAGCAGGAAGAATTGTTGCCCAGTCGTAGCCATTGATCATTAGGGCTCGGCTTGCATCTACTGCGTAGCTTACAGGATTAAACTTTGATACAGTCTGCACCCAATCAGGGAGAAAACTAATCGGAAACAAAGCAGGACTCAAAAACAACAACGGAAAAGTGATAACACCACCTATAGCAAAAACCGTCTCGGAACTTCGAGTCTTCATACCTAACGCTAAAGAAATCCCTGACCATGCAAGCCCAAAAAAGGCCAACGTAAAGAAAATAAGCAAAATTCCGATAACGCCAGTAGTAACATAAGCGCCCAACGCATAAGCCAAACCTAGAATGATTGCGGTCTGAATAACCACCCTAAAAGCATCACTACTTAACCTGCCCAGAAGAATCGCAGGACGACTCACAGGAGTCACAAGCATCTTCTGCAAAAACCCCGAATCAATATCAGCTACAATTGAATTTCCAGACTGCAAAGCACTTCCAAAAGCGTTTTGCATCAAAATCCCCGCCGTCGCAAACTCCAAATAACCTACTCCCGGAGGCAATATGCCTGGAAAATTTCCGAGCCGCCCCAGCAGCTGAGTAAACAACAAAAGGAATAAAAGCGGTTGGAAAAGCGAAAAGAAAAGCAAAATAGGCGTACGAATAAGCTTTGTCATGTACCTTACAAAGATATAACGAGTATCAGAAAGTAGAGTCATTTTTAACGTCGACCTCCAAACATTCTACTGGGAGCTTTAACGAGCTCCTCAGTCCGTATTCTCTTGCCAGTATGCTTCATAAAAACATCATCCAGCGAAGGCGAGGAAAACGTAACCGATGCAAGCCGAATATCGCTACTATCTAAAGCCCGCACGATATCAGCTATTAATAGACCTGCGTTCTTGGCGTAAACTGTGAGACATTCTTCTGACTCCATTATATCGGTAACATCTGTCATTGTTTTGATTATTTCTTTGGCTCTAGAGGTGTCTTTTTTACAGTTCTCAAGAGAAATTCTAATGGAGTCCGCGCCAATTTCCCGCTTTAACTCAGTTGGAGAGCCACTTGCAACTATTTTACCCGAATCAATTATTGAAAGTCTTTTGCATAACTTATCTGCTTCTTCCAGGTACTGAGTAGTTAAGAAAATAGTTATTCCTTCATCCTTGTTTAGTTTCTGTAAATATCCCCAAATGGCTGCCCGCGACTGAGGATCCAAACCCGTGGTTGGTTCATCGAGAAAGAGAAGTTTTGGCTTATGAATAAGAGCAGTGGCTAAGTCAAGACGTTTTTTCATGCCACCCGAATAGTTTCTAGCGCGTTTTTCAGCAGCTTCTTCGAGACCTACTAAACCCAAAAGCTCGTCAATTCGTCTTTTGATATTTTCACTCTTCATCTGGTGAAAATGTCCCTGTAACTCAATGTTTTCTCGACCAGTTAAATCTCCGTCAACAGTGGTCTCTTGGCTTTGTACACCTATAATCTTACGGATATCCGATGCAGCTGAATCAAGGTTGAAACCAGCAATTTCAACAGCCCCTGAAGTTTTTCTAAGCAAAGTGGTTAAAATCTTGATAGTCGTGCTCTTGCCTGCACCGTTGGGACCCAAAAAACCAAAAAATTCGCCTTCCCTAACATTGAATGAAATATCGTCAACAGCTTTTGTGCCATCAGAATATACTTCAACTAGATTCTTCACAGAAATTACATCAGACATAATAGTCCACTACTTAGTCTCAATTAGGAAAATAAACATTATGTGACTGTCTTGCCACTACAACAACTAAGTTAGGGGTCTCTTTTCAAAGTAGAGTAAGCAGGCTTTTGGTCAACAAATCAACCGCCTTTAAAGAAAAAACAAAGGAAATACATGATCTGGACTTCTAAGATCAATCAGAGTTCTTGCCGATCAAGGATTAAAAAACAACATGCCCCAAAATGAAGTCAGCCACATCTTGCAGAAAAGCAAAAATTTTGGGGAAAAAATTTCAGCAACAAGCTCCAAACCTCTCTCTTCACGCACTGAAAAGTCGGAATAACAACAACAAGAATTTTTTAGGTGTTGTTGTTCTAGCAGATAAACAAAATAACACAAAATAAACAATACATTACAATTTTGCACACCCTAGAAACTTAAAAATTGAGTAGGTGATCAGTTTACCAACCGTTGGGTTTCATTGCGGCAAGTACTTTTGCTTTAAAAATGTAGTCGCCGTCTTTGCTGTTTAAAATTTCTTTAAAGATTTTTTCGACCATAGATTTGCCTCAATTTTTTTTATGAGAAGCGCTCCTTTCTCCTCAAACAAAAGTTGTTTTCTAAGTTTAAATAGGATATTTCTAAAATCGAAATATATCAAAATCTTTAGCTTATATTAATAACATCAAATCTATGAGTGAAAAAAAATAAAAGTACCTCGTCGAAAAATCAGCTATAAAGAAATAATTTGCATTATTTTTGATCGTTAAAATTAGGAGCCTGACAGGACCCCGGACAAACTTAGGAGAAAAGAGAAAATGCAAACTCTTTTCAATGCTATTTTATCAGGAATATACCAGGATCCCATCAAAGCTTACATACATATAATGCATTTTCATATAAAAGATCTAGTCGAAAGATGGACTGACAACAGTTTTTTTTATCAAAAAATGAAAGTTACATAGTCTTTTAGGTTAAGGAAGGTCAATCAATCAGTGAAGTAGATTGTAAATTGAATCCGTAACATTCTCAAAAGGCCTTCCAAGCAGCTTGTACCCATTTCTCCCCAAATATTTTTGAAAATAAAACTGAGCCATGCCTTTAACTATTGCAAATTTTAGTTTCCTCTCAGATAAATCCGAGGCGAAAAGCAGTTTATGCTTAACTAAGTTAAGGTTTTTTGGCTCTGCCCATTCATCACAAACCATATCTCCAACTAATCTCTCAAAAAGAGGTGTCCCAGGAATGGGGTAAGGCATAGTAAACGAAAGATAATCCAGCGGAAGCGAAGATGCAAATTTTATGGTCTGCAAAACAGTTTTATCATTTTCCCCAGGGTACCCAACTATAAAAAAAGCTCCAGCCTTAATTCCACTGATTTTACACAATTGAAGAGCTTCAACAACTTGTTTGATTGTTATTTGTTTATTCATTAACTCCAAAATAGAGTCGTTTCCAGATTCAACTCCAAAGAACATTCTAACACACCCAGCTAACTTCATAAGGGCTACAGTCTTTGAACTGAGCGTATCCACCCTTGAAAGACATTCCCAACTTATTTTCAACCCACGTCTAATAATCTCATCACATATTTCATGCAGACGATTGCGATCCAAAGTAAAACAATCATCAGCAAACCACACTCTGCTGTAACCTAAAGAAATAACTTCTTCAATTTCATCCACAACTTTAGAAGCTGATCTTGCTCTAAAATTACTACCAAAAACAGGTTTGCTACAGAAATCGCAAGAAAAAGGGCAACCTCTTGAAGTCATAATTGCCGTAGTAGTATAGCCAAATTTTTTAGAAAAGAATTTCTTATAAGCCTCATTATCAAACAACTCTCTTGACGGATTAGGAAAAAAGTTTAGATCTGCACTCAAACCACGCTGCGAAGTTCGTTTAATTTTACCAGAGGTTTTTTCCCGATACACAATCCCCTTAATGCCAGATAAATCACCCCCGTTCACAAATTGGTTAACGAGTTCAAGCATAGTCTGTTCTCCTTCTCCAACTACTGCAATATCGAAAGCACAAAGAAACGACTCAGGATCCGTAGTCGGAAGAGCACCTCCAACGACCAGAAGCTCGCAATGATCCCGCAGAAGTCCAGCTAGTTCAAGCGACTTCTCTTTCATCGAATACATAGCTTGAATCCCAATAATTCTTGGCTTCGAATTGATGATTTTTCTAATCGATGCCTCTTGCGCCATAAAAGTGCAATCAACAATTTCTACAGAAATACCATGTTGTCTCAGGTACGCTGCTATATAACCCAATCCTAACGGAGGGAATCTAAACATAGACGTATCGATACGAGGATGAAAGTATGGATAGACCAAAGTTAAAATTGTCATCTAAAATTCATCCAAAAAGATCAATTTCATATTCGAACAGATACGATTTTGGGTCAAGTTCATAATCTAAACCAATCCAATTCAAGGATTCTTTCATTCGTTCTCTTCCCCGTCGCAAGATACATCCCTTCATATTTTTAAGGCCAAAACCAATTTTGTTTTCTGAGTCAGAGATTCTTGCTGAATTTGCCGTTACATTCTTCCAAGCGCCAATGTCTTTATCTACTAACTTTAAGCCCTCTGAATCTTTGTAAGTACTAAAGAAATGCGCTCCTTGCTCATTTAGCACAAATACTTTGCTAAGGTTCGCTCGCTGTAGCTGCCCAAAGTCCAGTTTAACCAATACTTGGTTTTTACCAATTTTATAATCAACAACTACACGCCCCCTGTTTGGACTTAGCTTGAAGCTTGATTGTACTCCCAGCCTGAAAAGTAGTGCTTTAATTGACAAAATTGATTGGGCAAGATAATCATGGCTTTGGTAGAGTTCAGAAACATAATCAAATACATCCCTGACTCGCGGATTCTCCAGGTTCAAGTTTCGGATTCTATCTCGAGCAACCATATTCATAAGAAATTCTTTTCTAATTTCAAGCATGCTCCCCATATTGCGAATGTACAGAAGGGATGAACCAGGAAAAACTGTTTCATCAGAGTATTTAGCAATCGGAAATCCAAATCCTGTTCCTTCCCCAACAACATCAATTCCGTTACATAGAAGAATCAAACCTTTCTGTAAGTCAGCAATTTTCATGTTTTTTGGAGTGTTGTCGGAATAGATTTTTAGCGCTAAAGACTCCGACAAGGAGAAAACGTGATTGGTTACTGGAACGTAAGATGAAATATTATTTTCATCAGAATTTTCTATCATAAAAAAACCTTAGACTGTTACTAAAGTTTCAGTTATCTATCTATTTAATTATTGTCTATTTTAGCAATTATCACTATTACAACTCTAATTAGTAAGTGAGCCTTGCTAATTCTCAACGATTTTGCGAGCGGTTATCAACTATAAACAAAAAGCAATCCATTAGTCCAACACCATAGTTTTTGTTGAAAACGTCCATTACGTTAAATATAGAGGAATAAAACATCACTGAAAAGATGGTCAACAATTGAAATACCGCAAAATGGGATTTTTAAACTGGGAGGTTTCAGCACTTGGATTCGGGTGCATGAGGTTACCTCCAAGAAAACTCAACAGACTAAGAGCCGAAACCGACAAATCGATCCAATTAATCCGTTACGGAATTGACTTAGGCATCAACTACATAGATACCGCTTGGCCCTACCATCTTGGCGATAGTGAAAAAATACTGGGAAAAGCATTAAAAGACGGATACAGAGAACGAGTTCACCTAGTAACCAAGCTGCCAATGTTCATGGTAACTAACGCTAGGCATTTTGATAGTTATCTAAAAACTCAAATGAAAAGACTCCAAACCGACCACCTAGATGCTTACTTATTCCACGCCGTGAATCAGGGTCAATTCAACAAAATAAAAAAACTCGGGCTAATTAACAAAATGGAAAACGCAAAAAAACAAGGACTAATTGATAATATCGGTTTTTCATTCCACGACACACTTCCCGTATACAAAGAAATAATTGACTACTACCCATGGGACATAACACAGATCCAGTACAACTACATGGACACAGGTGTTCAAGCAACAACAGAGGGATTATCCTATGCTGCCAGCAAAGGGATTGCAGTTGTTGTAATGGAACCCCTAAAAGGAGGAACCTTAGTTAATCCCCCACGAGAAGCACTAAACATAATAAATTCGGCAGACAAAAAAAGAACCCCCGTAGATTGGGCATTACAGTTTCTTTGGAACAAACCAGAAGTCGCTGTTGTTTTAAGCGGAATGAACTCAAAAGAAATGATCCAGAAAAATTGCGAAAGCGCAGACAACTCTGGAATAAATTCTTTAACAGAATCAGACCTAAACGTAATCGAAAAACTCACAGAAGAATTCAGAAAAAAAATCGCCGTTCCTTGCACAGCATGCAATTATTGTATGCCTTGCCCACAAGGAGTCAACATACCCCAAAACTTTGCATGCCTAAACAACGTTAAACTAGAAAAAAATCGTTTTAGACGAATAATGACTCGAAGAACATACAGAAAACTTGAAAACAAAAAAGCCAATGTGAATCATAAAAATCCCAACGGAAACGCTAAACTGTGCATTAAATGCGGAGATTGTGTAATGAAGTGCCCACAAAAAATTCAAATACCCGAAGAACTCGAAAAAGTCTGCAAAGAATTTACCAATCGAAAAGCAATCTTATGGTAACCAAATTACTGATAAAGCGGTAGACCCCGAAAGCAGGTGCTCTTTCGAGAAATAATTATAGAGCGCGACTACAGCATTTCGCTAAATAAAACATTTACTTTTTTTACAGCTCTTAAATTTCGAGAGAAGCATAAAAAGAAGAAAAAATAAACTACGTTAACCGCAGCAAAAAACAGATGAACCAAAAGAAATTGAGAACTGCTGAATTCTAATTAATTGTTTCCAAAAGGATTCTTTTGAGAATAGTTGCGCCATCTTTCATTTTCAGCTTTTTTTCACCTATTCTTTCACGATATTCAATCGGAATTTCGACTGTTAGGTAGCCTTGCCTTTGTACTAGGCTATTTAGTTCTACTTCTATATCAAAACCTTTAGATTTGACATTCCATTTCCTCAGGATGTCTGCTCTAATGACCCTTAAACCTGTCAAGGGGTCTTGAAGGTCCACACCGTTCAACAAGTTGTGAGCAAACGAAAGCATTTTATTTCCAAAATAGAAGCGAGTGAGCAAAGCTTTTCCATTTACATCTCCGCTTAATCGATTTCCACAAACCATACCGACCTCTGGATTCTGCTCTAGCAATTCCAACATACTTGGAACGTATTCAGCCGGATAAGTATAGTCAGCATCGGTAAATACAACGTATTCAGTTTGAGATCGAAGAGTCTTTATCCCGGTTAAAATAGCATCGCCCTTACCCAAACCACTTTGGAAAAGAATCCCTGCACCCCGATCTTTTGCGACCTCGATTGTTCTGTCTATACTTCGACCGTCGACAACTAGTACACGGTCAGCAAGTAAATATTTTGATATTTCGTCAATAGTTATACCTATGCCAGTCTCTTCGTTGAGCGCTGCTATAACCACTTCTGTATTCGAGATTGTTTCTTTTAACAAGTTAGCCTTCTCCTCTAAGCAAATTACTGTTTCATATTAGATGTCAACTAATTAATAACCAGATGTGACTGCTAGTATACAACAACATGCAACATAATTGTCACCATAATTTTTCATCATAATTCATTTATCGCCATTCTTCACCTATGAAAATAGAGTCAGTCCGTAGAGTACACATGTTGGCCATGCAAGAAGGATCCGGTTATTTTATCTATAAAAACCAACCCCACAAATAATTAAAGTTGAGAACCCTCTTTAGACTTGCTTCAATTTAAAAATAAAGCACCATTTGACGAGATTTTTATAAATGAACCAAGAAATCTTTTATTAGTAAAAAACAAAGCATTTTCTTTTTTAACAACTTCAATTTAAAAAGGTTAGAATGATTATTCTTCGCGGGTTAACACCAAAAGTTCCATTGTCGGTCCATTGGCTGAAGTTGCCGTAAGCGTAGATTTGCTGGTAAAGTTGGACAAGGTTAACTGTGCTGTTATAGTAAGTTGGGGTACCACCGTTTTCATACGTAAAAAGGTATTTGACGTTCTCTTGTTTGCAGAGGGAAATTAACTCTGTTATGTTGAAGTTAATTGTGTAGGTGTCAACGGGTAACACCGGGTACTGATAAACAGGGATTTGGGTATTGCCGTTCTTTGCCAGGTAGAATTGGATCATGTCTTGGCTAAAGAAGTTGAAGGGGCACATCACCATGATTGATTGGTTGTTTTGCATGCGGTTCATTGCGTAAACAGTTGCAGGTTCTAGCTGTATATTCACATCGAAGTAAGAAGTTATAGAGTAGACATCGTAGATGCTGTAAGCCATTGAACTTGCAACTACAACAACAAATAAGCCAGCCACAATCTTTCGCTGACGATGATTGCTTATGGAAGACCGCTTTTTCCAAGCGTTAAGGTTGGCATATCCAAATGAAATAAGCACGGCAACTGAGATGGATAGGACTGGAAAAAGCGGAACCACGTAGCGCCATTCCTTGTTGGCTATGAGAGTGAAGAAAATAAAGATGCTAGCAAACCAGATTAGTAGAAATCTGTCTTTTTTGCTGTGTCGAAATGCTAGAAATACTAGTCCTGCTAGACCCACTGCATAGATGAAGATTGAAATTGGGTAGAAAGTATCGTAGGGCCAACCATATCTATGAAATAAAAAATAGGAGCAGGGTAACGGTCGCTGTAGAAGGCTTTTTCGGGATTACCTACTTGTAGCGCGTAAAGCCATTGGCCGAATAATTTAGATGCATATACTTGATAGGCAGCAACAATCCATGGAATAAGAACTAAAAAAGCCGTAACAATTACGATAGAAAACCTTGAGAATATACGTTTAAGTTGACCTCGCACAATAAAAAGAATACTTACAACCATTATGGCTCCTGCAATTATGGTTTGATACTTAGTTAAGAAACCTAAACCAACAGCAAAACCGCTAAAAAATAAGTATCTATCTTGTTTATTTTTCATCCAAAGATAGAAAAACAATAGTGCAAGTAAAATGAAGAAAAGCAACATTGTTTCAAGCAATGTTATCCGGGATAACCAGAAGTAACCGGGCATAATCGATAGAAGAACAGCTGAAAGGCCCCCGACTTTTTCTCCATACATAATGTTGGCGAGTTCAAACACTACCCAAAGCGAGAGAAGGGAAAACAAGACAGAAACTAGCCTTGCTGAAAACAAGCTAACTCCAACCAGATTAAAAGAGAAAGCAGTTACGCTATCAAGAAGCGGAGGGTAGAAAGAATTATTGATATAGATACTGAAATGTCCCGATAGTAAATTTAAAGCACCGTTAAGATGGATAACCTCATCCCACTGCATTGGATAATGCGTTAAGGTGAGAAGCAAAATAGCGCAATATACGGCTGCAAATAATAAAAAGCCTACTCGCCACCTGTTAAGGATTGCCCGAAATCGATTGGGTGGTTGATCAGTCATGTCCAAGGTTGAAGTAGTGTTATTCAGCATAGGGTAACTAGCAGATATTGAATTCTTCAACTTTGAACGGAACTTCAAAACTTCTTGTCTAGCGACCAACATTAAAGAACATAAAACAGTTGCGAAGCCTAAAATCTGAATATCCATAGATGCGCTCCCAATGGCTAACGGCGTTGGATTTAGCAGTGCATATCCATAATCAACTTGCGGTTCTACTCGATATTGCAGATAATCACGGGCTGAGAGCGCATTTGTAGTATATATACTTGAAATTAGAGACGCCCCCAGTAGAACAACTGTTACTATTGAAATAACATAGAAAAACATTTTACTTGGCTGAGTCAGTGATTTTGCCGCTTTGAAAATTGAGATGCCCTTGATACTTAATGATGCGCATAATAGAATTAGAAATGGAAGGGCTTGTAAATCGTATTTGAGCGCGCTAAAATATGGAACATTAAGGTTAAAACCTGCACCAAGAATAGTATTAATAGCTAAGACAAACGCTGCCGAGGATAGAAATATCACGTCAATAATTGTTGTTCTGGAAAAATATTTTTTAAGAGAGAGGGTCAAAAGCATTGAAAAAGCGATAGCTACAACAAAGCAAACGCCTAAGCCGTAATTCATCAAGAAATTAACGGCAAAAAAAGGGGATGTAACGATACCTGTACTTGCAGGAACTACATCGGCAAAGTCATTGTGATGAAAAATCCAAAGAAGATTATGACCGAGAATTATCTGATACCAAAAGAAAGCAAACATTAGCGCTGGAAGTGAGAATGCGGTTAATTGGCTGAGAACTAGTTTTAGGCTTTTGGGTCGAGAATAGACGTAAAATAAAAAAAGAGGGATAAGGACGAAGGCAGCATAGAACTTTGTCATGAGGGCAAATGCAAAAATCACTCCTGTAGCTAATGTGATTTTTACTGAACCTCTTCGAATGGCTAAAATTCCCATAAACAGAGAAAGAATACTGAAAAAGAGGCATTGGGTATCGATAAGGAAGCTTCGTGAGAGCACAAGTTGCCAGGGGTTTAAACCGAAAAGAGCTGCAGCAATAAGTCCTGTTGTTTTGTCGTACAATTCTTTGCCTAATAGGTACATTAAGACAACTGATGCAAGCCCAAAGAGCGTAACTATTATTACTCCTGTGTTGGCTGATAAACCAAAAAGTCTTAAGAAAAATGCCTCAGTGTAGAAGCCTAATGGTGGTTCATCAATCGCAGTTCCATATGCTTGGACGTAGGGAACACCTGTTTTAACGATGTTTGAGGCTGCTTCAAATTCTAGGTGGGTGTCATAGCTTTGGTATGGACCAAGCGTAAATACGATTAATGCAGTACCGAATAGAATGATGAGGAGGGGTGCATTTTTGATTATTAATTTTTTAGTTTTGTCTTTGCTAAGCAAGTTTGCCTCCTCTTTTTTCAATTCATGCGTGCTTGCTGAAAAGACTTTGCTATATTTCAGCTGAGCAGGTTTAATTGAAAATCTGTAAACAACATGAGTACTTTATTATATTTTTTAATGAAAACAAATTTTTTTGAACGTTAGGTTAATTTTAACTATACCAAACTTGATCAGGTATTTGCAGAACATTATACTTGTTTAAGTGATCAGACGTTTGAAAAAATGAGGAAAAAGAATTTAAGAACTAAAACCGCTTTAAGTTCCAATTTTTCATTAATAACCTCGGTTCTATATTCTGTTTTTGGAAATATAGCAATTAAGGAAACATAGCTCTTAAGGGTCCGAGCTAATTTTCAATCAATAAAAGGAGAGTATTTTATACGTTAAGAAGCTGTAAGAATAAGAATAGATGTCATTTCTACTCTAAAACAAGTTCTACATGTCGTAGAGGCGGAGGAAGCTATTGTGGAACTTACCGTACTCTTGAAAAGTCATTTCAGCGCTCACATAAGATTTGCTTAGTTGATGAAAGGGCTTAATTTTGCAAAAATGGGTTTTTAGCTATGAAAGCAGTTAATGTTAGAACTTACAAAAGAACAAGTGAAATACGGAAAATTCTAACTGAAGCAAACATGGATTTCGAATCAGTTGTGAATAAAGCGTTAAACAATTATCTGCCAAAAATATTTCTTATTTGTCCCTTTACAGATGAATTATGTGTTCATAAAAAACAGTGCATGAACTGTAAATCTTCTTATTCAGACAAACTCCAATGAAATTTTCTGAAAAAACTGGTTTAGTTCTAAGTATCAGGGGTGCTGTAGTAGAAAGGTCCAAGACTAAATCACAAATATTCATCGTTGGGCAAAATATCCGCTGAAATCATTGCGTAGTGTTAATGTTTATTGAAGAAAATGGATGTTTGTTCTTGGGCAATTATAGTTTATGTATTTTTTGCTCAAGGATTGTGGGCTCAAAAAATGAAAAGATGCTCTAAAATGACTTGTTGAATTTTTTCATGTGTTTTCTCTGAAGGTGTATCCGCAACTGGTGCATCTTAGGAACTGTGTTGATGATTCGTCGCTGCCTCTTGTTTGGACTTGCCATGCATAAGCATTTTGGTTCCCGCAACGCAGGCAAGTAAAGCGTATGGTGGGCATCGTGCTGAGTTGTTTTTCCTTGTCTATTACAGCCACTAGCTGCTTCGGATTATGAGGTATAGTTTTGCTGTTTAATTGCATTTTTTCATTTGTTTCTTTTGTTTTGTTTCCGCATTTACTGCATGACAGAATTACTAGACGTTGATTTGCAGATTTCACTTTCTTGGGGATGAGGCGTGATCCACATTTAGAACAAAAGTCCATTCGACAATGCTCCTTGTTTTCACCATAAAATACCAATCAGCAATATTAAGGCTTGTGATTGCATACAGACTACAACAGAAAAAACTTGACAAATGATTGACGCTGCAAATCCTTAAAGCATCATTTGACTGTTTTTCTCCTCAACACAAACAAGATACAGAAAAAGTGAAATATGGGCGCAAGCGCTTAAATGCATGATTAACTCTTCTGCAAAAAGATGGGTGAAAAGACAATGAACTTTTGGAAAGACCTCCCAGCCGGAGATAATCCACCTGAACTCCTGAACATGATTATCGAAGTCATAAGTGGCTCCCGTGACAAATACGAATACAACATAGAGTGGGAAGCCTTCGTTCTGGATAGAATTATTCCTTCATCGGTCGTTTTTCCAGTTGAGTATGGTTTTGTTCCTCAGACATGGTTTGACGATGATGATCCCTTAGATATAATGGTGCTCAGCAACGCGCCACTAACAGTGGGCTGCATTGTTAAAGTTCGAGTAATAGGCGCTCTAATAATAGAGGACGAAGAAGGTTTAGACGCCAAGATTCTTTCAGTGCTAATCAATGATGCCCGATTTGAAGGCTACCATGACATTACTGATATCCATAAAAATCGGCTCACAGAGATTCAAGAGTTCTTTGAAACTTACAAAAGACTTGAACCCCACAAATGGGTAAAGATAAGAGCATGGAAAAACGCAAAAGAAGCTCGGGAAATCGTAAAATATTCTATGGAAAAGTACCGTGAGCTTGACGAAAAAACCCCGTGCCCTACAAATTAGTAATTGACATCCAAAAAACAGGAAAATATTCCTTTTGGGTATTCACAGATTCAACAAAATTCGCAACGGTGACTAGGCGAATTTTAATCGTCGTCTCAACTTATCATAATTATTGATTGGTCAAAGTACATTTTCAGTGTTTCGAGACTGGATTCTTCTGTTTTTATTTGTTGGTTGACTGTAGAGTATTATGACTGCTTTTATTGTATCTTCGGGGTATCCGTTCTTTTTCAATAAATCAGTTATCGAAGAATTAATTTCCAAATTTTGAATCAAAAGATCTCCTTCTAACATATCTTAATAGTGCATAGATACATGTTTAAGGTTATGTTATAGTCAACACACTACAACAATAGAATTAAGTCAGAGGATCAACGTCGTCAACCAGAATTATAACAATAGGGAATCCCATTAAACTTTGTCAATACAAGCTAAAGAGCCAAAGAATTGTATCATCTTTAGCAGCATACAGACAAATACAACGATAAGCCCTAGATATTTCAACAATTGAGTGCAGTAAAGTCAAAAAAGGATCACCGGATAATTGCATCATAAAAAAAGCAAATATTTTTTAAAACCTTTAATTTTGGAATAACAGACACAGTTCAACTAACAGCTATTGCCCAAGTTTCCCATACAAACTAAGGATTTTTAATATTTGCCTTTATAAGCGAGCAACAACCTTTACTAAATGTAGTTGAAGAGGCTCTTTGTTCTTTTAGTTAACTTGAAAGTCACTAATTATTTTCGAGCAAAGCTCCAAGACAAAAATATAAAAAGTTCATTTAACGTGGAGCTTCGACACTGAAGAAAATATGAGAAGACCTCATTGATTAAGATATCAAAAGGGAAATGAAAAATGAGTATAACCCAAAAAATTTCTAAACCGCAGCAACGCACAGTTGAAAATTGCCCAGAGTGTACAAGCAAAAATCTAATTCACGATTATGATGCAGGCGAAACAATCTGCGGAGACTGCGGTCTAGTTATATATGAACAGACATTAGCTAAAGGACCAGAATGGCGAGCGTTTACCCAGCAAGAGAAAGCCTCAAGAAGCCGCGTGGGTCTCCCAACATCATACTCAATTCATGACAAAGGACTATCCACAACCATTAGTCAAATCGACAGGGATGCATTCGGTAGAAAATTGCCTATTTCAACAAGGCTGCAAATGTGGCGTCTTAGAAAATGGCAAATTCGAAGTCGGGTGCACTCATCAATTGATCGAAACCTCGCACAAGCCATGGGCGAACTTGACCGCTTATCCGGAACTGTTTACATTCCACCTCAAATCAAAGAAAAAGCAGCCCTTATTTACAGAAAAGCACTTGACCAGGGTTTGGTTCGAGGAAGGTCAATTAACTCCATCATGGCAGCTGCAGTTTATGCTTCCTGCCGTGAAAGCGGAACACCTCGCACCCTTCGGGATATTGCCGAAGCAAGTCTCGTAGATAAGAAAGATGTTGCTCGCTGCTATAGACTCATACTTCAAAAACTCAGCATTAAAATGCCAATTGCACACTCATTAACATATATCTCAACGATTGCTGAAAAAACCGGAATATCGGGCAAAACACAGGGTATAGCTATTTCAATACTCAGAGAGGCTCGAAAGAAACGGTTTTCAGCGGGGAAAGACCCAATGGGATTAGCTGCAGCCACACTCTACATAGCATGCCTTCAAAATAATGAAAAGAAAACACAAAAAGATATTGCAGAAGCTTCTGGAGTAACTGAAGTGACTGTTAGAAACAGATACAAATGCTTAAAGAGAGAGTTACACCTCGAAGTACCCGATCGAATTTGTTCTTAAACTATTTTATCCATTAGATTTTTCTAATGTTTCTTGTTATATTTTGACAATAGCTTGAACAAGCTAGTTCGCACTTCAACTCTATGGAGACACTCAGTTGACCTTCTTTACTAAAAATAATCATGAAGGAATATAGACAACGTCTACAGTGATGTCTGTTAAAGCCAGATCAACAGGAGGAGTTCCTGATTAGCACTTTGTACCGCAAAGATAAAACTAGCAAGGTATTTATGAAAAATGATATTTCAGGGCAATACGTTGGCGTTTAAGTTTTTGCAATATTTCTTTTTTTGGAATATACCTTTTAAGCTCTGAAGTTAATCCCTTGTTTGAGGCGAAAGGAAAGCTTTTCGCAGGGAAGGAGAAGGCAAATGAGTGATGACTACTCAATTTGTGAAAGGCAACTTACTTGTGATCATACAAAGCATGAATTGTATAAGCAGAGGCACTTTGATCTTCTTCATGGATTTGAATTGGTTTATTCCAGATGTGTAAACTGCCATAAAATTGTCCTCTTAGAAACAAAAAAACTAAATTAAGAAATGGAAAAGTTGCGACTTGTCCTTTCTTCACGAATAATAATTGTTTGAAGGCTGAAGCACCTAAACTTCTTTCCTATATAGAGTTAAGATTTTGATACTATTAAGTGGTCAGGGCTGCAAAAAAGAAAGAGAGAGTTTATAATTTTCTTGCAACCCTAACCGTGTCTTTTTCAAGAAAATGAACATAAAAGCGTTTGTAACATTTACAAATATACCTCTTTACATAATCAGTGGGAATTAAGTCAAGGTCTCGATTAATTTTGTTTGAGAAGTCTCCGAACGGCATTAAAATAAGCAAATTTAAAATTACAAATTAATCGGACTATTTATTAATCGTTCGATTCAACTTTTGGTATGGTTGATGTGGCAAGAGCGTGTAAAAATAGATGTGGCAATATAGGGCATTAAAATAGGCTCTATATCTGAACACAAAATATTTTTGTTTTTAAAAATTTTAATTAATTTCTTTTGTCAATTTTGGCTCTGATGTGTACTGCTTTTAACTCCGCATAAAATCTATCTCTAAGTCGTATTTCAAGGTATTAGACAAAATTGTCTATGGATATTTCTTGCCAAATTCTATCAAAGACCCCTTGTTCAAGCCTCTTTTTTGGGGAGGTGCACTTACTTTTTCTTCTTCCTCAGGCTGGCAGCCGAAACAGAGAGGTTTGTCAAAATGGTTAATCGAGTATCTAAACTCTCCATGAGAAATTGTGTTCTTGCATTCGGAACACCAGTAAACAGGTTTGTTATTTGCCTTTGCAGTCTTCTGATGTTCTAAACATAGAGCCATTCCAAAACTCTTTATTGACTGTTTGTTCACTTTCTCGCTTAAGGTTCTCTTACACACAGAACACAAGCAGGCCATAAATCAATAAATCAATTTGCCATTATTTTAGTTTTTCAAAGACAAAATGAATTAATACTATCCGTTAAAAAATTTCAGCATCTATGCCAAAGCTAATTGTTATGAAAGTGCGGTAACCGGGATTTGAACCCGGGTCCTAGACTTGGCAAGCCTATGTACTAACCAAGCTGTACTATTACCGCATACAACGTTCAACGAAGAAACGAAAAACTTCCTAATAAACTCTATTTCTTAAGGTG
>CAYPSV010000034.1:0-17012 GCA_964413605.1 uncultured Candidatus Bathyarchaeia archaeon | reverse complement strand
TTTAGTCAAAGTTTCTTGACTAAGCTTGTTTTTTATCTATGTCTGAATAGTATGGGTTAAAGAATAAAAAATCATAGTTCCAAACTCCATTTTACTTTTTTGTTGGTTCTTTTTCGGGACTAATGAAAAACTGGCATTTTGGGATTACGCACTATTTACGTTTCTTTTTTGATGAGTAAGTAGATAAATATGCGGTTGTAGTATCCAAAAGAAGATAAAACAATCGCAAGAACAATAATTACGAAGTTAAACTGGAGATATAATAATGAAGTACCTGCTTGTTGTTGGAGACGGAATGGCTGACTATCCTCTGCCAGAGTTGGGAAATAAAACACCTCTCCAAGTAGCCTACAAACCAAACATTGATTCCATTACTTCTAAGGGCAGAAGCGGCTTAATCAAGACCGTCCCAGATGAATGCACTCCAGGCTCAGATACGGCAATCTGCTCTGTTCTTGGATATGACCCAAGGCTTTATTGTCCTGGAAGAGGACCACTTGAAGCTCCAGCCAGAGGCATAGAACTTTCAGCTAACGATTCAGCATACCGATGCAACATAATAACTGAAAAAGACGAAGCGATATTGGACTATTCTGCAGGGCACATAACCACTGCTGAAGCCGCTCAGCTAATTGACATGGTAAGAGAAGCATTGGGAAAACCGGGAAAAATCGAGTTCTACGCCGGTTTAGATTATCGTCATTTCCTAATTCTACGAGACTTTCCAAATCCAGAACTCATAGAGTGTACTCCACCGCACGATGCAGCTGGAGTGAAGATAAGTCAGATTTTACCTAAAGCTAAGTCCGCAGAAGTTGAAAAAGAGGCAAAAATACTCAGAGAACTAATTTTGGGTTCAAGAGATGTTCTTCGAATGCACCCAGTAAATATCGCACGGGAAAAAGCCGGCAAGAGATCGGGAAATTTGATTTGGCCTTGGGGCGGTGGCAAAAAACCTTCAATGCAAACGTTGAAACAAAAGTACGACTTGAGGTCTGCAGTTGTTGCAGCAGTTGATTTGGTAAAGGGAATTGGATCGTATGCAGGCATGGAAATCATAAACGTTCCCGGAGCCACAGGTTTAGCGGACACAAATTATGAGGGCAAAGCAGATGCTGTTTTAAAAGCCTTTGAACATAATGACTTAGTGTTTGTCCATGTGGAAGCTCCAGACGAAGCCGGGCATGTTAAAGATTACAAGTTAAAAGTGAAAACTATCGAAGACTTAGATAAGCGATTATTGGGCAGAATACTAAATGGCATGAATGAACCATTCGCAGTAGCAATTTTGCCTGACCATCCAACTCCAATAAAGATTGGCACTCATTCACGCGACCCAGTTCCTTTCTCTATTGCTTCACCTGCCCTAAAGCCTGACGGGGTGAAAATGTTTGATGAGTTTTCAGTACAAAAAGGCGGATTTGGACTAGTGGAAGACGATTATTTGATTTCGCTTCTTATTGCGTCGGGCAAGAAAGTAGATTAGTCAAACTACTAGACCTCCAAAGAACGAAAAAGAAGGAGTTTCGCTAAAAAAATGATTCAAGCTTAGAAGTTTCCGCCTTCTTAAGCACCTCAGCACATACCTTTGGATCCAAAGCTTTAAACTCCAGCCCCAACGAGACCAGCGTTCGCTGCACATCCTTCCCTAAACCAGGCGCAACTAGAATGGCTCGGATTTCACGGTTTACTTTAGCTTTGATGGGTTCGATGTATTTTGCCAATTGAAAAACGGCTTCCTTAGAAGCGGTTCTACGTTTAACTTCAACAATAACAAGCCTGCCGCTTTTGTCTTCACCGTATATGTCTACAAATCCAGGTTCAACATGTTTTTCCCAACTAATCGGTTTGAAACCATCCTCCAGTAATTCTGGCTTAAGAAGTATGGCACGATGCATGTCATCTTCGCTTGCATGCAAAAGAAACTCACCAGCATCCACCAAGGCAAGTGCAGAAACCATCAAAACCTGACTAAATGTTACTCGCACGTTTTCTCGTGGCTTTTGCCTAACTGCATGAACCTCCAATTCGTCGTCTTTAACTTGTACATGAAAAACGCCTCCTGAAGGTTGCCAATTAACGGGCTCATAACCAACTGGACGATGCACCAACAATGAACCATCAGATTTGATAATCAAAAGGCGTTCGCCTTGTTCTAGCTTTGAGCTTGCTCTACCTACATAAACCACATGGCAATTACCAACGACTATTAGCGTGTTTCTTTTGGCAAAAGCTTTCTCAATTAGCACAGCAGCTTCGCTTAAGGTTGGTTGTGTAAGCACGGCAAGTCTATTATTCTCCAGCAATTCCATTCAGCCAACCTATTTTAGGTGGGGTTTAGGTACATAAGATTTCTGAAGGAACAGACCTTGACTGGTTGGAAAGATAAACGCAAAGTCATACAGAGATACGATATAACAGCGGAAATGTACGATGAACGCTACAGAGAAGAACAGACACGAAAATACTGTAAAGCCCTCCAGCACATCGACATTACAGGCGCGGTTGTTTTAGATGTAGGATGTGGATCAGGGCTTTTTTTTGACAAAGTTTCTGATAAAGCGAAAATTGTTATCGGAATCGATGTTTCTCGCAAATTATTAAATAAAGCCAAAGAAAAAGTCAACGTTCGTGGGAACGTCTATGTTTTGCAAGCTGATGCGGACCATCTACCATTCTGCGACAAGTTTTTTGATAGAACTTTTGCTTTTACGATTCTTCAAAACATGCCTGTACCTAAAAAAACATTAAAAGAGTTAAAACGTGTGGGCAAACCCGGGGGAAAAATGGTAGTAACTGGGTTAAAGAAAGCTTTCCCTCTGAATGCGTTCATGGACATTTTGGAAGAGAGTAAATTGACTGTTTCAGCATTCGTAGATGATGAAAACGTAAATTGTTACGTCGCAGTTCTAACCGCTTAACATCTGAACATCTTCAACTTGTCCCGTATCTGCAAAGAGACCCACCGATACTTCGTTAATGCCACCAGAAAATGTTCGGTCAAGACTCAGAACAACGTACCAGTATGGAATCAACGCCACCGAGTTACCTCTTGGATGTGGCAAAAGCTGCACCGAAACTGGTTGATCCGCAGTGTTAAAACCCGTTACTTGCTTACCATCGATGGTCCATGTTAGAGTTTTTACGTAGTTTTTGGCTCTATCTATGGCTTGGTCCTCAGAAATGGCCAAGTCGGTATTCCCCACTGTAAAAAGGAAGTATCCATCAGTTAAACCTGTTAAAAGTCGGTTTTGAAAAGTCATCCTCAGGCTTTTAGCAGAAAAGTCAATACCTCTCTCAGAATACATCCATAAAAACTCTGTTTCATCTGCAGAACTTGTTATCTGCAATTTTAAGTTACCTTGGATTATTGACAGATTGTCTGTTTTATTAACTGCTGATAATAGGTTACTCATTTCTTCTAAATAGGAGTCACCGGAATAAGAGTGGTACCTGTCAAGTGTTCCCTTGGCAATTTGCAGAATGTCGCTTGGTTGGGTTTGCTGGTAAATTGGGGTGCTTTCAATTTGAGTAAGCTGGTAACGTGACAGATGGTTAGCTCGGAAACGTAAGTCAACATCAATGTTGCTTTGACTGCTGGTTAAAGAGTACTTTAAGATTTCTTCAGTAACTCCGAAGTCTTGGCGGAATTCAAGTGTGTTGCTAAGCAACGCTATTTTATATTGTGTTGTATCAATCTTGGCAACGTTATCTAGCAAATTGGCTACTTTGTCGGTGCCTATGCCCCATGATAGAAGTTGCTGGTTTTCAGCCATAAGCGAGCTTTGTCTCTGCATAAATTGATTCAAGGAAGCATATTGGAGAGTTGAGAAGGCTGTCAAGAGAATAATAACAACCAATAATGCTGCAAAAACAGCTCTCCATTTAAAAGATAGTTTTAGATGACGTTTGGGTTCAGTTTCTGGGTCTTCTACGCCTTTCATTGCGCTAATAGTAGCTAGCCCGAAAGAAGACAACTTGTAATTGTTGTTATCCATCTTAAAGATCAATTCGCCGAGACATTCCAAATGGTATGTCAAATGGGAGGAGGAGACACCGAGGAGATCAACCATTTCCATAAAAGTCATCGGCTTATTCGCTAACATACGAAGGATTTTCCGTCGTACAGGATGCTTTAGGGAACTAAACATTGTTGAATAGATTTCTTCTTCAGAGCTTTCCATTAAACCCCAACGATATCCTGTATGCGGGGAGCGTAATTAAAACTTGCCAAACAATTGAAAAAAAAAGATAAATGAAAACTCCAATACAATAATTTTTAAAAAAATACTATTCGTTTTGCCCTTCAGTTTCCTCCGAATCTGAAGTCTTAGGCTCAAGATAAACGGCCTCTTCTTTATTCTTCTCCGTCGCCAACAGAAACTCAATTAACGCTTTCTCATCGACTTCAACTCTTGTCCGCCAATCTAAGTACATTAAACCCTTATCATCCTGCATCAAATATCCGCTTCGAATATAGCGATCTATGTTTAAACCAATTTTCCAGCCCGGCATTTTCTCACCTAAGAGTTTCTCAATTTCCTTGCGAGTGGTCTGCCCCTTCTTACTTATTATGAAAGATATTGTTATAGCTAAGCCTGCCAAATCGTCTATGCGCCAACCCATTAACTTGTCCTTAGTTACTGAGCCATTTCGTAATACTACGAAGAATCTAGCCTTGTCAAGTTCCTCGATAGTTGGTTTTTCAGGCTCTTTGTCCTCTTCAAACACAGATTTAATCTGCAAATCCATTGGTTTTAAGTAATCATCTAACACGTCAAGCACTTTGGGGTAATCAGCTCCCAGAGCCTTGTGGAGTTCCCAGCCTTTAACACCTGGTTTCTGATGTCGTTTGTAGAAGAGCATTTGCACTGCTTTCTTGATTTTACCAGCGTAAACACCTTTCTTTTTCATACTCAAAGTTGTTCGCCTCTTTTCCATTTCTGCCAATCTACACAGGACACAGCGATGGGAACCGAAGTTGACTGCTCAGTTAAGGCTTCTTGCCTTTGCTTCTTATAGGGTAAAATGTGAATTGTTTCTTCCAGCCTATCAATTTCCAAGGTCGCATAACCATAAGTTACAAGAAAGCTCGTCAAGAACGCACGCTGTACAGTCTCCTCATAAGTGTCAGCCCCAATAAAGTCCCAATAAGCAATCTTGCCATCAACTCCTTTCTCCAAAACATTGTTTTTTAGCTCCAACCAATACGCCTCCAACTCCTCAGAAAATTCCTTATCACTCAAGACACGTTGCCTAACCATTTCATCCCTGCTAACTGACCCCATTGCAACTGCAGAGACATCTATATCTTTCCAACGTTGATCGATTGGAGCCAAAGCTTCCCAGTACAGCAACCCCTGAGCTACATTATGCAAACTAAGTTGCTCAAACTCAATAACGGGACTCCAAGCACCCAAAAAAACATCTACCATCTGTTGCTTGCCAGTTTGCCGAATCTTCTCTTCCAGAAGAAAAGGGTCAGTATACAAAGAGTTTGAGCGTTGCTTGACCCATTCACTTTGCATCTTGATTACAGTAGCCAAATGGTGAAGAGCTTCCGCGTCAAGTTTTAATTCATCAGGCTGGTCCCAATGGGGAAAATATACTTTAACGATTTTAATTATTTCATTCACGTTTAACGTGAAAGGGTCAACTTGGTGGCTTTCGATGGCATTGCACATTTCAATAATACGCTCTAACCGTTCCTTCCCAAGCTTCTTATCATCTTTTCTCTTTGACATTAGCTAACCTGCCGCACTACTGACTTTCCTTCGAGGTTTTGGACTGTTATGACATTTGCATCTTGCTGGGCAAATGTAATTTGACTAGGAGTAATGACAACGTACTGAGAGGCAGCATCTTTAATCAGGGCAACTAAAACTTTAGCGATCAGCTCACGGTTTTTGGGGTCCATATGAATGTCATACTCATCGACTGCACGGAATGGAGAACGTACGTGCTGCTGAAGAGCCAAAAGAAAACCCATGGTTGCAGTTGTTCGTTCTCCTCCACTCTGAGTGTAAGCATCTAACGCAACCGGCTTACTTCCTTTAAACCCGACATAAATTTCCAAGCCAGAAGCCTCAATATCCTGAGCGCTAGAGAGTTTTACTTCGCCAGTGGCTAATGTTTGGCTCATGATACGCTGGTACTCTAAGTTTACTCGATCCAGAAGATTCTCCATGACAGATCGCCAAGCTTGCATTCTAGTTCTTACTTCTTCGAGTGTTTTTTCGCGGTTCTCCACTACCAACTGCATCTTCTCTTTGAGCTCTAAGTAAAGTTTTGAATAGGATTCATATTGACGCTCAATTTCCTCCGAAACACTCGATAGTGCGCTTAGGTGACCGTCAGTTTGTGCGATTTCATCTTGAATTTCGGAGCTATTTTTCAGAACAACAATTCTTTCGCCTAATTGCTCTGCTTTAGCTATTGCAACAGTTACGTTTTCTTGAGCTTCCTGCATAGATTTCTCAATATTTTTTTTCTCAGAAATCGCGGTTTCACGCTTGAACTCTAACAGCGCAAGACTCACACGATTCTCCAATGTATTATCAGAAATTCGATCAGTGGAACCCTCCAATTTCAGCATTTTTGTCTTGTTCGCGTTCATTAGTTCAGTCGCTTTGGCAATTTTGTCGATAGCATTCTGGACAATTAGTTTCAAGTTGCCAATTCTGAGTAATTTAAATTGATCTTTGATTGCATTTTCTTCAAGTACCTGAGCTTCGCCAAGAAACTGCCCAATAAGCAATTGAATGGATTCGCTATAAGCAATTTCTCGCTCCAAACTCAACCGATCATCGAACAAAGATTTGACTTCGTCCCTCAGCTTCTGAGTTTGACTCTGATGATCGTCTATTTCACTTAGGATCCTTTGTCTTTCGTTTTCAATTTTACCCAGCAACTGCTGGTTCTTATTGAAATTGTTCTGCAGAACGCTCACAGCGTTTTCTCGTTTTTCAACTTCAGCCCAAACAAGTTCTCGATCCAGAAACCTTCTTTTAAGCTGAAGTTGCTTTTTCTCTTGGAACTTCTCGTATTGTTCGCGCCAATAGTTGAGAGTTTGCTGGGCTTGTTCCAGAAGTTTACCAACAGATTCTTCCTGACTTAGTATACGAGTAAGTTTAGTTCTTGCTTGCAAAACGTTTTCACGAAAAGGCTCTAACCCGACAGCTGCTTCAACCATACGCAATTTTTCCACGTTGCTAAGAACGCTGAATTGTTCCACCATGCTTTGGTGCATAATAATTAGCATATTGTTAGGATCTACGCCAAACTTACCTAACAATCTTTCAATATCTTGTTTACTAGCGACTTTATTTTCCAATTCAAAGGAGTACTTTCCATCTCGTCGCAACACACGAGTTAGGAACAACTGGTCTTTACTGTATTTAGCAACTGGCCGGTTGTTGCCTTTTTTACTATTATCTAAAATTAAGGTTACTCGAGCTTGATCTTGCCCCCACCTTATCAAGTCACTGAGTTTTCTACTCCGTTCAGTGTAAGTTTGTCCTAAACCCACAGATATCGCAAGAAGAAGCGAGGATTTACCTGCTCCATTTGGACCTCCGATTACGTTAACGCCCTGCTTAAACGGAACACGGGCGTACTCATAACTCATAAAGTTTTCAACGATAAGTTCTTGGATAAGCATACCTTGCTACTTTGCCTCTTGAGATGTAGAAAATAACAGTTCTATTCTCTGTTATTTAACCAAAACGGAGGATTTTACAACAAATAAAGGTTATTTTCTAATATTTTCGCCTTCCTAAAAAAGCAACTGTGTCTTGTGGCCATGCATAGTTTCAACTATCGTCTAATATTCTACATGGTTTTCTTGTTCAGTTTTAGCGGTTCTATGATCCTCCCTCACTAAGATACTTTATTAAATTCTTGGTAGGCTCTTTTTCGGGAGCCAGTGATGGGGCAGATAAGTATTTATTATAGCTTAATCCTTAAATATACCTTTCTTATACCTATTATATGCCAATTTAAAGGCGAATAAAATGTACGAAAATGAAATCCCAAGAAGAATAAGATTCTTCACTTTCAAAAAAATACTTGTAATAGCCATAATCATAGCAATTGCAATCGCTTTTCCAATAGCAACGATACGAACAGTCCCAGCAGGAAACAAAGGTATACTTCTAAACTGGGGAGAAGCAGTCCAAGTTAGAAACGAAGGACTTCAATGGGTAATTCCTATAGCGCAAGATATTGTCTTAGTCAATACGCAAATACAAAAAGCAGTCGCCACAGAATCCACAGCTTCATCTGACCTACAAGAAGTCACAACAACCGTAGCTGTAAATTATCGCCTCGACGCAAAACAAGTTTTAACGATCTACAAGGACTTACGAAACGACTACGAAACCAGGGTCATCGCCCCAAACATTCAGGAAGCACTTAAAGCAGCCACAGCAAAATATGTAGCCACAGAATTAATCACCGAAAGAGAGTCAGTTAAGGATTCATTCCTAAACATCTTGAAATCTAAGCTATCAGTCTACGGCATTGAAGTTCTATCGGTATCTGTCACTGACTTCAAATTTTCACCATCCTTCACTCAAGCAATCGAAGCAAAAGTTACAGCCGAACAAAACGCTCTAGCTGCACAAAATAAACTAAAACAAATAGAGTACGAAGCACAACAGCAAGTTATTCAAGCTAATGCTAATGCAACAGCTATAGTTACGCTAGCCAACGCCGATGCAAATGCTACTGTTATTTCTGCAGATGCTACGGCTCAAGCGGTACAAATAATCCAAGAGCAACTCACACCTGAATACATCAATTATCTGTATGCTATCGGGTGGGACGGAAAATTACCGATCTATTGGTCCTCCGGAAACAATACAGCACCTTATCTATTATTACCGACGCCGCAAGAGGTAACGCCATAATGCCGAAAAGAGAAGTATCAATACTACACGCAGACGGAAAATCCTTCATTTTAGAAGGCACGGTGGGCAAAGACTACCGTTTTTCAATCCCTAAACAACTTAGAAAAATGATACTTCCGAATTCGAAAGTGAAGATCATCATAGAAATCATTTGAAACAAATAAACAAACACCCCTTTTTCTTTTTAAGAAAAATACTTGAAAGTAAAAATCTTTATTTTTAAGATAAAAAAAGAAAAGAGGGAAATTTTTTGGTTGTTTATGGTCTTTTCCTTAGCAAGAGCAGTGCTAAAACAATCCCAACTATTGCTATAGCAATAATTATGCCTGCAACAGCTGGAACAAAGTATGCATCAGCCATCGATGATAAAGGTGCTTCTGTTGGTGCGGGGGTTTCTGGAGCAGGGTCAACTGCGAATGAAGTTACTGCGTGTGATGGCCAGTAAGATTCGCTGCCTGCAAAGGAAGCGTAGACCATATATTGACCTTCAATGTCCGGCATCCAGTTCATAGCGTAGAAACCATCAGCATTAGTTGTCGCTATGCCTATGTCTCTGTAGTTTCCGTTAGCATCAACAACACTGATAGTAACGGGAACTCCAACTGTGTCCATTGGGCGAGGCTTTTGCATGTAGACATATTCCATCCATGCACCTTGGCTTTCGTCAGATACTGCAGGAACACCATTCGGGAACCTACCAGCTTGTTCAGTCTGCTTGGTTCCAGTAGCAATATCTGTCACAGCTCCTCTGATGACTAACGATTGACCTAGTTGAACAGCTGCTGTTGGTGCATCTACGGTCATTGCGCTTGGTCCTTTTCCGAAGCAATAGATTTGGCTGTCATATGAGTTGAGCGTCGTCAAATAGCCGTCTGCCACTGCTGCTTGACCGCCATACATTTGATTGCCATAGTCCAAAATCGTCCAAAGCTCTGTTCCGTCAGTAGCGTTAATGCACCGATATTCTGCACCTTTGTAAAGCGGGCTGTTTGGCGAGTGTTCCGTGGTGTCAAGGTAAACTTTTCCATCAGCAATAACGCTAACAAATATTGGATAACGACCGTAAGGTGTTACGAATCCGCTAAGTGTGCTGTTGCCTTCTCCCCCGTTGCCATAAGTCCATAGCAAGTCACCATTTGTTGTATCATAGCAGTAAAGAATCCCAGCGTAACCTGCGTAGTAGAGTTTGCCGTATGCAGCTCTTTCTAAACCTATAGCCATGTAGTTGTAATCAGTCGTAAAGTCATCTGTGAGGACTGTTGGACCCCAAAGTTTGTTGCCATTGTCGAGACTATAGCCTGAATGCGTCATTGTTTCTTTGTCAGCGAAGATAAAGACGCCGTTATCTGGATCCCACTCTGTTATAAGCCGAGTATTATTACCTGGTTCTGGCTGATACGTCTGTGACCATAACACATGCCCTGTAGAGCTACTCTGAAGACTAATAGCCGTGATGTTTCCTGGATCGGTTGTTATGGTTGCACCGTAATCGCCTGGATGACCTCCGAAAGATCCTTGCGTCAAGAGCAGCATATTATCCAAACTAACGAGGGGTAATACGCTCAATGATGCTTGTCCAACACTCCAGCCTGTTCCTTTAAGCGATGGAATGGACATGTTCCAGTCGTAAGCGGATGGTGTGTTTGCGTTTACAGTACCAGAGTACCAGTTGCCTGCACCCATCATGCCTTGATTTCCACCAAAGACATTAGATGAGTTCCATTGAGCTAAGTACCAGTTGGGGTTTGAGTTGCTCCCAAGGTTGGTAAGAGTGTAGATTAGATATTCGCCTGAAGGACCGCTAGTTGCAACGCCAGTAGGAATATTAGTGATGTTCATTGAGGTAAGTTTGCCGGTACTAGGATCGTACGCCGCCCAAGCAGAAGTTCCGCCCATCATGCCAAATGGAGTTGGGGTTCCGCCATATGTGTAAGGCGCAACTAACAAGCCGTTTGGAAGTACGCCGTGCTGATTTTCATTCTCATAGCTGTAGAGGTAGCCAAAGGATGGTACGAGCATTGTGCCTGTTGCGGCTGGATCAATTCTCCATACTTCTTGTCCAGTTTGCAAATTGACTGCAACGTAATCTCCGCCAGTTCCGAATAATCCGCCGCTGCCGCCAGCATTACCGTACGGTTCTTGGTAAAAGAGCATTCCTTGCATTATTATTGGGTTTCCAAACCTGACATTGTATGATAGACCTGAATAGTACATTTCACCTGGAATTGCAGTGTCAGCTCCTCCAACAACTCCTCCGAATTGAATTGGTTTTGTCCACATTACGTGAGCACTGTTAGGTGCTAGACCGTATGGCTGATATGCACCAGGAATACCGTAGGAAGCACCAGCACCTGTAATATAGGGTCTTCCAAGCCAATTTGAAGCAATGCTAAACCAGTAAGTGTTTTGTCCTTCGATTGGACGCGTCCAGTACTCGGTTGGAAGCGGGTAACTGTCTATATTTACTGGAATAGGTTCCTCCTGAACAGTCAAAGTTATTGTTTTGCTGGCCGCTGTGAAAATATCACCCTGATATGCTCCGCTCCACTCATAGGTTTGCTCTGGATAGTCAAATTTAAGCGTGTATTCACCGATTTCTGAAGGCGTGTACTGATAATATTGCACACTTGTCGTGTCTTCAATTACATCCCAATGCTGGGTATCAATTTTTCCAGAAGGCGAAGTAATGGTTAGGGTATAATCATGGCGCCTAATGTCATTAGTTACGGTAGCGCTTGGCAAAGGATCGTCAATCCACATCACGATAGCAATAGTCTGACCAACACCCACAGGGTTTGGTGCAGGAACCATATAAGCATAAGAAATTATTTTCCATGGTGGCGTATGAGCGTCTGCTGACTGTAAGTTAGCAAAAGGAATTGCAATAGAAAGCAGTAGAATCGAAACAATCAAAATTACTAAATTTTGTCTTTTTATTTTATTCATTTTTTTTCCTCATTTAATTTCTCAATTGAGCAAAAACAAAGCTCAATCGAAACTTTACTCTTCTAACTCTACGTATAAATAATTTTGCAGAATACACAAAAAATACAATCATAAAAAATAATTAGCAATTTAAAATTAAATCATTGCTCAGCACCAAAATAAGCTAAAAACAAGCTGAATCTTCCCATGTCTCTTTTTATGAAAAGAAATTAGAACCATATCGAATAATGTTTATCAACTAAATTCATTTGAAAATAACCCCAAAAACCTACTTGTCATTGAAACTCTTTAATACAAAACGGTTTCAACGACGTTTCCATCGCCTAATCAGCCGTATTTCTGCGGACTGAAATTAGGTGATGCTTACGTTCTGAATGTCAAAGTATCGTTTTGCCAAAAAGCGCAAACGTTCGGCGTTCTTGCCGTTCTTACCTATTGCGACACCTTTGTCTTTGGGGTTAACGGTTATTACAGCCATCTTTTTGCCATCGGTGCGTTCTGTGACTCGAATTTCGCGTACCGTTGCAGGTTTGAGAGCATTCTTCATGAATGTTACGGGGTCTTCGCTGTACTCAATGATTTCGTGTTTTTTACCGGTCATTCGTTCAAGTGTATGGATGTTTCTGCCTCCTTTACCTATTGCTACGCCTACTTGGCCTTGGTTGACGATGAAGATTGCACGTTGCTCTATTTCATCGATTATACAGTCTTTCACGCTGGCGCCGCTTATGCTCTCAAATAGTGCGATGTACCGCATTTCGTCGCAGGTAATTTTTATGCCAGTTGTCAGTTTTTTTCCTCCATTTCCTATTTTTATTGTTCAATTACTTTAAGAATTTCTGAGTCCCCTGTTTCCCGTATGCTGAGGGCTGAGATAATGAAGAGTTTGCTGCATACTTCAGCCATATCCATTGAACTACCTTTGTAGGTAATCACAGGAACACTGGAGAGTCCTCCAAAATATTCAATTTGTTCTTTTATGTCTTTGGGACAGTTTGTGGTTAAAACAATCATTTTAGCTTTGCCTGTTTTGGCGTTCTGCAATGCAACATTAGATCCAAAGGATACCTTGCCTGTTTTCACTGCTGACGCTAATGCTTTATCTATGTCTATCATTCAGTTTTTCCTCCTTTTTTATCTTGACGTTCGAAAGTTGACATATACAATTCAACTAAGCCGGTCCCGATTGGTATGGATTGCCCAACTATAACGTTTTCTGTAACTCCAGCCAAGGGATCGCTTTCTCCTTTCACAGCTGCTTCAACGATGTTTGGAACAGTGATTTCGAATGCGGCGCGCGCAAGCACACTAGCTTTTTTGCCGCTGATACCGTGTCTGCCGATTTGCTGAACATCACCTGTCGTAGTCATCATGTCTGCTACAAGCATTACGTGTCGTACATCGACGTCTAGACCTTGATCTTCCAGCACACCCTTTGCTTCGTTGACCAATGAGTTTCGGGATGCTTCAACACCGAGGGTTTTTGCGATTTCGTGAATGTTGTTAGTGGTTGTGCGGGATGTGTCAACGCCGTTAACTTCTAAGACTTTGCTCAAGTTAGAGCCATCGGTACGAATAACCCATTCGCCGCTTTCTTCGGTGACAAGGACACGTTTGATGTCTGGGACACCTTTGACTTGGTAACCTGGAATTTTGGTTAACATACGTTTTATTTGTTCAGCTTTCTTAGGTTTGATTTCAACGGTGGTATCTGTGACGGTTACAGTGGCGTTTTGAAGCTCTAAACGATCTTTTAGTTCGTCCATAGTTATGTTGCGATCATCCATCATCTGCTTGTTTAGTTCAACAATGATTTCTTCGCGAACTGGGTCTTCATAGATTGCCGAAGCCAAGTTCTCAACGCTGGTGTAGATAATGTTTCTTGCAACTTCAACAGCGCCTTCTTTGCTTTTAGCGAATTTGCCATTCAAGTAGATTGTCATGATTGGAGTGGAGGGTATTCTTCGTGCGTCGACGATTTCTATTAGGCGGGGTAAACCTAAGGTGACGTTTTGTTCTTTGACACCTGCATAGTGGAAAGTTCTAAGAGTCATCTGAGTACCTGGTTCGCCGATAGATTGGGCGGCAACGATGCCGACTGCTTCACCTGGCTCCATTAGGGCACGTTTGTATTGTTCGGCTGTCTGGCTTGTAGCTTTATTTACTCCTTTGGCAGTAAGTTTGTTCTTTGCAAAGTTCTGTTTAAGTTGATCCAGCAAGATTGGGGTAATCTGGTTTTCAACACTTTTGAGCTGTTTCTTTATGTGGTCGGTGGATGCAACTTCTCCTTTTTCTTCGCCGATCTTTATTTGATTAATAAGTCGCTTAACGTTTACTGCTTTGCCGTGATCACTTTTTGCTGGGTCAACACCATCTTCACCATATCTAAACTGGATTATGTCACCTGCAGAATCGCGTACTGTACTGTCGTATTCTAAGCGAATGTGTTCCAAGGCGTTGATTAGTCTGCGCTGCATGTAGCCACTTTGTTGGGTACGAACTGCAGTGTCGACTAGACCTTCTCTGCCTCCCATAGCGTGGAAAAAGAATTCTATCGCATCTAAACCTGTTTGATAAGAGTTATAAACAAAACCCCTTGCTCTTGGTCGAGGGTCGTTGGGTATGAAGTGTGGAAGAGCACGTCCTGTATAGCCTCTAAGAACACGTTTGCCTCGGACTGATTGTTGACCAACACAAGCCGCCATCTGACCAATGTTAAGGCTTGAACCTCTCGCACCGGTTCGGGTCATGACGATACCTGCGTTTTCCAGTGTGAAGTCATCGTCTGCAATTTTCCCAGATTCGTCTCGGGCTGTTGCAAGTTCATGCATAACATAGATTTCGAAGGATTCTTCAATAGTCTGCCCAGGAAGTCGTGGAAGCGTTCCATTGTTAAAGTTCTGAATGTGCTCATCGATTTTCTTTTGAATGCGATCCATGGTTTTTGCCATGCGATTGCGAGCTCTAGGTGAGAGAACTAGTTGGTCATAGGTATAGCTGAATCCCCTCATGGATATGAAGCATTTCAGCATATGTGTAATGTTGTTTAAGAATTCCCTTCCAGCTTTGGTACCGTAGTCTTTTATGATCCTATGAAGCAAACTTTCAGATTGCTCGGAGCCGATTGAACGTCTATCAATAATGCCTGAAACTAACTGACCATTTCTGACAACGACATATGCATCGTGTTTGCATTCTTCTTCTTCACATTTGTTGCAACCCTGGCAGATGTTGGCTTTCAAGACATAGTTAAGCGTCTTAGGTAAGAAGAGACTGAAAATTTGTTTACCTGACCACATAGGTTGGGGGGTCTTAATTTCTGGAGTCGGAAGATCACCAACGTAGTTGGTTGTAGTCAGTATTCTATTTACTTGGCCTCTGGTTAGGTAACTTCCTGTTCGAGTAAAGTAGTACGCACTTGTGATAAAGTCTCTGATTGCACCTATGATGGGACCGCCAAATCTTGGCGAAAGAATTTGATCTTGAACCTGCATAAGAAGCAAAGATTCAGTTCGAGCTTCTTCGCTCTGTGGAACGTGAAGGTTCATTTCGTCGCCGTCAAAGTCTGCGTTGTATGGAGGACATACACAAAGGTGCATCCTGAAAGTCTTGTAGGGTAAAACTCGAACGAAATGAGCCATTATGGACATGCGGTGAAGAGAAGGCTGTCGATTAAAGATTGCGATATCGCCATTCTTGAGGTGACGTTCAATTACGAATCCTAATTCAACGGCTTCTGCGATTTTGGTTCGGTCAACAACGAATTCGAGACGGATACGTTTACCATCAGGGCGTATAATGTAGAGTGCACCTGGATAAGTTTCTGGACCGTTAACGACAAGTCTCTTCATTTCCTCAAGGTTCCAAGCCGTAACTTTTTCTGGAACAGAAAGACGCATGGCAACATCTTGGGGAACACCAACCTCATTTATGTCAAGGTTTGGATCCGGCGAAATAACGGTTCGAGCGGAAAAGTCGACACGTTTACCTGAAAGGTTACTTCTGAAACGACCCTCTTTACCCTTAAGACGTTGAGAGATAGTTTTTAACGCTCTGCCACTGCGATGCCTTGCTGGCGGAATGCCTGAGGCCTCGTTATTAAAATATGTAGTAACGTGATACTGCAAAAGTTCGGAAAGATCCTGTATGATTAGAGTTGGAGCACCAGCTTCCATGTTTTCTTTAAGACGTTGATTAATTCGAATAATGTCAACTAGTTTATGAGTTAAGTCGTCTTCAGAACGTATGCCTGATTCGAGCGTGATCGAGGGGCGCACATACACTGGTGGCACGGGTAAAACCTGTAGGACCATCCATTCTGGACGAGCAACCTTTGGGTTAAACCCTAAAACTTCAAGGTCTTCATCCGAAATACGCTCCAATCTTTCTCGAATCATGCTTGGTGTTAGAGGTTCAGAACCTGCTTCTGTTTGTTCAATAAATTTTGTTGGTTTCTCAAAAGTTATTTTGAATTGTGCTGCGGCGCAGTAAGGACATTGTTTAGCTTTAATTTCCGCCATTATTTCCTTGTAAACTTCATCAGGTATAGTTCCTAAAAGCTCGTTAAATCGTTCTATTCTTTGGCGGGCTTTTTTTGATGCATCTTCGGATAAAAGAATCCGTCCACAAGTACGGCACGTAGCTTTTAAGAGATCAAAAATAATTTTGGTAAATTCAATATGTACAATTGGTACAGCTAATTCTATATGTCCAAAGTGTCCCGGGCAGCGAATGGCAGTGTTGCCACAAGTTTTGCAGCGTTGCCTCGGTTCTAAGGTGCCAAGTCTACCGTCCATAAGACCTGAGGTTATTGGTGCACCGTCTTCGTCATATGTGTCTGGCGTTTGAATTTCAACTACGGATTGTTTTCGCAGATCTTTGGGTGAAATTAAGCCGAATGAGATTTCATCTACTACTTTGTGGATTAATTCTTCCTGTTGTGACATTATGCCTTCTCCTTAAGTCTTAATTTGGGTGTAATACACAAGCTCTGAAGCTCTTGCAACAAAAGCTTGAAAGCGTATGACACAATAACTGGGGAAATCTTAGCTTTCTCATCGCATATCTTACAGACATAACGCCTTTGCTTCATGTCAAAGAAAGCAATTTGTCCGCAGTTCTCACAAATGTAAAGAGTGTACTTGTCTGATTCTTCTA
>CAYPSV010000033.1:0-17708 GCA_964413605.1 uncultured Candidatus Bathyarchaeia archaeon | reverse complement strand
GTTTAAGCCATTTGCCTAACAAGAAGAAAGGATAATCGACTTTAGCGGGGTCTTGCGGAAATAGACGTTTTGCAAAGTCAGTTATTTTTTGCCTTGCTACTGAAGTTGTTTGTTCATCTCTCCATAAAGAAGGGGAAGCCGAATTGATTATCCCTAAACTAGCAGCAACATTCGCATTCTCTTTAGTCAAAGGAACGGAAAGATTTTCAGGCAACATGCGGTCGTAAATTTGCAAATCAGGTTGAGGACGCACCAACCACCGCATGTAAATCCAAGATCTATCAATATGGGGACCACCAAGCGCTGGAACGTTTAGTGCGATATCATTAACGAAGTCTTTTGGTTTGGAGAATATTTGCGCGTATTTTAAGAGATTTCGCTCCGCTTTAGACCGAACAAAAAGGTTAACTTGGGTTAAGTTTTCTGAAGCAGCTTTTTTATTTGGCCCTAAATCGCGATAAAAATTAGCCTTTATGATTTCTTCTTCGAAAAGGTGAGCTTTTTTAATATCAAACAGGCTGTTTCCGAACGCTTCATGCAAATAAACCATTAGCATTCTTGCATTTTCCGGGTATCCCACAATGGTATCATCAAGGATGGATGCAGCGAGCATAAAGTAGTGAGCTATAATTTTGCGCTCTTCATATTTTTCTGAATAGGGGTTAAAAAGTAGTCTTGGACTCATACGTCTGTCCCATTGTACATCAGCCGCTTTAGAGTTTTTGTTGATGAATTCAACTAGCAGAGATAAGACTTCGTCTGTTGCAACCATCCGAATACCCAATGTCATGATATAAGCGAGAGGTACCTTAAAACTGCTCTGTAGCCAGCAAGCGATTGAGAAAGTGTTTAACACAAAAATAGAAACCAATTAATAGAAAATCAAAAAGAGATAGCCCCTTTTGTAGTGACTATTCTAAATAGTCCATACATCCTTTACTCTTTTATTTTTAGAATGAATATTTTTGTATAAACCCATGAGTAACACAAATGGCATATTTCTCAGTCAGTAGCTGATAGTGAACGTTGGTTTTTCTTAGTGATTCAGCATGAAGTGTTTGATATTTCACGAAATTTTTACAGCTATACGATTATATAGGAAGGCGCAATAAAAGATGATGCAAATGTGTGGGCCGGTCGTCTAGCCTGGTTAGGACATCTGCTTGACGTGCAGAAGGTCGCCGGTCCGAATCCGGCCCGGCCCACCACCTTAAAATCTTCGACAGTATTATCGCTTCAGATTCTGCGTTGAAAGTTTTTTTTATCGACGATGGAGTTGACGGATGACGAATACTATGTAATGTCCATGCATGGTTTTAACTAGATTAGCGTATACCTTCACCGGCATTTCAACGCCGTTTTTGCCGACGTGTATCATCTCTAAGCTAGTTTGTCCTTTTTCCGAAATATGCCTCAATAGCCCTTCGACAAAGGAAGCGTCTTTAGCAGGTAACAACGCTGTAATTCTTTTGTTGAGCAACTCATCTAGAGTGTAGTCATAAGCTTCTTGCGCTGACTTATTAGCATAGGCTAATTCTCCCTTGACGTTAGTCAAAACAATTGATTCCATGGCGTTGTCTAGAATGGTTGCACGAAGTTTTAGGGCCTCAAGGTCTTTCTTATGTTCTTCAACTTCAAAGTGTAGATCAGTGCTTATTTTGCCGCATTCAGCGGTTTTTTCTGCAACAACTTCCTCTAGTCGATTACGGTACTTGTTTAGTTCAGCTTCGTTTGCTTTATTCTTTGTTATGTCGACTGAAAAGATCAGTATACCCTCTGGAACTGGTTCTATCCGTAGTTCAAACCAACCTTTAGATCCGTCTTCAAAAGTGAACTCATTTTCTATTCTAGCTGGAACTCGATTTGTCATGCAATTGATCAAATGATTGAACATCTCTGTTTTGTTGATACCCGGGTAGGCTTGCATCATCGTGAACCCAATTAATTCTTTTTTAGATTTTTTGCCTTGCTTGGCAGCAGCTTCGTTGACGTAAATATACCTCCAATCGTAATCGATTATTTGAACTCCTTCAATCATGTAGTCGAGAGTTGCTTGAAGTCGACTCTCCAATTGTTTTTGTGTCTCATCTTTCTTTTTTTGTTGACTAATTTCATTGCCTGAGCTTAGTACGCCTAGAGTTGTGCCTTTTCCATCGCTAGTGAGCACATTATGGAAATCAAAAATTCGAGTTTGTCCTTGCTTAGTGAGAATTGTCTGCTCAAAATGGACATGACGTATATTACTGCGCAAGGTTTCATGGAATAAATTTCTAGTGCTTTCTCTGTTTTTTTCTTCAACAAAATTGTCAAACCAGTTTTTACCTAAAACTTCCTCCTTTGAAAACCCTAGAATTTTTAATGCAGTTTGATTTATGTCTTGAATTACTCCATCACTGCTAATTGCAACCATTAGAACGTCAGCTCTATCGAAATAATATTTTGCCGTTTTATCCTGTTGTTCCAACATTTTTTCCCTCTAAACCATTTTTTTGACTATTCTGGCTTGCAGCAGGCAAATACATTTGCTGAGCGTATTCCCTCATCATGCGGCAAGCACTGAAAGTTGGTGCAACCGTTTTTATCGCCTCCTTAACGATTCCAATCCAACGATGAGGAACACCCATACGGTCACGCTCATAATACAGGGGAATGATTTCATTTTCTAGTTGTCGATAGATTGAATCCGCGTCTTTTTGGTCTTCCTCTTGTGGGCTGTCGCTTTGAAGTTCACCTATAGCCCAGCCGTTTTTGCCATTGTAGCCTTCAGCCCACCAACCGTCGAGAACACTAAAATTAATACCTCCGTTCATAGAAGCTTTCATTCCACTAGTTCCAGATGCTTCTTGAAGTCTTCTGGGCATGTTTAGCCAGACGTCGACTCCTCGGACGAGCTCGCGAGCTAAGTTTAAGTCGTAATCTTCAACGAAAACGACTCGCCCTTGAAAGCGTCGATCCATAGCTACTTGATAGACTTGCTTTAGAAGCTGCTTGGAAGCATAATCAGCTGGATGTGATTTACCAGCAAATATCAGTTGAACTGGTCTTTCAGGATCAGTTAAGATACGTTTTAGTCTCTCTCGATCAGATAGCAAGAGATATGGGCGTTTGTACTCGGTGAATCGACGGGCAAACCCGATGGTTAATGCGTAAGGATCCAACAAAGAACCCATAGCAATGACCTGTTGCGGAGATATAGAGTCCTGATTCCAACGTTTCATTGCTCGATCTTGGATCGCTACAATAAGTCTTGCTTTTAGTTTCTGTTTTTCGTGCCAAAGTTCGGCATCGGGAATTTTGTCGGTGCATTTCCAGAACTCTTTGTCCTCCTGTTTTTCTTGCAGCTCTGGATTGACGTGTTTTTCGCATAATTCAGTTATTTCTGGGGCTTGCCAACTGGGTAAATGAACCCCGTTGGTGATGGATAGAATTGGAACTTCATCTTCTTTCTTGTCAGGCCAAAGAACATGCCACATATGACGAGTTACCTTTCCGTGCAACTTGGAAACTGCGTTTGCATTGCTTGAAAGTCGAAACGCGAAAGCCGTCAGGTTAAATTTGTCGCTTGGTAAGTCTGCGGATTGACCAAGTTTTAGGAATGTCTCCTTATCAATGTTTAGGGATTCCCAGAAATTGCGCGCATATTGTTCCATCAGAGTCACGCTAAAGACGTGATGTCCAGCTGGTACGGGGGTATGAGTAGTAAAAATTGTGCTTTGTTGCACTGTTTGGATTGCTTCTTCCAAAGAAGCTCCGTTGGCTCGTTCAAGTCTTAGTCTCTCAAGCATCATGAAGGCTGTATGATCTTCGTTGGCGTGCCAAACCACTGGATTCAATTTCAATTCTCTGAGCACTCGGACTCCTCCAACGCCTAGTACGATTAGTTGACGCAATCGTTCTTCTTGGTTTGCTGTGTAGAGTCTGGCGGATAAGGCCCTGTCGGCAGGATTGTTTTCGTCAACGTTTGTGTCCAGCAAATACAAGTTGACTAGTCCTACTCGCACTTGCCAGACTTTTACGTAAAGTTGTCGATCAGCTAATTGAATTGGAATTAGAGGACCACATCCATAGGGCCAAGCGCATGGGGTAATGGGTGCTTCATCGAAATTTAGCTGTGTATAGTCTTCTTGTTGATCTCCCTCCGGAGATATGCGTTGACGGAAATATCCTTGAGGATACATGAATCCTACGGCAACAAGTGGCAATCCTCGGTCGGAGCATTCTTTGCAGATATCACCTGCTAAAACACCCAGACCTCCTGCATATATTGGCAAAGAATTATGAATTGCGTATTCCGCGGAAAAGTAAGCTATTTGCCCGTAAGGTCTGTTAACCTTTGTTTGACCACACCAATCGTGAGGCTTAGTCATTTCTGCATCAAATTTTGTCATCACGTCATCGTATAGTTCAAGAAAAGTTGGATCTCTTGCCGCGTCTTCGAGCTTTTGGGTCGTTATAGTTCGAAGCTGCTTGACAGGATTGTGACCACTAGTTCTCCAAAGCGAATAGTCCAAGGCACGAAAAACTTGCCGACCTTCTTCGTGCCAACTCCACCATAAGTTGTTGGCGAGCTCAAAGATTCTGCTGATTCGGGTGGGTATGTTTAGAATTCGGCTTTCTTCAAAGAAGTTTTCACTCATGTCAAAATTTCCCTTGATTCATGCATGTGCGTTTGAGCGTTAAGATGTTCTAAGTTATTTCGGGTATAATAACTTTGATTCCTAGCTTTTGCTCTGTTTAGTTTGAGGAAAAAGTTATTTTTTTGAATCGATACAGCGCAAGCAAAGAGGCTGCTCCTATTACTGCAACGATAGCCCAGATCCACCATTGCATCCATAAAGGGTTTGTTTTTTCTACAAAATTGCTGATTTTGAGTTCGTCAATTTGGGTTATTGAGTCGTGACCGATGTAGATTTCATTCTGCTTTAGCGTTGCTCCTTGTGGATTTTGTGTTCCTGAAACAATTTGAACGGGTTGGTCTTTTCCGTCTATGTAGATGTGCATGCCGTCAATTAAGCTGCGAGTAAAGGCTACATGTACCCAAGTGTTTTCGGCAATCGGGTTTGTAGTTGCTATTTCATTGAATCCGCTACTTGTTAGGACGTATGCTCTTATGGCGCCTACGATTGGGGAGCTTGAGTTTTGTGGTGTTTCGCCGTTTACTGCTAATCCTAGGGTGCGTGTAGGTAATGCTGCTGAAGATCTGACGCATTCTACGATTATGTTGTTGTAAGCGACGTTTTCTTTTAGAGATTGTACGTTAACCCAAGCCTCGATTGTCACCTCATCGGGCGTTTCGAGACTCTTTGAGGGGGGAACGAAGACGTAAAATGCTCCGTCAAAGCTCAGCGCTTTGCCGACTTTTCCTTCTACTTGTTGTGGAACGAAAGACTCGGATGCAGTCTCGGATCCCAATGCAGCAGGGTTTCTGCCTGTTGCGTCAAGAGTCATTCCGTTTGATTCTATCGTTTCAAAGGACCACCAACTGACTATGCTGTTTGGTGATGCGTCTGGAACTGGAGGCAAGGTTGGTTGGTTCTGGTTTGCCTTCTCTATGGGAGTTAACAAGGGAGAGTAGTCTGTGTTGTTTTGGGCAATCACATAAGCTGTATTTCCTAATCCTGATTGAGAGGATTCGGAGGCGTTGGGATACATGGTTTTGTAGTCGCTCCAGTAGTTTCCCAAAGCTTTGTCATTGTTCCATTGTTCAGCAAAAGATGAAGAATTGTCAAATGCATTGTAGAAGTTGCTGAGGAAGTTGTTTAAGTAGAATGTGTTTTCGTGTGGTGCTTCAAGTTGGGAGGTTACGAAAACTCCAAATTTGTTTGAGGAGAACTGGTTGCCTGAGATTATGTTGTTTGATCCTGCCAGGAAAAGGCCTGATTCAGAGTTGGATGATAATTGGTTTCCGTAAATAACTGAGTATGATCCTCCGTATCCGATTGCTCGAAGGTTCGCGCCTATGTTGTTGTTTGAGATGAGGTTTTGATAGCCGTTCATGGCAATTCCTGAACCTGTGTTTCCTGTTATGGTGTTGTTTTCAACTTGGTTGTGAGATCCCCCGTAGAAGCGCATGCCATCTTTGAGGTTGTCGTCAATACGGTTGTCTTTTATGACGGTTGAGGATTGAATGGGGCAGAATATACCTATGTAGGTATTTTGAATGATGTTGTTTATAATAGTGCATTGATCACCTTGAACAGAAATTCCCGTGGCGTAGAAATTGGGGGTGGAATAATTCTGGCTTTCTATGGTGAAGCCTGAAATCTTTATGTTGTTGCTGTTTAGGTCGATTACGGGGTGTGCTCCTCGATCAAGACCTCCTTCTCCAATGATGATAGTTGTTTTGCGTTCTTGTCCCTGCAGCGTTAAGGGCTTATCGATATGGAGGTTTTCATAATATAAGCCGCTTTTCACTTGGATAGTGTCGCCTGCAGCGGCGTTGGCAATGGCCATACTTATAGTTGAAAATTGATCAGGAACGACGATTGTTTTGGCTGCATCTACGTTTTGAACGTTTATTACCCAAAATAGGACTAAAGCAATTGCAAGAATCGTTAAGGTATTAATCGTTCTATTTTTCAAGGGTCTCACCGAATTCTAATAGACAACATATGCAAGGCAGAATATTACTCTCCCCAAGGAACAGCTTGTTCTTCTAAAAGAACACCCAGAAAAAAAGCCCTTATAATTTATACCTATCCATTTCGGGGCTGGCTGTGTTTGGAGTGACAAAATAGAAGATTTCGCCACATCTTTTGCAGCAGAATTCTTGATTTTTCTGATTTTCTACTTCGCTTGAACCGCATTTTGGACAAATTTTTTTTATGGCTGGCATCATTTTCAACATATTTGGATTTCTTTGGGGTCTGTCAATCGTTTAATTCTTCATCTTTCCCGATCAGACTGGGACGGCGACATCATCCCCCAACGAATCAAACACCGTCCCAGTAACTTTAGGGTTTTGGTAAGGGAAAGATGAAAATGAATGAACAAAAAAATCGTAAAAGAACTCTTAAAACAACTCCAACAGGAAACCAAAGACCCCCCAGATATAGGAAAACTCAACATAGCAAATATAATGATCTGGATGAAAAAAGAAGCCTATGAATCAACAACCATTCAAAGAGTAGTAAAAGAACTAAAGCACTTAGAGCGAAACTGCAACACAGCCAAACCCGAAGAAGTAAAACTATACATCGCCAACAAGAAAGTATCGAACGCAAGAAAAGAAAACCTGAGAATCCTACAATATAGCAGTCCAATAGGATTAACATGGAAAAAGTCATCTTTTTAACGTCAACACAAAAAAGCTATACTAAAGCGAAAATAAGTAAACCTGAAACGAAGGAGCATGAATTCATAGCCAAAGAAAGTAATAGCAGTTTTTTAGCTTTTCCAAATGCAGAAAAAGCTAGCAATTTCCACTCAACAACCACAACACCAAACTCGAAAATTAATAAAACGAAAAAATCAACTCGAAACAAGTTAAGACTTTGGATAACCAATATCGAGTAATTCAGGATTGGGTTTGTAATTAGATTTATCGTGGCAACTGCAAGAAATAAGTTTCTCTCTCTAAATCCAAACGCGAATGCAATGACACACTCTATAAGAATTGATAAAAATAACGCCGTCAATAAACCAACAAAAACGTCAAACACCAATGAAACTTACAATTTATCTTTCTTAACCCATAAACCAACTTTTTGATATCTTAACCTGAAACATTCAAAATCTCAAATATTACTTTTTTTCTCGATGACGTGGCCAGTCAAAAATTATCCACCCGACAAGCGCCAAAAAAACACAACTCCCCCGATGATAATTAACCAGATAGTTGGAAGCGTATAATCAATCGTTATGTTCGCAAGAACTAATTCCATTGAGGAAAACAAACATAGCAATGCAACTGTTAATGAAATTGCTACAGACAGCCTTTTTTTTAATTCTTTATTCTTTAATTTTCGTTTAAAAAATTTTCCCTAAAAATCCAATAGAAAAACTATCCATCTTATTTAGCCAATTTTTCATCATTCAATCACTAAAAGCATATTGATTTATAGAAAATTGTGCTTTTATTAGTGTAAGGAGAAGGAATCTGTTTGCAGGAAACATTTGCAACTTTTTTGCGCGAAATGAAAAATTCAAATTTTAACTGCTGCTCTGAAAAAGCGCTCTTAGAAAAAGAAATTTTGCAAATTATGTGTAAGGAAGGCTTTTCCAAACAGCAAATATATGAAATGCCACTAAAAAAATTATTAGATCTCTTTTACGGTGCCTACCTTTGGAAAGCTAATAAGATTATTTCCAATTCTGCCACTACCGTTTTCTTATAGAAGCAAAAAACATTCGTCAACAAGATACACCTCGCTTAAAGAAGAATCCTATTGCACCCAAGACCCTGTTTTTGAGGTTAACCTTTTTTCATTGGGGTTTAATTTGGGAGATATTTGCACGAAATTATGAAAAATCAATTAATAAGGTAACAAGGTTTAGGTGAGACTTGAGGGAAACTAAGTTGGTACAAAAGAGAACCCAGCAAATTAAGGCATACAAGATAGATGTATCCAGAACTAGCAAAGATGGCTCTTTCAAATGCCCTAACTGCGGAATGAAAATATCCCCAGACGACCAATCAGAAGCTAACTACGTTATTCACGATATTGCAATGAGGAACAATGAGCTACATGAAGTGATAATTTACTGCAAAAGATGCTTTAGCCTTATTCATTTGAATGGATTTTTAAAGACTTCTAAGAATACACAAAACGCACGCGTCTACATCAAACATATTTAGAAAGACAAAAAATTTCTGTTGACACTGATATGATCACGATCTCACCTTTAACTATCAACAAAAACTTAAGCTATACAGTTAAAAATATGCTCGCTTAAAATTAGTAATCCAAGCGTAATCCAAAATAATACCGCATATGACCTATCATGTGACTATCAAAAGCTTGTAAATAGAAAACAACAATCGAAAAAGGAATAATAGACTTCTTAATCCTTATAAGAACATATTTGTCCCTTTAGTTGTGAGCCTGACTGCATTGGGTGAAACAGAACAAAAACAAAAGAAAAAAAAGAAGAGAAAAAGACAGATAACAGTCCTAGAAACAGAGAAAGTTGAAAGCAAACTATTGTCTGAATTAGTTGAAACTTTAGACAATCTGGAAAAAGAAGGAAAACATGTTGATATTGCAGTCTGTCCTAAATGTAAGAGCCCACGAATTCGAAGGGTTAGTTCCATGAGTGGAGATATGTTTTCTCATATGGGCTTTACTCCACCTGAATATGAATGCCGGGAATGTGGATGGAGAGGAAAAGATTTTTTGAAGGCTACAAACAAGCCGACTACAGTTAGAGATGTAGTGTTGATGGCTGAAGCTAAAGAAGCTGACTCAGAAAAATACCGCAAAAGGAAAGGATAGTTTCGATAAAGAAAAGAAAAACAATTCAGTTATTGGTTTCAGCTAGCTGCCGACGGAGGACCGCGGATCATATGATTATTTTCAGGTTTTAAGTTTAGACTATCCCACGGCTGGTATAGACTATAAAAACAAAAAAAGGGAAGAATTAAGGTGGTGGAGGCATTGCGGATGACATTGACTGCGTTGGGGTTTTTATGGTGAAGAAGGCAATTGCAAGAAGCAAGATTGCTATCCACATGAGCAAAAATCCGAATCCAACTGCGATAATCAAGATTGCGCCAATGAAAAGAATTATGCCTGCAGTTCCAAACAAACCTACGTTTGTTTTGTCCTTCACTTGTGTTAGTGATCTTCTAATAAAGAAGGTTGCAATGATCCCAAAGACCCAGATGACTACAAAAACTGCTACAAATGCTATGATTAATCCTGAAATGAGAGGGATTAGATCCGACGGGTTGACGTTAGCGGTTGTTGGTGATAAGCCAGAGAGGGTGGACCAATCACCGTTCCAGCCAGGATAGACAGTTGATATGAAATCTTTAATGTTCCCAATGTTTGCAATTAAAGAAGCGACAGCTACTATTACTGCGATGATTACTCCAACGACGCCAGTTATGATGCCGTAGATTGCATTGCTAAAAATACCTTTTGAACTATAAAATGATTCTAAGCCATGCAAAGCCGCTAAAACTAGAACAATGCCTACAAGTCCTAAGATCCAAATGTATTGAATGAAGGGTATTACGCCGATGAAAAGAAGGATCGCCCCGATACCACCTAAAGTTTTGCTTGTTTCTAAAGTCATTTTTTTCCTCTAATTTTCTGTGAGTTTAATAAAGATAAAAGCTTTTTCATCGAGATTACTTCGCAGGAAACAAAATGAGGTGATTTTGCCATTTTTATCTTGACTTGCTTTACTCGATAAAATTAAATAATAACTTGACTTAAACAAACTCGTTTTAAATACATCATTTTATATTTTCTTCTATATGCTTTGGTGGACAATTGAAAGAAAATAATAGCGGCAAAACCAATGGATTAGACAATCAAGTACTCGATTTTTGTAGACACCTTGCTGGTTCATCCACCATCTCATCCGTTGCATATGTTGATATATATTCCACTAAAACATCTTTTGAGCGAACAATTCAGGAAGTTATGCTTGTTATTCACGATTATCCCCCAAGGATGATTAGCTATCTAAAGGCAATTAATGGCAAGACATTTTTTATCTTTGCAGTTGACCAATGGATTTTCGAACGCGACGTAGAAAGAGGGTTATTAGGAGAAGCTTTTGCAAGCAAACTCATTTTTCCGTATTTGCCTCTTCTCGGCAAAAAATATTTGCATGAAAAAGAAATTGAATTAAAAAAACGCCTAGTTCTTGAGTTAATCGAGAACTTAGCGTTAAATTTCCCCGAACTAGCAAATCAAATCCAAATTAAACCGCAATATTTCTTGTACGAGGTTTATCTTAACCGTATACGGGTTTTCCCTTTATTAGCCTATGACTTAGCTGGATTGATGGGGTGCCTTGAGCAGAACGAGGATCAAGAACTCAGCGGCTATAAGAACGCCCTGCAACAACTTGAAGCAGAAGGAAAAATTAGTTTCTCTAATGGCTATGTAAATATTTCCCAAAAAGTCATTTCAAAAGTTCAAAACCCAAAAAAGCGTTTTATAAATATGTCAAAAAACGCGCCCAGAACTTTATTTACATCAATATTTGGAGTTTTACCGCAATTAATGAGCATTGTCTCGCACAATACGGAAACTTTTTTGAAAACTCAGAGAATTAATTGGGTGCGTCAAATTAATTTTGGGTGCAAGTTTATTGACCCACAGAAGTACGTATATATACCGACAAGTGAAGGATTGGTTTCATTGTCAGATAGGGTTAACATTAAAGGGTTCGCAAAAAAAATGTTATTAAAAGGACATGACGGCGACATCCAGGTAGAACCAGTCGGCGGAATGTTAAACGACGTCTATTTAATTAAAGCACACATCGACGAAGCTGAACGAAAAGTCTTAGCTAAACGATTCAAAGATTGGGCAGGATTCAAATGGTTCCCGCTGTCATTGTGGTCTTTTGGAGCTCGATCATTTGCAGTTTCAGGTCAAGCGCGTCTCTCCAAAGAATGCGCAATCAACGAATTGCTAAGGGCAGAAGGCTTCAACGTTCCCAAGATTTTACATGTAAGTAATTCACAACGTTTGGTTTTTATGGAGTTTATAGAAGGAGAAAGCTTAAGTCAAGCCGTTAAACGAATAGCTGCAGCAGAAATTGGTCAAGATACTTCAGCTGAGCTTGATTTAATTGACAGAGTTGGAGAAATTTTTGCTAAAGTTCATTCCCGAAATATTGTTTTGGGCGACACTAAACCAGAAAACATGTTAATTAAAAAAGACGGAACGATTTTCCTAATTGATTTTGAACAAGCTACACAGGGTGGAGATAAAGCGTGGGATATAGCAGTTTTTCTTTATTATTGTGGGCATCACCTCCAACCTTTCAGTAGTAGCAACAAAGCTGAGTCCATTGCTAAGGCTTTTATCGATGGGTACTTACGCGGGGACGGAAATGTGAATAACATCCAAAAAGCTGGTGCGGCCAAGTACACGCGGGTATTTAGTATTTTTACAATGCCGCCAATTATGCTTGCTATCTCAAATCTTTGCAAAAAAACTCAAATCTTAGAAACCGTCAACGACTAATTGCTAAACGTCCAAACATATTTCATGACATAGCTTGTTAGAGTAAGGGCAGCAAATCCAGAAGCCTAGGCATAGTATTCTAGAAAATATTGATTTTGTTCTTATTGCATTTAAAATCAAGACTGAACATATTCGTTGCAGCTATCAGAAGCGTAGTTGAATTGTAAAACAAACTTGATATATTTGCATCACAAGTAGATGGCAACAAATTGCAATAGTTTTGCGAAAGAACTTATTCGGATATCGATCGATTCAACAAAATTCATAAAATCTGCGTGTAAACAAAGTTAACCTTGTTGTTTCACTAAATATTGCTTTTTTGTTTAATGCACGTATTAGTGAACGAACATTTGGAGTTCTCAAAAATTAGTGATGTTGGTTTGTTGATTTTTCGATAGTCGAAGAAGCGTTATAATAATAAAATCTTGTTTAAATTGACCGACTTGGAGGTTGCAGCGAGATTTTCGTTGTCTTCGAAGTCTCGAAGTAGTAGTTTAAGGGAGTTTTCGAGGCATACTTCTATGATTTTTAATAAATTTGTCTTGCTTCATCATGTCTCTGGAGTGGTTGCATCTTCTTATTGTCTAACCTCTTTAACGCATGAATTGTATTAAAAAAGACTTTAGTGCACTCTATAAGAGCCATGAGTAAGAGTTATTTACCCTCAAACAAACTAGTTATTGTGAAATTCTTTGGATCCTTTCTACTATTATAAAGGAAAAAATAAAGTCAAAATTATAACAGAAAGCGAGGGCTACTGGATCGTGGAAGCCTTGGAAGATTTTAAGGATTGTTTAGAGGGTGAAAATGTCCCTGTTAAAGCTGGAGAAAGACGTATTGTTCAACCAAGTGAGTTGGTAAAGGAAGACGCACTTCCACCTATGGTACAAGAACATGAATATGAGTTGCAGTTGGAAAAGAAAGTAAAACGCATGGTAGAAGAATGGAAAGCTAAAAAAGAATAGAAAACACTTTCCCTCTAATTCTAAAGCAAAAATGGGTTTCTAAGCAAATGTTAAATATGCATCTTCATATTTTTGCTTTATTGCTGGCTGAGCGAAAGCATGGATGCTTTCTCCTACATATCCATCGTACCTTCAATAATCATTGCCCTAGGCATAACTAGACTCCTTACTGGGATAGGAAGAATTTTAGAGAAGAGAGAAAAGGTCCATACTTATTGGGTTCATTTGCTTTGGAGTCTTAACGTTTTTTTGTTTATGGGTTTAAATTGGTGGGTAATGTTCCGTTGGGAACCGCAGCCTACGTGGACTTTTCCGCTTTTCATGTTTTTGCTCTTAACGCCAACTGTTTCATTCTTGTTAACAGTTATTTTGTTTCCTGATCCTTTCGAGGAGCCAATAATGAATTTTAAGGAGAACTATTATGAGGATCACCGTTGGTTTTTTGCTTTGGCGGCTATGCTTCCGCCATTAGACTTTGTGGATACTTTGCTTAAGGGAGTCCCGCATTTACTAACTCAAGGACCACTATACATTATTACAATTCTGTTGATGACTGTTTTGAGCATAGTTGCAGTTGTGACAAAAAATCAAAATTATCACAAATTCTTTAGTGTTTTCTTCTTGATCTACATTAGCGTCTTTATTTTGATAAACCTAAACGTCTTAGCGTAAAAGATCCTTTTTTCTAGAAAAAGATTCTTCCATTTATGGACTAAAAGACTTCTACGCAATTTTGTCTTGTATTGTTGCTGTCTCTATAAAAATTATTTGTTGTTTGGAATCTAGTCGACAATCAAATTGGTAAGTCTGATTAATCAATATGCTATCATAAAGAGCTGAGTTCTCTAAAATGTACAGTATTTGACCGCTATCAAGTGTAACGGAAAAGTTTGCTGGATAACCCTCTACAATAACGGTTTTAGAAACGACTTTGTCTTTTTGGACTTCGGGGATTTTTGCATTATCTATAGCATCCTGACTAATGACTACAATGCCCCCTAAAACAGCTAGAGAAGCCAGTACAGCTACAATGATTGTTACCTTAAATGCGTCCATTAGACGTCGCCTTACAGATTAAGTCATAAGACCGTTTTAACTGTTTTCCAGAGTGGAATAAGATTACAGGATGCGCTTTACCATTGGTCTCTTTTGCTTTCTGATTCTCTTCTCAAGTCATCATTTAATTCGCCAAAAATTCCCTTTGCAGCAGATGAAACAACTGCCAAGTCGGTGTCAGCAACGCTCTTTACTGTTGGAATTTTAACTAATCTTTCTTCTCTAGTTATAGGTACATAATGCATGATTCTTTCTTCGGAAGTGAAGTTTAGTTTTTCATTTGCTTCCCATAACTCGTATATTTCAACCCTGATTATGTAGTCTCCTTCGCGTATTCCTTTCATGTCTAACACTAAGGAATGCTCGAAACTATCGTTTAGAAGTAAGCTTTGTGGTATGCCAAGTGTTGCTGAATTGAGTAAATGGTCTTGAAAGTATATGTCTAATGTTATTTTGGAAAATGAAGCTTTTGAAGGCAATAAGTCGAACCAAATTTTAATACCTAACTCGTTTTCTTTTGGGATATGAGTAATTCCAGTGATAACTATTGTTTTCTTGGGTTTTTCCTTGTTTATTGATTTTTGGATGTCAAATTGGTATGCCAGACTATCTATTGTTGGCTGTTTGAAGTGTTTCTGTTGTTCCTCAACTTTTTTTTCTCGCTGAGTATTTTTTGTGTTATCCATTGTCAAAATAGTTAGTTCCTGTCAATTTGAGGTTTTTCCTGAAAATATAGAGGTAATTTTTAGAGGTGTAAGGGTTGCTTTAGTGTATGTTTTTTGTTTTAAGCGGAGCTATTTTTTAGCTGTTTCTTTGCTGCTTCTTCAGCTGCCTTCACAGCTTCTTTGATTTTTTCTGGTTTGGTTCCGCCTCCTTGAGCAAAGTTGGTTCTTCCGCCGCCGCCGCCTCCGAAAATCAGGGATACCTCTTTGACTATTTTGTCTGCATTAATGCCTTTTTGAAGTGCTGCATCACCTGCCATAACCAATAATCTACAGGTTTTTCCATCTGAGCCAAAAAACAGTGTAACTGTAGCGTCATTTTGCTTTATGATTTCAGTTGCGGTTTGCAGCATTCGGTTAACGTCTACTACTTCACCGAAATCACGTTTCACAATCGCGACCCCGCCAAATTCTAATATATCTTTTGAGTTTTGCATTTGCCCAGCTAAGCTTTCCTTTTCAGCTAACTCTTTGATTAAACGGCGTTTCTCTGCATTAGCCTCTTTAAGTTCACGAACAATTTTTTCTGCAGTCTTATCAAGTTTATCTATTGGAGAAGTTAATGCCTCAGAGACCTTAATTAACAGACTTTCTTGTTCTTGGACATATTTGAGCGCTTTAAGCCCAACCGCATAACCAAGTCGTTCAACTCCGTCTTGGATGCGTTCGGTGTAGACAATTTTGACAAAGGCCACTTCGCTTGTGGTGCCAAGATGTGTTCCGGCGCATGCCTCTACATCCCAATTACCTGTTTTGACAACGCGAATATCTTTGCCCGGCACTGCACCACCCTGATAAAGACGGAAACCATAGCGTGCTTCTGCTTCATTTCGGGGCAACCAAGTAGTTTCAACTTTCATGTTAGCAGCTATTGCTTTGTTGGCTTGCGTTTCGATCTTGTAAATTTCTTCTTGGGTTAATCTTCGATAATGAGTAATATCAAGGCGAGAGGTTTCCAGACCTTTTTGTGTTCCTGATTGCCAAACATGCTCGCCTAATACTCTGCGGGCTGCTCCATTGATTAGGTGTGTAACGGTATGGGCTTTCATTAGCGAGTAACGTCTATCCCAGTCGAGCATACCATGGACTGTGCTTCCTTCCTTGAATGTTGCAGGCGTGTTGAGTTTGTGAACGATGACTTTCCCAATTTTCTGCACATCAACTACTTCAAATTTGTTGTCTTCGCTTATGATCCAGCCTTCATCGTGGGGTTGACCTCCCCCTTCAGGATAGAAACATGTACCATCAAGTACAATATAGATGCCCTCCAAAACCTTAAGGACTTTAGCATCAAATTCTTTCATGTAAACATCATTATAATACAGCAGCTCGGTAGCGGGCAATTCCTCAGCAACTTTCTCAAGGTTCTGCTCTGCCTTCACTTCATCTTCCTCAACAGGTTTAGGCATCTGCATATGACGATTTGCAATAAGCGCATAGAAGTTTTCAGGCACGTCAACTTCGACCCCTTCTTTCTCAGCAGCTTGTTTTACGATTTCAGGCGGTAACCCATGGGAATCATACAACTCTGTGAGTCTATCCGTTGGAAGTTTACCTTTCCCCTCAGACTTGAGCTCAGTTGCGATACGTTTTACCATTCCTTCGCCACGTTTAAGGGTCTCTTTGAATTTTTCATCCTCTAATTTGAGCATTTCAATGATTTCGTTTCGCATCTCTTTTATTTGTGGAAAATCTTTTCCCCAATAGTTTACTTGCAAATCGATAATGTCGTAGAGTCTGTTGGGCTCAATGTTGAGCGCGCGCATAAGACGGTAAACCCGTCGGAACAGCAGCCGTGCAAGATATCCTTCTTGGATGTTTGAGGGCACGACGCCTTCGGATAGCATGAAGCTTAGTGTTTTGGTGTGGTCGGTTACTGCCCAAGCGTTTTCTATGGGAATTAGAACTCTATCGAGAGTGTCCAGATCGATTCCAGTTAATTCGGAAACACGTTTTCTGGCAACAAGACGATTTGCACGTTTGTCAACACTGACTATACCTGAGTATTTTGCTACACATGTTAAAAAGTCGTCGTCGACGTTAGTTATTCCAGCCATATTTATTACTTTGTCAACTAAGTCACCGTAAATTGCTTGAAAAGCACTTGATACACCTTGACTGATCCAAGCGAAACGATCAATTCCATATCCGGTGTCAACTGTTCGAATAGGCAACTCAACAAAGTCATCGCCAACAACCTTGTACTGCATAAACACAAGGGTACCCACTTCTAAACCACGAACAATGCACTCCACATCTGGACCCGCGTTTCCGCCGCCCACCCAAACTCCTTCCTTGTAAATGACTTCCTCAGACTTAATACCGAGACATTCTGTTGCAAAAAGATGGTGGAAACGAACTGTGTCATCTTTCCAATAGACCTCTTTTTGTGGGTAATTGAAAGCATGTGCTCCACCCATTTCAAAAATGGTCAAATGCCTACCAAAAGTTGGTCCGGTGTTGGATATGTCTGTTAATCTGATGCAAGGTTGAGAAATCACCAAAGGATTGGCAGGTGGAGGAGCAATTCCTTCAGTAACGTATGGTTGGAAATCGATGATGCTGGCGTGGGTTAGGTATATGTCTTTTCGCCAGCGGGCTACAACCGGATAAGGTTTGATCCGAGTATGTCCATTTCTCTCGAAGAAAGATAGGAAAGCTTCCCTCATTTCAGAAAGTGTATATTTCTTTATTGTAGCTGGGGTTCCAAGAAAAGTGTAGCAACCGCATTCATCAGAACCAGATTCACCACAAGTCTCCTGCTTTTGGTTCTGGGTCCAAAAATTTTCACCGCATTTTGGGCAATGCTTACG
>CAYPSV010000032.1:0-17847 GCA_964413605.1 uncultured Candidatus Bathyarchaeia archaeon | reverse complement strand
GGGGCTGAATGATAATAGCGGGGTTTCTCCATTTTCCCTTCTCCTTTCTCCGTTGTCTAAGAGCCAGCCCCTAACCACCCCACAAAAAATAATCACTCAACGCATCTAAATGAGAATAGAATTACTATAAACTTCTAACTGTAGAACAATACAACTTTCCGGTGGATGTATCGATTTTGGATATACTTTATAATAAGAATACGACTATTATATATTAAATCTCAATATATTGGTTGGTCGAATAACATGCGGGAATTACTTAAAAAAAATCCAGAAACAGAAACCGATAACACAATATCAATCCAATCCACACAAGAAATTCCTCAAGGATCCAAACTACCAAAAGAAATTAAACAAATAGATTACCCAGAAAATCAAGATTTACAAAACGCTCCAGCTTCAGAACTATTAGAGTCTTACCAAAAAATGAAAGCAGAAGAACAAAGACTCCTAGACATAAAACAAGAAATACTAACAAAACAAAAAGACCTCCAAAGTGAACTCGCCAAAGAAATCGAAAAGAAGAAAACGGCAATCGCCAACCTAATATCAGAAATTCCAAGTCTACAGAACAAAACCCAAAAACTCGGAGAAGCACTCGGAATCGACATCTACCAATAACCCCCATCCATTTCTACAAATACAACAATCGGGCTCAGGGATTCAACCTTAATTTTTTTCTTAACTTCAAAAACCATTTACCCAATTACTTTCTTCTACTATTCAACAATAAATAAACCTAAATCTGAAAATCTTAGCTGAATCGTGAATTCACATTCTTTAATATTCACTTCTTGATCAAATATTCTCGGAATAAGGAAAGCAAATATGCTCAATTCCCACGATATAACAATTAACGTAGCTGAATGCAACACAACTCAGCAAAATTCAACAACAAGCGAAGAGAAGTATCGCACACTATTCGAGAACATGCTAGACGGCTTTGCATATTGCAAAATGATATTTAACGACAGCGGCAAACCTGTTGACTTTGTTTATCTAGAAGTAAACGATGCTTTCGAAAAGCTAACCGGACTAAAAAAACATACAGTCATCGGAAAAAAAGCCACCGAAGCAATTCCAGGAATCAAACAAACCAATCCAGAAATATTCAAAATCTATAGCAAAGTCGCCAATACAGGCAAAGAAGAAAGGTTCGAAGTCTACCTAGACCCCCTAAAAATTTGGTTTTCCATACTTGCCTATAGTCCACAGAAAGGCTATTTTGCAGCCGTGTTCGAAAACATAACTGAGCGCAAAAACACCGAAACAAAATTACTCGAAAATCAACAAAAGTTCCGCGCACTGTTTGACGCAAACCCAGACGCAGCAGTTTTCTATGGCTCTGATTTCCGCGTAATTGAAGCAAATCAACGGTTCACGGAATTATTCCGGTATACACTTGATGAAATAAAAGGAAAGGACATTGTAAACCTCATCGTTCCCGACGAAATAAAGGAAGAAACAAGCACTATTCGGCAGAGAATTCAATCCGGCTTAGTAGAAATTATAACAACACGAAAAAGAAAAGATGGCGTAGAAATTCCGCTACTATTGTCCGGAAGCCCAGTTTGTACAGGCGGCAAAGTAATAGGTTCTATGGTTGTTTTCAAAGATATCGGCGACATAATTACTGTGCAAGAAGAACTAAGCCAGGCACTGCACAAGGCTCAACTGCTCAATGAGAAGCTGCAGGTTGTGGGCAGTTTAACAAGGCATGATGTTCGAAACAAACTCTCCACAGTTACAGGTTATTCCTATCTTTTAAAGAAGAGATACTCTGACAAAACTGATGTTGTCGATAGTTTAAGCAAAATGGAACAGTCAGTTAAGGATTCTATGAAGATTTTTGATTTCGCCAAAGCCTACGAGCAAATAGGTGTTGAGCAACTTACCGATGTGGATGTCGGGCAAACCATTAATGAAGCTAAACTGATGTTTTCCGAGCTACCCTTCAAATTAGTCAATAACTGCCAAGGCCTAACCCTTCAAGCTGATTCGCTGCTAAGACAACTCATCTACAACCTTATTGACAACACAAAAAAATACGGAAAGAAAACCACAACTGCAAGATTACACTACCACAAAAAAACCAACAAGGTTATACTAATCTACGAAGATGACGGAGTCGGAATTCCTTTAGAAAACAAAGACCTAATCTTCAAGCAAGGTTTTAGCACTGGCGGAAGCACAGGGTTTGGCCTTTTTCTATCTAAGAAAATGGTGGAATTCTATGGCTGGACCATAACTGAAGAAGGAAAACCCGGCAAAGGCGCCAAATTCATAATAACAATTCCAACAAAATAACCCAGATGTACTCATCCATTTAGAGAAATAAAAATTTCTGAAAATGAGAAGTCAAAAACAATACGCCGCATCAGGGTTTAAACTCTAAAATTACGGACTAACGTTACCAAATGTAATCGCCAAGAACAAAAAGTAACACACGAGCAATATTGCTCCTTCTCTTTTGCTAATTTTTGTATTCTGCAAGAAATACCACAGTATGAGGTTAGATATCAAAGAGAACATTATCAAATTTGAAAAAGCTGAAATGGCTAGATCGAGAGGGGATAGAAGCAAAGTCAAACCCAAAATTAAAGTGATATTAATAAAACAACTCCCAACCACATTCCCAATCGCAAGATCCACAAAGCCCTTCCTAAATGATTCAATGCCTGTTGCAAGTTCAGGAACACTAGTTCCAAAAGCTACCACAGTAGCTCCAACAATAACAGAAGGAATCCCTACACTTAACGCCAAAAATGACCCCGATTCAACAATTAAATAAGCAGAAACAACAACCCCTGCTATTCCAACAACAGATTTAAGCAAATATCTTCCAAAATCACTTTTTTGTACATCCTCCGAAATTTCTTCCACAATTCTTTTCTGCCTAACGATCAAATACATGTTATAAGCAAAAAGAACGATAAGAATAGCCCCCACAATTTGATTTGCCAACCTAAAATAAAGCAGTACCAAAGGAACAATTGACGCAACAAAGAGTCCAAAATTAAGATTCCCCACTTCATCTTTAGCCATTTTGGTAAAAAACCCTGCGCTCTCAGGATATTTAAACGCCAGAATCAGAAAACCTACCCCGAGCACAAGACAGATGTTTACAATATTTGATCCCAACACGTTTCCTACTGAAAGCCCAATCGTCTGGGGATCTAAGGCAGCAAACGCAGCAACAAAGAGTTCTGGAAGAGAAGTCGCGAAAGCAACAAGTATGAAACCCACCTTTGATTTTCCCAAACCTGTAACAGCTGCCAACTTGACTGAATTATTAATCGCCAAACTGCTTGCTTTCATTAAGACAGCTAGTGATGCGGCAAGAATAGCTATGTTTCCAATTAATCCGAACTGTTCTAGCATTTTTGATCCTTATTTCGCCTTAGAATTTTGTTAAAACAACTATTTCATAGTATCTGTCTCTTAATTCAAATTACATCTTAAATTAACAATCACTAACGAACCACAAATGAATTAATCGATACAACTGCGACAAAGACTAATCCAGATGAAGCACCAAAAGAACGTCGAATAATTGCTACCTATCGCAGGCTCGCATCATTGGGGTAACCTCGGCTCTCCCAGTAACCCCTATAATCCACATCGTTTGAAAGTTCAATTCCCGTTATCCACTTAATCCACTTATACCCATATTGGCTCTCAGAAACCAACATAAAAGGAAAACCACGCTCAGCAGGAATCTCCAACCCATTCATCTTATAAGCCAACAAAATATTGTTATCAGTTATGTACTCAATCGGAAAAGAAGTAGAATAACCATCAACCGCATACAAAATAACAACCGACGCGTTTGGCTGCACACCAACTTCATTAAACAAATCTTCCAGCAAGATGCCTTCCCAAAGAATCTTTACACTCCAACCCTCCACACAATGCAAAGTAACAACCTTCTCATATTTCTGATGATCCAAAACCTCATCATAAGTATACACAAGGGGATCATCAACCAACCCCGTTACGTTTAAAGTGTAGGTCGCAATATCGATGAATTGGGGACCCCTAATCGAGTTTTCCCTAAAATCATTAATTTTCGAAAGATCCTCTCCCTGATACTCCTCAATTTCACTTGGAAGCAAAGCTTTAGGCAGCGTGGATAACCAGTAAGCGCCAAAAAGACTTACAGCTAGGATACTAACGAGAAGTACGCCAACTATAGTGTTTTTGTTCTGACTAAAAGGTTTCATCTGTTACAATTAAAAAGCAATTTCGCCTTATTTATTAGATACGCAAAGAAAGACAAATTCGAAGAAGAATATCTTTAAGCAGACACTAATTTTTGCCATGTAACCAAATCGCAAAAGATTGACTTATTCTTCTTAAAGCAGTTCATGTTTTAGCTGTTCAAGCGCCTCTGTAATTTTAAGCGGCTTGCAGTTGAGCGTTCTTTGGGCTTTTGAGGTATCCAGAGAAGAATCTTGGGGACGCTTAGCTGGCCAAGAAAACTGTGAAGAACAAGCTGCTTCAATCAAAGCCCTATCTAAACCAAAGGTTTCAGCTATTTTCTGCGCAAATTCAAACCTACTTACTCTTGAAGCACCACATAGATGATACACTCCAGTTATTTTTCGTTCGATTGCCTCTAGAGTCATTTCAGCCAAATTGGTGTTAAGCGTTGGCGTATTCCATTGATCTGTAATGATCTTTACTTTTTCGCCTTTGCGCAAAGTCTCGATTAACCACAGAGCAAAATTGACCTTGCCAGCTGCAGGAGTTGACCCATAAATCACGCTGGGGCGAGCAATCAAGTATTCTTCTCGTGTTTGGACAATTTTTTCAGCTGCTAGTTTTGTTATTCCATAGTAGTTTATTGGGTTTGCAGCGTCCGATTCAACGTAGCATCCTTTTTCGCCACTAAAAACATAGTCCGTTGAGATATAAACAAGAAAAGAATTTGTCTTACGGGCGGACTCAAGGATGTTCTTTGTTCCGTCTACATTGATTTTCCAGGCGAGTTCTTTGTTTAATTCACATTTGTCAACGTCGGTTAAGCTTGCCGCATGAACTACAACATCAGGCGCTATGGCTTCAAACGCTTCGTCAACTGCCTCTTTGCTTGTGATATCTAATTTCACAAAATTTCCGTATTGAGAGAGGTTTTGAATGTCCCCAGAGTAGACCTCAATGTTTTTAGCAAGAGCTGCTTTGGCAAGTTTAGAACCATAAAGCCCGCTACCACCCGTAATTAAAAGCTTCACTGATATCCACCATTTTTCATGATAATATGTCTAACAAAGATGCTTCCAATAAAGCCTAAGATGCCCAAAAATAGCATTTTCAAATTCTGTCACTTGTGTGGTAGATAGTTCCAGTCCCAGCTTTTGCCCACGCGGGCGTTGTCTTTGTTTCCGTTAATTATCTTTGGAATAATCGCAGGGTCATCCCATGGGCGGCGCTGCTCATCTGGATCTTTAGCGTTATATAGATTAGTTGTGAAATACAGCAACATCGAAGGCTCATTACCCAATGCCTTAAAACCATGCCAATAAACCCCAGGTACTCGTACCAACTGCAAATCTAAACCACTGGACACTACTTCATCAAGTTCCTGAGTCTTATCGTCATAGGCACAAATCTTAATCGTGCCTTTCAACGTGAGAAAATAGTCGTTTTGCCCCTTCGTGTGGCGGTGCCAAGCGCGCACTATTCCAGGGTAAGTGAATGAATGGTTTGCTTGGGCTATTGTATCTTCTTCGAAAAGATCTTTCCAGTCCTTTCTCATAACTTCTAAAAAGAAACCTCGCTCGTCGCAGAAACGTTTCAAAGGCTTTATTCTTATTCCTTGCAGCATGAATTATACCTGCTTTCGTGAGTGTTATCGTCTAAGAATGTTTATAACAGTATCTTTTTTGCTTAGACCTCAACTTCCGAGAAATCGCCAATGTGAAGTCTTATCGCGCGGTTACGTTTACTACCGGAGACTTTGGCGTTCTTGCCAATCAGGCTATCTTCTAGGTGTTCAATGTCTTTTACGGTTACGTTTTCTTGTATTACGCAGTGTTGAACGTTGGAGTTGATGATTTTTGAGCAGTTGCCAACGCTTGTGTAGGGTCCGATAAAGGAGCCCTCGATTTTTGCGTTGTTTCCAATTATGCAAGGACCTCTTATGGTACTGTTAGTGATCTCAGCTTCTGGCTCGATTTTTACTCTTCCTTCTATTTGGCTGTCTTTGACTGCGCCTTTATTTTCGTAATGTATGTATTCATCAAGGATCTTGGCGTTTGCTGAAAGGATGTCGTCTTTTTTTCCTGTGTCCAGCCACCAGGAGTTGAGGATTTCTGCTTTTACTGAAAAACCCATGTCGATCATTTGTTGGATGGCATCAGTTATTTCCAGCTCTCCTCTCAAGGAAGGTTTTATGTGTTCTATGGCTTGGTGGATTTTGTTTGAGAACAGGTAGGTTCCGATTATGGCGAGGTTTCCTATGGGTGTTTTTGGTTTTTCTACTAGTTTTACGATCTTGCCTTCTTTGTCTAGCTGGGCGATTCCGAAAGCTGATGGGTTCTCAACTTCTTTTAGGATAATTAGGGCGTCGAGTTTTTCTTTTTTGAATTTCTTAACAAATGCCTCTAGACCTTGACCTGTAAGGTTATCTCCTAGACACATTACAAACGGGTCAGATCCTAGGAAGCGTTTTGCGGTTTTTACGGCGTGGGCTAAACCTAGTGGTTCTTGGGGAATGTAGCAGACGTTGAGTTTCCAGTGGCTTCCGTCAGCTACGTAATCTTCTACATTTTGGCCTGTTTCTGGGGCGGTTATGATGCCGACTTTTTTTATTTTTGTTTGTGCAACCTGGTCTAGGACATATCCTAAGATTGGTTTGTTTGCTACAGGAATTAGTTGCTTTGCACAGGTGAAGGTTAAGGGTCTTAGTCGTGTGCCTTTTCCGCCACTTAAAACAAGCGCTTTCATGTATTTTCGCCAGTCTAAATAATTGTGGATTCTCGGTTTTAATACTTGCTGCTCCTTTTTCTGCGGTGTATTAAATTTCCGCAAAGAATAATACTCAGTGATGTGAAAATCAAATTCAAGGAGTACATGTATACAACACAAATACATAGAAGAATTGCTTAGGCAGATTCCTTAAATCAAAAACATAAGTAAGAAGATAAATCTAGACAAAAAAAGAAGAGAAGAGATATTTGACTAAGTAACCGCGGTGGTTTGATCGATGATTTTGGCAGCTGGCGCGTTCTTTTTAATTGAAGCAATGCCTTTTAGAGCCGCTTCCTTTGTACCATACGATTGACTTACACCAATTATTTGCCCGTTAGCAGCTTTCAGATGGAAACGGAACCTACCAGCAACATCGCATATGATCTCAAAGTTTCCCACCTCATTACTGCCCTCAGGCATCGGCTGTGTTATCGCTTCAGTTGGAGGTGTCGCTTCAGGTGCCATATCAGTCATCGGCATCGCTTCCTGACTTTTCATAGGTTCATGTCCCATCTTTGTATGAGCATTCAAAGCTTCCATGTTCATGAAGCCCATACCACAAACAGGGCATGTGAGCTCCATATTTGGCATCAGCACTCTATCAACAACTTGAATTATTCCGTTATCTGTCATGACATCTGTGTTTACGATATGGGCATCATTGTTGATTACCGGGTTCATATGAAGATGCCATTTGCTTCCATCAATCTTGAGATCTTGACCTTGCAATGTTTTGTAGCTCTTCATTTGACCTATTTCAGCAACTGTATACTTTCCAGCAACAATGTGGAACATCAGAACTGCCTTGAGTTTTGGAATATTATTCATCAGTTCATCAACTGAGCCTTCGGGTAGCAAAGAAAAAGCGCGATCATCTGGCGCAAAAATTGTGAACGGTCCTTTGCCTTCTAATGTTTCAACTAATCCTGCTTTTTGTACTGCCGCGACAAATGTTTTAAAGCCTCCAGCCGCAACAGCAATATCAATTATTTTTGCCATTCATTTTCACCTTAACATTTTATTCTTCAGGAACCATTTCGGCTCCTTTTTCAACTCTATTTTTACTTTTTAAAAGAATTTCATAAAATTCTCTTTAGAAAAGTTTCTATTTGGTTATCTTTATTTGAGCATAAATAAGTGTGTGACTGTAACGACACAGTCACTAAAGTTAGAAGACTCAATAAATAATGTTTAGTGATAGCAGACAAACTAATCGAAAAGACATTTATGCATTATTTAACAAAGATGCATTTTCTACTAAGATGCCTTTTTTAATCGCCAAATCTAACTCAGCTACAAACTTCCCCGATAACGCGTGGTAGTTGGGCAACCAACGCATTTTTTGTTTTCATATCGATCACATGGGTCACAATCAATCTTGCATGGAGCTGACCTCTTTTCTTGCTGGGCAAGGCTTTCCCGTACTTGCAGAAAAGGTGAAAAATAAGTTTCGCTTATGGGGTAGAATTCCGAACGTCTTATTCCTTTACTGCATCTGAGGGAACATTTCTCCATAGATATGCTTTCAAGAGTCTCTCGCGTCTCAGCAATTACCAAAGCTATCAAGTTATAACCTCCCATGGTTTTGAAAATCTGTATTACCCTGGGGCACTCTTCAAATCGTTCCAAGAGATTCTGCATTGCTTCAGCGCTGTCCATTTCTAGCATCACAATTGCTGGATGGAGTCCGAGTGCACTGGGGTTAATTAACGCAGAGACTTTTATTACTCCCTTTTTTAAGAGCTTTTCAAGTCTTTTCTTGGTACCCATGCTTGTTAAACCAATATTTGCAGCCATATCCTGCAAGGTTACTCGTCCGTTTGCTTGAAGCATAGCCACCATTTTTTTGTCTATGTCATCCATGGCTTTTCTCTGTTTATTTTATAAACATAAAATATTAATAAAGTTTATCTCTTAAACTAATCAGGACCAAAAAACCTGTATGAGGTATGAACATTACAACTCAAAACGATCACAATAGGTACATTTCTTCATCAACACTCATCATTTGATCTTTCGAAGTAGCCAACTTCAGGAAAAGACCATTGCTTTGCTGACTTCTCAAACTAGCTAAATCAACTTCTAAACTCCAGAAAAAGTTTACTTAATAAACAGAATGTATTAATACTATTTAGTTATTAAACTTGCTATCCGTAAGTGGTCGACAAACATGAAAACATCCATCAAACAAAACACCACTGCCCCAAGTGAAGAAAAAATCAACACATTCTCAAAAGCAAACCAACACAATGATCCCAAAAAAGAACAATACACACAAGAAGAAAAAACAAAACAGCGCCTATCAAAAATAAAACATAAAATAGCAATAATAAGCGGCAAAGGCGGCGTAGGCAAAAGCACTGTAACAGCAAATCTCGCCATGGCATTCGCAACGCAGGGTCATAAAGTCGGAGTTCTAGACGCAGATATTCATGGACCCTGCATTCCAAAAATGCTCGGCCTAAAAGGCCAAACAATCCAAGGAAACCCCACTGGAGAATTCACACCAGTTACAGGTCGCTTAGGAATAAAGGTAGCATCAATGGATTTCTTACTCAAAAACGATGAAACGCCAGTGATTTGGCGGGGGCCATTAAAGATGCGACTCATCCAACAATTTATAGCAGATGTAGCTTGGGGAGACTTAGACTACCTCTTTATCGATTTGCCACCTGGAACAGGAGACGAACCGCTAAGCGTCATGCAGTTGATTCCCGACATGGATGGCGTAATCATCGTAACTATGCCGTCAGAAGTTTCAGAAGCAGTAGTCAAGAAATCCGTTACATTCTCCAAGCAAATAGGCATTCCAATAATCGGGATAATAGAAAACTTTAGCGGATACGTTTGTCCCGACTGCGGAAAAAAGGTCGATATTTTCCAGTCAGGAGGCGGCAAAAGAATAGCCAAAGATCTCTCAGTATCCTTTCTGGGAAGTATACCAATAGACCCCAAAATCTGCCTTGATTCTGACAGCGGAGTATCCTTCATAACCCAGAACCCCAAAATACCCTCAGCTAAATCCTTCAACGAAATAGTCGCCAAGATTACTCTGTTTCTTAAACAATACGGGAGGGTAGCAAATTGAAAGTATGCCTGAGCTCCACAGCAAACAATCTAGATGCACAATTAGATCCCCGATTTGGCAGATGCGCCTACCTGCTAATCGTAGATACCGAAACTCTTCAGTTTGAAGCCATCCCAAACTCAGCCGCAGGCCAAACCGGCGGCGCCGGAATCCAAGCAGCACAAACAATCACAAACAAAGGAGCAAAAATACTCATAACAGGGAATATCGGACCCAACGCTTTCAGAGCCTTATCAGCCGCAAATACTGAAATCATAACAGGCGCTTCTGGAACAATCAGGGAAGTTATCGAGAAATTCAAGAAAGGTGAATTAAGGAAAACTAACGCCCCAACGGTCGGAGACCATTTCGGTTCTCAGAGCAACCAAGAGCGGGGGATTTGGAGGATTTGATTCACAGCTTTAAGACTAATTTCGAACGGTTCGAGAGGAGGAGGTGAAGAAGAATTGACAGATAAACTTGTAATTCCTACAGAAAATCAAGAGGGTATAAACGCTCCATTGGCAGAACACTTTGGAAGAGCACCCTACTTCACCGTGGTTGAACTCGGCGATAAAGACGAGGTTACAAACGTTACATCAGTTGCTAACGTCAGCGAGCATGTTGGAGGAACAGGCTCTCCACATGACCACATCACCGCACTAAAACCTACAGCACTAATAGTTCATGGAATGGGCACAAGAGGAATAGTTGCTTTTCAGAGCGCAGGCATTGAAGTGCTAAAAGCCACCGCAAACACCGTTAAAGAAGTAGTCGATGCATACACCCAGGGCAAACTTGAAGAACTAACAGAATGCTGCCCCCATGCACATCACCACTAAAACATAAATCGATGGAGATACACATGACCGACAAAACATCAGAGGACAAACAACTAATCGAATCAAGCTACACTAACCGAGCCAATCGATTATATGAAAACGAAGTAAACGTAGGAGTAATAGATAATGCAGATGCAGGTGCAGTCTTTCTTGATATATCCGGTGATTTAGTGCGGCTATACATAAAAATTAACGCTGAAATTGTTGAAGACGCAAAATTTCTCTGCTATGGCCGTGAAGGCTCAATATCTGCAATGTCGGCCATGACTATTCTACTCAAAGGCAAAACTCTCAGTCAGGCCAAAGAGTTGACTGAACACGATATATTGAATGAAATCGAAGTTTTACCTAAAGATTGCGCTGAACTACCCATAAAAACTCTAAGGAAAGCCATAAAAGAATATGAAAAGTCAAAAAATCGGTAAACAACATACTCCACTATTTTCTTTACTCATCTATAGGTGATTATGAATGATTTTAGCAATTGCTAGTGGCAAAGGTGGCACAGGAAAAACATCCTTAGCCGTGAATATGGCACTTTCTATAGGGCGCTGTCAACTCTTAGACTGCGACGTAGAAGAACCGAATGCATACCTTTTTTTACAGCCAAAACAAAATCGCACACAACCAGTTTACACAACAATTCCCAAAATTGAACTAGAACTTTGTGATTATTGCGGAGAATGCGCCAAATTCTGCAAATACAACGCGCTCTTTGCCCTCAAAGACCAAATTCTTGTTTTCCCCGAACTCTGCCACAGCTGTGGGGGATGCATAATAGTTTGCCCCAAAAAAGCTATCACTGAAGAAAAACACAAGATTGGAACCCTAAACTTTGGCTCAACCGATAATTTGAACCTCGTGTACGGAGAACTAGAAGTAGGCAAACCGATGGCTGTGCCAATTATCAAGGCGGTTAAAAAACAAATAGATCCAAGCATGAACGTGATTCTTGATTCTCCACCAGGAACCTCCTGCCCGTTTGTTGAGACCGTGAGAGGCAGCGATTTTTGTATACTAGTAACAGAGCCCACACCTTTCGGTTTACATGACCTAAAGATAGCAATTGAAGTACTCAAAAAAATTGATGTTCCTTTCGGCGTCGTGGTCAACCGTGCAGGTATAGGCGACAGAAAGCTCTATCAGTACTGCAAAGACCAGAAAATCCATATTCTATTAGAGATTCCCTACCAAAGAAAAATCGCCGAACTTTACTCGAAAGGAATACCCTTCAGCATGGAAATGCCCGAGTGGAAAACAACGTTCCAAACTCTATTTACTAACATAAGAAGGAGAGTTGGCAAATGAGGCAGCTAACCATTCTAAGTGGCAAGGGCGGAACAGGCAAAACAACAATAACTGCTAACTTTGCTTTCTTAGCAAAAAACGCTGTAGTCGCAGACTGCGATGTGGATGCACCCGATTTGCATTTGTTGCTTCATCCACAGGTGTTGAAAGCACAAGAATTCAAAGGCGCAGAAGTAGCTCTTATCGATCAAACAAAATGCACAAAATGCGGTTTATGTCTGGAACGATGCCGCTTCGACGCCGTAACTAGCAATCTGGATATTGATAGTATTGCTTGCGAGGGTTGCGGCGTATGTGTTAGAACTTGCCCAGTGGACGCTATATCATTGGTTGAAAGGATTTCCGGCAATGCCTACATATCGAAAACAAAGTTTGGTTTTATGTCCCACGCATTGCTCAATCCTGGCGAATCCAACTCGGGAAAACTTGTAACGTTGGTTAGACAAAACGCCAAGTTGATAGCTGAAAAAGAACACGCAGACCTCGTCATAATTGATGGCTCTCCTGGAATTGGCTGCCCTGTCATTGCTTCAATTACTGGAGTGGATGCTGGGTTAATAATTACTGAACCAACACTGTCAGGTCTTCACGATCTTAAGCGTGTTCTGCAATTGCTCAAACATTTTAACGTAACACCCTACGTTTGCATCAACATGTACGATATAAACCTCGATAACGCTAAAACCATCGAGAATTTTTGCAAAGAGAACAGCGTGGAAGTTGTTGGTACGATTTCTTACGACCCTAAAGTTACAGAATCAATGGTCAACGGAAAAACAATTTTTGAATACTCACCAATAAGTAACACCGCGCAGGAAATAGAGATCATCTGGAACACGATAATCTCACGCATTAAGGGAATGCCTGCAAAAAACTGATATTTCATAGATGTATTAAGAAATAAAAAGACCTTAAGATTCATTTCTGCTCGATTTCTTCAATAACCAAAGCCTTCTCAGGGCATCTTTCCACCAAGCTCTTGACGTACTCCAAGTTATCGGAAAATACTCCCATAATTGGGCATTCTTCTGAAAGATGATTTGAACTTCGTTTTAACTCACATGCCAAGAGTTGCGCATGGAGGGGACAGCGACCGATCGATATTCCACAGTCAATGCATCTATCCCTGTTCACGATTACCCTATACTTAGCCATAAGGTTAACTCACCTTTTTTCTACTTAATATCTGATGAGCAGCAGCTATAAGTTACTTTGTTTCGTTCTTATCTTGAACTTTTTTGCTTGGATTAGATGTTACTATGTAGATTATTTTTCCTTCGCTGAGCGCTTGCGCAGTCTTTCTTCTTGCGCTTTGAACAAGCCTCCAGATAGTTCCCCTCGAAATATTCATTTTTTGTCCTGCCTCCTCCTGTGACAAACCCTCCAGATCCACCAGTCTAAAGGCTTCAACTTCCGCAAATTCAATGAAAACAGGTTCCTGATTCCTCAACGGATTAGGGTTAAAACTAGTTATCGATGGTATAGAACCTAATGTAACTGGTTTGGGAAATCTCCCTCTTCTACCACATCTGTGTCTCCCTCGCCACATACGATTTTACTCCTGCTTTTTGCTTAAAACGTTAGCAACTTGTCTTTTTCCTCGAGAATCCACTCCAAAGCTTGTCTTGATGCTTTTCTGGCAATCATCTCAAACTCGGTGAATGGTCCCTTGGTTAGTGTCTCTTCTTCAAGTTCTTTTAGGCGACTTCTGATTTCTTGCTCTGTTCTCATTTTCATTACATCCAATTTCCACGGATTACTCTCATCATTTTTATGTTCTGCAGAACTTTTATATATTTCTGTGCATTATCACATAATTGTAATTGTGTGCATAAACACGAAAATTAATTTCGGAGGTGAAACAAAAAAATGGGATACCGAAGAAGGGCATATTCTGGTCAATGGCCAGGTAATGGACCATACAGTAATCTACCACCATGGCAAAGACCCGGTCGTATGTACGGCGGCAGAGGATATGGAAGACGATGGGCTGTCGACCCACGAACATGTGCAATGTTTCCGGGGCGTCCAAGATGGTGGTGGGCAGACTCAACGTATGCCTATCAACCTCCAACTCTAACTCCACAAGAGGAAATAGTAGCGCTGGAAGAAAACAAAAAAGAACTAAACGAAGAGAAAGATAGCCTAGAACAAGAAATCAACGAAGTAGAAACACAGGTAAAAGAGCTGAAATCTAAACTTGAATCAGAGAAAAAGCAACCAGGAGAATAGTGATAAAATCAGATTCTGCTAGCCAAATAATTCCCAATTTTCTTGAATAAATATACATCCGAGAAAAAAGAAAAATGTTGTCAAAAATTCCAATAAAACTTGAAAAAATTGCAGAAGAAAACTTGGACAAACAAGTACTCAGAGCAGCAATAATCGCAGAGTTAGATGCAGTAAACCTCTATGAACAGATGGCTTCGCTAACTGGCAATTCATACATAAGAACTATTCTTTTGGATATAGCCAAGGAAGAAAAGACGCACGTTGGAGAATTCCAAGCTTTACTGCTAAAATATGACGAGCAACAGAAAGAAGAATTGACTAAAGGCAAAAAAGAAGTAGAAGAAATCCTTAACCCTTAGAATTGCAACAAAGCACCATAAAACCAATACTCCGTTCAAACCCCTTTTTCATAAAAATTTTGACTATAGAAACCTCTTTAAATTGATGCAGAGCTGCACGACAAAGAATTAAAATAAATATAGATAAATTCCATATACACTTACGGTGAACTATTATGCCAAAAGTAAAAGCGAAAGCAACATGGGTTGAAAATGTACGTTCTAAAGTTGATAATCAAAGAAACCATACTGTGGAATGCGACCTCTCCACCCCTGCCGGAGGAACAGACTGTGGTCCAACAGCGCTTGAACTAAGTCTAATGGCGCTTGCCGACTGCGGCGTCACAATCTTTGCTGACGTATGCAAAAAAAGCAACATCAAACTCAACATGGCGGAAGTAACGGTAGAAGCCGACAAATCTCCAGATTCACCTATCATAAGTGGTGTTACCATGAAGGTGAGCGTTTCCTCAACCGCTAGAAAAGAACTGCTAGATGCTGCTTGGCGAAGAACCGAAGCAAACTGTCCTGTTATTTCCATCTTCAAAGATCCAATCCCCGTAACGGTGGAGTTTGAAGGAAAAACAGAGTAAACATCAGGCTAAAAAGTATGAAAACTGCGCTGATAGTCTACTGGTCCAAAACTGGAAACACAGAAAAAGTAGCTCAAGCAATAAAAAAAGGCTTAGAAGAAGCAAACATCCAAGTAACCCTCAAGAAACCTGAAGAAGCCGAAACCTTAGACTACTTTGACTATGACTTAGTTTGCGTAGGCTGTCCATCTTATTCGTGGCATCCACCGGAACCGATGACAAAATTTCTGAAAAAAAAATTCGCTGAATACCGCCAAAATGGCAAAATTAAACCCTCGGCTCCAAAAGTCCAAGGCAAAAACGCAATAGTATTTGTGACATATTCTGGGCCTCACACAGGAATCGACGAAGCAACCCCAGTTGGAAAGGACATACGTCAATACTTTGAGCACATAGGCTTTCATGTCATCGACGAATGGTATATTCTGAGCGAATTTCACGGATCCATTGAACACAGCACACTTGGCAGATTAGGTGATGTCAGAGGAAAACCCACTGCTGAACAACTGCAAGTAGTAAAAGATGACTCCAAAAGGATAGCAAATATCCTTTAAATTTTTTATTTTTCAATTTTCCACTTTGAACTAGAGATTTCATTTAAGCTCTTTTTGCAATAAGGTAAGTGCTTCTTCATATGTTATCGGAACTTCATCGACCAAACCTAAGTTTTTCAACTTGGTGAAAAGTCTAGCAATAGATGGCAATTCAAGTCCCGCTGATTCAAGTAAAGCTACGTCCTGAAGAACCTCATGCATTTCGCCCCTGCCCAGCAACGACCCATGGCTAACAACAATTACGCGGTCAGCAAGTTCCGGCAGAGCCTCCACATCATGAGTGGAAATAACAATGGTCGTTCCCTCCGCGTTTAGCTCATTTAGCAGATCGATAAGCGCCCTTCTAGACAACAAGTCCAAATTTGCAGTGGGCTCATCAAGTATAAGCAACTCAGGTCTCAAAATCAACGCAGTAGCCAATGAGACTTTCTTCTTTTCTCCAAAGCTTAGCCTATGTGGAGGGCGATCTTTCAAATGACTTATACCAATGTCTTCAAGAATATGGTCACATCTTTCACTGATGACTTTTGCGGGTAAACCAAGGTTTTTAGGACCATATTCAACATCTTCTCTTACAGTAGGCGTAAAGAGTTGGTCATCGGGGTCTTGAAAGACTAATCCTATACGCGAGCGTAACTTAGGGAACTCTTTAGAAGTCGTTTGTTGACCGAATACCTTGATTTGGCCCTTAGTCGGGTTCAATAATCCTGCTATTAAAAGAATCAGAGTTGACTTGCCCGAACCGTTCGGACCTAAAATGGCAACTTTCTCGCCCTTTTTAATTTCAAGGGACACACCTTTTAAGGCGCTCACTCCAGCTGGGTAAGAAAACTTGACATCTTCCACTGAGACGATTGGTTCTGTCATTTATTATCCTTCTACAGCAGGGCAAGTAACGCAACGGGAAATATTAATGCTGACGCAAAGAGGCTATCTCGTAGGCGAATTGATGGAATTGGGGATTTTTCATTATTTTCTATATCAAATCCACGGGCTTTCATGGCTAAGTAAACTCTCTCCGATCGCTCATAGGTACGAATAAACAAAGTTGCTATCACAGACCCTAAGTCTTTGAGGGCTTGCATGTTTATTGTTCGTTTATGCACGTAGGTTCTGGCTTCTTTTCCAATCAATACACTCTGAGCTTCATGTATGGATACAAAGAAGTACCTGTATGTGAGGCCAAATAGCTGGACAATTACGTTTGGGACTCTAAGGGTGGATAGAAGCTCCAACATTTTGTCAAATCCCGTCGATAATATTAGCAATGTTAATGATGCAACACAGAACCAAACCCTGGTAGTAAAGACTAGAAACCGAATTACTCCCTCAGAAGTTATCGTTAATGTGGTTATGCTGATGTTGGCTGAGACGATGGGTGAGCCAGAAGTTAGAAAGAGTATTGGAATGGAAATTACGCCGGCAAAGACTGGAATGAGTGTTGTCCGAGAAAAGAAATGCCTGAGCGGAATTTTAGATGAAACCGCTAAAACAATTGGAATTACACAGAGTGCGGCTAAATATGATATGTTGAAAATGAACAAAGAAGTTGCAATCATCGCGACTATAGCTACTATTTTAGCTAAAGGATTTATTGACTGCAAGAGGCCTTTTCTACTGCTTAAATCTTCAATGTAGACTAATGATTCGGCGCCTTCCATTAGGTCTCTTAAGGATTGTGGAACTTTCATTTTATCCATCTCTTTTTCTTGTTCAAAACTTTAGCGACAATTAACCCTACTGCAAACAGCAGTAACGTTCCAACGACACCGATGACTAATCCACCCGTTGTACTGTCCATACCGGCAATCGAATAATCCGCGAATGGAGGCTCATAAATCGGCTGTTCTTCTGCACCGAGCTGTTCTGCTTTAACGTCCAGCGTCTCCATCGCATATGATAAAAAGAAAACTCCTATCAAAACAAAGATTATGGCTACGG
>CAYPSV010000031.1:0-18198 GCA_964413605.1 uncultured Candidatus Bathyarchaeia archaeon | reverse complement strand
TAAGGTTTCTATCAATTTAACCTTTGTTAAAACGTTTTTGGTGTCCGCGCCAAAGCCTCTGATATCGTGTTCGCCTTCTATGAGTGAACGCAAATAGACTTTGTTGTTTAAAACTGTTGGTTGACATTTTAGAGGTAACCTTAAAAGCAGGGTCTTTTTTTCATTTGCGACCTCTTGGCAGGCAAATAAAATTGCTTCTGCTCCGGCTGTTAATTCTGCAATGCGTACGGGCACGCTTTCTTTTCCGATGGCCAGCATGTCAATGCCGTAGAGGCGTTTAATTTCACTTGCAACTTTTCGAAGCCTTGGGAGGATTTTGAGGATGTTTTGTCTTCCGATTCTTGAAGCGCGTAGGTTTAAAAGTTCAACTGGAGTAGCTCTTCTATAGAGACTCCGCCAAGAGATATATCTAGATGAATCACGTCTGCTTTTATCGTTTCTAATAGACTTCGGCAAAGTTCTGCTTCGTGCACAATCAGGTCAAATCCCTGTTCAACTGGTCTAAAAATCGGTTCAGCTAACCTAGACGCGGGTTCTCTATATGGTGGTTCGACTAGAACTGAGACTAAAGTAACATGCGTGACTGCGTTAAACTGTTCGTCAAGAATTGCAGCTGCTGAATCTGCTGAAATTATCCTCAAAGTGCAACCCCTCAAATAGAAGAGGTCTCAAAGATTTAGCTTTGCTCTTCGGATTTTATTTTTGATTTTAGACCTAAAGCTAACAGGTACATTTCGGAGCTTTTTGCTCGACTTGCTAGCGGCTTAACCAGCTTCACTTCTTCGAAGTTCTCCTTCATAGTTTGGGTGAAGTCTTTTAGTAGGTTACCTTCGAAGACTTTTACAAAGAATTTTCCGTTGGGTTTTAGTATTTTTAGTGCTATTTCCATGGCTTTAGTTGCGAGGTCAATTTGTCTTGCGTGGTCTACATCCCATACACCTGTGATGTTCGGTGCGGCGTCGCAGAGTATTACGTCTGGTTTTCGAGGTAGAAAAGACAAGATTTGTTCTACTATCCCCGGCTCAGTGAAGTCAGCGATGATTGTTCGGATGTATTCTTGCGTGAAAGGATCAATCGGTTTTAAGTCTACGCCTAAAACAAAGCCGTTTTTCCCCGTCATCTTCCTTGCTGCTTGAATCCATCCGCCCGGGGCAGCGCCTAAATCGACGACTATATCGCGCAGTTTGATGAAGCCATATTTTTCGTTAGCTTGTACCAGTTTGTAAGTGGATCGGCTTCGATAATTTTGTTCTTTGGCTTTCTTATAGTAATACTCTTTTTTTCTTTCACGTATCCAAGCTTTCGGCAACGGGTTCATCCTCTGTTAAACTATGTGCTGAAGTGCTTGGAGGTTGTTGGGCATTTTCATTTCCCAAGTTTAGGATCCAATCAGTTAGTCTTGGGCAGCTTTTGGGGGAAATGGCGGTTGTTGGGTCGCATCTTGCGTTGTCAGGACATAGTAAGCATGGGCAGTCGATGATTGTTTCTATTGATGCTGGTAGCCTTTTAGGGTATAGTCGGTATGTCCATCGGCCTTCTTGGAGTTCTTTTTCTCTTCTTATGAGACCTTTTTCTTCTAGTTTAATGGAGACTCGGCTTCCTTCGCGGCTGCTTGCGCCGAGTTCTCGCCATAAATCTGATTGGAGGACACCTTGGTAGCCAGTGCTTACCACGTAGTGGAGTGCTTTCTGTTCAAGGTCGTTACGCTTTGGCATGTTAATATCAATTCCAGGATAGTACAGTATTATAAGCGTTGAGTTCAAATAAAAATATGTATCCCCAAAGAAGTGTAGATTGATATGCGATACGATAGAAAACTAGCTCTGAGCGGTTTCTGCTTGGGCATTGAATCTTCAGCAGATGATTTTGGGGTCGGTATAGCCACCTTTAATGGAGAAATTTTAGCTAACAAATCAGACGGTTACATTCCAGCTGAGGGTGGGATTCATCCTCGAGAAGCAGCTAGGCACCATGGTGAAGTGGCGGATAAAGTGGTAAATGAGGCTCTTCAAGAAGCGGGAATTAAACCTGCTGAGCTTTCATGTGTTGCTTTCTCTCAAGGACCAGGTTTAGGACCGAGTTTACGTACGGGGGCAACCGTTGCACGTGTCATTTCGTCATACCTTGGAATTCCGTTAGTTGGAGTTAATCATTCGGTTGCTCACATTGAAATAGGTAAACTTCAAACAGGCGTTCAGGATCCTGTCACCTTGTATGTTTCGGGAGGTAATACTATGGTGACTGCTTTTGAATCAGGGCGGTATCGTGTTTTTGGTGAAACGCTTGACATAGCATTGGGTAACTGCCTTGATGTTTTTGCGCGTGAAGCTGGGCTTAAGCATAAGAAGGGGTTGCCCCTTGGTGCCGCTATTGAGCAGTTGGCCCTTGAGGGTGAAAAGTTTGTTTCTTTGCCGTATGTAGTTAAGGGTATGGATTTGTCGCTTAGTGGTTTATTGACCGCTGCGACGGCCCTGTTGCAGAAGGGTGAGTGTCGGTTGGAGGATTTGTGTTACAGTTTGCAGGAGCATGCTTTTTCGATGGTGACTGAAGTTACTGAGCGTGCGTTGGCGCATACGGAGAAGCGAGAGGTTTTGCTTACAGGGGGTGTTGCAGCCAACAAACGTTTGCAGGCTATGCTTAACATTATTTCTGAGGAACACGATGCTAAATTTAGCGTAGTACCCCTTCAGTTCGCAACAGATAACGGTGCTATGATTGCTTGGACTGGTGTTTTAGCGTTCAGGCACGGGTTAGTTGTTCCTATTGATGAGAGCTACGTTAAGTTGCGTTGGCGAGTAGACAAGGTGGATGTACCGTGGATACAGTAGATAAGGTTAACCAAACTGTGCTTCTTAAGAAAGGTGCTGAAGCCAGTCTGTTTTTTACAGTGTGGAATGGACGAAAAGCGATAATGAAAGTACGCGTGCCTAAAAGTTACCGCCCCCTTGCTTTGGATGAACAAATTCGGATTTATCGAACCATCCACGAACCGCAGCTGATGCATGAAGCTAAAGCAGCTGGCGTTTCAACTCCGCTTATCTACATGGTTAGTGTGCCTCACTCCACGATTATTATGGAGTACATTGAAGGTGAACAGATAAAACATCTGCTTAAAGCTGCTGGCAAACATGAACGACATGAACTCTGTAGGAGAATCGGTATTTCCGTTGCACAACTTCATAGGTATGGTTTAATCCACGGTGACCTTACAACCTCAAATATGATACTTAGTCCTGAAGGCAAAGTCGTTTTCCTCGATTTCGGGTTGGGTGAAAAAAACTCAGAGTTGGAAACTCAAGGGGTAGATTTGCATTTGCTTAAACGTGCTCTTCAAAGTACTCATTTTCAATTCTGGGAAGAGTGTTTCCAGAGTGTTTTATGTGGTTATAGATCGGTTTTAGGTCTAGAGATGGCGGAAAAGGTTTATGAGAAAATCAGGCAAATAGAGAGGCGTGGCCGCTATGTCGAAGAACGTAAACAATGACTTCAACTTAAAAGGCAGAGTAGTTTTCTTTGCAACAAGTAACATCCATAAATTCCAGGAAGCTCGGAGCATTCTTGGTAGCTACGGTATCGCAGTAGGCATGCTTAAGCTGAAGGGCGATGAAATTCAAAGTGAGAGCCTAAAGGAAATTGCCAAGAGAAGTGTGCAGAACGCCCACAAATGTAGCGGCTTGCCGATCTTTGTGGAAGATGCTGGTTTGTTTATTGAGGTTTTGAAGGGTTTTCCAGGACCTTATGCTGCTTACGTTTATCAAACCATAGACAACCGTGGGATTTTAAGACTTTTAGAAAATCAGAAAAATCGCAAAGCTCAATTTCAATCCGTAATAGCTTACTGCGATGAAAGCAACCAAGACAAGCCCAAATTTTTCTATGGAGAATCAAATGGTATTATAACTGAGAGAGAGCGGGTAGAGCAGGGCAAGTCGGGTTTCGGTTTTGATCCCATCTTCCAACCGAATAGTAGTTTGAAGACATTTGCGGAAATGGCCATTGAAGAAAAGAATTGTTACTCGCATCGAGCGATGGCTGTTCATAAGTTTGCGGAATGGTACAAAACTCAATAACTCTTTTCTCTGTTTTTCTGGGTCTTCTTTTTTTGCACATTGCCTATATGAGCAATTTATTTCTGTTACAGCTAACAAAGTGTTATATTGTTAGGGTTGCATAAGCAGAATAGGCGAAAGGAACCATAAATGAATCAGTATCATCGTCAAAACAGGTACATTTATGAAGGTTTAATCACCGCGCTTGCTGTAGGCGGCGTCTTTATCATTTTAGGCTTAATCGTCGTTTCAACTCCTGGCATTGTGGAGAAAACTGACGCGTTATTTAGCGATATTACTTGGTTATCTTATCCGTTTGGAAGCTCTACGGTAATGGTTCCTGCACCTGCCAATCCAGCAGCCCACATTGAACTTTTTACTGCAGCTATGAGCTTCATTTTAGCTGTTGCGATACTCCAAATAATCATCCTTCCTGTGCGGTTGGTTTTGCGTTCTCCAATTAGACGGGTTGCGGAGACTTTGGGCAATCTGATTTTTTGGGTCGGCGCTGCAGTTGTTGCTAACGTTTTGCTACTAGATGGAACAGTTGCGGGCTGGTTCCAATTCTGGTCTTGGTTAATCGTGCTTTCAGGAGTTGGATTGGTTGCAAGGTTCTTTGTGTTATTTGCGGCAAGGTCAAAGCGCAAGCGTTGATAAAACCGTTTCTTTTCCATCGGTTGGGGATTACTTTTAAATATTGGTGAAGTGTGGTTTAGGTGCACAAATAGGTGGAACGATGCCAAAGCAAGAAAAAGGAAAATCCCACTCCATTCGTCCAGTCAGCAGGCGCCCTCCAAGCTGGTGTAAATATCAGCCTGAAGAGGTAGAAGCATTCATCATAAAATTATCTAAAGAAGGGCACTCAACCAGCATTATAGGTACTATCCTTCGTGATCAATACGCTATACCATTGGTTAAGCCAATCACGGGGAGAAGTATAACCGATACACTCAAAGCTTCAGGTTTAGCTCCAAGTATGCCCGAAGATCTGTCCAACCTCATGAAGAAAGCACAAGGATTAGCAGTTCACATGGACAAAAACAAGAAAGATTTGCACAACAAACGCAATATGCAAAAAATTGAGGCACATATCCACAAGCTAAGCCGCTACTACAAACGAGAAGGCGTAATTGATAAGAAATTCAAATACGCAGCAAAAATAGCTTCTGTAACCTAAACCATTCTTTTTCACTAATTCTTAATTTGTTTTTAATGCACCAGATTTAAATCTAATCAGCTCATTCTTTGCCAAAGAAGTGAACTGCATGACTCAGCAATCATCAATCGATAGCTTTTTAGCTCAGGCCAATGTAGCTGCAAAAGCAATCCAAGAAGTAGCCCAAAAGGATGGGTTCATCAGTGTATTCTCTCATCTTGATGCGGATGGAGTTGCTGCAGCTGGCGTAATTGGGAAAGCGTTATTTCGGCTTGGTGCACGTTACCGCATACGGGTTATGCAGTGGGTTGATGACAAAATCGTTACTGAAGTCTCCGGCGGAAAACCTGACTTGGTTATTTTATGCGATTTTGGAAGTGGATATCTCGATTTGTTGACGAAGATTTCGAATAGCAAAATCGTAATCTTAGATCACCATCAAATTACCGGCGACTCATTAAACCCTAATATCGTGCAGCTCAACCCTCACAATTTTGGCATTGATGGTGCGACTGAAGTTAGTGGTTCAGGTGTAACATACTTTGCGGCAAAAGCTCTAAACCCTGAAAATGTGGACTTAGCGCCGATTGCTTTGGTGGGTGCTCTTGGGGACATGCAAGACAAGTATGAGCAGCGTAGCCTCAAGGGCTTAAATGAGATAATTGTCAATGATGCAGTCGATGCTGGTTTACTCAGAGTAGAGAAGGATCTGACTTTTTTTGGTAGGGAAACACGCGCAATTCATAGGACTTTGGCGACCACAACCAGTCCTTTTATCCCGGGTTTAAGTGGTGAAGAAGACAAAGCTTTGGCTTTTGTTGTAAATTTGAATATCCCGCTCAAGCAAGGTGAAAAGTTTCGGGCTTTAGTTGATTTAAATGATGATGAACGTAAACGTCTATGTTCGGCGCTGGCTGATCATCTTTTGTCGAAGGGGTTGCATGTAGAAGTCGATAATCTCATCGGTTGCATCTATGTTTTAACTGAGGAAGCGCCAAACACCGCTCTGCGTGATGGCAGAGAATTTTCAGTTTTACTCAACTCGACTGGCCGCATGGATCGACCTAGTTTGGGCATTGCGATTTGCATGGGTGACCGCAAAGCAGCTTTAGAAGAATCCAGCAAAATATTGGAAGATTACCGCAAAAACATTAACAAGTATCTAAGCTGGGTTAGTGAAAAACCGGATCGCATGCGAGAATTTGAAAATACTTACGTGATCTACGGCGAGAACTTCATCAACGAAAAAATAATTGGCACCGTTTCTTCAATTATTGTTTCCACGCTTGCCAACAACGAGAAACCGCTTTTAGCTTTTGCTAACATTGAAGAAGAGAACGCGGCTAAATTCTCCGCTCGAACGACGGAAGCGGCCTTGCGCAGAGGTGTCAATTTGGGTGTTGTTATGCGGTTGGCTTCGGAAGCTAATGGTGGCAATGGTGGTGGACATAACATAGCTGCAGGTGCGCAAGTACCCTTGGATAAGATTGAGGCTTTCGTGAGAACGGCAGACGAATTAGTTGGTCGACAGTTGAAGGGTGAGGCGCTTGCAGGCGACTCTAATACTTGAATACAAGGATGAGCGGACTGCTGAAGCAGTTGCTAAAGCAGTTTCGCCTGACAACTTCAAAGCCCCTGTTGGATTGCAAGTTAATACTACACGGAAGAGCAATAAAGTCGTAACCGAAATTGGGTGGGAAGGTAATCTCGCTACGTTCACTGCAACTATCGACGATCTTCTGTTTAGTGTGTCAATTGCGGAAAAAGCGTTGTTTGTAGTGGATAAATTCTAATTTTAGCTTCATCTAGGAAGGGGCTATTTTTGAGAGGTTGTATGGTTTTTCAGTGTTTAGCTATGTTTGTAGGTTAGGGAGAGTGCTCCTCCAATTATGCCGAAGCCTGCGCCGACAAAGTAGCCGCCCATACCTATGAAGCTGATTGCAGAAAACACCACAATGACTATTCCCCAAAGTAAATGTTCCCGTGGGTGCATCCTAAGAACAAGTGAACTGAAAACGACGATTACTCCGCAGACAAAACTTACAATTGAAACGGCCGTAAAAAAGCCGGTAGAGCTCGCGTAGTTGCCCATAAAGTCGTGGTAGCCGTTCATCATTCCGCTCCAGTAGTCGCCAAAACCACCCCAAGATGGTGCATTAGAACCAAACCACACTAAATTCACTAGGCTAAAAGCAAAAATAATTAATCCACCGACAAGGGAAATCACAAATGCTACTGTAACACCTTGTTTTTCACTCATAGTTTTTCACCTCACAAGAACCTTTTCGGGTCAGTGTCAATGTCAACGATTGTTGGCTTATCTGATTTGAGAGCTTTATCAACTGCCTCGTTTAGTTCTGTTGGATCTGTGACTTTGATGCCTAAACCCCCTGCGTGTTCAGCGAAAGCTGCGAAGCTGAAATCGTGGAGTTCAGTTTGCCAGCCCTCGTAGCCCTCGACCTTTTGTTCCTGCATAATCATACCCAGATGTTTGTTGTTGATGACAAAAACTTTTACGTTTAGACCATATTTTAAGGCTGTCAAGAAGTCGCCTAGAACCATCGTTAAGCCGCCATCGCCAGTTAAGCAAATGATTTGTCGATCAGGATAAGCTATGGCAGCTGCTAAAGCACCTGGAAAACCAAAACCCATCGTTGCCAAACCACCGGTCATAACCATTTTTTGGGTTTTCTTCATTAAGAAATTGCGGCCAAACCACCAGCAGTTCTCACCGACGTCGAGCGAAATAACTGCATTGTCGGCAAGTTTGTCAGTTAATACTTTCATTATGTATGGTGCTCTGATGGGTTTGGCGTTGGCGTCGGCTTCTTTTTCAAGTTGGTTTAGCCATGTCCGTTTTAGTCGGGTTATCTCTGCCAAGTAATTCATGTTCTCTTTCTGTGTAACTTTTTCTGTTACTTTGGGAATCAGTACTGCACTGTTCCCAAGTAAACTAACCTCAACGGGGTATCTTCTAGCAATCATTAATGGGTTTATATCAATCTGTACGGTTCGTTTTTGAGGAATTAGTGACAAATCTGAGAATGAGGATCCAATGGCTATGAGTAAATCTGCTTTTGTCATTAATTCCCCAGCGGCTGTTGAACCGATGCCGCCGTGGCACCCCACATAGAGATCTTCACGTTCATCCACCACCCCTTTTGCTCGGAATGTTCCTATAATCGGCGCCGCAATCTTTGTTGCTAACTTGAGTAGTTTGGTTCCTTGCCCTCTGCATCCAAACCCAGCTAAAATCACAGGTCTTTGTGCTTGATCAATGACTTTTGCTGCTTTTTCAATTACTTGATCCTCTTGACCGTAAGCCAAATTTGGCATTCTTCCTTCAAAGGGCAGTAATTCTGCTTCGTAGGGTAACTTTTGGACATCATTAGGAATCCCAATGTGGGCTACACCCTGATCGAGCAAGGCAGTTTTAATTGCTAGAGTTGCAAGCGTAGTGGTTTGGCTTTCTGTCATCAGAGTTTTGTTGAAAACAGTTAGTGGATCAAAGAAGGCTTGTTGATCAATTTCTTGAATGGCACCTTGCCCCATCTTTCTTCGGGGAACCATGCCTGTTAAAGCTAAAACTGGTGCGTGATCTAATTGTGCATCGTATAGTCCAGTTACGAGGTTGGTTGCGCCAGGTCCAGAAATACCTATACAAACTGCCACATGTCCTGTCAATTTGCCATAGGCGGAAGCCATGAATGCTGCGGTTTCTTCATGCCGAACCTGGAAATAGTTGACTTTACCGTTGGTTTTGCGTATGGCGTCCACGATACCTAATGTTGATGTGCCGGGTATGCCGAATACGTATTTTACGCCCCAAGCTGCAATTTGGTTAATTAGTACATCTGAAACTGTGCTTTCGTTTTTCTTTTTCTCTGTAGAAACTTGCTGCTCTTGTTTTTCTGCCAGAAGAATAAATGCAGATTTAGGTGCTCCACAAACAGGGCAAACCCATTTTTTTGGTAAATCAGAAAATTTGACTTTTTCTTTTGCATCATCATAAACCCAATTGCAGACTGTACAACGGTATTTTGCCATTACAACGCCTCAAAAACACTTTAAAGTTAAACGGATTCGACCTTATCAGTTTATTGGAATTTCAGAATCAGCGAACAATAAATAAACTGCCTAGCCAATATTGAACTCTGAAGAGTTGTTTAGTTATGGAGAATTGGGATGTAATAATCGTCGGTGCTGGCTCCGCAGGCTTATCTGCCGGTATTTATGCGGTGCGAAGTGGCCTTAAGACTTTGATTTTGGATGAAAAATTTGCTGGTGGTACAATTTCCGATGCTTCAAAGGTTGTTAATTATCCCGGTTTTGTGGAGATAAGCGGGAGCGAACTAGCTGAAAAACTGACTTATCATGCTAAAACGGTTGGTGCAACTATCCATGACATAGAGCCTGTCAGTGAATTGGACCTTGCAGGTGAGTTAAAGGTTGTTAAAACAGCAAGTGCCGCATATTACGCTAAAGCTGTCATATATTCTACGGGTTCTCACTACAAGGAGCTTGGAGTAAAGGGTGAGTCAGAATTCAAAGGTAAAGGTGTAAGTTATTGTGGGGTGTGCGATGGTCCATTTTTTAAGGGTAAAAAAGTTCTTGTGGTGGGTGGCGGAAACACTGCTTGTATTACAACACTTTATCTTTCTGGTTTAGCGTCGCAGGTTTATGTAGTTCATAGACGGGAGGCTTTTCGAGCTGAAGAAAGTTTAGTTTCTGATATTTCGTCGAAGAGCAACGTTAGTATCATGTGGAATACGGAAGTTCAAATAATTAAGGGTGATAAACAAGTTAGAACGGTGACTTTAATCGATAACGTGACTAAACAAACAAAGGATTTGGATGTTGACGCAGTTTTTGTTCAGATAGGGGAAGCACCCAACAGTCAAATTGCTTCTGCGAGCGGGATAGAGGTTGATCAGCATGGTTATGTTAAAGTTAATGCGCGTCAAGAAACGAATCTACCTGGTGTATTTGCTGCAGGTGATGTTACCGACCAGCCGATAAAGCAAGTTGGTACCGCTGTAGGTCAAGGTATAACTGCTGCTCTTGAGACTTATAGCTTTATTAGACGACCGTATTACCGAAAGTAGAGAGAAACGATTATATCAAGCTAAACCTCTTTTGATGGCTTAAAACCCTTGAGCTTTATGCTAAAGCTTTGAGGTAACAGCGGAAACGCGTGAAAAGGGGTTTACCTATGAGTGAAAAATGTCTCGCTGTAGTTGAAATCGATCAAGACTTATGTAGCCGATGTTATGTCTGCAAATCAATCTGTCCATATGAAGCAATAAAAGCGGATTCAACTGGTAAAGTGGAAGTTAACAGTCAGGATTGCCAGGTTTGTGGTATCTGTTACAGTTCTTGTCCATCTTCTGCGATAAAAATGCAATATTATACTTACGATAATCTTTCTGAATACCTAAAAAAAGCGCAAGAAAAGGCCAAAAATGTCAGCACTCTAGTGTTGATGTGTCGTGGAAACTCTCCTTCTACCTGTGAGGTCCAGGATATACTTAAAGAGCAAGGGTTAAAAGTTGACGACCATATTGCTTTGCGGTTGCCTTGCGCTGGTCGTGTGCCGACTGATTTTATTTTTGAAGCCTTAAACTCTGGGATAAACAACATTGTTTCAGTTCAATGTGAAGATCCTTTCTGTCGATATAAAGAAGGCACAAAAATCAACACTCGCAGACTTGTTTTGGCACGTAATGTTCTCAAACAATTAGGTTTTGATGAGGATGCAGTTAGGATAGTAAAGTTCTCTAGAAAAGCAGTTTACGATGTGCTTGAGTGTGTTGGCTGTGACAAATGTATTTTCATTTGTCCATATGATGCGCTAGAGTTTGAGCCATTTGCAACTCCAAAAGTTAATGAAGAAAAATGTGTTGGTTGTGGCGCTTGTCAATTGGTTTGTCCACATCATGCCATACAGGTCAAAGGGTTCGAATTCGAAAACGTTCTAAAACGGTATGGCACTTCTGCTGGGCAACTGAAAGCACAAAGCAAAGGACCAGCTGTTTTGGCGTTTGTTTGTCAATGGTCAGAGTTTTCAGCTTTGGATGACCCAAACAAAGTCTTTGAAGGAAAGAATGTGTTGGCGCTGGAGGTTCCTTGCTTTAAATCTCTTGATCCTGTGCATGTGGTTAATGCGTTGAATAGTGGGTTTGATGGTGTAATGGCTGTTGTTTGTTCATCCCAAGACTGTAAGCTGCAGGAAGGCAGAGATACGGCAGAACGCAACTTAGGCGTAATGCTTAACGTACTAAAAAAGAAAGGTCTGCTTGACCGATTTGAACTATACGAAGAATCACCAAGATGCGCCGGCGAATTCCAATCTAAGTTGGATGCTTTTTACAATAAAATTTCAGCTTTACCAAAACGTGAGGCAAATGTGGAGGACGTGAAATGTACAACATTGTAAGTAAGACTGAGCTTGTTCCAAAGATTAAACTCTTTGAAGTTGAAGCTCCAGACATTGCGGCAAAAGCACAACCTGGGCAATTCGTTATCGTAATCCATGGAAAAGTTGGCGAACGAATTCCATTAACAATCTGCGGTTATGATGCAAAGAAAGGTACTGTTTCATTTGCTTTTCATGAAGTTGGTAAGTCAACTAAAGGTCTTGGCTGTCTCAACGAAGGCGACTCTATCGACAATGTAACAGGACCGCTTGGTAATCCTTCCGAGATTAAGAAATTCGGTAAAGTTCTGTGTGTTGGAGGAAGTGTAATGATTGCCCCCCTATTGTTGCAAGCTAAAGCAATGAAGGAATCGGGTAACAATGTTACCACAGTTATTGGTGCTAGAAGTGAAGAATTCATTATGATGGAAGAAGAAGCTAAACGCTATAGTGATACAGTCATTATTGCGACTGACAATGGTTCCACAGGCTTCAAAGGGTTAGATTTTCTAAAAGATCTGCTGAAGAAAGAAAAGTTTGATCGCTGCGTTGTTATGGGTCCAGTTGTCTTGATGAAGGATGTTAGTGAATTAACAAGGCCTTACGACATTCCAACGATTGTAACCTTAACGCCGATAATGATTGACGGAATGGGCATGTGCGGTGTTTGCCGTGTTACAGTCGATGGAGAAATGAAGTTTGGTTGCGTGGATGGCCCAGAATTTGATGGTCACAAGACTAACTTTGATGAGTTAATTTTGCGTCAAAGAACTATGCTTCCCGAAGAACGTTTGAGTTCATTATTGTGGGAAATGAGTGGAGGATGTAAGTGTGGCAGAAACAAAGCCTAAACCTAAGTTAAATAAGAAAGCAGTTGAGATGGCAAAACAAGAGCCTAAAGCTCGCGCTAAAAACTTTAGCGAAGTTGCTTTGGGTTACCCTGAAGAAGACGCCCAAGAAGAAGCAAGTAGATGTTTGCAGTGTCCAAAACCGCAGTGTGTCTCAGGTTGCCCAGTGGAGGTTCCTATTCCAGCATTCATTAAGTGCATCCGAGAAAAGAAGTATGCTGAAGGTATTGCCACTATCAAATCTAAGAATGCGTTGCCTGCTGTTTGTGGTAGGGTTTGTCCTCAAGAAGAGCAGTGTCAGAAGAAATGTGTCATCGGTAAGATGGGTGAACCTGTAAGCATTGGTCGTTTGGAACGTTTTCTTGCAGATTGGGAACGGAAAAATGGCTCTCAACTGCCTCCGAAAGCTCCGCCGACTGGCAAAAAGGTTGCAATTGTCGGTGCTGGTCCAGCCGGCTTAACAGCTGCAGCTGACCTAGTTAAGTTGGGTCATCAAGTTACAATGTTTGAAGCTCTCCATGTTGCAGGTGGAGTGCTTATGTATGGTATTCCCGAGTTTCGTTTACCTAAAGCTATTGTTCAAAATGAAGTGGATTATGTCAAAAGTCTAGGCGTTGATTTGCGTCTTGGAAACCTGGTAGGTAGAATCCACACGATCCCTGAACTTATGAAAGAAGGCGGTTACGAGGCAGTTTTCATTGGTAGCGGTGCAGGTTTACCCCAGTTCACTGGCAGCCCGGGAGAAAACCTTGGCGGCATCTATTCCGCTAACGAGTTCCTTATCCGAGTTAACCTCATGAAAGCTTTCCAATTTCCAGATTCCGATACGCCGATACGTATTGGAAAACATGTGGTTGTCATCGGTGGAGGAAACGTAGCCATGGACTGCGCTAGAAGCAGCATGCGTCTTGGTTCTGATGTGTGCTTACTCTACAGACGTTCACGTGATGAGTTACCTGCACGACAAGAAGAAATCGAGAATGCCGAGGAAGAAGGCTTAGTTTGCAAGTTTTTGGCTTCGCCCCTCGAGTTTTATGGTGACGAAAAAGGGTGGGTAAAAGCTATGAAATGCATTGCAATGGAATTGTGCGAGCCTGATGCTAAAGGTAGAAGAGGCGTTAAGAAGATACCTGGCTCGGAATTTACTATGGATGTTGACACAGTAATAATAGCAATTGGGCAAACTCCTAACCCCATAATCCAACGCACAACAGGTGGTTTGCAAAGTGACCCAAGACACGGAACCATCTGCGTCGATGATGTCGGTAAAACCAGCTTAGACGGCGTTTATGCGGGCGGAGATGTCGCAACAGGCGCAGCAACGGTTATCAGTGCCATGGGTGCTGGCAAACGTGCAGCCAAAGCAATGCATGAATACCTCACCAATAAAAAATAATGCCTTTCTTTATTGCTAAAATTTTTGTTTTCTGTTTGCATAGTGTAATATGGCTTCAAATCTTAATTTTCCATTTATGAGAAAAATTAAGGGTTCAAGTAGCTACATTAAAAATCAGGTTAGAAAGAACCTTGCAAGGGCAATTTCTTGTTTTCTTTTGTTTGATTTTGCTCTATTTGTTTTAGTGTTTAGGGTGTTTTCTACTTTTCAGGTCGGTGTTTTTGAGGAAGGCTTGTTTTTTGTTTTGTTTGTTCCTTTGGCGCTTTTCTATTTTTATTTGCATAAGTACCGCATTTATCGCGGTGGCTGGCAAGGAGAGAAACAGGTTAGTGATCTTCTGATGCGTAATCTTAGTGATGATTTCTACTTGCTTGACGGTTTATACCTTAAGAGTGGTGGCGGGGACATTGATCATGTGGTTTTGGCGCCTGGCGGTGTTTTTGTTTTGGAGACCAAGAATTGGAGTGGAACCATTGTTTGTAACGGGGACGAGTGGCAAAGGCCAGGTCGACGTAACTTTTCTTCAAACCCCAGCCGTCAGGTTAAATGGAATGTTGCAAGGATTCGAAGTGTAATAGATTCTTCACCAAGCCTTAAGCGATTGGGTGTTTGGGTGGACGGAATCGTTGTTTTAACTAATTTGCATGCTAAACTTCGTTTAGTTGAGCCTTCGGTTACTGTTCTTAAACTTGAAGTTTTGCCTAGCTACATAAAAAGCCATGGGCGATTAAGAAAATATAGTTGTGAGCAGTTGGAATCTGTCGGGGCAGAAATCGTTAAGCACGGAGTTTTGCGGGTTTAGGTTCTGGTGGCGTGATTCTGAGCCAAGCCCCCCGTTTAACCAGAGCAAAAGAAGTTACTCCAGTGATAAAAAGGCTAACTATGACAAAAGAGTTTGGTAAAGCTCGCGCACTGTTTTGGATTGTTGAGAGAAGAATGGAGATTGAGCAGTAGAATGCAAAGCAACCGGTGATTATTTGGGTTATGTGAAGTGGCCTTCTTATTTGGAAGGCTTTGGTTTTTGTCCAGTTTAGCATCTTCTCTATGCGTTTAGAGACGTCGGGTAAGTCATCTAGCAGCAAGGCTAAGCCTCCTAAGAAGAATACGCGTCCAGCGTTGACTGCAACGCTGCTTGAATCGATGAAGAACATGTTTACTACTGAAAAAGGTGTGTACACAGCGACAAATGCTGAAGATGAAGCTAGCACGAAGAATCCGTAGACATAATGGTGGAATAAGAAGCGTCCTGTGTGTAGTGCTCTGCCGATTGCGGCGCCTGGGAAGATGTTGATTATTCCAGCTGCGAGTGCTATCCAAAACAGGTTGCCGTCGAGGAGAAATGGTGCATATGGTTTCCAATAGGGATAAGCCATGTAGTAGCCGTATATGATGCCAGCAACGCATGCTATTGAAATGAGTGAGTTGAAGATTAATGCAATGCTGAATGTTTTCTTTAAGATTACCCAAACTTTACCCATAATCTAAACCTTGGATAAGCCCTTGTTCTTAAATCTTATAAAGAAACGTGTACTATCATGTTTTTATAAGTTACCAATAAAAAGGAGAAAAAAGCCTTGAAGTTTGATATTAAGTATAAACCGTCTTATAGTATGTTAGTGGCTAGCCTTGATCAAGGTGAAGTGCTGACTGCTGAGTCTGGCGCCTTGACCTATATGACTCCTAACATTGAGGTGCATACTCGCAAGCGTGAGAAGAGCCTTTTGGGGAGTTTGGGGTTACGTATAATTGGGGGGCAATCGTTTTGGGTTAACGATTACACTGCTGTTAATGGTTCAGGTGAGGCAGCTTTTGGTGCTGCGCCCGTGGGTGACATTAAGCAACTCGATGTTGCACCCGGGAGTGGTTATGTGATACAGAAATCTGCGTACATTGCTTCTACTCAAGGGATCGATTTGGATGTTAAATGGGAAGGATTCACTAAGGGTCTTTTTGGGCAAGGTTTGTTTATGCTTAAAGCGACAGGTAGCGGGCAGATGTTTATCAACACTTTTGGTGCCATTGATACTCATACTTTGCGTCCTGGGCAGACTTTGGTCGTGGACAATTTCCATCTGGTAGGTTTTAGTGAATCTTGCAGCTACAAAGTTACTCGGTTAGGCGGGTTAAAGGAAACTTTGCTTAGCGGTGAAGGGTTAGTTACTCAGATTACGGGTCCTGGAGAGGTGCATCTTCAGACTAAGAATCTGCAGGAATTTACTTCGTGGCTGTGGACTTTGCTTGAACCTAAAGTTCGTAGTTCGAGGGCTCGTTAAGAAAAATCTTTATTTTCCCTTTTTTACTTCAACAGTAATTGGTGCATGGATTGGCAAACGTTGGGTTAGGTAGTCTTGTTGGTTTTCTTGTAACCGTTATTTTAGGTTTTAGCTACCCTGGGTTGGGGCATTTGTTGGGTGCCCTTATAGGGGGTATTGTAGCGGGATTTATTGCTAGAGGATTAATCGGTGGTGCGACTGCGGGTTTGTTATCTGGGATATTTAGTACTGTTTTGTTTGCAGTTCTTGAGTTTTTTAATATAATTTTGTTTGAAACAATTAGGCATGGTTTGCTGGGTTTTGTTTTCGGTGGTTTAGCTGGAATTGTGATTGCAGTTGTTCTTGCAGTCGTTGTTTTAGTATTTTCTGTGATCGGTGGTTTTATCGGTGGAGCAATAACGCGTTAAGTTGTTATCTGTCTATTATGAAGGTTTTTTCGTGTGTTGCTTTTCCGGGTATCTGGTCTAAAACCATCTTTTCTTGAGGTTTGTTGTTGAGGACAATTGGGTTTAGTTGTTTTGCTAGTTCAAGTGCGGAGGTTAGTTTGCTGTTTTTTTCTGCATATATCTCCAGTAGGGCGCCGTCTTTGCGGACTGTGTCTCCTAACTTTGCATGAAGAATTACGCCTGCGCCTTTTTCTTTGGGTGCTCCTGCTTGTCGCGCGATTCGTACTATGTCGTTTGTGCTGATCCAAAGGACTCTGCCTGCTCGCTCTGAATGCACGACTGCTGATTCGGGTCCAATTGGTAGCTCTTCTGGTTTAATGGTTGATTTTCCGCCTTGTGCTGCGATGATTTGACGCATTTTTTTCTCTGCTTTGCCTGAATCAATCATTTCTTGTGCTAAAACGCGTCCATTGTCTACTCCGACCATTTCAAAGAGTATTCCTGCGAGGCTGACTGCTTTTTCTCGCAAATCAGGTGGACCTTCTCCCATGAGTGTTGTTAGGGCTTCTTTGGCTTCTAAGGCTGGTCCTATATTGAATCCTAATGGTTGCTCGCCAAATGTTATTGCACATTGAATGTTAAGGCCTAAGCGTTTTCCTAAGTCAACGAAGTCTGAAGCTAGTGTGTAGGCTTCGGTGATGGTTTTTATTTTTGCTCCCATGCCTGTTGGTATGTCTATTACTACGTGTGAGGCGCCGATGGCTTTTTTCTTGCTTAGAATTGACGGTAGAAGCATTGGGTCAATGCCTAGTGGGTATTCGACTTGGATGAATAGGTCGTCTGCTGGTGCAAGCTCCAAGGAGCCTCCCCAGACTAGGCATCCGTTGGTTTTTGTTACTACGGTTTTGATTTCATCTATGGAGAGGTTGACTGGGCAGAGTGTTTCTACGCGATCAGCTGTTCCGGCTGGCGAGGTGATTGCTCTTGAGGAGGTTTTCGGAATTGTGAATCCGGCTGCAGCGACTATGGGTACTACAAGCATTGATGTTTTGTCGCCGGGGATGCCGCCAACGCTGTGTTTGTCAAGGATTGGTGTTTTAGCAAAATCGAGTGTTTTTCCTGTTTTTATCATGGCTCTTGATAGGGCTTCGGTTTCGGCTGTGCTTAATCCGTGGATGCTAAGTGAAGTGAGAAATGCTGATATTTCAACGGTGCTTAGGTGGCGTTCAACTACGTCTTGCACTATAGCGAAGATGTCTTTTTCTCGCAGGCGTTCTCCGTGAAGTTTGGCTCGGATGTTGAAGAGTGATTCAGGTAATGGTGCTAGCTGGACGTTGACTGTGTCAGCTTCCTTTACGCCTAGTGCGGTAACTGTTTCTCTGTAGAGTCCGATGCGGTTTTTTGGGAAAAGTTCAGCTATATTGGCGATGGCGATTAGTTCTTTGTTGCCGTAGGTTATTCTTATTCTGTCTGAGCTGTGAACGCCCAGTTGGTTGGCGCTGTGTTCGCTTAAGAGGGCGATTCTGATGCCGCCAGTTGTTATCATTAGGACTTCGACACTTAGCTCCATTGGAATACCTAATAGGTGATTGTTTTAGGAATAGTTAAAGATTTTAAGGAAAACAAAGTGACACTAGCAAGCGAGGACATTGCTTTGAAGTATCTTGATTTTGTG
>CAYPSV010000030.1:0-21321 GCA_964413605.1 uncultured Candidatus Bathyarchaeia archaeon | reverse complement strand
TGAGCTACCTCGGCGCTTATGGGTGTTTTCAGTTACTTTTTGGGAGAGGCTATACCATCAATGTTACAGATGTTTATTTACGTTTTCGTAGGAAATTTAAGTTGTCTTTTTTAGCAAATTTATTCGAGGGTATTTCAGGAAACGGTTGAATTCTTTGGCTTTTTCATTTGCTCTCTTTCTGTGTTTTTGAACGTCTTTGTATTCTTGGGCATGAAAGCCGTTTTATTGCCATTCCCTAGTTTTTCTAGCATCCAACTATAAAATTGAGCTGAATTGGAAGTCGAAAGTTACCTACCGGAAAATCAGGCTCTGACTTAGAGGGATAGTTGGGATGACTGCGATTACTCCATTTATGATAAATTGTACCGCTATTGCAAGAACTATAATCGCCATAAGAGTGCTCAAAACGTGCAATCCATCGTGCCCTAACACCTTAAAAAGCTTTGGAGCGTAAATCATGCCGAAATAGGATAGCAGAATTCCAACAGCTATTGCCAAGAAGACAACACTTGCTTCTACAACGTTAATGGCTTCTGAAAATAGCAGTATTACTGTTGTTATAGTGCCTGCGCCTGCAGTTAGAGGAAAAGCAAGCGGAATAATTGAGATATCTTCACGATCAGATGAATAAACTTTCTTTTCAGACATCATCTTTAATGCAAATGCAATCAAGAGGATACCCCCTGCTATTTGAAAAGCGTATACTTGGAGGTTGAAAACTTGAAAAACAAGTTGACCTGTTATGGCAAAGAAAAATAAAACGGCAAGAGATATTTTCATCGCTCTTGCGGCGACTTTGCGTTGTTTTTCCTGACTAAGATCTTCTGTTAGACTTGAAAAAACTGCTACAGTGCTAATTGGGTTCATTACTGCCACAATAGATGAAATGGCTACCAATGCAAACTCAATCGAGGTCAATATTTTTGCACTCAACTGACTTAGGTCATTTTTGTATATAAATATTGACAAGCAATCCTCCAATTAACAATTACTTTTCTCTCCAAGATTTTTAGAAAATGTTTATGTAAAATGGAATACAAGGAAAATCTAGCTATCAACCTCCATCAGCTTATAATTCACAAAAAGCAAACTTGATTTACTTTGGCATTTAACCTGAGATGCCACATTAACATGAGGATTGTGATGTTTCTATGGTTAGTTTAAATCCCAAATAGTGCAAAGTGGTTCATCAGAACATAACCCGCTAATGCGCTGCCAAGGAAACAGAGGAAGATTAGAAAGCCTTCATGCTTTTCTGTAAAGTTGTCGAATTGACTCATATAGTTTCACCTTAAAGCTATAATATAAGCGGAGGATAAGGAAAGGTTTTATGAAAGCAAACTATGTATTCACAATTCACATGACGGGCCGTTAGTCTAGCTGGCTAGGACGTCGCCCTCACGCGGCGAAGATCACCGGTTCAAATCCGGTACGGCCCACCAATTTCTTAATTATAAAAAATGAATCGATGTTCTTTGCGGCACCATTTTTTTCTATTCAACAAACGGTGAAAGCAGTTAATTAAAAAAACATGGAAAAGACGTTCACTTCAACAAACACCAACAAGAAGAACCAAAAACGGCACACGACGGCGAAATCCTCTGTATAGCTTTTAAGCTGTTAAGTTAGCGCTATTTTGATGTTGTAGCCTTACAGTCACAAATTCTTAATAGCGGTAACGCATCAATTTACTTATTAAGATTAGTCTTGATTTGGGAGGTGTAAATTTATGGCTGATACATCAGTAAACATAACTGAAAAACTACAAAAGATAGGCCAAACCGCGCAAGAATACAAAGATGCAATCGTTGGTCAATTTAAGGATATGGAAGTTGAAGTTAAGGATTGGAATTTTAGCGTCGGAAAAAACGAAAAAGAATACACAGTTGAAGTTAACCTTAAGATTGGAATTAAACCCAAATAATCTAAAGTAGACCTCACCAACCTTTTTCTTTAAGGGTTAATTTACTTTTTTAGAGAGTTTGGTTCCAATAATACACTTTTGAATAATTTCCTTGCACAGGGTATGTAGGGTCATCATAAATAATATCTAAACGCGTGCCGTGTCTTTCAAAAAGTAACTGTGCTGCATTCCAGATTATAGGTGATTTGTCATCAGGTCCCCAAAAACCCCAAATCCTATCTGAAGAAGAACGCATTCCCCAACCGTAATCTTTGGGTAAAACAAGAGCAGCTTCAGCTTGAGCTGAATATGGCGGTTGAGTTATGACTTTATTCCAGAAAGTTTGGAGCGCAAGAAAATGCTCAGATTTTAAGACGCCATAGGGATTCATGGTGCCATCTTGATTGGTGACGTTGTATGGGTAGTCAAAGAGCAAGATGTATTTTGCGCCTTCATTGTAAGCTAGTTTCATCTGGTTGTAAACATTTTGTCCTGTGTCAAGATACGGTGGAACATCATATTTCCATGTAACGATTGTCCCCCACTCCTTATTTTGCATTTTTGATGCTCCACGCAGAAGTGCTAGGGTGGTTTGCTCATTAACACTACGAGGTTTAGTTTGAGAGGTAGATGTCTGGTTTGGTCCCAGCTGGGCAAAAAGAGTATCATATCCTCCAAGATAATCAAACCAATACAGAGCATAATCAGATGTGAAAGTGGTAATGTTATACTCCTTAAGGCTTATGTGTCCGCGGTTATGTTCTAGAAGCTGATTGAACCATTGAGCTTCTAAGGTATAGTTTTCTGGCTGCGTCCCAGTTATCTCTCCAATTTGGAGTTTGTAATGGATCGGTGTCAAATCCAAAGGATTCGCTCCGGAGAAAAGAGTGCTATTTTCCGTGAAGAACTGTGTCCAGTTCCAGTCAAGCGGTATTCCTCCAGGTTCATCATCATAGTATGATCCTAGAAACTTGTCACCATACAATTCCTTTGAGGTATTTAGAAATTGAATCTTCCAAGCCCAGTCTTCACGCGTGTAAGTTCCCAAGTTTACAATGATGTTTAACCCTGCGTTTACCGCATAATCACAAATTTCCTTTACAGCAGATTCATTGCTGCTTATGGGGTTTAAACCTGAATCTAAAACAAAGATGTTGGTGTAAGTTTTTGTTCTATCGATGAGAAGTTTAGCTTGATCAACTGTAGTTCCCCCGAAAGCAACACCGACGTAGACAGGATCGTTGGATTTGTAGTTTTGTGACGATGTAACAAATAAGGATACGGTGGCAGCTATTATGATGAGAATCATTGCAGCTGAGAAGATACGTAGCCGTTTCATTAGTTGCCATTCACCTCTAAATCCCTTTCTTTCACTAATGAGCTTTGATTGGCTATAAAAAAGTTGCAATTTCAAAAGGGTCCTCATACTTGTTTTCGATTACACCAAAACAAATAAAAACACGGCTTTATATCCATCACAACGAAATATACAGAGGATAAAATATCATGCCATCTGAAATCACAGACGTTGATAAATTCGTGGCCATGAGCGCCAAAGCAAAAAAATGTCATGTTAAAAGGCTTAAAGATACCGTAAAATTGAAGCTTAGAACACCTGCAAATCTTTACACTCTTAAAATTGAACCCTTAAGAGCAGATGAAATTATAAAAAGGCTTCAATGCGAAATCCAAGAAGACGAAAAATAATTCTTTTTTCTATTAACCTTTTAAACCAAAAAACTACGTTAGCGTAAGCGAATCTCTGTTAAGAATTCAGCTGAAAGTTTATTTTCGGTAAAGAAACGGGTTCTTCTGTGCATTTGAATATGCGTTTCACCCGTATAGCTACTCTCTTTATGTCAATTCTCCATGAAAATCTCCATGAACAATTTTTTCGTATACAAAAGCATCTCCAAAACACAGTTTTTATCCCTGAACAATCCTCTTTAAAATAACCCTTATTCGAAAAAACGCGAACCTTATATATACATGCTTTCTGACAAAAGCAAACTCGCATTTTAGTAAATGGGCTTTAGTTGCTCAATTATAAAGATTACTCAAAGTAGTTCCTAATGAAAGAATCTCGGTGTTTTTAATGCTGTAAGTCGCAAAGATAGCGTATTAAGTCTCATCAGTCTTTGTTTATCGGCTCAAAAATATGCAAATCATGCATTTTGTTATCTCCTGCATAACTTTGTCATCTATTTCTGGGTTTAAGCACTTCCCTTTTTGTGTTTTGCCATTTTGGACGTATTTTTTAATTTTGACTGTGCGTCGATATGCGCCGATGTTAACGGATCTTGGCTATATTTCGTTGTTTGCTGTTTAATGGCTTGATTTTGTTGAACGAAAAAAGGTCGAATGGTAACATTTTATATTAAATAGTTAAAATTACAGATGAAGCAGCTCAAAATATGATAGATAAGCCTATATTTTCTTCATTGTAAGCACTTTTTTCGGCTAAACGCGTCGAAAAGTTTGTCTTTGCGATTGGGTAGTTTAATTAATCGAAAAAATTTTTTGGCTGAAAGGAAAGGTTATTCTAGAGATTCGCATAAAAATCAATTACAGGTTCAAGATTGAGGTGTTTAATGTCTACGTAAACTGCATTTGGGTTCGAAAACTATGTTTGGTTGATGCTTTTGTATACGGCAAGCTGATATTGGGTTCGATTTCGTGCTTTTTAGGACAGTTTTTTGCATTGCACGTGTCTATTAGTCGGAGAATTTAATGTGAGTGTTGAACGTAATCTGTTAATTTCGCTCCTAAAGTTAACTCGAAAATCACCTGCTTTAGTTGAAGATGTTAAAATAGAAGCTCACTTGCCCCTCGATGTTTGTTGGGATTGGCTACATAAAATGCAAAACGAACATCTTGTTTATTTAGATGACGACACAATAGAGGTCGAAAACATAAGTCGCCTGACCATTGCGATAAAAGCAGTAAATTTAGGTGCCGACATCCAAAACGTCAGTGACCTGTTACGCTGGCAAGAATTTGAAGAAATTACAGCTATGGCTCTTAAAAGTAACGGTTATGATGTTCACAGAAATGTCCGTTTCACTCATGAGGGTCGAAAATGGGAAATCGATGTAATCGGCTGCAAAAAGCCCTTGGTAGTGTGTATTGATTGTAAGCGGTGGCAACACGCGATTGGGGCTTCAGCTCTCAAACGAATTGTTGAATCTCAAATAGAACGAACAAATGCATTGGCAGATTTTTTGCCCAACCTAAAATTAAATCTTGAATGTACTCAATGGGCAAAAGCTAAGTTTGTTCCAGCGGTTCTATCGCTGTTTCCATGCGCCTACAAATATATTTATGAGGTCCCAGTGGTGCCCGTGCTTCAAATGCAAGAGTTCATACATCAACTTCCTGCAAACATTAATGAAGTAAAGTTTTTCGCTAAAAGCTTGGAGAAGTTAAACGATAATTTTTAGCTATTTTAATGTCTTGGCGAGGTCTTAAAAGAAACATAGAATTAGGGTTGATTACAAAATTTTCTTAGCTTACTGCAATTGACTAACATTCTTTTAGAAGCAAGAACATGGCTAGTGAGTTCTACAGTTAGACAATCATGATTAACAGGACGTCGGATTTCTAAGAATTGGATATATTCTATGTTACTCAGGATTTTCTGAAATTTCATATGTTTTTCTTTGGATAATTCTCATCCAAAACATTAACACAAATACTGCTAATTTTTGGCGGCAGGACACCTGAGCCAGAATGGTTTAGTGTAAAGAAGTTTTTTCGAATCATTTTTTATCTTTTTAAGAGTTATTATCGATGGAACAAGTAATAGTCCATTTCGCATAGGTATTGTTTGGCCCGCAAGATATAGATCTGACACGGCTGTGAACATAACAAAGATTTGAGCCCTCTTTTTTCTGCACCTACAAATAACAGGTGTCGATGTTTAGGTTGCCTCGGTCCCGCTTTAGAATGCGCACTTTATCAGGGATTTTATTTTTTTCCCAATCTGCCCAACTAATTTCTTTAAAGAGCCAACGTTTACCCAAATGCGCAGCCACAACGGCGTGCTTGTATTCATTGCCTGAAGGAAAGAATTGGTCAAGAAACCTAAAGAGCTTGTCGATTTGCGGTAGGGGAAAATAGGCGTAGTAGGAGGCATTTTTTACTTCAAAAGCATAATTGTGGGGTCCTCTGCGCGCCATAAGGTCAGGTAGAGGGTTTAGGCTGGGATTGCTTACTGGAACACGAACAGCGTAGTACCCTTTTTTCTGCAAGAGCTTGACTAGGACACTTTCGCTGTAGAAGCCTCTTTTACGCCAGCGACGAAGCCTTACTCGATCTAACTCGGTACTCACGCTCTCAGCCTCTTGTATACCTTCTTTTATGGATTCTGTGGATAAAAATTGTTCTCTAAGGTGTCTTAAAATTGTGGGTTTGGGGGATGCTTTCGTATACGGTTACTGTTTGTGTGCTGCTGGAATGCATTGGTGAACATGATTTTGTGCACAAATACAAATACAACCAATGTCACCGATATCGGATTTCTCAACATTAATACTTGCAAAATAATGCCAGTACAGCCCTGCTAATGGATACAAAACCTCAATCAAGCCCAAGTGTAGATCAACCCCCCATCCAACAACTGAACAAATTTTTGCCCCTCTAATAAGAATTTTAACCTCAAGCAAGCTCGTAAAATAACTCCTGAGTAATCAGAAGCTACTATGAACTAAAGTGCTCCTAGCAAAACCGCCTTAAACAAACGAATGACAACAAAGCAATCAAAGACAGACATTTCACAAAAAATGTTTGATTTGCGATTGCCTAAAACGCAAAAATCTGATTTTTCTTAAAAACAGCTTTAACCTCTCGAAGGAAGATCGAAAAATCACGTTTTTGCTTGGAATGGAGATTTTCGACAGTACTTATATGAGGCTCCGATTATCCCCATGCCAAAGGTTAAGGGCATTAACAAAAAAGCCTAAATTGAGCTTTATTTATAATTTAAGGCATAAATTGAAGTTTGTATTTTAGGTTTCCATGATTGAAACTAGCGCCTTTTTTTAACCTCGAATATTCGTAGCGAATCCGACATGGACATTATGTTTTAAGCTAAAATAAGGTTCTGAAGCAGTTATTTTTTAAAATGGGGTGCAACGGTTAGTCGTTTATTTTTTGATTTTTTATAGAATAGACTTCTTCAGAGAAACAAAAGCTTGGATCTAAATTGCCTAGATCCGAGAATATTTTTCTCTGACACTGTGTTTAGTTTGTGACACTATATTTTAAACTGCATTGGCAAAGATTTTATTGTTTTATCATTTTGTAGAATTTTGCTTCCGGGTTAGTGATGGCCTTTTATTCATTCACAGGCTTTCTTTGTTTAATGGCGCATGATTGATTGTTGTATTATGCTAGAAGGCTTTTGTTTTTTTAGTTTTTAATGTGGTGTTTTTAGGTAAAATATTGTAACATTTTTTTTCTTAGTATGGCTCAAATGGACCTTAAGAAATAGTAATGGCTTTTTAGATGCACTCTATCTGAAAGAAGAAAAATTTTCAGAATTCCAAAACATTATAGCATTCCCCTTTTCATTAATTTTGTTCCGTTTTTGTCAAATTAAAACTTAACCGGAAAAGCAGCATCACTCTGAGAGATGGTTTAAATTAAAGTTGAAATTCCACAAGAATTCTTTAATTTGGACAAAAAGATTAGATGTCAAATTAGGTTTCAACAGGTAAGTAAATTTGGAAAACTTGAAGAACCTGTCAGTCTTTAAGGGAGATGGACAAATTCTGTATACAAAAGCATCGCCCAAACATAGTTTTACTTGGTATCTCGAAAGATTTTTCAGCAAATCATGAGTACAAGTCTTGAGGATTAGAATGTCAGACTTCGTCATTGTAAATAAGACTCATCATTTCAGAACAAAAGGGGAAATAGATTTTGTTGATATCACAGAGCAGGTTCAAGAAGAAGTTGCAAAAACAGGTGTAAAAAATGGATTAGCTCATGTGTTTACCCCTCACGCAACAGGTATACTTGTTCTAACAGAAAATGACTCTGCCTTACTCGATGACATCAAAGTTTTCCTAGAAAAGATGGTACCAGAACACGTAAACTATCGACATCCATCTAATGCACATTCACATTTGCGCTCGATGCTTCTGCCTCCCGATAAAACTCTTCCCATAATTAATGGCAATGTTGAGTTGGGAACTTGGCAGTCTCTTCTTTTTGTTGAAACTGATGTTTACCCAAGAGAAAGAACTCTGATAATACAGGTTTTGGGTGAGAGATAACCACAAAATATGTTATCAAGTCATAATTCCCTAATTTAATGACTAAATATTTCTAACTTCGTTAATGCTGCTTGTAAAAAGTTGGTTACCATACTCTTTTTTAGAACTTTGTTTCTAATTCTAATTCAAGCTTTCAGCTATTTTAACTATTTAGTGTAAAAAATATTCGTTCGTAATGATTTCGCAGATGCAAGAAATAGATGTATAATCAAACAAAAAAGATAGCTCGCTATGAAGATAAAAAACGCTAATTAAACAGACAGATAACAAAAAGAAAGGTTTTCCTAAAGTAATTGATCATGCATTAGCGTTAATAATTAAAAAAAATAGTCTACGCGCATGTTCAGTTAATTTAAAAAATGTTTTTTGGTAGGTTCTTATTTTTAACATGGATGAATATATATTGTTCGTTGTGTTTCGATCGAATCAACTTACTTTTCCGTAGGCAACTTCTTTGCAGACCCTCTAGGACGCATCCGCGCTTTTTTCTTAACAATTGCCCTGAATGCAGGTTTCTCCGCTAAGACGTCGACTCTTGATTTTTCAACAGGAAAAATATCTTCCATATCAGCAAAATCATCGGTAGTGACTTGCTTGGCGCCACTTTGTTTCATAGTTTCAAAGGCGTTGTCAACATCGCCAGAATTAACATTGATTCCCAGGGTTGCATCCATGAGAACGATAGTTTCATAACCAAGCTTGCAGGCATCAATAACGGTATTCACAACACAATAGTCTGTCGCTACGCCTCCAACAAAAAACCTCCTAATACCCAGCAAGCTTAATTCATCGGCGAGGTTTGTACCATCAAAAGCTGAGTAAGCTTCCTTCTTGGGATCAATAGCTTTTGAAATGACGATAGTGCCCATTGGAAGCTTCAATAAAGGACTAAAATTTGCACCTTCAGTTTGTTGAATACAGTGAGGAGGCCATATACCTCCCTGCTTCTTGAAAGACATGTGATTGATGGGATGCCAATCTCTGGATGCAAAGACATGTCCTTTTTCGGCTTCAAATCTCTTGATATATTGATTTATTACTGGAATGATTAGGTTGCCATTTGGAACGGGCAAAGCTCCGCCTGGCAGGAAATCGTTTTGGATATCGGTTATCAACAGGGCATCTGATTCTTTAATAACATATTTTTCATTCATGCAATTCACCATTTCCAAAAAGTCTGCTAAAATCAAATTACTATAGTATGTGCTAAGGAATAAACATTTGCAATCTTATTTCGTACTTCGAAGAGTAATAAAACCGCTGTGAACCATGGAAATAGATATTTTATTTACAATTTTAGTTGCTTTGCAAGCCTTTTTTTAACTGTAAAGTATTAAAAATGTACGTTCGAATCTATTTCGAAATTATTTATGGTCTTTGTTCAGTTCGAAAATTAGAAAGTACGTCCACCAACTGCAAAATTCATCTTGTTAAAGATGACAATAACTAAATCTGCAGCATTTTATGTTAAAATATTAACACAACAGCATCTGCTAAAAGATAGAAATATTATTCATATCCCAATCTTTGGCTCTTTCCTTTTTTATAAGTAAACTTTGGTCAGTTGAATGGACAAAAAGATCAAGTTAGCTTCAACAAAGGCATAAAAAAATCAGAAATGGCCGATTTTTTGATTTTTTAATTGTATCATAAGTTATTTTTAGATTCGGGGGGTTGTCCAGGTTAGTATGTGAAATCTTTTTTGTTTTTGTTTTCATGATTATTTAAGGTTCGACGCTTAACGGTCTTTTTTAGAGAACAGCCGATTGGTTGAAGTTCTTTTTAGTGTGTTTGGGTGATGCTTTTGTATACGGCCATGGGATATGCTTATCTTTAAACCAGCTACAGTATTACTCAAGGTGTGCCTGCACGCAAACAAAAAATAAAACCTCAAACATTACGAGCCATGAGATGCAAGCATTAGAAATTAACGCACAATATTTTGGCCTAAACCTTATCCAACTAATGGAGAACGCTGGCCGCAGCGTAGCCCAAGAGATTATTGAACGGTTTAAAAAGAAGAAGAAAGTAACCATATTTTGTGGTTTAGGCGGAAACGGTGGAGACGGATTTGTTGCAGCAAGACACCTTCTAAATGCAGGTTTTGAAGTGATAGTTGTTTTGGTTGGCAAATCTCGCGACATTAGTCACAACGCGGCTTTTTCTAACTGGGTTATTCTTCAGGCATTAGAGGACAAAATGACTATGTTTGAGGTAACTGATAGTTCGCTAATACCAATAGTTGATTCGGACATAGTTATTGATGCACTATTGGGAACAGGGGCTAAAGGAAAACTCAAATCACCTATCCTCCAAAGTGTTGATGTCATTAACAACTCAAATGCGTTCAAGATTGCTGTTGATGTTCCTACGGGCGTTGATTCAGATACCGGCAACGTGCTGGGAACAGCTGTTAAGGCAGATCTCACTATAACATTTCACAAGGCAAAAGTAGGTTTGGATAAAGCCAAAAACTATGTCGGCGAACTCGTTGTTGCAGATATAGGTTTACCAAATGAAATTGAACGATTTATTGGTCCAGGAGATGTTTTAACTGCAAAAAAACCTCGAGGCTTAACTGCGCACAAGGGCGATTTTGGCAGATTACTAGTTATCGGGGGCAATGAAGTTTTCTCCGGAGCACCCACTTTGGTTTCGTTAGCTGCGTTGCGAACAGGGACAGACACAGTATACCTTGCGGCTCCTGAAAGGACAGCGATAGCAATTTCATCGATGTCGCCTGATTTGATAACTATAAAACTCGATGGTGATCATCTTAATTCATGTAACTTAGATACACTCAAACCCTACATAGCCATGGTTGATGCTGTAGTTGTGGGACCAGGCTTAGGTTTGAACCCGGAAACAATCAAATTCATCAAAGCCTGTGTTGACGAGGTTGAAAAGACAAAGAAACCGTTGCTTTTAGATGCTGACGGTTTAAAAGCGTTTGCAAAATTCAAAAGAGCGTTAAAATCACCTGTTGTTTTGACCCCTCATGCGAGAGAATACGCGATATTAACTGGAAAAGAATTACCTGAAAACACCGAAGAAAAGGTTTTGGAAATTCAGAAAACAGCTAAACAACTTAACGCAGTGATTATAGTTAAAGGCAAAGTTGATATTGTATCGAACGGTGAACGGTCGAAACTAAATTTCACAGGCAATCCAGGCATGACAGTGGGCGGCACAGGCGACGCACTTAGTGGTATTGTAGGTGGTTTGTTAGCTCAGAATGTAGAACCTTTCGAGGCTGCCGTTGCTGGCGCTTTTGTAAATGGCGCAACTGGAGATTTTGTGGAAAATGAGATCGGTCATCATATGGTAGCAACCGATTTACTTGATTGGCTTCCAAAGGTTTTGGATGATCCAATGAGTCATTTAAAGGTGCGTAAGCCACTTGGAAAATGATGCAAAAGAAAAAGCAGTTTTGCCCGTGAAGATTACGATTTATCATGCAGCGCAAGATGATCCAAAAAAGAACACCGCCCTAAGACTGAAACGAAGAGGATTCGCCAGAATCGTGACAAGAACAAGGTATCTGCCCAAACGAGTAATAGTTTTAAACCCTTTTGGAGAAATAGCATTTTCGCCCGCTGATAAAGAACGATTGGAGCAGTTTGGGTTAGCTGCGTTGGATTGCAGCTGGGAGCACGCTCAGAAAGTGATGGGCGAACATGTTAGAGGAACCAGCCGCTGCTTGCCAATTCTTATTGCTGGAAACCCGGTTAATTATGGTAAGTTAACCAAGTTAACTACTGCTGAAGCTATTGCAGCTGCGTTGTATATTGCGGGATTTAAAAAAGAAGCAGAGGACATATTGTCGATTTTTTCTTGGGGTCACACTTTTCTTGAACTTAACGCCATGTTACTTGACAATTATGTTAAGGCAAAGGACAGTTCCCAGATAGTCGAGATGCAAAACATGCTTCTAAAAGGGAAAAAATGTGAGTAAGGCTTATGGAGTTTATTACTGATTTCTACCTGTTTTTGTTTTCAGTTTTACTTATTTCGTTGTCCGGGGTGCTTATGCCTGGTCCACTGTTTGCCGTAACAATTAAAAAAGCCGCCAAAAGCAGAAGTGCAGGCATTTTAATCTCAATAGGACATGGAATTGTTGAGTTCCCGTTGATGTTTCTGATATTCTTCATACTAAGCCGCATTAATATCCCGAGTTTAATTCAGATAACAGTTGGATTGGTAGGGGGTTTAGTAATGGTTCTCATGGGCATCCAAGCATTCAAGAACAGAAACAAACAAGAACAACCAAACATTAGTCTAAAACGCGAATCAATACTTGCAGGAGCATACACAACTGCAGCAAATGCTGGCTTTATCCTTTGGTGGCTAACAATTGGAACTACTCTTATTCTAAACGCAAAACTATTTGGGCTAGCAGGTTTTTCAGTTTTTGCAGGTGTGCATTGGCTCACCGATTTTGCATGGTATACAGTTGTGGCATTTCTGATTTTTAAGTCTCAACGGTTTTGGACAAAACGCACCCATTCTATTATTACGTTTTTCTGCGTTGCCGTCTTTGTCGGATTCGGATTATACTTTATGGCCTCGTCACTATGGTCTTTGTTGTATGGTTAAATAGGAATTTACGATAGAGATAGGTCATGGAATTCAAAGTTGGAAATGCTAATATTCAACTGATTAGAGGCGACATTACAGAAGTAGACGCGGATGCTATTGTGAATGCGGCAAATTCAACTCTTCTGGGGGGCGGCGGTGTTGACGGCGCCATACATAGAAAAGGGGGACCAAAAATTCTTGAAGAGTGCAAACTAATAAGGGTAACTCAGTGGCCTGATGGGTTGCCAACAGGTAAAGCTGTCCTAACTTCTGGAGGAAATTTGAAGACCAAATATGTTATTCATACAGTTGGACCTGTTTGGTTGGGTGGTTTTCATGGAGAAGCCGAACTCTTAAAGCAAGCTTATCGGAATTCACTTAAACTAGCGGTTCAAAATGGGATAAAAACTGTTGCATTTCCTTCTATTAGTACAGGGGCATATGGTTACCCTGTTGAAGAAGCTAGTCGGGTTGCTGTTGGTTCAGTAAAAAAATTTTTGGAAAAGGAAGATAAAATTGAGAAAGTAACCTTTGTGTTGTTTTCTGACGGTGACTTTGCTGTTTATTCCAAGGCATTGAAGGATATTGTTGAAAGTTAAAGCTACTTTGTTTCTTGGACTTCCATTATTGAAGCAACGGGGATATTGAGTTGTTGTTGCACGGTTTCTAAAACTGCGTTTTTATTTGGACCTTCTATTAGAAAAGCAACTCTGGGTTCATCAGTGCAGCAATAACAAGATATAGCTTCAATATCTTTTATTTTTCCCCTGGAAAGCATTTTGGCCGCTCCTTCAGCACACGCTTTAGGGTCTTTATCTGAATGTAGAATTGCAGAATTTACTAAAAATCTTGGCAAAAATTTCACTCCATTATAATCTAACTAAGTTGGATTTTATAAACTGTTTGTTGGGAATATGAGTTTTGGCAGCATGATCAAATTTAACGGTGATCTTAAAGGTATAGGTTTTTTGGGTTCGAATGAATCTTTTTTGTATATATCGATTTTCGAAATATTCCCAAATTACAAATAAACGATATATTAACACATAAGATACATGTGTATTCAAGCAGAACAATAAAACAGGTCAACTCAAAATGAGCGTATTATTAACCGAACTAAACATACCAATAATTGAAGCAAACCAAGAATACTCGTTTAATTTCAAAGCAATTGTATCTCAAGCAGTCGATGAGACCCTTTCAAGTTTAGGTAGAGATGTCAAACCTGCATTCTACTTCATTTTGGAAAAACAATTCGGATTAAGTAAAGAAGCCATATTCCTTAACATAGAATCGCTAACTAGAGCAATCGAATCCATATTTGGCGAATCGTCGGTTTTGCTTGAAATCAGAGTAATGAGGAACCTGCACGAAAAATTCAAGACTTTTGAATACAAAACTGGCAAAGCCGAATTGAGCTTCAGTGATTATTTGGCAGCTCTAGGGAACTCTTGTGGCTGTCAGAGTAGCTTGGTCCAAGTTTAGATTAATGTTAGAGTTAACGTGGATTTGATGCTGCTGAGATTCTTTATCCTTTTTAGTACGTTCTCCGTAAGGAAGGCAAGAGATTCACCTTTAATTTTAGCCACAAGATCATATTCACCTCTAGCTAAATACACTTCCGCAACTGCATCAATTTTCTTCAAGTCTTCTAGAACAAGGTTAGTAGACTCAGATTCTGCAGTAATAAAAACAAAAGCGCTGCGTTTAGGTTTCTCAAAAACATCATTAAATTTATCTCTGAGTGGTTTTTCTACGTTAACAAATGTATTCTCCAAAATAATCAACCTCAGATGTTGACTTACACATTAAATGAAGGTTGTAATGCCTATTAAAGCTAAGTTGCTGTCACGGTACTACAACAAACTAACAAATTCCATCGGTTTTATCTACAATTGAGAAATACTGGAAATTGGCAAATAAACTGGTTTTTTCCCCGATAGCATGGAACAAAAATTTTGCCTTCGGGAAAAAAGGATTTTCAAATTATTTTTTTAGCCATCTGTCGTTTTCAGATTAAACAAAGAGTAGATGTCATATTTTTTTCCGATTGCTTTTCTTCCTTCAAGATAGCCGAGTTCAATAATGAAGCCCAAGCCGATGATTTTTCCGCCCAGTTTTTCAATGAGTTCAATGTTGGCGTTTACTGTTCCGCCTGTAGCGAGCAAATCGTCGATAATAAGTACGTTCTGTCCCTTTTTAACTGCGTCTTGGTGGATTTCAATAGTGTCACATTCATATTCTTTTTTGTAGTCAAGATCTACGCACTTATAGGGTAACTTGCCCTTTTTGCGAATGGGAACAAACCCTACTCCTAGTTTGTAAGCTAATGCAGCCCCTATGATGAATCCTCTAGCTTCGTTAGAAACTATAACGTCGATTTTTCTTTCTCTATAATGGTCGGCTAATTGTATGATTGTTTCCCGGAAACAAACAGCATCCTTTAGAAGAGGAGTTATGTCCCAGAACACTACACCTTTAAATTCAGGGATCCTTCGAATTTTACTTTTCAAATCTACTTTTTGAGTTTTATTCATTTGCTTCTTCTCCTTCTAGACGAAAGCGCCTTTCAATGCTTGATTGCAGGTGCAGTCACATTCTGGCGGCATTTTTTCTATAGTTTGAGCAACCAAGCGTTTAACATTTTCAATATTGCTTTTCATGGTTGCCAATATATCGTCAACACTTACGACGTGGTCTTTCCAAACGTCATAATCTGTTATTGTTGAAATGTTCGCATAGCAGATTTCGGCTTCTCTGGCTAAAACACATTCAGGAACCAAAGTCATGCCAACCACATCTGCTCCCCATTGACGGTACATTTTGGATTCAGCTTTTGTTGAAAAGCGTGGACCTTCAATGCATACGTAGGTGCCTGTTTGATGCATTTTTATATCTAAATCTTTGGCAACATCGATTAGGTTTTTTCTTAATTCAGGACACATTGGTTCTGCTACGGATATGTGGCACACTTTGTCTTTGGTGTAAAAGGATTGTTCTCGTTTTGTAGTTCGGTCAATGAATTGATCGATGAATGCGATTTCACCTGGATGATATTCTTCTCGCAAAGAGCCAACAGTTGAAGGTGCTAAAATGCGTTTTACACCGAGCTTTTTAAGTGCAAAAATGTTTGCATGAACATTGATGTCAGTTGGTCGGATGGTGTGTTTTTTTCCATGTCTAGGCAAAAACGCTACAGTTTTCCCAGCTAGTTCACCTATGGTTATAGAATCAGAAGGTTTACCATACGGCGTTTCAACTGTTATTTCTTTTACGTTTTTGAGAAGATTGGGGTCATATAGACCTGTTCCACCTATTACTCCAAATTCAGCCTGCATGTCACTTTACTGCAAGCGCTGATCTTATAAAAATACCGATAGAAAAAAGTCCAAAATCCATTTTTTAAACAGACAGGGCATACCAAATGCGATTAATTCACTGCTGAAATTGTTTATTCCTGTGTCACTTGTGGTTACAGATAGTGGTGTTGTTGTGGATTCTGCATCAGATGCAACTGAATTTGTTGAATCAGCTTTGACTGTTGATTGCATAGAATAAATTAGGGCGACTGCAACTGCAGCTATAATTATCATAGAAAGCACGAACAAACCTTTTGTTTTTGAGTTCATAACTTTTTTTCACCTCCAAGTTCAAAAAACGATTTGTGGCAGATTATTAAACGATTTTTCAGGATTGCACCCAAATTGTGTCCAAATATTAACCTAAACTCATTGTATTTTTGTTTTCTAAAGCACACCTTTATTACTAAATTCCGATTAACTTTGAAAAAGAATCCTGCGGAGAATTCCAAAAGTGTCTTCAAATGCACGTTCACTAAAATATCTGTTGGGCTGGCTTATTGCTGGCACCAGAGGTGGACCGACACGTGCGAAAATACTTGAAGCTCTAAAAGAGACTCCTCAAAACGCGAATCAGTTAGCCACTTTGTTAAAAATGGATTATAAAACGATGCGTCATCATCTTGTAGTTTTGGAAAAGAACAAAATCATAACTTCTGTTGGAGATAGGTATGGGGCAACATATTTTCTATCTCAAGTAATGGAAGACAACTACATTTTGTTTGAGGAGATTGTGAAGAAAATCGGGAAAAAGTAGAAAAAGGAGATTAAGCAAGAGGACAAATAAATGAACAGAAATCGAACACTATGGGTATTAATTACCGTTTTGATAATTCTAACTGCTGCGGCAGCAATAATAATAACGACTTATCAAAACAGTCAACGCAGAGAACCAAACTTTCCTTTTACGCCTAGGCAGTATATGCCTAACCCAGCCGACATTGAATTATACTATATGGCTCATACCGTGTTTTCCACCATAAACATTGTACTTACAATAATTCTAATCGCTAATTATGTGAGTCTGTACCTTAAAACCAAATCTCCTTTCACAATTGGTCTATTGCTTTTCGCATCGTTCTTTCTTATTAAAGACATTACATGGAGTCCCCTGATTATCGGAGGCATCGGATTCTTCTTATTCGGCTTAGGACCTTTTGCGTTCTTACCTGATGTCTTTGAGATGGTAGGGTTATTGGCGCTGTTTTACCTGAGCATAAAATATTAACTCAGGATTTGTCCCCTCTTCTAGGAATCTGATTGGGTGCAATATGGAAAAAATTATTTATACAGATTCATAGCTATGCATGCACAAAGCAGATGAAACCTATGAGTCAAGAAACACCAGTTCAGAAAAAAAGAAGCATAAAATTCCTCGCAGTAATAGTAATTTGTATTATTTTAGCCGTCAGCTTAGTCGGAGTTTCTGCAGTTTATTTAAGCAATCAAGCTCAACTTTCAGACAAAGACTCTACAATCGCGTCATTGAATGATAACATTTCAGCTTTGCAACTTCAATTGTCGCAAGTGCCAAATGCCACTTCCACCTATGTTGAACAAATCGCATATCTAAATCAACAATTAGCTAATCTAAATCAACAATTAGATGACGCAAATGCTAGTTACACAAGCGTTAGCGAGGCATACTCCAGTTTGCTCCAGATAGTTCAAATGCGTTCATCGGGAATTATGTATGAAGGTCCATTTATTCAAGAAGCTAATACCACAACAATACTGTATAACAACCCCGTGGATTATGCTGGAGTAGTTGTTGTCGAAGCAACGGCTAACTCAACTTCAACTTTTGCACAAGTAATGTACACTTTTGGGAATTATAACTTTGACTACAATCAGACTTTAGGAGCAAATGGCACCGCGGCATTTCCGATACTTCCAGGCGATGTCCTACTCGTAATAGGAAACCTAGACGGGCAAGACAGTAATGCTGTAAATGCAACTGCTACATACTACTTCTAATCTTTTTTCTTCGTAACGAATAAGTGGTAGACGTAACAATTGTTATGGAAGAGAGCGTTTCTATGCAAACCAATTCTGGGCAAGAAAGAAAGCCAAATAAGTTGATAAGCCAAAAAAGTCCCTACCTGCTTCAACATGCATATAACCCCGTTGAATGGTATCCTTGGGGAAATGATGCTTTTGAAAAAGCAAAATCTGAAAATAAACCCGTTTTTGTCTCTATAGGATATTCAACTTGTCACTGGTGCCATGTTATGGAAAAAGAATCCTTCGAAGATGAAGGCGTGGCACAACTTATGAACCAAGCTTTTGTGTGCATAAAAGTTGATCGAGAAGAACGTCCTGATCTTGACGCTGCGTATATGGCGGTTTGTCAATCAATGGGAAGAAACTGTGGTTGGCCTTTAAACGTTATAATGACTCCCGATAAGAACCCGTTTTTCGTCGGCAGTTACATTCCAAAAGAAAACCGTTACGGAGTGGTTGGAATGCTGAGTCTTATACCTCAAATAAGTCAAATCTGGAAAACCAGACAATTAGAAATGGAAAACATCGGCAAAGAGCTTAAACAACAAATAGAACCTTCCAAGGGAGAAAATATTGGAAATGCACTGGGCAAAGCTGACCTTGACAACGCTTACGAACAGTTATTCTTGCGGTTTGACCAAGAAAACGGTGGATTTGGACGGGCACCCAAATTTCCTTCGCCCCACAACCTGCTTTTCTTATTAAGATACCACAAAAGAACAAAAGAAAAAACAGCGTGGAGTATGGTGGAAAAGACACTTCGGGAAATGCGACTAGGTGGAATCTTCGACCAAATCGGATTTGGCTTTCATCGTTACTCAACCGATGCACAGTGGTTAGTTCCACATTTCGAAAAAATGCTCTACGATCAAGCTTTATTGACCTTGGCTTACATAGAAGCCTATCAAGCATCTGGTCAGGCCAAATTTAAAATAACCGCTAAAGAAACCTTAGATTATGTGTTAAGAGATTTGGCTGCACCAGAAGGAGGTTTCTATTCAGCGCAAGATGCGGATAGTGAAGGCGTAGAAGGCAAATTCTATCTTTGGACCCAAGATGAAATTAAACGAGCTGTACCTTTGCCAAACACAGATTTTGCTATTAATTTTTTCGATGTCAAGAAAGAAGGCAACTATTATGAACCGCCAAAAGGCAGGAATGGTAAGAATATTCTCCACTTCTCAAAGCCTTTAGACCAATTAGCGGCAGAATCCAACTTAGCTATTGATGAGCTTATCGGGATCCTCGAAAGAATTACAAGTAATTTGTTTAATGCGAGAAAGAAACGTGTTCACCCAGCTATAGACTATAAGGTGCTTGTTGACTGGAATGGACTAATGATTGCAGCGTTAGCACGGGCAAGTCAAGTTTTAGGAGAGCCAAAGTATCTTCAGGCATCGGAAAAAACAGCTGACTTTATTCTGAAAGAAATGTTAACAGACGAAGGTATGTTGTATCATCGTTTTGCAAAAGGTGAAAAAGCAGTTGACGGTTTTCTAGATGACTATGCCTATTTTGTTTTCGGTTTGATTGAATTGTATGAAACAAGTTTTAATGAAAAGTTTCTTTTTGCAAGTGTGGATTTGACTAAGAAAATGGTTGCTGAGTTTTGGGATGAAGACTCACTAGGTTTCTTCTTTAGCAAAAAGGGTTCAGATCCAGCTGTGCCAAGAATAAAACAAACTTATGATGGAGCAGTGCCTTCAGGAAATGCAGTTGCGGCACTGAACCTTCTGCGGTTGTCCATTTTGAGCGGAGAACTATCCTTTGCTGATTATGGAAGAAAAACTTTGGAGACCTTCTCTGAAGAAACAAAAAATAGTCCTCTAGGGCACACTTTCATGCTTTCAGGATTGGACTTTGATCTTGGCCCGAGTTTTAACATTGTTTTGGTTGGGAAACCATCAAATCAAGACACGATTGAAATGCTGAATGCCATACGAAAACATTATTTGCCTAACCTAACCGTAAAGGTTGTAAACCCCGAATCAACAATTTCGCAAATTCCAGAAATGAGATATGAGAAAATCGATGGAAAAACAACAGCTTATGTTTGTATAGCCCAAACATGCATGCCTCCAACAAGCGATGTCGAAAAAATGCTCAGCTATCTCGAAGTTTAAAGGAATTTTCGAAGAGCGCCGGGAATGGGATTCGAACCCATGCGGACCGGAAGGTCCACGGGCTCTCAAGGCCCGCGCGTTAACCACTCTGCCATCCCGGCACTTCGAATCAACAGTTTAGCTCATTGTGTCTTAAATGTTTACCGAGTCTTTGTTGAGCTAGCTATGGGGCAAAAGTACTTTATCCCTGTCACCCTCCTACATCACCCGCACCCAATCCCTTTTTCTTTTTCAGCGTGCGCTTCTGAAAGGATAGATAGCAAATTAAAGCGCGCACTAAACAGGTGTAATTTCGGTGTTAATTGGGCTAACGTCGCTTATGATTTCACTCTCTGGACGGAAAATAAGAGTATAATTAGGTTTATTTTTTCTCGGAATCTACACTTAAGACTCTTGGATTCCAAGACTTCCAAATATCAAAACCCAAGCGTTCAAAATATCAGCTACTTTTTCCCATAAGTCCAAACTATTCGCCGTTTTCGTCTAATAAGTAGAACAGCAAACTGACACTTCTAAGTAAATAAAGGATTTAATTCAGTTAAGGGGATTTTCCCATTCCTTGTGAGAAGCTCTCCTTTCTCCTCAAAAAAAATTATTCTAAGCCTTAAAAGGAATATTTCAACCTTGGACTATATTAAAAAACTACAACTAAGCAGGCTACTTTAGAACAATCGAGTAGAAATTAATGGAAAATCACACAACGACAAATAAGATGTTATATGTCTTTGATAGATTCGTTTATTTTCCTAAGTTCTTCTTTCTTCTCCGATTCCAACTCTTCCTTTCGTTTTATATCCGCAAGTTCCTTGGTTTTCTGGTCGATACAGGCAGCGTTAGCTTGCTCCAAGTATTTATCCATTACCTTGATGTCATTTTTAAGTCCACTCATTGTTGACTCAAAATCAAGCGTATTATCTGACGCAAAACGAGCGTTTGATGGATGTGTTTTGTCATGTTTAGAGCTGATAGGGTTTCTAAAAAACTGGAGCCAATTCACATTTGGAGTGTTACTTAGCCGAATACGAACCCATAATTCATCGCCATTTTTGCTAACTACCTCTGCTGAACCAACCCTT
>CAYPSV010000029.1:0-21378 GCA_964413605.1 uncultured Candidatus Bathyarchaeia archaeon | reverse complement strand
CACAAAAAGACCAATAACTCGCTTGTGGCTCAATTACTTGGTTTTCTTCTTTGATCATGCTATTCAAGCCCTCCCTTTCTATAATTTTTGAGGTTTGCATTTCTACCATTTTTAACACACCCTTGGATAGTTTGCGTTAAGCGCTTTTTCTTTATTCGACTGCCATTTTTGTTAATGGCTATTATAGTTTGGAATGTCCTTGTTTGGCAAAGGGAATTTCTATATGCTTTTAATTTTGATTAAGCTGGGAAATGGCCTTTTTTGCTGGAAATACTTGCGGGTTAAATCCCATTTCCTCAAGACGACGTCTTACAGCATCACAGACAAATTCACTTTTTGAGCAGTGAGAATCAAGGGTAACAGCTTGTTCGAGAGCATCATCTAAAGTTTTTGATACTGGGATATTCCAATTTGTTTTCGTTTTTTTACTCAAGGTTAAACACCATTTGTGCAAAAATTAGTTATTAGATGCACATATTTTAATCATTAGTGTGTAATGTGTAAGTACATTCTGTGTATACGAAAAATTCTGTGTATACAATTTGTATATACGCCTAATTTGATGTGAGTACACTCCGTATATACGCCCAAATCGAGGTAAGCACACCTGTAAATACATTATTTATTTTGTGGAATGCCAATAGGAAAAAAGAGTGGGTATTAGATTAAGTCTCTTAAATTCCAAACATGAGGGAAATTCGCAACGTGATTTGAAAGAGCTTACTGAACTTGGGTTGTCTGCTGATAGATTTTTTCACGATCCAATTGAAGTTAATGATTATAAGAGCTATACATATAACAAGAAAAAGTACGTAGATACCCAAAATAAACTCTGCTCGACTAACTCTACATGTGCTGATTACACAGATGTTTACTGCTTTTCCGTGATTTACCTTGACTGCCCTGCTTTGACTACCCAAACCCAGCGCAACCTAGCCAAACATTGCATTATACTGCCCAAGTTTTCCGTTGAATCGACGGAGTTGCACTGGCAGTAAAAACAATAATTAATACCTTGCATTTTTTCCGTGATTTGGACAGTAAAGTGGCAGTCATTTACCTTTTGTCCGTAGCTGAATAGACCAAAGAGTACTTTGGTTTATTTGACGGAGTTTGCTGAGTGGTTTTCTAAAGTCTTGTTATTATGTTGAGGTTGGTTTAGCCCATGTTCATCAGATGGAATGCCCACTGACTGCCCAGCTTTGACTGCCTTTGATTGCCCTTAAGTCTTTTCTTTGGCAGTAAGGACTTCTTAGGTGGGCAGTAAGGGTTTGCAGTACCTTGACTACCCTAAAACAAATGGTGTTCTTTTCAAGAGAGAGAACGCAGCAGAGTTATATGCGAACAAAAGTTCCAATGACATGAACTATTAGAATCAGGTAGAACGCTGCAGTCATGCTTATGTGAACGAATCTTATCTGTTTTCTCAGACCATCCGCAAAATCGAATCTTTGAATTATCCCTGTGACTACAAGCGAAAGCAAAGCGACATAAAGTGCGGTTCCAGTTCCCAAGAATGTTGAATTGATTTCTCGGTGCGTTAAATGTGCTGTTATTAAAGCGAAAGCCAGCAGATTCGAAAGAACATGAATTGTTAGCATCGACCTAAAATGTCGTGGGCTGCGTCGTTTTAACACGTAGTATATTGGTGTAAAAAGGGCAATCCAGAAACCCCCTATGTATGATCCCAAATGTGTAATTGTTAAAGAATCTATTAGCAGAAATCTTGTAATGTTGGACTTCTCATAATCGGCAAGGAAGGCGAGAATAACTGTTAGAGCAAGCAAGGCTATAACAACAAGCATTAAGCTTAACTGGCGGTGAACAACTTTGGTTTTTTCTTGAGTCAAAAAAAGCCTTCTACAAACAAATTAGCAATGTAACAAAAGGTAAAAAAAGTTTTCCAAGTTAATTCATTTGTTTGGACTAAAACTTGATTTTTTTCTCTCTCTAACTAAAAATCTACTTACTCTTACTATACTATTAACCCTTACGCACCCACATCCTCAATAACATAACACCAGCTATGTACATGAAGGCTCTTTTGAATATGAAAGAGGATTCGTGGAAAGCAGAAGAATCTGTTTTAATGGATTTGCCTTTCGAAAAGGACTGGATGTAGTCCAAGGCGTACTTGAGTCCGCAATAGATTGTTACAGAGAAAAGGAATTGATGCAGTCTATAAAGGTAAAGATACTCCAAAAGAAGCAGTGAAATAATAAAGATAGTCTCTATGATTTAGAACTGCCTAAAACAAGAGTTCGACTCAAAAATGTAAGTAGTTGGTTGTTATTCGAAGAGTTCTATTTTTTCAACTTTTCTTGATTCTGCCTCTATGAGCGTATAGTAGATAGCGATTAAGGAAAGGATAATTGCTACACCCACTATCAAAGCTTCTCGAGGCATACCTATCAGTAACATAATCAAACTTACTATGCCAGCTATGGGGAGAAGAGGGTAGAGTGGGACACGGAAACTTGAGGGTGCCTTGTTACGTCTAAAATGAATTAGCGCAAAGCTTGCGATGAGATAACAAAATAGCATGCCAAAGTTACTAATTGATGCCATCACATAGATGTCGCCTGAAAAAAGCATTAATATACCGATTACGGTGGATACTAAAATCCCGTTGACCGCAACATCTTTTTTTTCATTGTATTTCCGCACAAACTTGGGGAGTAACTTGTCTTGGCCTATCTGAAAAAGTATTCTAGATGAGCTTAGAATCATAGCAAGCGCCGCTGACGTTGTAGCTATTAGGGCACCCACGGAGACTAAGGTAAAAAGCCATGTTGGAGCACCTGTTGATCTCAAGGCAAACGATAGCGGATCAGAAGATATATTGTATTGGTTTGCCGGCATCAAAAGTAAAAGCGAAACAACCACGAGAATGTAAAGTACTATGCTGATGGCGACGGATCCTACGATGGCTTTTGCTGCTCCAGACCCACCACCTTTGACGTCTTTAGTAATTGTTGAAATCGCTTGAAAACCCGAATAGGCAAAGAAAATTACGACACTAGCTGCGAAAATTGAACTCAAACTGGCTGATTGGAAACCTGCAGTAAAGTTTGTTCCCATAGTGAAATTGCTGCCTAAAGCAAAAATTAATGCAAAAACTATGAAGATTATTAGAATTGTGATTTTTATTATCACCAAACCAAAGTCTGCTTTTGCAGCTTTGCTTACTCCTAAGATGTTAACTATGGCGAGAACCAGAATCAAGGCTATGGCGAAAATAATGGGGTAAATGTTGTTGCTTAAACCTGTCAAACCAGTGAGGTAAGATCCAAAGCCTAAGGCGATAGGTGCAATGGAAGAAGCGTAAGCGAAATACAGCATTATCCCCGTTATGAAACCTAATTCGCTGCCAAATGCTTCATAGGCATAGGAGTATGACCCGCCTTCTGCGTTAGGAAAGATAGAGCCTAATTCACCCAATTCCAGAGCTACGATTAACGCTATGAAACCCACGATAACAAAGGCAATTAGTGCTGCTGAACCAGCCAATGCGATAGCGGTTCCACTTAAAACAAATATGCCAGCACCAATTATGGCTCCAAGTCCAACTGCAGTGGCTACTTTAACACTAATCATCTGCTGGTTGACTTCCCGATAACTCAGTTTATTGGTATTATTGTATTTGTACTCTTTGTTCGAACACCTATCATAGGTCCATAGCAATATCAATAAATTTTTGCCAAAGAAATTTGATGATTTTGTTTGATAAGGCAATAAAACCTGGAATATACATGAGTTCCGGAAGAACAGTGAACAAGAATTCAGTGTTTTGCAAAGTAAACTTTCTCCTGTTCAGAGCGCGAGTTATTTAGAAGTAGTTTGAGGTTGGGTACTAAATTTTAAATCCCAAACCAAACTCGCTGCTATTCCTCTACTAAAAGAAAAAAGAATTCATGAAAACATGGTGTTAATTTTAACTTCCATTCCTTTTCTGACGCTTTGAGTTACTGTGCAATAGTTCTCAAATATACTCAAACAACGCGGAACCCGCAGCTTGTCTTCCTCGTTTACTTCAAGATGAATTTGAACATCTAATCCTGTAACTCTAAGATAACCATCTTTATTCCTTTGAACATTAGCCTTCACTAGTGTGTCGAGTTTTTTGACTTTTACCTTGGCTTTGCTCAGACAATACAAAAGACTAGAACTCAAACAATGGCCGACAGCGGCTGACAACAGGCGCGTAGGATTAGGTCCCAGACCTTCCCCAATTGGCTTCATTTCATCCACAACAAAGTTAGGAACACCGTTCACATAAAATTCTACCTTAAACCTATAACCATCAAGAAGCTCTAATTTTGTTAAAACCGACTCAGACAATATTACTAACTCCCAAAACCTGATTCAACTCCTTTGGTTTTCTATTAACCACTGCACCATATAACCTATAGTTGCCTAGGATTGTCATTTTGATCCTAAATTGATTAGCTTCACGTTTGCTGTTGAATCAATCTCTTCTTTATTTGGTCATTTAACAAAATTCCAAAAACAAAGAACCAGCCTAAAACTATTACTACGTAAAGTAGTGGTATTGGAGCCAATCCAGGTATACCGACAACTGATAATAGCGAAGAGACTACTATATCGACAAAAACTGCAATCAAAAGGGGTTTACTAGGTCTTGATTTCCAGAAATTGCCTCTTTCTCGTACCACAAAAATTGTGAACAGCCCACCAAATAGCAGAATATCAAAGACAAACGTGTTTAATTGAGGTGTATTTGAAAGGTTCAAGTATGTTAACCCTAAGTACAGCAGTCCAAAGGATTCAGCAACAATAAAAACGCCTAAGATAATCGACGCCTTAAGAAGCGAAGCTATGTTCCATGTTTCAGGCGTCTCTGATGGTCTAGTATTATCCGTAGCAAGTGAAATAGTCACAAAATCAACTAAAAATAGTAACAATACAACCTGAAAGGCATTGACAACGAATAGTCCAGTAAAAAGAAATGATAGGACAACAAACACTACGATCTGGAATGTCTTCACAATTTTGTTAAATATCCAGGTTAAGATTCTTTGATAGATCATTCTTCCTGAAATTACGAGACTAAGAATGTTTGCTAATCCTGGTTCTGTAAGAACTACGCTTGCCGCACCCTTTGCAACATCGGTTGCATTACTCACGGCGATTCCAACTTCAGCTTGCTTTAGAGCTGGGGAATCATTCACGCCATCTCCCGTCATCCCAACCACATGCCTTTCAGACTGCAAGGCTTTTACAATTTGGTATTTACCTTCAGGGTAAATTTCAGCGAATCCATCGCTATTTTCAGCTATCTCTGCCGCAACAATTGCATCTGTGCTTGCAGTTTTTTTGATTTCTGGAGCTCTTGCTATTTTGGTGCCTAAATTAACCTCTTCAGCCACCTGTTTCGCAATTGGAAGCGAATCTCCTGTAAGCATTTTGACTGATATCCCAAAGGCGCGTAATTTAGCTATGATTTTTGCGGAGTCAGGTCGAGGCGGGTCATATAGTGCCGCTAAACCGGCGAGTTGCATTTTCGCCTCTTTTTGACTTACGGCAACTGCGATAATTCGGTATCCCTTGCTAGCGAAGGCTTCCATTTTTGTGTCTAAATCGGCAAATTTTTTCTTGTCGATTCCAGACATGGGCGCTAGTATTGCCACCGCGCCTTTGGCGACACGAAGTTCATTTCCATCTTTCTCCAGCGCTGCCTCCGTTCTCCTAGTTGTTGGATCAAACGGAATAAATTTCTTTTGCGTATAATCATTTAAGGGAAGTTTTCTTTCTTGGGCTGCTGCCAGAAAAGCCATGTCAATAGGGTCTTGGTTTGCTTTTTGAGACGCTAAAGCGCCAAATAAAACAACGTCATCTTTTGTGAAGTTATTAATTTCTAATACCTCAACTATCTTTAGCATGTTTAAAGTCAGCGTTCCTGTCTTGTCCACGCACAAAACATCCATAAGAGCAGCATCTTCGGAAGCGCTGAGGCGTGTAACCAAGACTCCTTTCTTTGCGAGTTCCTGTGACCCTAGTGCCATTGTAATTGTGAACATAGTGGGGAGAGCAACGGGTATGGCTGACACTAACAAAATTAACGCCAAAGATAACATAACCAACAGGTTCAAGCCACGTATCCACGACACAGAAAACGCCACTGACAGCAAAACAACGACTAAAATTAGAAGCCACTTCATTAATCCCGAGATGACGGTTTCCATGTGCAACTTTGGTTTGGCTAGCTGAACCAATTGTGTTGTTTTGCCAAAATATGTGTGGGCACCGGTAGAAGTCACAACCCCTGTGGCTTCCCCTTTTCGTATCATCGAACCAGAAAAGACAATGTCACTTTTTTTCTTTTCAAGCGGCATAGATTCACCAGTGATTGCTGACTGATCTACCGTGGTCTCCGCATCTATGACCTTAAAGTCTGAAGGCACAAGATCTCCTGACCTTATGCGAATAATGTCGCCGGGAACCAACTCTGCAGCATTAATTGTTGACCATAATCCGTCTCTTAGTACCCTTGCTTGGACTTGCAGCTTCTGTTTGAGCGCTTTTACCGCTCTTGTTGCTTGTTGCTCCTGAAAAAATCCTACAAGCGCATTTACTAACAGCAAAGCCGTTATAATGTATAAGTCTAAATAATTACCTAAAATAAACGATATTACAATTGCTATTTCAAGCATCCAAGCAGTTAAACCCCAAAAACGTTTCAAAAAAGCAATTACCAGACTTTGCTGCTTTTCCTCTACTGCATTAGGACCATATCGTTCAATTCTTAGTTTTACTTCTGTGTGTGTTAAGCCTGTCACAGGATTGCTCTTCAATCGGTTTAAAGTCTCATCTGTTGTTAGAGTGCTGAAGTCATCGGAGGTTTGATTTTTATTCATACTTATCAATTCAAATATTGATGAAAAAGCTAAGGCTTGGATATTTCTTGTTTCAGTCCTTAACCGATATGGTAAGAGCATCATCACATCTTGGTCTATAGAGTTTTTGCTAATTCACTTAGCGGTTTAACAGGTCTCACTTTAACTTTCATCGAGCCAAAGAATTTTTTGATTACGTCTTAGTTCGGAGTGTCTTTTTAAAGAAAACTGTGTGGTGAGCGGAGGTGTCCATAGGGCAAATCATTTATGCGACTGTTAAATTGGTGGCAGCTTTTTTTATTTTCTGTTCTGAGAAAGATTGCTTGACATGGCTTTTCCTTCATCAGTAAGCATTGGGCATTGCATCGCTGGATGTGTATGTTCAGTTTCATATAGCAAAAAATAACCGTTTGGAACTTACTGAATCTATAGATTTTCTTGGCTTAGAAGTAATCAATGTCTTGTCGAGTTACTGGTTTATAACAAAATACAACGTTATTGCGAAGAGAATTACAAATATTACCTCGATTATTACTACAAGGATAAGTGTTGCCTGGTGACTTTGGCTAATCTGATCGCTGGTTGGGATGTTGCCATTTGTTTCCATTCCCGGATTATTTTGTGCAATAATGTTGTTCAAGTCTGAATTCGCCTGACCGATTAAGATTATCGGAGGCGCCATTAACGCTATAGCCAGAAAAACTCCTGCAAGAAAAAACAGCGCCTTTCGACGCATAATTTTGTTGAATTCATTTTAAACTTATAAACATTTAATGATCCAAAAAATCTATGAACTTTTGCAACTAAGAGGTGATTTTCATATAGCGAATAACATTGCCGATTTAATCGTGCTAATTAGAGTAACGGATGCGAGTTGTCTAGCTTTTGTAGTTATTAAGCGCTACTATTTTGATCTCTTAGCTCCGAAGAAAAATAGTTTATTATGCTCGGTTTTGTCTTCCGTTCTCAAACTCGTTAGTGCTGTACTCTTTAATTATGCCGTGAATGCCTTTGCTTATTATCCACATGAAGATATATGATAATACAAAGACTGTGACGATAACTACTGGAATAGCTAGCAATTGAAGCCCGAGTTGATGCAAAGCTGCCATCCCGCCGCCGAAAAATATGCCGTTTGAAAGGCCAAACCCGCCTCCGAAATCAGCAAATGATTTCTGCGTGAAAAACGCGACCATAATGAAACCAAATATGCCACCTAAAAAGTGCCCTGGAAACAGACCAACTGGATCGGTAAACCATTTAGCTCGCTGGAAAAGTTTTTCGCCTAAAATAAATAAAATTGATCCTAATATTCCCATAATAACTGCGCTCTGAGGACCCACATATCCAGCAACTGGTGTGATAACGATTAAACCTATTAGAATACCATTTGCCGCATACATTATGCTGGGCATTTTCTTTATCTCAAGGTACTTAAAAAACATTGTAAACAAAAAGCTGGTCGCTGCAGCCAGAAAAGTGATCAGAACTACAATGTAGGATTGTATATTCAGTGCTAAAGTGCTTCCTGGATTGAAACCAAACCAGCCTAACCAAAGAAGAAGGATTGACAAAGATAACCATGGTATGTTAGGCTTAGGTTTTATTTGTGGGCTTTCCTTGAATCCTTTCTTTTTTTCTTCTTGCCAAACTCTAAGGACAATGGCTAAGCCTGCTGCTCCCGCTGCGCCATGGACAACTAATCCGCCGGCAAAGTCTCTTACGCCCAATACATAGAGCCACCCTTGTGGATTCCATATCCAGGCTGCCGGCAGCGCCCAAATGAGAATGAAGTAAGGAATTGAATAAAGAAAGAACGCTTCCAGCTTCATTTTTCTTAAAACAACCACGCCGACCAACGCAAGGGTCACCGTAGCGAAGGCTGTTTCAAAGAAAAAATAAGAAGGAAGAGTAACTGAAATGTTAAAATATTGTGGACCCATTGACCACCAAACTTGCGTAAATATATCCACAGAATTACCCTGGAAGCTACCCATGAACGGAAAATTGTACAGAGGATTACCCATTAAGCCGCCGCCAATTGTAGGTGCAAAAGCAACACTAAAGCCGAGAAATGCCATGAAAAAGAAACCTGAGCACGATATCATTATATTTTTCATTAAGGCTCTGTTCGCGCCTGTGCCGAGTTCTCCTCTCTCAAGTATTCCAACTGAAATAGTCATGATGAAAACTAGGACTCCGCATATCAAGACCCAAAGATTATTGAAAAGATTTTCTGTAGGAATAGCTGACATCTTTATCCATCCATAAATCTACTTAGGTACTAAAGCAGCACCAATGCAGAATGATGCACTAACTGCATAAGCATTGGAACGCCACTGTTCGTTAAAATAACTATTTGCGCTGGAGCTATTGAAGGAAAAACGTGTGCGCCTAACTCTATAAGCCAAGCAGTGAACACAAACGGACCAGTTAGTGTTGGCAGGTTAAAACGTCCTGTTATTGTTCCCATGAAAGCCGTTACTACAGTTGAAAAGGCCGTGGCGAAAAGCATGATTAAGAAGTTAATTGGTGCTCCGTTGAAGGGACTTATTGGCCAGAGGAACCCAACAAAAACTCCCATTACAGCCAAGGCTGTTAAGGTTCCATTAAACCCATACAGCCCAATTAGGACAGATGATCTGTCAGCTTTGAAGGCAATCGCCGCTAATGTTGCAGAAAGAGTACCAATGAATGCTGTGACTCCAGCAAAGTATATTGGATACTGGACTGGGAACCCATATGGATTTAGTGGAATGGTAGCAACTGTTAATCCGATGAAAATTAGGACTCCAGTCTTCCAATTTTCCTGGAAGAATACTTGAGCGATGCCTGTAAAGATTAATTTTACAAATCCACCAACTGAAAATTCGCTTAAGCTTAGGGGTTCTTTTTTCTCTATGTCTTGTGGCTTCTTGAGTAGTGTGCTTCTTTGTTTTGGTGCAGGTGGAGGACCGGCCAATTTAACGGCAGAAAACTTCTTGGCTGCAAACAGAAAGATCCAGGTTGTTAGTACAAACGCTGAAGTTTCCACAGGAAGACCGAAAATTTTTGTGACCCAAATTAATGAGGCAGTAATAAACCCAGTTACAAGGGCACCTATTACTGCCGCGGCTGTTGCCGAGCGTCCTTTTTTAAGGAATGTGTCGCCTAGGGCGATAGCAGTTAAAACGGAGTTAAACCCAAAGATTCCATAAGTTAAGGCATTGTCTGGTGAAGACAAAGAAGCTGGTACAAGCTCTATACCTAAAGCTAAACCCACCAAGCTACCTGCTACTGACCCTATGACAGCAAAGGCAGCCGCCCTTTTTGAATTAATGGCGAGAGCAATTACAAATATGACCCCAACTAAAGGCGACCCCATGAAGAAAACTTGTGCGACACCGTTAAGAATAAAATTTATAGTTCCCGAAATTGGATCCATAAAAATCACTCTTTATAAAAGAGGTCCAGTTATCATTTTAAGGCTTTGTAGTCACATCTTGTGACAACATAGTCTTAAACCAACCTTTGAAACTCCCTACTATTGTTTCTTTTAAGAATAAAAGGTGAAAAAATGAAACTTATTCCACGCGAAACGGAAAAAATGATGATTTTTACCGCTGCACGTATGGCTGAGCGAAGAATGAAAGACGGGCTAAAACTGAATTATCCAGAATCGGTGGCAATCATTGCTGATTTTGTTCAAGAAGGCGCTAGAAGAGGCGTAGGTGTAGCCAAAATAGCTCAAGAAGCTAGGCATGTTTTGACTATGGATGACGTGATGCCAAACGTAGCGGACATGATAACTCTGGTGCAGGTAGAGGCCACATTTCCAGACGGCACCAAACTAGTAAGCGTACACAATCCAATCCAGCCAAAGGAGGAAAACAAAAAATGACCCCCGACTCTGTAGGTCAAATAACCCTTGGACAAGGAGACATAGAAGCATTCCAAAATAGAAAAACAATCACATTGAAAGTAAAAAATGCTGGTGACAGAGGAATCCAAGTAGGTTCGCACTTCCACTTCTTTGAAGCAAACAGAGCATTAGAATTCGAAAGAGAAAAAGCATATGGCATGAAACTCGCAATCCCCGCGGGCACAAGCGTAAGATTTGAACCGGGACAAGAAAAAGAAGTCACACTTGTCGAATATGGAGGGAAAAAATATATCCATGGATTCAACAACCTCGTCGATGGCAGCGTACGAACAATATACCGAAAAGACATGGCGCTTTTAAAAGCTAAGAAACTTAAATTCAAAGGAGCATGAAAAAATGAAAATTACAAGAAAACAATACTTAGACCTATATGGTCCAACAAAAGGCGACAAAATTCAACTGGCAGACACAAACTTGATAATTGAAGTAGAAAAAGATTGCACTTCATTCGGCGACGAATTGGTCTTCGGTGGCGGAAAGACTGCTAGACAAGGAATGGGCTTAGCGGCTGGCACAACACAAGCAAATGGAGCGCTTGACCACGTTATAACCAACGTTGTAGTGTTGGATGCGATACTCGGTGTAGTTAAAGCTGATATAGGCATTAGAAACGGGGTAATCGCCGGAATCGGAAAAGCTGGAAACCCAAGTACAATGGACAACGTCACTGAAAACATGGTTACGAGCAACTCAACCGAAGTAACTGCTGGAGAAGGACTAATAGCCACCGCTGGCTTCTTTGATACGCATGTACACATGATATCTCCTCAGCAAGTATACCATGCAATAGGAAATGGAATAACAACCTATATCGGTGGAGGCACAGGTCCTGCTGATGGAACAAACGCAACTACATGCACACCAGGACCTTGGAACATAAGAAAAATGATAGAAGCAAGTGAAGGCTTACCAATAAACTGGCTTTTCTTGGGCAAAGCTAACGATAGCAAACCGGAAACAATTGTTGAAGAACTTGCAGCTGGGGCAGGCGGACTTAAAATGCATGAAGACTGGGGCGCTACTAGGGCATCTTTGGATACAGGCTTAAGTGTTGCAGACGAATATGACGTTCAAATAGCAATACACACGGATTCACTAAACGAAGGAGCCTATGTCGACGACTCCATAGATGCTATTGATGGAAGAACAGTTCACACATACCACACGGAAGGCGCAGGTGGAGGACACGCTCCCGACATTATGAAAATAGCTGGAGAACCCAATGCATTACCCTCCTCAACAAACCCAACAAGACCATACACTATCAACACTTTAGATGAGCACCTTGACATGGTCATGGTCACTCACCATCTCAATCCCAAAGTTCCTGAAGATGTGGCATTTGCGGAATCAAGAATTAGAGCCGAAACAATAGCAGCAGAAGATGTATTCCACGATTGGGGCATTCTCAGCATGTATTCAGCTGACAGCCAAGCAATGGGCAGAACCGGAGAAGTTTCAACCAGATGCTGGCAGACTGCACACAAAATGAAAGCCCAATTCGGCAAACTGCCTGAAGACGCTCCAGGAAATGACAACTTTAGAGTTTTGAGATACTTAGCTAAGCTAAATATAAATCCAGCAATAACGAACGGCGTTTCCGATTATGTTGGCAGTCTTGAAAAAGGAAAAATGGCTGACATAGTACTGTGGGATCCAAGATTCTTTGGAGCAAAACCAAACATAGTTTTCAAAGGAGGCTTCATAGCTTACGCAATGATGGGCGACCCCAATGCTTCAGTCCCGCCAGTTGAACCAGTCTTCTTCAGACCTATGTTTGGTGGATTCGGCTTAGCAAGATCGACAACATCGGCACTATTCACATCAAAACTAGCAATTGAAAATGGCATCAAAGAAAAATACGGCATAAAACGGCAAGTTCTACCAGTATACAACGTAAGAAACTTGGGCAAACAACATATGATACGGAACAGCACTCTCGGCGAAATAAAAATCGATCCGGAAACATACAAAGTAACATTCAATGGTAAGCTGGTAACTTGTGAACCTGCAAAAGAATTACCCTTAACTCAGCTCTATCATCTAGTATAGTCGCTGAGTTCTTCATCCTTTTTTTGGAGCAAAGATAATTTGATTAGACATTTTACATTAATTTCTAACGTTAAAAATGGAGAAGTAATTGATCCCCAAAAAGTTAAACATGGAGAAATTTCTGCTCTTAAGATTTCAAATCTTTCGGGTTGGATTGATCCACAAACTCATTTAAATTTAGATTTTCCTAAACATCTCATACGAGAAGTGTACATAGCAGAAAATTTAGAATTGAATAGCAAGATAATGACCAAGGATGAAAGGTTAATGGTTGCCTTTGTGAGTCCCCAAGTACACAGGCATTTAGGCTTTGTTGATGAAGCTGAAAGGACTGAACAGCTAAGAGAAGTCATTTCGAAAGAAACTAGAAATAAAGAGAAGGTTGTTGAATGATTGTTTTTGAAAAGTTAGCTAGCCAAGTCAATCCTGAAAAGATTAAGGAAGTAACAGCTAACAGGCAAGATGCAATGAGGGGTAGAGTAAGAACTAAGTTGAGCGATACAGAGGATTTAGTAATCAACTTGCCTCGAGGTCAACCTATAAGGCAGGGCGACATTTTTGGGCCTTCTGAAAAAGGATACTACTACAAAATATTAATCGAGCCTGAACTTGTAATTAAAGTAACTTTAAACAACACATTGAGCGATGATGCTATAGAGAAAGCCGCAAAATTAGGTTACAATTTAGGTAATCGGCATCTTGAGGTGTTGATTGAGGATAACACTTTATTTGTTCCTGTTACGATAGGCGAAGAAAAAGTCAGGAAAATACTGGAGTCCATGAAGTTGCCAATTAAATTCGAATCGGTTCAGAAGGTAATATCCATGTCTTCAGCCGGATATCACGGAGGTGAAGAGGAATGATTTTGTCTGAAAACGCGAAACTTTTAAATTTACTAAGAACCTCCGATTCATTTTTTCCGATGGGATCATTTGCCATGTCGCAAGGCATGGAACAATTAATAAATGAAGATTTGTTGCCTAAGGAAAAAGTTTCAAAAATAATAAGTCTTTATTTAGAAAAGATTTGGAAAACATTTGATCTTGGCATCTTCTACCTAGCGTTAGAAGCAATAGAAAAGAACGATATAGAATTGTTAAAAAAAGTTGATGAAATCTGTTATTCTTCTAAAGTTTCTGAAGAAAATAGGTCAGCCATAGTCAAGATGGGCCGAAGTATGATGAATGTAACTGAATTCACCGACGGCTCGATAGGAAAAAACTACTGGGGCCTTATCAAATCTGATGTTGCTTACGGAACATACCCTGTTGTCCTAGCGTTGGTATCCGTGCAGTTTAGTTTCAAAGATTTAGGTGCTTTATCTCTTTTGTATGTTAACTTGATGGAAGTCACAGCTTCGTTAGTTCGAATGGGAATCATAGATTATATAGAAGCTCAAAAGATTATGATTGAGACAGTAACAACAATTCAAACAAAGCCTCTGGAGCTAGCTGATTTGCACCAAACTCTTCCACTGGTTGACATCGCCTCAATGAGGCATGAATTAAGTCCAAGCAGAATGTTCATGAGTTAAAAAAGGAGATTGAAATGAAAAATGAGTAGTAGAACTATTAGAATTGGAATAGGCGGCGCAATAGGCTGTGGAAAAACCGAACTAATTGAGAAACTAGTCCCCAAACTTGTTGAAAAAGGCTTCAAGGTTGGAGCTATATCAAACGACATTTACTCCAAAGAGGATGCGCGAAGACTTGCGGCAAGACTTGGCAAGGACATTGATCCCAAATTAATCTTAGGAATAGAAACAGGGGCATGCCCACATACTGCCGTAAGAGATGACCCGTCAATGAACATAGATGCCGCCGAGAAGCTTGAAAAAGACAATCCTGGTTTAGATATTATTTTGATAGAATCGGGAGGGGACAATATAACATTAACTTTTAGTCCAAGATTGGCAGATTTCTTCATTTACATGGTGGATGTTGCTGGCGGGGATAAAACAATCCGAAAAGGGGGCTTAGGCATTAAGAAATCTGACTTGCTGTTGATTAATAAAGTAGATTTAGCTCCTTACGTTGAATCAACGATTCTGGAATCAGGCATGAAAACAGCTAACGTTGATCTTATGATGCAGGATGCAAATAAACTTAGAGGCGATAAACCCACGGTCTTGCTCTCGCTAAAAGATGGCGCTGGAGTGGATGAAGTGGTGACAATACTAAGGGAAAAGGCACTCTTCAAATGACTCAGGAAGCCGTTCAAGAAGTGATTGAAGATTTAAGCGGTTTACCCTCAGCTTTCTCAGAATATGAAGCAGAAAAAACTCGACTTGCAGTCGGGTCAGCAGGCAAAAACGCTGTAGCTGACTTGACATTCACAAAATTTGGCGACAAAACCTATCTAACTAATATATACAATGAAGTTCCAGCGAAAATTTTGAGAGAACTCTACTATGACCCGTATCTGCCGGGGTTACCATATATTCTTTTCATGAACCCGACAGGTGGAATAGTGCAAGGTGACCGCTATTTTTACAAGATTCAACTAAAAGAAGGCTCGGAAGCATTCATCACCGATACGATGGCTACAAAAATATACAAAATGGATCTGAACTACGCCAGCAAACAGGTCGACGTCTATCTTGGAAAGAACAGCCGATTGGAATTTCTGCCAAGAGAGACTATTGTTTTTGTTGATTCTCGTTGGCATCAAAGAGTAACGTTTCATGTTAGTGATGGCGCTAAATTCTTGTATTGTGACATATTTTGCCCTGGGCGGGTGGCAAGAGGAGAATTTTGGGACTTTGACATCTATTCTTCGAAAGTAGTTATAGAAGAGGATAAAAAGCTCTTGCTTAATGAAAGCACGATTTTCACTAAGCAGGATAAACAATCACTTGATGTTATCTTTGGTGATAACAAGTTTTACTTGAAAGCTTACTGGTATTCCGAAAATGCTGTGAGCGCCAAGAAGGAAATTGATTTTGGAAATACTTATGGCGGGGCTACGCAAATGGCAAACGATAGAGGTCTCGTCATTAAGGCACTTTCAAATGATTTGAATGATTTACAGCAACTTCAAGGCAAGATTTGGAAGGTGTTCAGAAAAGTTGAGACTGGAATGGAAGTTCCGTTACTTCGAATGTATTGAAAAGCCTCAAAAAGTATTCTGGTTATTATAGGGCGGCTATGGTACTGGAGAGCGCAATAACGCTGCATGAAAAATAATTGTTCACGTTATTTGTTTTATTGCAAGTAGTCGAACAAGTTATCGGTGGAACACTTTTTTAATATTTATGTCTGGTCAAGAGTTCCTTGAGCAGCTTTGATTGCTGCTTTGTCTATAATGCGTCCCCGTAAAATGTAGGCAAACCCAACAGCAATGAATCCGCCTATAATCGGTCCCAAGACGTACAGCCAATAATGGGCAAAATTCAACAATATTAGTTGGGGGCCAAATGAACGTGCAGGATTCATCGACGCGCCGCTTATAGGGCCTGCCCAGAGCCCTGCGAGGGCTATGTAACCGCCGACAGCAATAGCTGAGAGTGGTCCAACATTCTGAGCTTCGGATGCGGTCCCTAAAATCGTGCTCACTAAACCAACCGTAAGTATAATCTCCGTTAAAAATGCTTGAAAATCGTTTATTCCAAAGCCAGGTAGAGTTGCCCCAAACATTCCCACTTTTCCGAACATAGAAAATAGAAGCAAACATGCAATAACTGAGCCAATCAACTGAGCGATTATGTATCCTGGAACTCTTCGCCACGGAAAGTCTCCCCGAGCAGCAAAAGCTATACTTACAACTGGATTAAGATGAGCGCCAGACACATTTCCCATGAATAGAATAATTACCATCACCATTAGACCAGGCGCTACAACTACTGCAATAGGACTTATTGCTCCAGCATTCATCGAGTAAACTATATTTCCGCCCACGGCAACTAACACAAGAAAAAATGTGCCTAAAATCTCTGAGAACAGCCTTCTAAGCTCGTGCTTTGGGTCGTCGATATTCTTTCTCTTTGGACCCTCAAATTCCAAGAATATTTCTAGCCTTTCTAAGAAACTCTTCTTGCGCTTTACTTTGGATTCAGAAGTGGACAATTTCCAATCGCCTCAATCTACGCACTATATTACATTAAACGATTTTAAAATATTAAAATTTAGAAAACATGCAGTTATAAAGAAAAGTTTAGTGGTCCTATTTTGGCCCTTTGATATTGGGAAATTCTACGAACCTATTTTCTTGCAGTTTTAGCTAATTATCAGAACATATAAAAAACCCAAAATATTTTTTGGGCTGTCTGTTTCAATATCCACCAATCCGAGGAAGACCTTTGCCCGATCATTGAATCACAGACTGTAAATTATACAAACATCCATATCTTTTCTTTCTCGTAACTTTAGCCCCTTGTTTGCCACAAAGTTCTGCAAAGCCAAACTGCAATAAGCCTTCAAAACCAATTCGAACTGACCCTTATTTTCTCGGACATAAACTGCTGTCGGATCAGCTAAGCCAAGTCCGTAAATTTCCTTTAAGAGCGATATCGCTTGATGTCGTTCCAGAGGATTGTCCACCTAGGCATCAAGTGGATGCACCATGTATATAATTCTGCCGAAATCAGCGTGACAAATTACAGAAATTGTTTTGAGTTGGCTTCGCAGTTAGCTATGCATTCATCAAATAATTTTTGAATACTGTTTAAGATTTTTCGACAATGTTGCTTATTGCGCCAAATCAACGCGCTTAAAAACTTATTGTGTTTTAATCTAAATACACAAAAATCACCTAGACAACAATGTACAAATTAATTATGGATTGAGCATCATATTCATTTAGCAGGCAAACCTATATTCAAAAAAACAATATTAAATTTTCAAGCTATCGTGCTCAACAAATTTATTATCCTATTAGCATATTTAATAGTGAGAATAATGCCTAAAGTTAGAGATTTCATGACCAAAGGTGTTTTAACAATTAAAGAAGACAAAAATGTCTTCGAAGCTGCAGAACTTATGACTCAAAAGGGAGTTGGCGACATTATTGTCTTGGTCGATGAAATACCGCGAGGGATAGTTACTGAAAGAGATTTCGTGAGACGCGTAATTGCCCAAAGAAAGTCCTTAGACACTAAAATTTCTGATGTAATGACCAAACCGCTCATAACCATTGGTCCAGAAGCCACAATTAACGTTGCTGCCAGAAGAATGGTTAACAATGGAATAAGACGCCTGCCTGTTATGAAATATCATAAACTCATAGGAATTATCACTGTCTCTGATTTTGCTAAGCACCTCAAGAAAAGAACGTTGACCGAGAGCGTTCTTGAAGCCATATGGCGTTACCCTACACCTCAATGAATATTTAGTTTTATTTGTTGGAAAAAGTTAAAGAGATACAATGTATTGTTGATAGATATTCTCTTTAAAAAAAGAGATTTTTAACTTCGAATAATCAAAGAAGGGTTTATATCTGGAATCTGAACAGCCTTCAAAGCCTGGCGAAACACCATTTTCAGTTTATGTTAAGACAGGTTTGTCTTCAGAGGAAGTAGCTCAAAAACTTAAAAGATTTGGGCTTAACGAAATTCCAGAAAAGAAAGTTAGTCCTTACCGAAAATTTTTGGGGTATTTTTGGGGTCCCATTCCCTGGATGATAGAAGTCGCAGCCATTCTATCAATAATCATAGCGCATTATGAGGATTTTGCGGTCATTTTCACGTTGTTAATCGTAAATGCCGTTGTAGGATTTTGGCAGGAACGCAAAGCAGATAACGCTATAGAGTTACTAAAAAAGCGTCTTTCGCCAAAAGCCCGTGTGCTAAGAGAAGGTAAATGGAGCGAAGTACCCTCTAAAGAACTCGTACCTGGCGACATTGTGCGTATCCGCTTAGGTGATATTGTTCCAGCTGATATCAAATTGATGAAAGGCGACTATTTACTCGCAGACGAATCTGCTTTAACCGGAGAATCCCTTCCCGTCGAAAAACATATTTCTGATTTGGCCTATGCAGGAGCTATTGTTCGGCAGGGAGAAATGGATGCTTATGTTGTGGCAACCGGAATAATGAGCTTCTTTGGTAAAACCGCTAGGCTAGTAGCTGAAGCAAAAACTATTAGTCACTTCCAAAAAGCTGTCATAAGAATAGGTAACTATCTGATTATTCTTGCAGGAATAATGGTTTCAGCAGTTGTCATTGCTGCATTGTTTAGACATGCTGACCCATTGGCTATTTTGCAGTTTGCACTTGTTTTGGTTGTTGCTTCGATTCCTGTGGCTTTGCCCGCGGTTTTGACGGTTACGCTGGCGATTGGAGCTATCGCTCTTGCCAAGAAAGAAGCCATTGTTAGCAAGCTGGTTTCGATTGAAGAGATGGCTGGAGTTGACGTGTTATGCTCAGATAAGACGGGAACTATAACAAAAAATGAGTTAACCATTGCGGAAGCACAAGCTTTCGGAAATTTCCAAATCGACGATGCCTTGTTATACGGAACTTTAGCTTCCCGAGAAGAAAATCATGACCCAATAGATGATGCTGTCATCACAAAAGCCAAGTCCATCCATGAAATTGCAGACATTTTGGATCGATATAACGTGGTTGATTTTAAGCCTTTTGACCCTATTGGCAAAAGGACTGAAGCAAAGGTAGAGAGCCGCGATGGTGACAAGTTCAGAGTATCCAAAGGTGCACCACAAGCTGTTCTATCTCTTGTCTCTAACAACTCGAAAATTGAAGAAAAAGTTAACGAAATTGTAAGCGCCTTCGCGAGTAAAGGTCACCGGGCGTTAGGTATAATAAAGGGTGAGGAAGAAGGGGGTTGGGAATTTGTAGGTCTTCTTGCAATTTATGATCCGCCCCGTGAAGACTCAGCCGAAACCATAAAGACTGCTCAAAAGATGGGTTTAAATGTGAAAATGGTCACTGGCGACCATATTGCGATAGCTAAACAGATTTCAAAAGAAGTTAACCTTGGTACAAACATCGTATCTGCTTCTTCGTTTGTCGATAAACCTGATAGAGAGACAAAGGGCATCATTGAAAACGCAGACGGTTTTGCTCAAGTTTTCCCTGAACACAAATACCGCATCGTTCAGCTACTCCAAGAAAAAGGTCACATCGTTGGAATGACTGGAGACGGAGTCAATGATGCTCCAGCGTTAAAAAAAGCAGACGCAGGTGTAGCAGTTGCGGGAGCTACCGACGCAGCTAAATCCGCAGCAGATGTCGTACTGACTAAGCCTGGATTATCAGTTATTATCGATGCAATAAAAGAGAGCCGCAAGATTTTCGAACGTATGACTAACTATGCAATATATCGAATCGCCGAAACCACTCGTGTCTTGATTTTTTTGTCTTTTTCAATTCTCGCATTTGACTTCTACCCGTTGACTGCGATTATGATTGTTATTCTGGCATTGTTAAATGACATGCCCATTATGACAATTGCCTACGATAATGTAAGAGTACAAGAGAAGCCCGTTCGTTGGAACATGCGTGGAGTTTTAATCGCGGCTTCTCTGCTTGGCTCAGTAGGTGTTGTCTCTAGCTTCGGGCTTTTCTTGATTGGCTTATATGTGTTCCACTTAAGCTTTAGCACACTTCAAACTGTGATTTTCCTTAAAATGGCTGTTGCAGGACACCTAACTATTTATTTGGCGCGCACTGGAGTAAAACATTTCTGGAAACGTCCACTTCCAGCCAGCATTCTCTTCTTGGCTACTGAAGCTACTCAAGTAGTCGGTACTTTATTTGCTGTCTACGGTATCTTTATGCCTGCTATTGGATGGGGGTTCGCCGGCTTCGTTTGGGGGTATGCATTACTCAGCTTCTTGATAACCGACCAACTTAAGATTCACTTTTTTAGATTAGTGAAACACGAAGAAGCAGTATGAAATAACGAAGAACTGTTTTGACATTGTCTAAGTTAAGGTCTCTTGCTTTTTTTCTTTACGACTTCAATCATTTCAGGGTCTATGTCAAAAGCATAGATTTTTCCTTGTATTATTTTTGCAGTAGATATTGTGAATGTGCCATATCCACAACCAAAATCTGCCACATCAACTGTGGAATTATTCAACCCAAGCATTTCAAGTATTTTTGGCTAGAGCAAAAAAATAGTCCATTCCTCTTCTTATGGGATTCTACTTTCTCTAATCTTCATTAAGTCTCTTCCATTACCTTTCACATTTCTACAAATATACACCTATAATAGTTTGGCATAAGTGATTTCTTGTAAAAGTTTCTTGACTAAGCTCTTTTTTACCTATGTCTGCAAAGTATTAGTTAAAGAATAAAAGAGCATATTGAAAATTTTGCTTTTACTCTTCTTCCCAAGGTTTAACCTCATTCTTTTGCTCTTTTTCTTTGCGCATCTTCTCCAGAAATCCTTGTAACTCTTTAATGTCCTCTTTAGTCTCTACCACGCCACCAACAGTGAAAACGTACTTCTTGAGCAACGCCAGTTCCCCTTCTGTACTTTCTTGCCTAGTGTTCAAGCTATTCATCTTGGACTTGAGTTCAGTGTTTTCGTATTCAAGGTTAGTTATCAGCTTCTGCTCTGCATCCAGCTTCTTTTGTGTCTCAGC
>CAYPSV010000028.1:7711-23061 GCA_964413605.1 uncultured Candidatus Bathyarchaeia archaeon | reverse complement strand
TTTGCCGTCTGAGTAACTCTGATCCTTCATCCAACAAGTGTCAAGCTAATGCCTTCTCATCATCCGGCATCCAATACAATTGCGGTTGAAGATAAAAGTCTTAACATGATTTTTCGTTGTGTTTACGGGGAATGCTTTTATTTTTGGTTTTAGATTAGCTGAAGTGGAGTCTGAAAGACTATGGATTTTGTTGGAAGTCAAACCGAAAAAAACCTTTTAGCCGCGTTTGCCGGTGAATCCCAAGCGCGCAACCGATACACCTTCTTTGCTAGCATAGCTAAAAAAGAAGGATACCAGCAGATTGGAGCAGTATTTGAAGAAACAGCTGCTAACGAGAAGGAGCATGCCGAGCTTTTTTTTAAGCACCTCAAAGGCGGTATGGTTGAGATTAAATCCTCTTATCCCGCTGGCGTTATGGCATCAACTCTTGATAATCTTAAAGCTGCAGCAGCAGGCGAAAAAGCTGAATGGGGTTCAATTTACCCAAATTTTGGTGACATCGCTGAAAAAGAAGGTTTCAAAGATGTGGCGTACACTTTTCGTAGTGTTGCGAAAGTGGAGGCTTACCATGAACGTCGTTACAATAAGCTAGCTGAAAGTGTGCAGAACGGAAAAGTGTTTGTTAAAGATGCACCGATTAAATGGAAGTGCCGAAATTGCGGCTTAGTCATTGAGGGAACGATGGCTCCAGATAAGTGCCCGACCTGCGATCATCCCAAAGCGTTCTTTGAAGTCTGGACAGAAAACTACTGATACTTTTTTCTTTTTTTGTTTAAGAATTATATTTGAGAAATAAGTGCTTTGGCTCTTTTTAGTCATATGTGGATTAGAAAGGGAGTTTTAACATAATTTTTGTTAGAGTTTTGGAGGCTGGTTTTGTTTGTTGGCTTAACACTTAGCCATCCGTTTATCGAGGAGAAAGGAGAAGGCTTCGAAAACGGAAAATGTTTGTATGGCTTAGTGGTTTAGCCTTCAACCAGACCAGTCCTCCAATCACTAACAAGACTTAAGATATTGGAGATACTTTATAAGGTTTATGAAAATAAAAAAAGAATCAGAAGTATGAACTATCGAGTAGCTAAAGCGCCTTCCAAAATACCTCGTTCGGGTGCATCAAGCTGCTTAGACAACCAAGATTTCAAGATAGCAGACAACTTTGGAAGAGGTCCACTGTAAGTGATAATCTGATTACCTTTCAAAGCCTCAGCTTGGAATAATTTTTCTTCTTCCTTATAGGTGTAAGACAGAGTTTGAGCATTAACCGCCAAAGCTTGAAAATCTTCCCATTGTTTGCATCTAAGAATAACTGATTGACCTCCCATTATAATAGTAGTAGGTGCGCAAGGCGGTTCAATGGAAACCTCATGTGCACCAACTTGCTTGGAAGAACCAGAAACGTAACCTACCAAACTTTTAATTTCTTTTTGTAAGCCACATATTTTTTCCTCTATCTTCTCAACTTTGCTGTTCAATTCGCCTGTATCACCCATCTGCTCAGTGACAGTTGCTAATTCATTAATGAGTTTATCCAAATCTCGTTCATGCTCTTTTAGCACGTTAACTATAAAGTCTAAAGCCTCAAGCGCTTCATCTTTAGACTGCGGATTCTTTGACAATTTATTATCTACCCCACTTATCTGACAACTCAATTATCCTTTACTATAAATAAACGTAACGAATCTCAAAATAATATCGCAATAACAGCGTAGCTATACTGATTAACAATATTAACATTTAGATTTAAGATGTTAAAAATTTTAGCTGAAATCAGCGAGGAATCCAAACAGATGTAATAGCTTTGGATTCACAAGCTAAGGCACAAGGAGTGTTGTTATTTTCGGGCTTACAGGATGCACAGGTATATTTGATTTTTTTCCGATGCAATTCTACCACTGCCGCAACCGTTTTTTCTTCAAGATCGATGAACTCAATTTCCAGTTGAAGGGCCTTTTGCGGACATGCTAGCACACATTTATTGCAGCCATTGCATTTGTCCGAATCTATAACAATATAGTATTCGCCTGAACCGTCACAGTAGCCATAATGCGTAATCAAAGTCAAATCTACCCTTTTTGCGCTTTATCATATAACAACTTACCAAGCGAAGCAGCACCCAAAGCACCTGCAACCATTGGATCCAAGCCATCTTCACGCCACCTTGGCATAGGAAGCGTTTTAACTCCTAAGATGACTTCGATTCGGCTGACAATACCAATATTTTTGGATTGCCCACCAGTGACCACCAACTCCTTCTCTAAGCCGACGCGTTTAATTAGATTCGCCATACGAACCGCCATCGCACGTGTGTAAGCGGCTAAAACTTTTTCTTTAGACCAACCTTTCCGCAAAAGTCCCATAGCTTCCGTTTTGGCAAAAGCAACGCATGTGCAACTTACAGGTTCAGGTTCTTGTTCCACTTTTAATGAAATTTCGCCGATTTCTTCGATGGGTATTTTTAGCAGGTCCGCAAAGACTTCCATGCCTCGTCCTGTGCCTGCAGCGCATTTGTCATTCATAAGAAAGGAGACGACTCTGCCTGTTTCGTCGATTCGTATAGCTTTGATGTCCTGTCCACCAACATCCAACACGGTTCGGACGCTGGGTCCCCAGATGTAGTTGGCGCCTTTTGCGTGGCATGCGATTTCAGTTATTGCTTTGTTGGCCATTGGTACATTAACACGGCCATAGCCAGTGCCAACGATGTACTTAAGATCGGTAACTCGAAGACCTGTATCTTCCAAAGCGTAATCAAGAGCTTTCTTAGCGCTTTCAGGACTGTTTGAACCTGTTCGCGTAATGCCCCAACTGTAAGCCTCGCCGTTCACCATTATAGCAGCTTTAGAACCCACTGAACCCACGTCTACTCCAGCTGTTATAACGTCGTTTTTTGACCATTTCTTGTTAGGCATTATCCGATGATATTCTTGCCAACGCCAAAACTCGGGATTTGCTTTACTCATTTTGAAGTCTCCTTCGCTCTAGTTGCAGCAACTAGTGCAGCACCTAAAGCTCCGATATATTCGGGAAACTCGGGAATCGTAACGGAAAGACCCAACTTACGGTTCAGCGACGCTACAAAACCAGGATCTTTTGCAACTCCACCTACCAAAACCACTTCAGGATTTATTCCCAAACGGTGAATCATAGATGAAACTCTATCCGCCATCGCATCGTAGACTGCACGTGCAATTTCCGGTTTTGATTCTTGACGGTGAATAAGCGAGACTACATCTGACTCGCCAAAGATAACACAGGAAGCGTTTATTGGGCTTGCCCGCTCCGCCTTCAGAGCCAACGGACCCATATCCTCTGTCTTAACCTCCAGAGCCCTCGCCATTGCTTCGATAAATGCTCCAGCTCCAGCAGCGCAACGCTCGTTAACAACAAAATCCATCATGACGCCTTTTTCGTCACATTTAACGGCTCTTGCTTCTTCAGCACCCACATCAATAATTGTACGAGCTTTAGGGACAAGATACACTGCTGCTTTTGCGTCTGCGCCCATCATGCTAACTTTGCTGTTAGCATATGGAGCCATATCCACAGCTGAACCCGTAGAAGAAAAATGGTTAATGTCACTCAATTTCAAGTTTGCTTGCTTTAACGCTTCGTCTACTGCTTGCTCCGCGGCTTTGGTAGGATCAAATCCTGAGAAAACCGTCGCTCGAGCGACAACTTCGCCATCTTTAACGATTACAACTTGCACTCTTTGGGTACCAAGATCCATTCCGACGGTTATCACTTAGAAATCAACTCTAGCTGTTAACATTTCAAGGAATGCTTCCACACGGGTTTTCATTTGGCCAACATCTTCCCTGGTATATTCCGTATCCAAATAGTAAACAGGCACATTAATTTTGTCCAAAGCTTTCTTGACTCGAGTATATTCCATCGCGTAGAGCATACAGCCTCGCACTACGTAGTAAATAACTCCTTGAATGTTTGCCTCTTTAACTTTGTTAAGAAGCCAGTTGACTCGGTCTTCGTTGCCGTCTTTGCTAGTAAAACATGGACAAGTTGAAGCCATCAAGTAGCGCTCGCTTATGGAATTTAACATGTCATCCATTGACCACTCATCTACGCCTATGGGATCGTTCAAAATTCTCTCGCCTGAACAGAGTTCGTCAGCTACAATGATGCCTTGAGGACTAGCTTCTTCGACCAGTGTTGGGAGTTTCCAGTTATCTGGCCAAAACATCGGGGTTCCCGTAACCATGACTCTAGGTGTATCGGGCGGACAAACCCAATCTTGTTGCTGTAGACGCTTCTCTAGTTCATCGCATAATGCTTCCGTTTTTTCTGTCCAGCGTTTCTTGTCATCCCATAAATAAGTTTGATTTACCAACATAGCATCTCTGCCCATAATTACGGGTGACCCCTTGCGTAAATCTTGCAATCTACGGAACGCTTTTGTGGCTTTGTGGCTGGTTTCGATTGCTTGCTTTAGTTTTTTTCTTGTAATTTTGTTGCCCGTAAAGTTTTCAATTTGAGTTTTCATGTGTTTGATTTCGTCACTCCAGAAACGAAGAGATTGAGTGGTGTCTTTTATTCGTGGAATGTTCATGCCCCAAATGGTTTTGTAATCGCCTAAAATTTCAGCAAGCTTAGTCATGCCATCACAAGTTAAAACGCTAATTAATGCATCACTCTGCTCGAGGAAAGGAGAAAGCTCAATCATTTTGGCTCCGATTGTGGACCGTATAACTGGGCATACCTCAACAGGTACAACTCTGTCGCCGAGTTTAGACGTATCATACCACCCAGAATTGACACGGACAGGAATGGCATCTGCGGCTAAAATCAGTTCAGTTGGCGCAAAAAGGCACATGTAACCGATAACTTTCTTTCCTTTTTCTTTTTCTGCAGCTATCTCTTTTTGCCTAGGACCAAATAGGTTTGCCATTTCATCAAAATACTTCATTGCTTCAGGACGGTGAGGGTCAGCTTTCTTCATACGGTCAATGTTGTCAGCTATTATCTTCTGTGAGGCTGCCGTTATGGAGTTTTTAAGTTCTTCGATTTCTTTTCTGGGGACATCAGGCATGAATTTTTTTTCAGCGGTTTTTTGACTCATTTTTTTTCCTCATTCACTTTTTGTCTGTTCCAACCAGTTTCTCGACTTAAACAGTGTCTTCTTACCTAACTTTACTTTCAACGTACCCTCATATGGGCACATCTCAACGCAACGCGAACAAACCATACATTGTGAAGTCTGAATTTTACCACCTTTCTGCTCATAAACATCCTCAACACCTACAGGACAAACACGTTTACACACACCACATTTTGTGCATTTCTCTTCATCTTTCTCCAAATGAACCAAGGGAGCCCACTTAAAACCCCTAAACCGGTTCACAACTGCCAATGAGGCTCCAGTTGGGCAAAAACGGCACCAAGAACGCCTTATGAAAAAGGAACCAACAAGTGTTAAACCTACAAATACAAGAGCGATCACTTGACCAATATCTTGTCCAGCCCAAGTTAAGATATCCTGAACGTAAGGATAGCTAAAGTTAACTCCACCGACTATCAATGGAGCAGTTGTCCACGAAACAATCACGGGAATAAGGGGCGCTAAAAGTATACTGTAGGGGCGGAAAGGACCAGCCAAAACCTCAGCATAAAGTACAGCGAAATCTACGTTTGGCGGCGGCTCCAAAAACCATAAAACAATGGGTATTAACAGGAAAAACAACAACAAAACATACCTAAACCGGTGCAACGCCTTGTTTAGTCTGTCCGGTATCATTCGGTATTTTATCTTTAAGGCTTTTCTAACAACACTCTCAACATCCATAAGAAAAGCAAACGGGCACAGCCAACCACAGAAAAACCTCCCAATAAAAAGACTCATTACAAAAAGAACGATCAGCACATAAAGCAGTGGGATTGTGTAGGTGAATATGTAGAATATTGCTGCCACAGAAACTGCTTGGATGACAAATCTAACAAACGTAACTCGGGTAGACAAGTTCTTTTTCCAAATTAGAATAGTGAGAATCCCTGCTATACCAAGTCCCCCAAGAACCATCAGCCTCAGTAGATCTCCAACTATTTCTAACGCCATTTTTTTTCCTCATGATAACTGAATTATTGAACTAACCATAGTAAATAATCCGAGAAGTATTAGAATCCCACCGCCAGCCAACGAAATCCATTTCCGAAACAAAGGCGCCTTACCTAGCAACCAACCTGTAACACCTCCCAAAAGAATCATCGGAGACAAAGCAGTTCCCAAACCAAACAAAAGCGCAATACCAACGCTTCCAACCGGACTTGTAAATGGCAACGAATAAAGCAAAAGCGCAATCAAAGGCGGGCAAACAACTAAACCTCTACTCAACCCCAAAGAGAAAGCCCCAAAATCCACTCCAAACCTGCCAACCTTCCTAAAGGTACCCACTGGGGTTCTTCCCTTGTTACAATAACAGGGCTTTCTTGCTCTAAACAAAATTGCTGCACCAATAACAATTGTAACTATTCCAAAAGCGAAAGAAGAATAAACTTGAAACGGAGAAATGGCAGACTCAGAAACAAAAACACGAAATAAGCCACCAAACAAACCAATTAACGCGCCGATCAAGGTATACGCCAATATTCTGCCTGAATTAAAAATCAATGTAACTTTAACCCCCTTGGAAAAACCTGCACCAACACCCGCGATGTACCCGGTTACAACAGGTAAACATGATGCCGTGCAAACAGCCAAACCATAAAGCAAGCCCCCTGCAAATGCTCCAAGATAAGGGTTTGATATTTCAGGTATCAGCGACATGCAAGGGTTACCGTTGAATTTTATTTAAAGCAAATAATGAAGCCGAAGCCATTTAAATCTTACACAAAATAATCGATCCTGATTAGAATTTGTTTATTATCAGCTGCTAATACCAATGCCTAATTGAAGTTGGAGAGGCTTCTTTCTATAACAGGAAACATTTAAAGGCATCAATTTGTCGCATCAATATGACACCACCTTGAAACTGCTGATAAGCCCCTCTAACGAAAAAGAAGCAGAAGAAGCCATCGCCGGCGGAGCAGATATAATCGACGTAAAAAACCCCGCTGAAGGCCCATTAGGAGCAAATTTTCCATGGGTTATCAGGAGAATCAGAGAGATCACTCCTAAAAAACTTCAAGTAAGCTGCACTTTAGGCGAAGTTCCCAACCTTCCAGGCTCCATTTCTCTGGCTGCACTTGGCGCAGCATCATTAGGAGTAGACTACATAAAAGTAGGACTCTACGGGGTCAAAACGTCTAATCATGCTATACAATTACTTGTAAGCGTTAACCGGGCAGCCAAAGAATGCAATCCCCAAATCAAAGTAGTAGCCGCTGGATATGCTGACGCAGAAAAAATCGGCGCAATAAACCCATTGATTCTTCCCCAAATCGCTAAGGAAGCTAACATCGATGTAGTTATGATTGATACCTATGCTAAGCAAGGAAAAAACCTATTTGATAACCTAACTATGCCCCAGGTGAAGACTTTCGTTGAACACTCCCATTCTTTGGGTCTAGAGGTGGCATTGGCCGGTTCACTTAGAAAGGCAGATTTACCTAATGTTTACGATTTAGGCGCGGATATTGCCGGACTTAGAGGAGCTGCATGTTCTAGGGGAAATCGAATAACTGGCGAAATTGCAAGAGAGCTAGTAAGTGATCTAGTAAAGACTGTCAAACAAGCAGAAAATCCAAGCAAGAGGGCTTGACTTGCAGCCAATCGGTCAAAGCCAAAAAGACGTTCTAAAACAATTAAAAAAAATTCACCGTCTGGACCACAAATATGGCGATGGCAAGATACTATGTTCGATGTCCACCAAACCGCACCCAATAGCCAAAAAAGCATATGAAATGTTTTTTGAAACAAACCTTGGAGACTCTGGATTATTTCCAGGAGCCGCACAACTCGAACGGGAAGTCATAGATCAACTTGCCTCCCTCCTAAGCAACAAGGGTGCAACAGGATTTCTGGTTTCAGGAGGTACAGAAGCAAACCTGATGGCCTTGCTGGCAGCAAGAAACATAAAGAAAACAAGAAAGCCCGAAGTTGTGCTAGCTGAATCAGCGCATTTCTCGTTCACTAAAATCTGCAATTTACTAAAAATAGAGCCGATTTATGCAAAATTGGATTCCTTTTTCAGAATTGCTCCAGTTGAAGTGGAAAATAAAATTACAGAAAACACCGTTGCAATAGTGGGTACAGTTGGAACGGCAGAATTAGGCATAATTGACCCAATTGACAAGCTCTCAAATATTGCCCGACAGCATGATATTTGGTTACACGTTGATGCAGCCTTCGGAGGTTTAATCGTTCCATTTTTGCCTCAACCCCGAATGCCTTTTGATTTTAGTTTAGCTGGCGTGAAATCTATTACCGTTGATCCTCACAAGATGGGGATGGCGGCAATTCCAACGGGTGGGATTCTTTTCAAAGATAAAACTCCCTTGGATTTCATTAAAACTCAAACCCCATACTTGAACAAAAAAATTCAATATACGTTTGTTGGAACAAGAACGGGCGCCTCTGCAGCTTCGGCATGGGCAGTCTTCAAATTCTTAGGAATCGCCGGCTTTAAGAAAACAGTCGCCGCATGCATAGAAAACAGCCAACTGATAGCTAAAGGTCTCAAGAAACTTGGATTCAAAATAGTTGTCGAGCCAGAGCTTAATCTATTAGCCTTTAAATCTGAAAACACAAAAGCCCTCGCAAAGAAAATGGCTAAACGCGGCTGGTTTATCTCCTATGTTCCAAGGTATGACTGCATCCGAATCGTCGTCATGCCTCACGTGAAGCGCAAGCATGTTCTGGCTTTTCTTAACGATTTAGAAACAGAAAAACTTTAAACGGAACAGTTTTGTCTTGTTGTCTTCTTGTAAGTGAGTCATCTTGAAGATTATCGTTTATGAGCACGTTTCAGGAGGAGGATGCTGCGAGCGCCATATTCCTCCTGGTTTTTTGGCTGAAGGTTTCGCAATGATGTGCAGCATAGCAGCAGATTTTAAAGCTGCAGGACATACAGTCACGGTTCTTTTAGATGCAAGGTTATCAACGCTTAATCCACCTATTGATGCCGACTTTATAGTTCCAATACTATACTCAAATGAGCCAAAACAGTTTCTTAGCAATATCGCCAAAGTCAATGACGCCGCATATGTAATTGCGCCTGAAACAGGAAACGATCTTCAGTCAACGATAAAGTTAATCGAGGAAACTGGGAAAGTAGCATTAAACTGCGAATCTAAGGGCATCTCCAAAGTTGCGGACAAAGCTTTTCTCTACAAGGAGCTAGAAAAAAATGGTTTCTCGGTTCCTAAAACATTGGTGTTAAAAAAAGATGCCGATATAAAGCAAATTAAACAAAGCATCATTCGAGAACTAACTTATCCTTTGATCTTCAAACCTTCGGATGGCGTCGGAGCATTTGGACTTAGCATAATTGAAGACGAAAAACAAATTGAAAAAGCCTTTTCAAAAATCAACATAGAATCAGCCAACGAAGATTTCATCGTTCAAGATTTCATCAAAGGAGAACCAGCTAGCGTAAGTGTACTTTCCACTGGAAAGAAAGCTTTGGCAATTAGTTTGAACAAACAAAAAGTGAAAGTTTCTGGTCCAGACCAGTCTTCGAGCTATGAAGGCGGTATCGTTCCTTTTGAGCATCCTCTAAAAGATGATGCGTTAGCTCTAGCAGAGAAAGTAGTAGAATCATTTCCGGGCTTACGAGGCTATGTGGGAGTAGACATAGTTTTAGCAGAAGACAAGGCTTTCGTCTTAGATGTTAATCCCCGGTTAACAACTTCATATGTGGGTTTACGAAAAGTTGTCAACTTCAATATAGCAGAAGCATTGATTGATTCCATTTTGTTTAATAAACTGCCTATGAAAACTGAAATTCATGGATTTGTCTGCTTCTCAAAACAGCAGATACCAATACCAACAATGGCGGATTATCAAAAAGCATCAAAACTTGCATCCATAGTTTCTCCTCCTTTTCCCTTGCAAGGCAACACCGAATCATACGCTCTTGCAATTGGCTATGGAGAAAAGGTAGAAATCGCCTGCTCATCTTTAGAGGAAGCTAAAAAGCAACTTCAAGACATTAGCATCTGAGGAGACCTCTGTTTGGTCAACGTGTTAAGCTATGACGTCGGCGGTGCAAATACTAAAGCCGTTTTCGTATCGCATCAAAAGGGAAAAATAGTCAAAGTCAAAAGTGCAGTACAATACTTTCCAATCTGGAAGAACCCGCAAAAACTTATCCAAGTACTCGAGGACCTAAAGGAGCAGTTAAAGGTCAAAAAGCTTGATGGTTTGGCAGTAACCATGACAGCTGAATTGTCTGACGCGTACCAATCCAAAAAAGAAGGTGTCAACCACATTCTGTCTTGTGTAAAAAATGTTTTCTCTAAGACGCCAATTTATGTTCTTAACACAACGGCAGAATTAATCCCTCTGGCTAATGCTTTTGAAAAGCCACTTGAAGTTGCCGCCGCAAACTGGGCTGCGACAGGTTGGCTAGTTTCTTTGAAATTAAAGGATTGTGTAATTGTTGATGTTGGAAGTACAAGCACCAGCATAATACCCGTTGTAAATGGAAAAGTGGATGCTTGCGGAAAAACTGACCTGGAAAAGCTTCTCTGCGGTGAACTTGTTTACACTGGAAGCTTAAGAACCAATGTGGCCGCCATTATTCAGTCAATTCCAATCAGAGGCGGCATAGCAGGTGTTTCTTCGGAACTATTTGCATTATCCGCGGACGTTCACTTGATCTTAGGCAATATTACAGAAAGTAACTACACGACTGAAACGGCGGATGGAAGAAAAAAGACTATCCCTGACGCTTTAGCTAGACTCGCGAGAGTGGTTTGCGCAGACACAGAAATATTGGGAAAGGAAGAACTTTTGCAGATAGCAAAATACATCCATAAACAGCAAATCGATCGGGTAGCAAAAAGTTTAGCCGAAGTCTACAATAAGATTAAACTCTATAATTCAAACAAGCTTCCTGTTGTGGTTACAGGAATAGGAAAAAATTTTATTGCATATGAAGCTGCAAAGAAAATTGGCGCTGACGAAATAATCGATTTAGGTGACTTATTGCAGTCTGAAGCGGTTTATGCTACTCCCGCATTTGGGGTGTCTTTAATGTTAGCTAACAAACTGGAGAGTACATGATGCATGCAGTTTTGTTGAAGGTTGGCGGAAGCTTGGCACTGCAACCTAAGAAGCTTCAGGAATTATGCACGAAGTTGAGTGATTATTCTAAAGAACAACAGTTGGTTGTGGTACCTGGAGGAGGCGAATTCGCAGACGCCGTAAGGGCGGTTAATCAGCGATTTAACTTATCGGATAGAAACGCACATCGGATGGCAATTCTAGGCATGGATCAATATGGACTTCTACTAGTCAACGTGATGCCTAACTCACTCCCAATTAAAGATATAAAGAAAATACGGGATGTGTTAGATTCAAGAAAACTTGCTGTTTTCTTACCATCAAGCTTTATGGAAAACGAGGACCCTTTGGAAAACTCTTGGAATGTGACCTCTGATGCCATAGCTGTTTATCTCGCAAGTCGCTTATCCATTAAGAAAGTATTGCTTGTTACCGATGTAGATGGAATCTACAAAGACAATCCAAAAGAACATTCTGACGAAAAACTGATTAAGAAAATATCTTCAAAACAGCTTTCAGAACTGAATGAACGAACAAGCGTGGACATGTTTACTCCTAAACTTATTGCAAGATTTCACGTTGATTGCTATGTTGTTAACGGCTTGTTTCCTGAACGTGTTTTATCATTAATAGAAGGCAAGGGCACAATTTCTACGAGAATAATTTAGTTCACAGCTAATGATTGGACTTTTATATGTGTTGAAGAAAAAATAGAAAAGGAAATAAAAAATTTCCTTATTTAGATCTTTTTCTTATCTAAAACTTCACGGAAGGTCTTACCGCAGCAGTCATAGAGGCCTATGGTAAGCTGTGTCCGTTTGCCTTGTTTGTCTGGTTTCCCAGCCATCTTCCAAGTTTTTTTAGCGTTTTTTACTTCTTTTCCACATGTGGGACATTTTGCCATAATTATTCCTCAGGAACAACGTATCATATCAATCAGCATAAAACACTTTCTATTGATTGCACTTAAATGAGCTAAAATAGGTCTTTTTTAAACGATAAAATATGGACTGTGCCCTTATTTTTAATTAAAACAGGCAACTTTTCCATTCTATTGCGGCGGGAAAAGAAACATTTTAGCATGTTTGATTACTTTTATTCTGGTGATTGTAATGTCGATTGTTGGTGTAGATTTAGCGGGTGTTGAAACCAGACCTACGGGTTTCTGTGTTTTTGCCAATATGAACGTTAGTACATGCTTGTTATATACAAATGAAGAAATTCTGCAAAGAATTGCTAAGATCAACCCTCGTTTAATCGCTATCGATGCACCTCTATGTTTGCCGCCGGGAAGGAAAAGCATTCAAGAGAGAACAAGCGTGCACCTTAGAGAATGTGAAAGAGCGCTTCTCAAAATTGGGATAAAAATATTTCCTATCACATTAGGACCAATGCGAAAGCTTACTCTAAGAGGTATTGCATTGAGAGAAAATTTGGAAAGAAAAGGATTTAGAGTTATCGAAGCTTATCCAGGAGGTGCTCAAGATGTACTTTGTATTCCTAGAAAGCAAAAAGGACTTGATAAATTACGAGTTGGCTTAGAAAGATTAGGCATATCTGGGCTTAACAGGCAAATGAGTGATCATGAACTTGATGCGGTAACTTGCGCCTATGTGGGTGCTTTACTTTTGGAAGGTAGAGCTGTCAAGTATGGTGAAGTGAATCAGGAAATTGTTTTGCCAGAAGATGAAAGAAAAAAAGTTAATTGATCCATTTGGTTTTTGGTTTAGCTCTTTTTCCAGCACCCTGTTTTGTTTTAGGATGCCCAATTATGAAAGGAACCATCAATTGATAATTATCCGGAAGCCCAATCTTTTTGAGTGCCTCAGGCTTTTTGTTTAGAAGGTTCACGTATCCCATGTAACATGTTCCAAGTCCCAATTCATATGCTTTCAAGAACATATTTTGTGTTGCAAGGACGCTGTCGAGCAAGTTAATATTTTCCCATTGGCTGTCTTTTTCCACACATACCAATATTAGTACAGGTGCATTATAGCAAACGATGTCTTCTTTGCAGGAGAAACGTTCTGCTAGAGGCGGCATAGCTTGTTTAACGGCAAGTTTGGTTTCCTCCGAAACATATTCGATTAGCTTTTTGTTTTCAACAACTACGAATCTCCAGGGTTCTCTCGCCATTCCTGTTGGTGCCCATGTTCCTGCTTCAAGAACTTTTTCAATATGCTCCCTAGTGACAGCTTCATCTGTGTAAGCTCTTACGCTGCGTCTACCCTTAATACACTCATCAAGTTCCATTTTTTAGCCTCATAATTTGTTCAGTTATGTTTCAAATAATCTCGATGTCGAAGACAGAGTTTGAACCTGTAACGGTATCGAGGTTTGTTCTATTAATTAAGGCGAATTTATTAAAGATTTAGAGGCTTTTTAGCGATTTGTCAAGTCTAAATTCAATAATTGGTAGTGCATGATAAGGATATTCAGAGATAACGTACTTGAATGTGATAATGATTTGTAATTCATAAAATATAATATATTCCAGCTTTAAGTTGTAAATTATGCAACGCAGAAAAACAAAAACTAAGAAAAATGATGTTAAAACTGAAGAATGGGCAGCACTTGAATTCCAATGCATCGAAAATATTGCCATTCAAGAACAGCTATGCTAAATTTCGCATGTTAATTGAGTTTCAGAGTTTCCAATTTAACGAAGTGCAAGTAGATGACAAATAAATTTCGTAGTATCGGTTTGACAATTATTATCTTTGGAGCTTTGTTTCTAATAGTTACAGCTTGGCTAGCTTCTCATGTCCCAAGCGAAGCTGGCGTTTATTTTATTTTGGGAAATGAGATAAACGCAACATCTTATTTGCCATTTATGCTTATTAGTGTAATGTTGTTTGTTGTCGGATTTGCCGTTATGTTTGGGTTGAAAACAAAGCAATAGCTTGGTCAATTTCTATTTATAGGATTTGTCTTATTAAATTCAAAGCAGCCTCATTTTTATACTGCCCAAAGATAGTTTAGGTAACCCTTTCAAAACAGTTTAAAACAAAGGAGGCTACATATTACGGTTGTAAATCTTAAGCTAAATATTATCGAGGTCTTCGGCGAATTTCTTTTTCTATTCGGTCTGATAGCTTGGATTTATGGCGTCCTCGTACAATTGACCCATCCAGAATGGCTTAATCTTGGTCTATCCCATCTCGTACCTTGGATTAGGGTAGACACCTTTACAATCATGAGCTACGTTGTTGCAGCAATCGGATTTCTAATCTGGAGATTATCCAAGGCATTTAAAAATACATCTTAATTTTTAATCCTGTTTAATCTTTTTATTTTTTAGAAAAAGAAAAAACATAGCTGATTTATTCAAAATGGTGGAGCCGAGGGCAGGTTTTGAACCTGCGATTGATGGTGATGTAACACTTACAATTACCTTTTTCTTTTTTCTGTTTTTATTTAATTAGAATTTTGGATTCATAAAAGCTAACTTGTAGTAATCGAATCTTTTCTCTAACAATTAGTTTGCCGAAAAAAGATATTTGTGGATTAGGTTGGGAAAGATATTTGATATACAAAGGTTTCTTGAGTCAATAAGAGAAGGGAAGCCTGAGTTAGTCACGATTGACTGTAATGACAGTGTTGATAAAGCCATTGAGTTAATGCTTAGAAAAGAGTATTCTCAACTTCCTGTAATGAAAGGAGACAAAATGATTGGAGTTCTCTCCTATGAGTCGTTGGCTAAAAATGTTTTTAGTTATGCAGAAACTAAATCAAAAGCGCCTTCAAAGTTCAGAGTTAGGGATTTTATGGATAGAGTCTCTAAAACATTTAGCATTGAAGATGATGTGGTTAGTATTTTAGATACCCTAGTTGAAAGGTCATTTGTTTTTATCGTTAGAAGAAGCAAAGTTACTGATATCATAACAAGTTATGATGCTTTGAGGTTCTTTAGAGTGCGAGGAGAAGAATTTCTTCCTAGTTAATTCATGCGCTAATCGGTAGTTTACTTGACAGGTGTAGCATCAGAAGCAGAAAAAAATCTCATTTACCGCAGTAGTAGACGCCGCCGACCTTTTTTCCGCATACATCACAAGGTCTAGATAACAAAAAATCCAGAGAGAAATAGTATGCAATTTCTGAAATTAAGGTATAGAGGTTACACTTCATTTAGAGGCGGTAGAGACATAGCCAAAACTAACCAAATGGCTTTTTG
>CAYPSV010000028.1:0-7611 GCA_964413605.1 uncultured Candidatus Bathyarchaeia archaeon | reverse complement strand
GCTTTTTGCTCAATAAAAATTAAAGGAGAAAAAAAATGGAAAAAATAAAAAAAATATTTTCAATTGCGATTCTTTTTGTTCTACTATCATCTCTAGTGACCGTATTTGACATAACTGCTGCTCAATCAACAGACTCTTATGAAACCTACCCATACATCGGCGCTGTACCTAACCCAGTTGGTATTGGTCAAGAAGTTTTGCTTCACGTAGGAATAACACAGCAACTCTCATTCTCCACAGAAGGCTGGACAGGCTTAACCATAACTGTAACAGGTCCAAACAATGCAACAAGCACTTTAGGTCCATTTACAACTGATTCAACGGGTGGAACAGGCACTGTTTTTGTTCCAGACAAAACAGGCACTTACTACTTGCAAACCAACTTCCCAGAACAAACAACTCCAAGCGAAATCAGAGCTTTTGCAGGAATCGCAATACCCGCAGGCACTACAATGCAAGCAAGCACCAGTGATAGACTAGCACTTGTCGTTCAAGAAACTCCGATTCAATACTATCCCAATCTGCCCCTTCCAACTGAATATTGGTCGCGTCCAATAGATGCACAGATCAGAGAATGGTACACAATCGCAGGAAGCTGGCTAACGACCCCTCCCAACTACTATGCACCCTATAATGATGACGCACCAGAAAGCTCACACGTACTTTGGACTCAACCCTTCACTTCCGGCGGAACGGTCGGGGGAACCTTAGGAAATCCCTATGACGAAGACGCAATGGGTTACCATTCATACGAGATGGGAGATGCGTATGAAGGCAAATTGGGCGGTGCTTTTGGAGGAGGAACTAGCATAATCCTTGGAGGAAAACTATACTTCGATAAATACGCCAATCCTGACGTACTCAAGGAAACCGTATGTATAGATTTGCATACTGGAGAAGAACTCTGGTCTAAACCTTTGCTGAACAACTTAACCATCACACGTGGCCAACTAATGTACTGGGATACTTATGATTATCACGGCGTCTACGATTACATTTGGGCAACAGCCAATCCACAAACCCGAAGCTTGCTAGGGCTACCATCTTCGGCGGGCACCACATGGTGTGCATTTGACCCCTACACTGGAGACTTCGTGTATGCACTGTACGGCATTCCATCGGGAACAACAACATATGGTCCAAAAGGCGAAATCCTTGTCTACTCTATTGATACAAACCATGGCTTTATGACACTTTGGAACTCAAGCAACATACCACAACTATACGCAAGTACCCAATATGGATCAATGGGCTGGGGCCAATGGCGACCAATGGGCAAAATACAAAATGCTACTGCATCAATCAACACACCAACGACCCCCACAGGCTTAGCTGGATACACATGGAATAAAACTATCGCTGCTGACCTACCTGGGAGCGTCCGTGCTGTCTTCCCTGGCGACAAAGTAGTTGGTTCATACTATAACTCAACCCATGTTATAGTCTGGGCTTTGGATCTGCAACCTGGACATGAAGGCGCGCTTCTCTACAAACAGACTTGGAATGCACCCTCAGAATGGACAACAGGAAACCAATACATAAGTTCTGGAGCTGTAAGTTCAGCAGATAACCTCTATGTGCTTTGGTCAAAAGAGGCACGAAAGTACTTCGGATTTAGCACTGACACTGGACAATATCTATGGACGACCTCTGACTCGGAGTACTATTTGCAATCTTATGTTGCCACTGTAAACGCAATTGCTTATGGTAAGCTATTCTCTACAGGTGCAAGCGGTATAGTTTATTGTTATGACGCCGCAACTGGCGAACGGCTATGGGCATATGAAGCAACTGATGAGTACTCTGAAATCCTGTGGGCTAATCAATGGTGGAATCGCATACAATTCATCACAGACGGCAAAATCTATGTTGGTCATGAAGAACACTCACCTATAGATCCAAGACCGCGCGGTGGACCCTACATCTGTCTAAACGCAACTAACGGAGAGGTAATTTGGAGAGCAGACGGCTTATTCCGACAAACCCATTGGGGTGGGCGATCAATGATCGGTGATAGCATAATAGCAGGTCAGGACACATACAGCCAAAGAATATTTGCAATAGGCAAAGGCCCTAGCGCTATAACCATCAATGCACCCGACATTTCAATTGAGCAGGGTAAGTCAGTGATTATAAAAGGTATGATAAGTGACATCTCTCCTGGAACCAATAGCTACGAAGTGAGCGCACGTTTCCCAAACGGTGTTCCAGCTGTCTCTGATGAAAGCATGAATGACTGGATGCTCTATGTCTACAAACAGTTCCCCAGACCAAATAACGCCACTGGCCTGCAAATAACACTAAGCGTTTTGGATGCGAATGGCAACTATCGAGATATAGGAACAACCACTAGCGACGCTGATGGATTCTACAGCTTTTCTTGGAAACCAGACATCGAAGGCAAATACACAGTCTACGCATCTTTCGGAGGAAGTGAATCTTACTGGCCATCACATGCGGTTTCCGCTTTTGAAACTGACTCAGCCGCAGAAGCTCCTGCAACAACCCCAGAAACCCAACAATCTATCGCAGACACATACTTTGTTCCCGCAGTCGCAGGCATAATCGCCGCAATTGCTATAGGCTTTGCCATAACAATACTTCTAGTGCTCAGAAAACGACCATAAACCCAAAACAAACAACAACCTTTTTCTTTTTTTTCAGTTGAATTGGATTGAAATGGCTGAGGAATCTCTGGAGAACATTATAATACATAGTACTTTGAGTTACATTTTTCATTTTTTCTTTCATCTATATATCGGTCCAGAGGCTCAACAAACCATCAACCGAATGCCTTATCTTAAGTTCCTAATATTCGACTGCTATAATTCCCTAAATAACTAAAGACGTAACTTTAAACAACAACTAAAACAAAGAACCTAATTTAGTTAAGAAGCATATAGACAAATAGTTACAAAAGAACAAAGAGAAAAATTGCAAAAGTTTAAGCACTCAACTAGCAGATTATAAGCCTTAGTGATTGTGAATGGTTAACCTGCAAGAATTTGCGATAGAGCTAAGAAACTATTTCAAATCCTGTCCAATCTGCCATGCTTCAGCTAAAGGAACTTTCTCAGTCCATTTAACCGCAGGTGAAAAAGATACTCTTACATGCAAAATCTGCGGGGCAAAATGGAATCTACACATTGTACCATTCAGAGGTTTTGAATGGGCAGAACTTGAGTTAACAGCTAAAGATGGTAGAGGGGAAGAATATCTGGGCAGAAAATTAGATAAGAAAGAAATTCTGTCTATTATTCAAAAAGACAGTGCTGAACAAAACAATCCTTCAGCCGTAACTAAGGAAATTAAGCGAGAGAAAGAGACCGCTACAAAAGCCCCTGAGCTAAATTTTAGATATATGAATTGGAAAATTGCATCCCTTATTATTTGTTGTTCATTCATCATAACTGCGATAGGGGTTATTCTAAACAATGTTTTTCTTATTATCGGCGATTGTATTTTTCTAATTGCGGTTACACTTTTTATGTACAATAAAAGTGAAAAACACGATTATAAAGAAGAATCTATAACAGAAAATACAAAACTCAATAGAGCTTGGGCTCGAGTTTGTATGCGATTTGGACGGCGTCAAATTCCTTAAGAAAATAAGGCAACACTTGAAAGTGTCGCTAATTGATTCCAAATTACCATTGTGGTGCCGAGGGCTAGCTTGACACCGTCGTTTAAACCGTCGTTGCACCATCATCCACCAGACAGGGTGGGTCGGGACTCGGATGGTTGTTTAGGAAACGTTTAAGTGAGTTGTAAACAGTACTGTTTACGGCGACTTATTTGGCTCAAGTACAACTACGTCTTCCACAAAAAACCCTCGAGGAAATAGATGGATGGATAGCAGAAGGCCGCTTTAAAAATCGAAGCGACGCCATAAAATCAATCATCACCTACTACCAAGAACGCGAAAAAACATGCAACTTCTTCAACACACTCATGGAACGAAGCGAAGAAGCAAAACAACACCCAGAATCCCTCATCCCTATAGAGGAACTAGAGTGATTTTCAAAGTACTTCTGCACCCCAGAGCAGCAAAAGAACTCCAAAAAACTGAAAAACACATCCGAACCAGAATAATCGAGAGTGCAAAACAACTACGTGAAAACCCCGACAAAATAGGAAAACCCCTAAAGCAATCAGATTTCTGGAGTCTACGAATAGGCGATTACCGCGTCATCTATGAAATAAACCAAAACAAAAACCAAGTAGTCATTCTTTTTGTCGGCCATAGAAGCAAAGTTTATGGCGACTTTTCAAAAATGCTCTAACATTTAGAAAAATATCTGGAGACCCTTGTCCCCGAATTCAACCTGCTACCTTCAATTGTCAAGCCGTATTGTTTGCTTCAACCATATTTTGCTTTTCCGACAAAGTGTATGAGTCGAAATGTTACTTCTTTCAATCGGCTTTGTGGCAGGCAAGGATTTGCAAATAGAGGATAACATGTGGTTCGTCATTTTAAACCATGAACAGTTGAATCTTCTGACTCATTGCATAAAGGAAAAATCCTTCGTCTGAATAACACTAAAATGTAAAAAATTTAATATAATTACTAAATTAGAAGAGATTTTTTCTTTACAAAGCTTTATTAAATCGATACTAAGAACACAACTCATGAAGAAATCAAATATAATAATACTTGCAGTAGCAGTCAGCGTGATTGTAGTTGCCGCGGTTGGTTCATTCATTTTCTTAGGAATGGCTGGTTCAATATTCTCAGCAGACAACACACCAGAACTAAAAGATGCCTCAGTAGCAGTAGACCTAGGTGGAGGATACGACACTAATACTGGAATGTTCAACTTAGATGGCACTGCCCAAAACATGAGCGAGAAAGACGCAACAAATTGCACAGTTGAGGTCACATTCTTCAACGTGGATACCGACGAGGTACTAAAAATTGAAATGGTCACTATAGGTGACGTACCTGCCGAAAGCTCAAAGACTATCAACACATCTATTGAAATTCCAAATGGCTCGACAAAAGTGTCTTTTCATATGGGTGACCCTATGTGGGATAGCAGCTAAAAGCCTGTCTTCGTTAACCGTAAACTGAGTAAGCTTTCTTTTTTTGATTTCGTACTTGTCTAATTCAAGCAAGCTTTGCTTCAAATTACTCTCCCATCTCACAAAATTAGATTATTTAGAGAGAGTATCTGTTAACGATTAAACCATGATTTAGAGCTATTTTAATCTGATTAATTTCTGGATAGTTAACTCCTATTTCGTTTTTACTTATAAATTCATTTATTGCAAATTCTAATTTGTTAACAAAATCTAAAAGAAAGAGGGTTGCGTGTCCAAGATTTAGTAACCATTTCTTCTCTAAATCAAGTCTCGTGGCGCAAAAGCCGTTGTCTGCCAAATCTATAAGAACTGATTCATATGTGCGAAGTAGATTTTGAAAATAAAATAGGTTGTTTCTGAATTTGTCTGGTTTAACAAAAGCTATTTCTTTTAAGAGTAATTTCCTGATATCGCTAGAGTTTAATTCCGTCAATTTTTCCTTTATAGCACTAAGAAGTTGTTTCTGGCGTATTTCATTAAACTCTTCGTTTTTAGCACCAAAAATACCTGCAAAAGCTGCTAAAGTATCAGAAGTTTCAAAAAGAGAAAACAGTAAAGGAGAATACAAATTAGTTTTAATCTTTTGGATATCTTCTACGTTCTTGTCTCTTTGTTTTTGTTTTGAATTAACAAAATTTGTTACTAAGATTGTTGTTAAAGACGCCGTTAATGTCAGTATTGAACTTAGTATAAGAATTAAGATTGTATCGGAAACCATGGCAACTTATTTGTTTGGTTACTCTTAATTAATTTTCTATATTTGTTAAAAATTATTTGTTAAGGGAATTTATGTTGCCTACATTGGAACGGTCTGTATTGCCATTTTGATTATTTGGCTTACATCCGACCTCCCTCGGAGAGTCGTTATGCTACTGCATGAGCCGGGAGCCAGCCCCTTGGGGCAATGCGAAGGCTCGGTGAAAGGGTTTTCACGGAAAACCCTCGTTACTACTCGTGCGACTATCAGTCGTCGTCTGGAACGTTCGAGGCGACGAAAGTCGCCTATTCTTAACTTATGACTAACTATACTAAAGACTTCTGCAAGACTCAAAAAATACCTATTAAATTCTGAATTTATTTACGAAATAAGGAAATAACAAAAGCTAAAAGTCATTTTAACGTAATTTTGAATCTGTTTTCTATAAATCTGAGTTTTTTACTTAGGTAAGTCAATTTCTTAAACATTGTTGCTATATAGTCAAATACGAGGCGTAAGAACTGATATCGAATTTGCAGACTCAGCATAAAGGTGGTGAGAAGGCAAGTAGAGAATGTCCTAATTGTCATAGCACAAGAAATTGGAAAGATGGTGTAAGGGAGACAGGTTTAGGCTCGATTCAACGATTTATCTGTAGGGATTGTAAGACACGATTTAGTGATAAATCATATAAGTCAAATTTACTTAATCAAACCAGCCAATTATGCGCAATATTTGAGGCGAAAAAATTGGACTCTGCAACAGAAACAAAGACTGTTGTGGGAGAATCGACAACGCTAAATCAAACTCTGAAGAAAAAATAATCGAATTTCTTTGGTGGATGAAAAAACAAGGCTGCAAAGAAACAACTATTGTAAGCAGAGGAGTAAGACTGCGCAGACTCAGAAGTCTTGGTGCCCTAAACAATCCTGAAAGCGTCAAAGAAGTAATTGCAAATCAAGAAAATTGGAAAGACTCAATGAAAGAGGTCGTTGTTTTTGCCTACGACCTATTCGCAAGATGCAAAAATTAAAATGGGAACGACCACGATACAAAGCTATACGACAGCTACCTTTCATACCGCAGGAAAGAGAAATCGATGATGTTATAGCTGGATGCAACAAAGAAATTGCTTTATTCTTACAAATCGAAAAAGATACAGGCGCAAGAGCTGGCGAAATCTATCGACTGCAATGGGCAGATATAGACTTTGAAGGTAGAACCTTAAGTTTGATAGCTGAAAAAGGCAGCAATCCACGAATCTTTAGACTCTCTAACAAACTCTTAGGTATGCTCAGTATATATCCAAAGCAAAATCAAAGAATATTCAATCACTACAAAAACATAGGCAACTTGAGAAGAACCTACGAAAAACACAGAAACAGAACAGCTGACCGACTTGGAAATCTAAGACTGCGAAAAATAACTTTCCATACATTGCGACATTGGAAAGGCTCAATGGAATATCACAAAACAAAAGATATCCTTCACGTAATGCATGCGCTCGGTCACAAAAACATCAAGAATACTTTACTCTATACACAGCTAATACAAGTTGAAAAAGACGACCAATACATCTGCAAGGCAGTTAACACACCTAAAGAAATAGCTGACTTGATTGAGCAAGGTTTCCAGTTTGTCTGTGAATCAGACGGTTTAAAGTTCTTTAGAAAACCAAAATGAAGCGTCGCTGGTTTATTCCAAAATGATGTTGATGTGCCGAGGGCAGGGTTTGAACCTGCGACGACTCGGTCTTCAGCCGAGCGCTCTCCCAGGCTGAGCTACCTCGGCGCTTATGGGTGTTTTCAGTTACTTTTTGGGAGAGGCTATAC
>CAYPSV010000027.1:0-23371 GCA_964413605.1 uncultured Candidatus Bathyarchaeia archaeon | reverse complement strand
CCCACATATTCACAAAACCTGCAACAACAAAGTATCCTTTCGTTAAACCTCACCTGCCTGATGATGCGAGAGGTGAGCCGATGTATGAGATTAAGGCATGCAACATCATCGACATAGGATCAGGTAATTCTGTAGGATTAAGCATAGATGTTAGATCTATAGTTGGATCTAGCTGTAGAGTTTGTGCAAGAGATTGTCCTACAGGCGCGATCCAAATAGTCGAAGTTGAAGGTAAGGGTCGTCCACAAATTAATCTAAACAAATGCATATTTTGTCATCAATGTGTCGAAACATGTCCGAGGCATGCAATTAAAGCTTCAGATCTGTACGAGTTAGCAACAACTGACAAATCTTGCTTAATTATGAAACCTAATGTTCAAACTGAACCCAAGGAGACACCAAAATGATATTTGAGATTCTAGCTGTCGGATTGCTTATCTCCGTAATGTTAGCTCTGTTTCTTGACGAAGTTGTCTACTCTGTAGCAGCACTTGCGGGAACCTTCCTATTTACGGCTTTAATTTATTTTATAGATGGAGCCATTTATGGTGCAATTTTTCAGTTTGCTGTAGGTATAGGTACTTTAGCAGTTCTTTTCTTGTCAGGAGAAATGTTAGGTGATAAGCCTGTCAAAAAAACTTCTCCTACTCGCTTTGGCGTCTTGGTCGGTGGCGGAGTTTTGTTGTCGTTGCCCGCAATTTTTATATCAATTTCAGGTCCAGCAGGCATACCCTCTGATTTGACACTTGGAGATGCCTTATGGAATGTAAGAGGTCTTGACGTTGTTTTGCAAGCAATTGTTGTATTTACTATAGCGCTTGGAATTGGTATTGTTTTATATCAAAAAAATAGGAAGGGCCGAGCATAATGGACTTTGTTATATTAGCAATAGTTATGTTGGCACTGGGTATCTATGGTCTATTAACTAACCGTCAACTTCTAAAAGTCTTTATATCACTTGAATTAATCGCGACAGCTGCCACCTTGAACTTTGTTTTATTGGCATCAAACCTAAACTTGGGTCAAGCCTTATTAATCTTAGCATTCTCTACGGACACTGTTCTCAGTGGTGTAATCTTAGCTGTACTAGTCATCGTATCTAAACGATACGGGACAAGCGACATGGGCAAAATCATAAAGTTGATGCAGGAAAAAAATGAACCTGAGGTCGACACACAATGATCGAAGAATTCTCAGCATGGCTCGTCTGGGTTATTCCCCTTCTATCCAGTTTATTCGTACCCCTCATAGGAAAATACAACGAGAAAATCCGCAATTATTTTGTTGTTGCAGTCGCTGCTTTAACGGCCGGATTGGCGTTGTCTTTGGTTCCTGCTGTTTGGTCAGGAAACGGAGAAGCCTTAACAACCAACCCTATAAGCTGGATTCCCGGCATTACCGGCATCAGTGCAGGTGTCTACATCGATCCCCTGAGCGTTCTCTTCACCTGTCTAATCGGTTTCTTTGCATTAGTTATTGCAGTATACTCCATAGGTTACATGAAAGGGGAAGAGGGTCTATCCAGATACTACTATCTAATCTTACTCTTCATCGGGTCAATGATTGGTTTAGTCCTTGCTGACAATATGCTCCAAATGTTCATCTTCTGGGAAATGGTCGGCTTGTGTTCATACGCCCTAATCTCTTTCTGGTACAAAAAACCTGAGTCAATCCACGCAGGCGTTAAAGTTTTCATAATGACCAGGATCGGAGACATCGCTTTGCTTGCTGCCATCGGTTTGCTATTCTTGATGTTTAATACTCTCAGTTTTCGAGGCATAATCGCTGGAATTCAAGCAGGTGGATTTAACATGGACTACATGGTTGCAGTTGCTTTCCTTGTTTTGGGAGGTGCGATCGCAAAGTCAGCTCAGCTACCATTGTTCACATGGCTCTATAGTGCAATGGAAGCTCCAACTTCAGTTAGCGCACTTTTGCACGCAGCTACGATGGTCAAAGCAGGTGTTTACCTTCTTGCGAGGTTTATTCTCATAATTTCAGTTGCACCAGCAATAATTACAGCGTTAATGCCTTATTGGTTCCCTGTGGTAACCTGGATAGGCGTTTTAACAGCTTTAGTTGGGGCTTCATTAGCGCTTACAACTACTGACATTAAAGGAGTTCTCGCCTACTCAACCGTAAGCCAAATCGGTTTCATGATGTCAGCCTTAGGTGCAGCTGCAACTACTGGGGGATTAATAGGCGAAGGTTGGTTCGCAAGCTTATACCATATGGTTAGCCACGCTTTCTTCGAAGGCCTCGGATTCTTACTTGCCGGAGGCATAATACACGCAATCGGCACTCGAGACATGCGTCTAATGGGCGGGCTTCGAAAACTGATGCCGACTACTTTTATCCTAATGGGTATAATGATAATTACCACAAGCGGGTTACCGCCGTTTGCAGCGTTCTTCAGCAAAGGTTTAATCATTACTAGTGTAACTGGCATTGAAACCTTAGCAGGCTTAGCCCAAGTAATAATTCTCTACGGTACAGCAGCGTTAACTTTCGCTTATTGTGTGCGTATGTTCAGCTTAGCGTTTATGGCACCAAAAACTGAACACATCGAAAAACAGCATGTTCACGAAGCACCAAAAGTCATGCTAATCCCCGCCGCAATCCTCGCAGGACTATGCATAGTCTGGGGTCTAGCTGAACCATTAGTTGCCAGTTTTATGCATATCGAACTAGCTGAAGGTTTAGTAGGTGCTTTCCTAAACATTGAAACACCCATATTCCTATTACTGCTAGTTCCCACAGGACTCATCGCATATTACACATACTACAAAGGTTTCAAAGGCGTCAGAAACGTGGCAGGCACCAAAAACCCCCTTTCTACAATGCTCAATCACGCCTTCTTCTTTGACGACCTATATGGCACAGTCACCAAAGGTTTAACCCGATTTTCAGAAGGCTTAACCCGAGTAGAAAACGTCTTGTTTGCACGTTATCCTGATGCAGCAGGAACATCAATCAGTGAGGCAGCAGAACCCGGCAAAGCAACAACCCTCAAAAGAGGCCCATCAGACTCGTTCAGGAACTATGTTGCAGCGGCAGTTGTTGGCTTCATACTAATCATAGTTTTGATAATCATAACCTCAGGAGTGTAAAAATGTCGCTACCAATATTACTAGCAGTATTCGCTATACCCTCAATAAGCATCCCATTGGTTTACTTAGCAGGAAAAAAATCACCTAAGGCAGCAGCTTTTTTCGTTGCCCTAATCGCACTAGTTAACATTGCTTTAGTGATGTCTACAATTCCAGCAATCTTGTCGAATGGTTCTTATGCTGAATCTTACACTTGGATTCCAACAATCCTCAACACTGAGTTTACTCTGTATTTGGACGGGATAAGCGCCTCTATAGCGCTAATCAGCTTGGTGCTAATGTTTGTTGCCTCAATATTCTCCATAAATTACATGGAAGGAAAAAAGAACCTAGCATCATACTATGCTTTGCTTTGCATGCTAAGCGTGGGCTTAGTCGGAGTTTTCCTAACCAGCAATCTTATACTATTCTACTTCTGCTGGGAACTCATGCTTGTACCCGCCTACTTCATAGTCGGAGAATGGGGCTATCGTAACGCATACAAATCAGCCTTTAAACTCTTCATATTTACCCATGCAGGCGCAGTTTTTGTACTCTTAGGGATCGGAGCAATCTATTACCTAACAGGTTACACGGATATGTTTCAAGCCCAAACTGCCTTAATGACAGCAGCTCCAGACATCATTAAATGGGTTCTAATTGCGTTAACAGCGGGATTTGCCGTTAAAATGGCTGTTTTTCCAGTGCACATGTGGCTACCCGATGCTCACTCTGAAGCACCCGCCCCAATGTCTGCTCTCCTAAGTGGTGTTATAATCAGCGCTGGAGCTTACGCAATTCTAAGATTATCCTTTGGCATAGTATTTCCCGCAGTTGGGATAGCATTCGGAACAGATTTTCTACATTCATTGGCAATAGTGGGAATCATTACTGCCTTCTTTGGATCACTGCTCTCTCTTGTTGCAACTGACATAAAACGTGTCATAGCATACTCAAGCATTGCTCACATGGGCTACATAATGTTTGGGCTCTCCCTCTTCCCAGTTGCATTAGCAACAGGCAACTCTGTACTCTTAGCATCAGCCTCAGCAATTGCAATTGTCGGAACAGTTCTACACATTATTACTCATGCAGCGAGCAAAGGTCTTTTCTTCCTTACTGCAGGAGGCGTTATGCATCAAACCGAGCAAAGAGATATACGCAAAATGGGGGGCTTAGCTGGAAAAATGCCTTTCTCAGCAGTTTCCGGAACTATAGCAGCATTAAGTATTTCCGGGGCGCCGCCGTTTGCGTGTTTTATTAGCGAGTTTCTTATCTTTGTTGGCGCTTTCCAAATTATGCAGGTAGATACATTCTATATTATCCCCACGGCGTTAATGCTGATTGCAACTGTATTCTCCCTTGCTTACTCTTTGCGATTTATCTCTAAAGTGTTCCTTGGAGCATCTAAAGATGAACCAGGCGCCGAGGAGGCTCATAAGACTCTCGCAGAACACATTAAAGCAGAAGCCCACAAAATTGTTGATGTGCCAAGCTACATGAAGGCTTCGTTGGCTATCTTGGTTGTTCTGGTTGTGCTTATCGGGATCTACCCGGCGTTCTTTATGAATCTAATACAAACAGTGCAATTCGGAGTGCCAGTTGGTTAGGCGAATAGGTGAAGAATAATGGTACAAATAATCGACATAATATTGCCCGTACTTTCTCTCGTAATAGCATCACTACTTACGCTTCCTGTTTTTAGAGTAATACGAAAAAGTACTCATAAAACAGCCTTAACTCTGGCTTGGGTTGTTGTTTCCATAGGTATAGCAAGCTTAGCAGTCATCAACTTGGCAATAGGCTACTATAGCACTGTCAATCCAGCTTCATTAAACCTAGCCATAGATGGTACTGCTTCAACTGCGATAACCAGTAGTTTCCTCATAGACGCGATATCTATCTTTATGGCGATAATTATCGTAGCAACCGCTGCAGTTGTGCTAATCTACACGGTGTTTTTTGTCAACTTAAACGAACGCCCTTCCGATCGATATATAGCAATCATGCTAATGCTAACGGCAGCTATTCTTGGAGCAGTCCTCTCAGGCGACCTTTTAACATTCTTCATCTTCTGGGAAGCCGCAACTGCCGCAGCAGTGTTTTTAATCTTGTACAAAAAGGACGCCTTCAGCCTAAACGCTACACTGAAGTACATGGTAATGGTCATAATTGCGTCAGCCTTCGTACTAATGGGGCTATCAATTGTATACGGTATAACCGGTAGCCTCAACTATATCGCAGTTAGAGACGCATTGGGCGTAATAACTTCCTCCCAACAAAATCTTCTCATCATTGCATTCATCTTCATTGCGGCTGGATACGCAATTGAAGCGGCAGTCGTTCCTTTCCACTTCTGGCTTCCAGATGCATACACTGCTGCGCCTGCACCCTCAGCAGCATTCCTATCTGCACTAGTCGACCAAGGAAGTTACTACATACTTATCAGAATATTACTTTTCATAGTTCTTCCCTCATCAACGTTGGATTGGACGATTATGTTAGCTATCCTCGCAGCTCTAACAATGGTAGTTGGAAACGTATTTGCCCTAATCCAAAACGACATTAAACGCCTTATCGCATACATATGCGTCGCAGACGTCGGCTACAACCTAGTTGCAATTGCCAGTTGGCAAACACAATTAGGCATCGCAGGCAACCTTTACTTCTTCCTAATCGGAGGCTTAACTACTGCTTTAGCTTTCATGGTCATCGGAGTCATCAACAAGCATGGCATTAAAACACTCAATGACTTCGCAGGCTTAGGAAAAAAAATGCCTCTTGCATGCATAGCCTTAGTCATTGCAGGTTTATCCTTTGCTGGAGTTCCACCACTCGGAGGTTTCGTAGGCAAATATCTTGTATTCACTGCAGCTATAAGCTCAAACCTTAGTTGGCTAGCAATCATAGGAGTATTAACAAGCGTGCTCCAAACAGCATACATTTTCCGCCTCATGAACGTCATGTACGGAAAGAAACCCAAAGACGAAAGCCCCATAAAAGAAAACAAACGTCTTCTCATCCCGATCTTTATACTCGTAGCAGCAATCTTCATCCTAGGACTATTCCCAGACATGGTACTGCAACTCATAAAACCAGTCATGAATCAACTACCCTACATAATACCATAACATCTCCTTCTTTTGTTAACCTTATTTTTTCTTCGCCAAAATTGAAATTATCGAGATGGTGAGGTCAATTTGAACAACTCAATTATTTATTTTAAAATAATGATGTGAAAATAGCGGATAATTATCGGATTTTGTTGTTCTGCTTTTTCCAAGATAATTAAGAATTATGTTGGTAAATACTGCGATAATTATTTCCAATTCCCTTTGCTGAGGCAAAGATTAGTCAAAAAACCTTGACCAAGAAAAACGGGGTTTAGTTCAGATTCCTTGACAAGAAGTCTTTTATTGCAAACACAATCTAAGAGCAAGTATGAGAAGACTACTCGCCTCTCTATTGATTCTCCTGTTCTTAGAATCTTTAATTGCGTTGCCATCTGGAATAGTTAAGGTTGAGTCTAAAACAATAGTTGTTCCAGAGGATTATTCAACGATTTCTTCTGTGCCATCGAAAATGCTACTAATGGTGATACGGTTCTTGTGAAAAGCGGTATTTACGCTGAATCAACTTTGGTGATAAATAAATCTATTTGGCTTGAAGGTGAAGACCAGCAAACTACCAAAATAAACCTGACCCCCAAATGGATCGAATATACAAATCCTATTCCTTTCATGTGGGACCAAGTTTCGCACTTCGAAAATTCTCTTGAAATTACTGCTAGCGATGTAAAAATTTCAGGCTTCACGTTTTCCAGCAATGCGACAAGCAATGGTGGGCTTTACCTCATTGACGGAAACAGTCATCTGATAGAAAATAACACATTCCAGAATAATTCTGTTTTTCTGAAAGGTTCGAATGAGATTTTTACACTCAACAAAGTTAGGGGGAGTATCGAATGCTTCAGTTCGTTCAACGTAATCGCTGGAAACAGAGTTTTTGGCGATATTTGGGTAAATAACGGTAATGCACCTGAGTTGATGGTTGCTCCTCACGATACTAATCTTATTTGTGGAAATACAGTTACGAATGGCGGCGGAATAGCTGCGGGTGGCGACGGAAACATAGTTACTAACAATAAAGTAATCAACAATACATATGGCATTGGTACTGCCATTCATGCTTCAAATTGTATTTTTGGAGAAACCAGATAATCAATAATGATATTGGAATTAGATGCGTCTCAGAAGGACAGAACAACCTCTATTTTGGAAACCAAGTAGCAGAAAACAACTACGGAGCTCATGTCGCAAACATCTGGGGAATTGGAAAAAACAATGTTTTCTACGATAACAACTTTGTTAATAATACCCAAAACGTCAACATCGACCTCGTAATAGTTGGAACTGACCATAACTGGACAGCTTATCATGGCGGTTCTTTTGATAATGGAGTTAGAGGAAATTATTGGAGTAATTACAACGAACCAGATTCAAATCGTGATGGTTTTGGAGATTTACCCTTAGTTATCGATGAGAATAGGAGAGACAATTATCCGCTCATGGCACCTTTTGATATTTCAAAAACAGAAATCAACTTGCCAGATTGGGCGAAGGCATATTCATCAGTTGTTTTCATAGAACCCACCCTGTCCAGCCAAATATCTGAGACAGTCGAGCCCCACCCAGCTTTCCCGCTCACATCTTCCCTGATCATAGTTGCCGTTGGCATCGTTGCAATATCCGTTTCATTCTTGCTTTTTAGAAAGTATCGAAAAACCGCTAAGGCAAGATGAGTTATATGTCAATAATTATCCCAAAATTTTCCATTCTTTGGAAAGTAGAGTGGGATAGTTCGTCAAATGAGACGAATACTACCTGATTTGGCCACTGCCTAAAACAATGTATTTTGTGGTTGTTAGGTGCTGTACGCTCATCGGTCCGCGTGCGTGAAGTTTTTGGGTGCTGATGCCGATTTCTGCGCCTAAGCCAAATTGGTTCCCATCAGTGAAACGCGTAGATGCATTCCAGTAAACTGCTGCTGAATCAATCTCTTTTATGAATTGTAACGCTTTTCCGAAGTCAACGGTTAGAATACTCTCACTATGATGGGTTCCGTATTTGTTAATGTGGCCGATGGCATCGTTAAGGTTTTTGACTACTTTAATTCCTATTTTTAAGTCAAGGTATTCGGTGCCCCAATCTTGATCGGTTGCTGCTTTTACATCAGGAACTATGTTGCAGGTTTCTTCGTCTCCGCAAACTTCCACGCCGTTTTTGCGTAACTCTGCAATTACAATAGGTAGATATTGTTTAGCGATGTTTTTGTGCACCAGTAGTTTCTCGGCGGCATTGCATGTTCCAGGACGTTGGCATTTAGCGTTTATTACAATGGGTGTTGCTTTTGTTAGATCTGCGTCTTCCTCAACGTAGATATGGCAGTTTCCTGTTCCCGTTTCTATTACGGGTATACGGGATTTTTCGATAACGGTTTTTATTAGATCTGAGCCTCCTCTTGGAACGAGCACGTCAATGTAGTCACGCATACCCATCAACTCTTCCGCGACTTTGCGGTCAGGTGAAGGAACAACTTGAATTGCATCAACAGGTACGTTGGTTCCGGATAGCGCTTCTCTGAGAACTTCCCCGATTGCGACGTTAGAGTTCAAAGCATCTGAGCCACCGCGTAAAATTACTACGTTTCCTGATTTGATGCATATTCCAGCAGAATCAGAGGTTACGTTGGGACGTGATTCGTAGATTACACCGATAACTCCCATTGGAACTCGGATTTGGCTGATTATCAATCCGTTGGGGCGTGTCCAAGTACTTAGATAGGTCCCTATGGGATCTGGAAGGGCAGAGACTTCTCTGAGTTCTTTAGCCATGGTTTGAATTTTCTTTTGATCCAATGCTAAGCGATCAAGTAGAGCTGCTTTGAGTCCTCTACTCTTTGCTGCTTCTACATCTTTTTTGTTTGCTGCCAAAATCTTTTCAGTGTTTGCTTCCAGCGCGTTTGCCATTCTGCAGAGTGCGGTGTTCTTATCATCAGTTGACAGTTTGGCAATTTGAAAAGATGCAGCTTTAGCTTTTTTACAAATTTCCTCTATCATTTTTCTTCCTCAATTAGGTGAATATTTCGATGTTCGATGACTTCTTTGGGTTTGTCTGAACCCAGTTTTTTATGTACTTGTGTTATTTGTAGCCCTTTAATTAGGTTTAACTGGGTGCTGTTGTAGTTGGGGTTGCCACGGGCGAATTTAACGTGTTCTTCATCTTCCAAACTCACCACATTACCTTCATCAAAAGTCCCTGTGACTTTAGTTACTCCAACTGGCAACAGACTGGAACCTTCCATAATTGCCTTCTTTGCACCATCGTTAACTTCAATGGTTCCTTTGGCCGCAGCACAATAAGCGATCCAACGTTTCATGGCAGGCATCCGAGTTTGCGCTTTAAAGTGGGTTCCCACGTCGTCTCCAGCCAAAATATCCAAAATGACATTGTGCTTTCGGCTGTTGGCGACAATAACTTGAATGCCGCAGTTAGTGGCGATTTCTGCAGCCTTAATTTTGCTTTGGATTCCTCCTCTGCCTATTTTGCTCTTGCCGTTTAGAGAACTTTTAAATTCAGTGGTTATTGACTCTACGTTTTTTATCAGTTTCGCCCCAGGCTCAGAGGGATCCGCTGTATATACTCCGTCAACGTCTGAGAGAATAATTACCATATCTGCGCAGATTGCGCCCGCAACAAGTACACTGAGAATGTCGTTATCGCTAAAGTTAACTTTGTAACCTTCGGTTCGCATAAGTTCATCAACGGATGTGACGTCGTTTTCGTTAATTATAGGAATCACACCGATTTTTAGAAGTAAACTTAGCACGTTACAGGTATGCACGTAAGATGCTCTATTTGAGAGGTCTTCAGCGGTTAACAGAATCTGGGCAACTTTTAAATCGAATTTTTTGAATAGATCTCGGTATTTTGCCATTAGAACGTTCTGTCCAGAAGCCGCTGCGGCTTGTTGGAAGACGACATCTTTGGGTTTAGGAGGAATTCCTAATTCTGCGATCCCTGCAGCAACCGCTCCTGACGAGATGAGGACTAGTTTGTCTCCTTTTTTTGTGGCATCGGCTATTTGACTTGTTAATCTTTCCATTTCTTTGTGGTCTAGTTTTCCATCTTTAGTTATGCCGTTTGTGCCGACTTTAACCACTATTAATCTTTGAGGCATCGCAAGTCCCTTTTAAATTAGGCTTATTTGAAATATGTTCGGCTTGCTTTTAAATGCAACCAAAGATAGCCATAAAACTGTCGCGATTTCAAGTTAATTTGACGCTGAAAACATCAAAAAGAACCTAAAAATTTAGGAAAAATATATAAGTAAAATGGGCATGGGTGTCAAACATGTTACCCTTACACGCATTAGCATCATTATTGTCTAACAGTCCACTTGTCTTTTGGATTGCACCCATCGCTGGTGTAGTTGCAGTTGTTGCGTCTCTTTTACTTATGTACCGCATAGGAAAAATGAGTCCAGGCGGACCCAAAACCGTTGAAGTTGGCAACGCAATCAGGGAAGGCGCATATGCTTTTCTAAAAAGACAATACAAAACCATTGCCATAATTACAGTAGTAATTTTTGTTCTACTGTGGATTGCCTTGCCAAGCGGTTATATGGGCGTTGGTACCGCAGCAGCCTTCATGGTTGGTGCAGTAGCATCCTTAGCAGCTGGTTATATCGCTATGGACAACGCTACTAAAGCCAACGTGAGAACGGTGGCAGCGGCAAAAGATTATGGTGCAGAAAAAGCGTTAAAGACAGCCTTTTACGGTGGCGCCACTATGGGCATGGCAGTCGTCGGTTTGTCTTTATTAGGCGTAAGTTTTCTTTTCTTGCTCTACGGCGGTTACAACGCCATGTTCAACACCCTTGACGTTACCCAAGCAGCACAACTTGGCAGAGACGCAGCAAGCGGAATCGTGGGCATGGGTTTTGGTGCCTCCTTGATCGCTTTATTTGCTCAGTTAGGCGGAGGAATTTACACAAAAGCCGCAGACGTCGGCGCAGACCTAGTGGGGAAAGTTGAAGCAGGAATCCCAGAAGACGACCCACGCAATCCAGCAGTAATCGCAGATAATGTTGGCGATAATGTCGGTGATTCTGCAGGCAGAGGCGCAGACCTCTTTGAATCCGCAACTGGGGAGAACATCGGAGGCATGATCATTGGCGGATTAATCAGCATCGCTACAGGTAACCTTGTGTTTCTGATTTTCCCACTAATCGCACGTGCCTTGGGCATCTTTGCAACATTAGTTGGAATGCCTTTTGTAAAACTTACTCAAGCAGAAGCAAAACATCCAATGAAAGCATTAAGAAAAGGACTCATGGTCACGACGATCGTTTCAGGCATACTGTTCTTGTTTGCAACCGTCTTTCTATTAGGCGAAGGATCTTTCTCCATGACCTTCTTGTACCTGTATTTTGCATTACTTGCGGGTCTAGCAGCAAGTGTAGCAATCGACTATATTACAGACTACTACACAGGAGCTAACCGTAGTCCAGTATTCAAAATTGCAAAAGCCAGCGAAACAGGCTCAGCAACTAACATCATTACCGGTTTTGCAGTTGGGCTAGAGACAACCGCTTTACCAATCGTTTCACTAGTAATCGCGTTGATTGTTTCGTACTTCTTCGGTACACAATTTGCGGTTTCTTGGAACGCAACTCACCCTTCATTCATTGATCCGTTTATTGGCGGTATCTACGGAACAACCCTTGCAACCATGGGTATGCTCGCAGTCATGGGCATGGTCTTAGCCCTCGACGGGTTTGGTCCAATCGCTGACAACGCAGCAGGAATTGCAGAAATGTCCGGAGAAGGTGGAGCAGAAGAAACAATGGAAGCACTTGATGCAGTCGGAAACACAACTAAAGCCCTCACAAAAGGGTTTGCACTCGGCTCAGCTCTGCTAGCAGCGCAATTGTTATTCCAAACTTACGCTTCAGAAGTTACAGCAATCACGGGCGTCAATTTCGTTGTCGACATTTCCAACCCGGCAGTGTTAATCGCGGGATTCATCGGTGCAATGCTCCCCTTCTTTTTCAGTTCCCAAGCCATTAGTGCAGTTGGTAAAGCAGCAGCAGAAATGGTCGAAGAAGTTAGACGTCAATTCCGAGAAATACCCGGCATCATGGACGGAACAGGTAAACCCGACTACGGCCGAGCAGTTGACATAAGCACAAAATCTGCACTTAGAGGCATGGTACTTCCAGGATTGATCATAGTTATCGTTCCAATTGTTGTTGGCGTCTTATTAGGACCTGAAGCCGTTGGTGCACTCGTAATTGGAGCCACACTCTCAGCAGTACCACTTGCTCTGTTCATGAACACAGGTGGAGGTGCATGGGACAACGCAAAGAAATTCATTGAAGCAGGACACTTCGGCGGCAAAGGAAGCCCCGCACATGCAGCAGCAGTTGTCGGCGACACAGTAGGAGACCCACTAAAAGACACTGCAGGGCCAAGTCTACACGTACTCATAAAACTACTTAGTACTCTCTCAATCGTCTTTATCCCGCTGTTTCTCAACCTACTGCAACTGATTCATTAAGAGTCAAAATCGGGAAGTCTTTTCTTCCCTGCCTTATTTTTTTGTTTCTTCCTATAAACCTTGATTTTTCCGCAGTATATTTTTACCTCATTGTGCATTCACCTAAGCTTAACGAGATGTGCTCTGTTGAAAATTATCGAAAAGAACCTGCAGCAAGATTTTGTCAAAGTGGTACCTGATTCACCAGATGATCTTTGGCATCTCTACAACGTAATCTTTACGGATGATGAAGTTTATGCTTATAGTTCAAGGGCAATAAAAAGCGATACTGAAGGATCACGACCCAAAAGTGGTGAAAGGGTTGCAGCTTTCATGGGTGTGAAGGTAATTTCGGTTAGTTGGGATAAATTCCTGGGCAAACTGCGTGTTCATGGATTAATTTGTCATGCTCCAGATATTATTCCCACAGGCGCACATCACACGATTAGCGTTGCATTAAACCAACCTGTAACTATTGTAAAAAAAGAATGGCCCAAACACCTGCTTGATCGCCTGACACACGCAAGTGAAACCGAAAAACCCATGCTCATAATCTCTATTGACGACGAAGGCTTTGCAATAGCTGAAACAAGACAATACGGCTATGAAACTCGCGTGGACCAACGTATGAGGTTGCCTGGAAAGCAAGAGGCAGATAAACGCGTTGAAGCTACCAAAGGCTACTTCCGACTTGCAGTTAATAGCTTAAACAAATTATGGGCGCAAAACCATAATCCAATCGTTATCATAGGAGCTGGGTTTGTTAAGAACGATTTTGTAAAATTTTTAGACGAAGAATCTCATGAAATGGCCAAATCTGTGGTCGATGTTAAGAGCGTAAACAATGGAGGGACGGCAGGCATAGGTGAAGCGTTACGTTCAGGCGTTTTGTTAAAAGCCGCGCATACGCTGAGAATTGTTGAAGAAACCGAAACCATAGAGGAAGTGATGAAACGGTTAGGCAAGGAAGAAGGTACAGTTACGTACGGGTTGACAGCAGTGGAGAACGCGGTGATAATGGGAGCAGTAGAGAAGTTGGTAATTGCAGACACTACTCTTCGGGAAGCCAACGAAGCGCAACGACTCAAACTAGATGACTTGATGCGACAGGTGGAAAAACGAAACGCAGCAATAACCGTTGTTAGCACTGAACATGAAGCAGGCGCAAAACTGCTTTCACTAGGTGGAATCGTAGCACTTCTGAGATACCCACTATACAGAGATAATGCTCCATAGAGTTAGCATTAACTTCTACCGGACAACGACTTTATAAAGCCTTTTTTAAGGCTTTATAAATAGATGCTTTATATACTCCTCTGTTAATTTAAATACTCTAACCGTGACCGTGAATTGACATGAGTAAACGAAAACCAATCATTTCGATTCAAAACATAGTTGCTTCAGTTTCACTTAACCAAAAAATCGATCTGCAAAAAATCGTGGAGAAATTTCCACAAACAGAATATAACCCCTCCGTTTTTCCGGGCTTGGTTTTTCGGCTCAAGAAACCCAAAACAGCCACCCTCATTTTCGGTACAGGCAAAATGGTATGTACAGGCGCTAAATCTGAAAAAGAAAGCCGCAGCGCAGTAGAAAAAGTCGTTAAGGAACTCCGAAGCGAAGGCATCCAAATCACAGAAAAGCCAATCGTCAAAATCCAAAACATCGTTGCATCAGCTGAACTTGGAGGAGAAATCGACCTTGAAAGCCTCGTCTATAAACTTGAACGGGTCATGTATGAGCCCGAGCAGTTCCCAGGTGCAGTGTTTCGGATGGCAGAACCCAAAGTTGTTTTCTTAATTTTTAGTGCAGGCAAGCTTGTGTGTGTTGGCGCAAAGAAGGAAGAGCAAGTTTACGAAGCAGTCGACAAAATCCAGCAGTTGCTGGAAGAAAAGGAACTCATCTACTATCCTTCCTAAACTTCTTTTTTCATTCTTCGCCTAACAGCAGGATTTATCTCTGACACCTTTTTAAGTGATAGTTCAAAAGTTTCATCAGGTGACAATTCTCTTTTTATAAATACACCAGTCCTTCCAACAGTGTCGCGTTTCATGAGTGTATGAACTCTGTCTAAGACTGTTTCGGATGACGCTCCTATGATTTTTGCGACGAATTCTTCCCTGTCGACGATAGTGCTCTCTATGTGTCCTTTTTTGGTTGGTTCAATAAGCATTAAACGTTTGTCTACTCCGGGTACCCGAAGGTTTGCTTTTAGCTGGCTTAGGCTTATTTCTCCGCCAAACCTGTAGAATTCGCGTTCAACTCGACGCATTTGCATAAGAGGGAAAGAAACAATTGTTGATTCGTCGATTTCGATATGGGCTTTCATGGCATAGTTGGGTGTTGCCTGAACAACAAAACGCGTATTTACAGAGATTTTAGCTTGTTGAAGAGCAGTTTCTACCAAGAAACTGTTTTGAACTTCAGGAATAAAGATGTCGATGTCACTGCTACCTGTAACGTCGCCTCTTGCTATACTTCCGTGAACAATTGCCTTTAAATGATATTTTTCTAACGCTGTCATTATTGGATTAGCTTTTTCTCTGAGAGTAGCTAGCTGCTTCCATTTCATGTTTGTATAGATGATTTCTCGGGTATCAGCGTTCTTGACGGGTTTAATTGCCATTTTGTTCCGCTGAAATAGAACTTTAATGTGACATCGTTTATTTACCTAACCCATTTTTTCTATTCTTAAACCTCTTTGGCTTTTTCTTCATCTAATTTTTTATCGGGGATTTGTTCAATCAATTTCTGTTCAATCTTTAACTAAAAATGTTTTCCGCTATAACTTAAGAAAAACTTATCTGCGTAGGATAGCTATTCGTGTCAGAATTAACTACGCTCTGCGGCTTTAGTCTACTTCGTATTAGCGTTGTGCGCTAAAAGTTTTTGAGATTACAAATTCACATTTTTTATATATTGTAAATTAGGTTTAATCATAACTATCGCGATATGGTGTACACTTTGGCAATTTCCCTAACAGTAAACGACTTCGATGAACTATTGGTACAGGTTATCGAAGAAACGATCATATATTGTTTGGGAGAAAGAAACGCAAATATTATTATTAATTATTTGGACACGCAAAACTACCCGTTAAGCGAAACGCCTAAAAGACCTGAATTTTTCTCGGAGGAGCTAAGAAACCTAATGGGTTTTGGGCGAAGACAAATTATGGGGGCTGCAGTATTACTCGAAGAAACAATATTAGAACTGTTTTGCAAAAAATTAGGGATCAAATTTGAAGCAGAACTACCCATAAATTTTCCGTATCAAGTAAGAAAATTACGCGAATTGTGCAGAGCGGGAAACATCAGGAGGTGAACTTGTAGTGCAAGAAAGACCAAGTATCCTAATTGTTGACGATGACAAGGAGATAGCTAGATCCTTAAGCATGGTTTTAGAATCCGAAGGGTACCAAACTGCAGTAGCTAATACTATAAAAGAAGCGATTGAAAAGTCCTATGAAAGTTTTTACAATATGGCAATTTTGGATATCAAGCTCCCAGATGGGGAAGGAACGAGCCTTCTTAAAAAACTGCGAGAGATCTCTCCAAAGACATTGAAGATAATGATCACTGGATATCCGATACTGAAAAATGCAGTTGATTCTTTAAATGACGGTGCAGTTGCTTACTTAATCAAACCAGTTGATTTACAAAAATTAACGATGACAATAAAAAATAAAATTGAAGAACAGAAAGCCAATGAGACAACAACTGAAGACACCATTGCCGATTTTATCCAAGCCAGATCAAAAAAGCTATTGGGCAAGAAAACAAGTTTCCAATAAAATCTTTAAAAAACGATCGATGACATGGAATTAATCAAGGTTGGAATATAGAAAAATTGATTGAAAAGAGCAGCCCCAAGGGCAATAACAAGCAAAACTCGCTGAAAGGAATAGTAGACGAAACCAGCAAATTCGCAGTGGATTTTTCGAACTTAACGAACAATCCTGCAAAAAAAACAGAACACAAATCATTTGACTCGAATTTGAGAAGTATCATATCGCCAGATATAGAATATATTGGGCAATCACTCAAAAAAGTTCAAAATATTAAAATTTTTAGTGAAATGCTTTGGTCAGACAAGAAAATTTCAGGAAAAATAACTAGCGATGTAATCAAAATAATGAATAAAGCTTACAGAAAAAATTTCTTGTTTGGAAACGGAAAGAGTTTGAGGTGCCCATTGGGAGGGTTGTTTTATCTTTTGGGTCATAGGTATGGTGATCCGAAGAAACAAAGAGAAGTAGCGCTAGTTCTTCAAACAACTGAAGTCTCGATAAGAATTTATTACAAGCAATGGCTAAGAGATTTCCCTGAATTATTCCAAGATATAACAGGAAAACTCTCTAAACAAGATCTTTTTCGTAAAGATTATTGTAAAATACCGTGAGGGCGAATTGGATTTAATATTGCAAGAAATGCAAAGATGTAGTAACATAGAGAATGATCAATAACCTTTACATTTGAATAATTTTATGGATCCTGAATTCATAAATTAATTATAAACAAATTGGCGGTATTTGATTGAGAGATGATTAGTTCAACATTCAATCTGAAAGGAGTGTATAGAATTACCAAATTTGCCTGCTGCAAAGAATAATGCAATGAGAGTTCTACATGTTGACGATGATCCATCTATCATAGAAATCTCGAAACGCATTCTAACTGAATTGAATCCCAACTTTAAGTTCGAAAGTGCAAGTTGTGTTGATGAAGCCTTCAAGAAACTGTCAACCGGAAAATATGATGTTGTGGTTTCAAAGTATGGGATGCCCAAAAAAAACGGTTTACAGTTCCTTAAAGAGTTACGTGAAGCAAAAAACGAAATCCCATTCATTCTATTTACAGGCAAAAGCAAAGAAGAAGTAGTTATCGAAGCTCTAAATCTCGGAGCAGATGGATACTTCAAGCAAGACAATCTAGAGACAGTTTATGGAGAATTGGCTCATCGAATTAAGCGATTAGTAGATCAAAATCGCCTTAGTACAACGTCATACAGTGAAAAAGAACGTTTTAGCCAACTATTCAATAACACACCTATGGCTGTAGCAATCTACGAGGCAGTTGATTATGGAGAAGATTTTATTATTAAAGATTTTAATGCCGCCGCTGAACAGATTGAAAAAATTGATAAAAAGGAGATTTTAGAAAAATGCGTTACTGCAGTTTTTCCTGGTGTAAAAAAATTTGGCATTTTTGAGGTTTTCAAACGTGTTTGGAACAGTGGGAAAACAGAACATTTTCCCGCAGCGATATATCAAGATGATCGAGAAAATGGCTCGTGGCGTGAAAACTGGGTGTTTAAACTATCAAACAACAACATCGTGGCCATTTACTGGGATGTCTCCGAACGTAAACGGGCTGAAAAGACGCTGATTCAAAGCGAGTCACATTACCGCTTGTTAGCAGATAATATGCATGATGTTATTTGGACAATGGATTTAGAGGGTCATTTCACATATGTTAGCCCATCAGTCTACCAGTTGAGAGGCTATACGTCCGAAGAAGTAATGAAACAATCAATTTCTGAAGCTCTATCTCCGGATTCAGCAATAAAAGTATTTGAGGGGATGAAAGTCTTCAATGAAACTGGAAAAATTCCTTCTTCTTATTTTGAATTACAGCAACCTTGTAAAGATGGTTCAGTTGTTCTTACTGAAGTCAACTTTTCCGTTCTTCATGACCAAGATGGAAGACCTTACTCTATTTTGGGTGTAAGCCGTGACGTTACCCAACGAAAGGAAGCTGAAGACGAACTTAAACAGAAAAATGAGATTCTTGAAAGAGTAGCGGAAAGCATTGATGCTGGCTTGGCCATAATCGGCAAGGACTACCGTGTCGTTTGGGCTAATAAGCGTCTTAACGATTTGGGTGTTTTACCTGACAAGAAGTGCTACCAGACCTTTAACAGGCTAAATTCAGTTTGTCCTGATTGCGGGGTTAAGAAAGTTTTTGAGCAAAACGCAGCTTTAGATGTCCATGAATTTGAAACAGTAGATAAGAACGGTGAAAAAACTTGGATTGAGCTAAGAGTTAACCCTCTAAAAGATAAAAATGGAAACGTGATAGCTGCAATAGAACTAGCAGTGCCAGTCACTGAACGGAAGAAAGCTGAAATAAAATTGAGAAAAAGTGAAGAAAAGCACAGGAATCTTGCGGATTCTCTGCCCGAAATCGTTTTTGAGACGGATATTTATGGTAAATTAATTTACGCAAATCAAAGCGCATTTAGAATAACTGGCTATACAAAAGCTGATTTTGACAAAGGGATTTGCGTTTTCGATATAATTGAAGAAAAAGACAAAAAGAAAGCCAAAGAAGAATTCAAAAGAATAATCGCAAATAAACCTACCACTGACAAAGAGTACTTTTTTGTTAGAAAAGATGGCAGCATCTGTCCAACAATGACTTACAGTAAACCAATCATTGTTGATGGCAAAACTGTTGGTATCAGAGGCATAGCCGTAGATATTACTCAACATAAAAAAGCCGAAGAAGCTCTAAAAGAAAGTGAGAATAGATTAAGAGCAATAGTTGCCAATGCTCAAATCGGAATTGCAACATCAGATGATAATAACCGCTTCTTAAGCGCAAATGAAGCATTCTGCAAAATACTAGGCTACACTGAAGAGGAACTGCAGAAACTAACCTACAAAGACATAACTTATCCAAGTGATCTCAAAGTGAGCATTCTGAAAATGAGTGATCTAAAAAACGGCAGAATATCATCTTTCACGATTGAAAAACGATACGTTAAAAAAGACGGAACTGTGATTGACGCAAAAATAATGGTTAGCGGGGTGCCAAATGAGAATAGACAACCCAGTCTTTTTGTAGCTGAACTTGAAGACATCACCGAGCGAAAGGTCTTGGAAAGTAAGGTAAACAACTATTCTAAACACTTGGAAAGTTTAGTTGAATTGAGAACTGCCCAGTTAAAGAGTGCTAATGAACGATTGGTCAAATCTGAACGTCTAGCAACTATAGGTGAATTAGCTGGAATGGTTGGTCATGACCTCCGCAATCCTTTAGCAGCGATTAAGAACGCAGCATATTACCTGAAAAAGAAAGATCCATCAATTTCTGAAGCACAATCTCAAGAAATGCTAGAAATCCTTGATAGAGCTATTAACCACTCAGACAAAATCATCAATGATCTACTAGATTATTCAAGGGAACTGCATTTGAGCCTCAAAAAATGTTCAGTTCCGTATATTATTGATTTGACTATTGGAATGATAAAGGTTCCAGAACAAATTAAAATTGTTAACCTTGTTCATGATGAATCTTGGGTTTCGGTTGACGCTGAAAAGATTATGCGTGTCTTCATTAATCTAATTGAGAATGCACTTGACGCCATGTCTGATAAAGGAAAACTCGAAATCACGAGTTGCCTATCAACAGATTACGTGGAGATTGCATTCAAAGATAACGGCATAGGGATTCCAGATGATATTTTGCCAAAGCTTTTTTTGCCATTGATAACGACGAAGGCACAAGGAATGGGGTTTGGTTTGGCATTTTGTAAACGTATTGTTGAAGCTCATGGAGGATCCATAAAAGTAAAAACAAAATTGAATAAAGGAACAACTTTTACGGTGACTTTGCCACTTAAAATAAAAGAGAATATTGAACAAGAAAAAATTTGGCTGAGCTTGCCTGATAGGATAGTAACTTAAAGATGTTCTCCTTTGTGCATTTTTTACAATTTGCCTGTATACTTTTTACCTAAATAGCCTCAGTTTAATAGCCCCAGGTTCATTTCATGTTTTCTTCGAGTTTTGGCGCTTTAGTGATTCTCGCAAAACGCCTAAAAAAGCAGAGTTTGAAAAGCTTTTAAACATTTAGAAATCAATATGAATTGTGTCCTTGTGGCGCAACCGAATTCTTACAAAGTAGCTAAAAAGTATTGCCCAGAATGTTTGGCTAGAATAGACTCTAATGTTGAAGATTGTCCCGAATGCGGATACGACTAAGACATAAGGAAAAAAACTCTATAAAACAAAAAGTATATGGTTCGGGTGATGTTGACGGGTGACAATATATATTTAGTTATGCACCCAATCAAAAACCATGGAACCTAAAACTTGCACTTGCTGCAAAACTCGTCCAGCTTTCTTTTTTCGACAGTACTCAGGGGAGCGTCTGTGCAAGAAATGCTTTACCCAATCCATAGAAGCCAAAGTTCGCGCAACAATTACCCATTACCATATGTTAAACTTTAACGATCATCTGGCAGTGGCTGTTTCAGGAGGCAAGGACAGCCTTAGCATACTTTACATATTGGCGAAGCTTAGGAAGTTCCGACCTAAAACCACTCTGACAGCTGTCACAGTGGATGAAGGCATCAAAGGATATCGTGACGAAGCTTTGGAAATTGCTTCCGCTTTATGCAAGAAACTTGAGGTTCCTCAACATATTGTTTCTTTCAAGGAATTGTACGGTTTTACGCTTGATGAAATGATCGCCCGTGTTCGTGAAAGAGGCCGAACCGAACTTACTGCTTGCGCTTATTGCGGTGTAATGCGGCGAAGAGCTATAAACGCAGGTGCAAAGCAAGTTAAAGCTGACAAAATCGCAACTGGACACACATTAGATGACGAAGTTCAAACGGAGCTTATGAACATTTTTCACGGTGACATCGCACGCTTAGCCAAAGAAAAACCAGTCACAAGTGAAGTACATCCTTTGTTTGTGCAGAAAATCAAGCCCTTTTGTGAAATTCCTGAAAAAGAAAGTGCTCTCTACGCTTATGTTAAAAAAATCGCTTTCCAGGACACTCCATGTCCTTATGCATCCGAAGCATTACGCAATGATATTCGAGGAATGCTCAACTGTATGGAAGCTAAGCATGCGGGAACCAAATTCACGGTTTTCAAAGCTATGGAGCGACTGCGTCCAGCCATCGAAGAGACTGTGAAAAAAGAAAGCTTTAGGACCTGCATTGAATGTGGGGAGCCCTCTGCTTTGGATCTTTGCAAAACTTGTGAAATGCTTCGGCATATACGTTAGCTTTTGGTGAAGCCTTTTTCACTTTTTAGATGTTTGAGAATTTCTGACGCTTCTTTGGCTGTATTTGCAGATGCAACTTTTTGTGCACGCAAAAGGTTCACATTAGTCCCGCAGTAAGGGCAAATTTTAGTTTTCTGTGCCTTTGCAGCAAGCATAAAACCCCCGCATTTGGTGCATTTTACTATCACTGTGGCGCCCATTGATGGTAGCTTCCGAAAACCTTTTTCACATACGAGCAGATAACTGTTTAGTAGGGATAAGAGAGCGAGCGTCATGAGTAATGAAGGTCAGGTAAAACCAAGAAATCGTTTAATCGAATTAGCAATTAAGTACTTCAAAAAAGAAGGTTACAAATTAAATTATGAAAATGCCAAATTAGAAGGTCATAGCGGTATACTCCGTCACTTTGATTTGATTGTGCAAAAAGGGCGTTTTGAGCAGGGTGTCTGGGTTAGAGATTGGAATCGCACAATAGGCGTAAATGTCATTATTAATTTGGATTCAGCATCTGACGATGTGGGTATGTCAAGCCCAATAATGATAGGCGATAAATTCAGTGACCATGCAAAATCCTATAGCAATCGCCGAAAAATCACGTTGCTAACTAAGCAAAAACTCGGAAGCTTACGTTAAACCTTAAAATCTAAGGTAATTATCGGTTAATCCTTCTTTTTCTAGCATTCCAAGCCAATCTACAAATCCAAGGCAACATTTCTCAGGGGTACCCAAAACATCTAGTATTTCAGCTGCGACTTCATCCACACTTTTTGAGGTGGCGTCGATTTCGCATACTTTCCCTTGCTGGGTTTGAACGGCTTCAATTAGACAGCTGTCAAGAATCTCAGCGGAGAGGTTTTCCCAAAGCTTAGTTCCTGTATACCCACGTTTTTGCAAGAAGATTTTGAGTTCTTTTGGATTTCGCCGCAAAACAAAAACGTTGCTAACAAACTCACCTGGGGTAACAGCTGGAGCGTAGTGCCCATCAATGATAATCGTCTGACTGGTTGAATCTTGAATTGTTTTTTCCAGTTCTTTTCGCATAGCTTTTTCGTTAATTATTGTTGTTTGGCGTTCTTTATCATCGTTAAGTGTTAATTTACGGGTTTTGGCATAATTAGTTAAGTTAATGTATTCCGCGTTGAGCCTATCGGTCAGGATCTTTGCAATTGTGGTTTTTCCCACACATGGCGTACCTGTTATGAGGATAACACGTTTCATGGACTATGTTCTGTTGGGCGCTTAATTATTGGTTTTGGCTCTCTAAAAGAGCATCAAAAAATTCTAAATTTTATGGATTTTTCTCTTTTTTAATTTTTTATTATATGAAGGCAAGATTACAGATTCTGGAGGTTATCTTTATTGGTTGGGACTGCGCAAATTGAGTTGGGCTGGCGTGTTGGTGTGTGGCTTTCGGACCCTAAAGGGTCTGAGGAAACTCCGCCCACATGTAGAATTGCAGTACCCTCAGGGTACAAGTCGAGAGGCTTGGCAACGGAGCAGAAACGAAACGTCCAACTGGATATGGCCATGACACATTTGTGATGTCGAGTCCGCTAGCTTGGAAACGGTGAAACGGCCGTCCTACAAGTGGAAAGGGCAAACAGCGCCGATGAAGTCTCTACCGGAAGGTGCAGGTAGCCCGATTAGCCGAATGCCACAA
>CAYPSV010000026.1:0-23766 GCA_964413605.1 uncultured Candidatus Bathyarchaeia archaeon | reverse complement strand
GAGATTCAGCCTAAAATAGCCACAATAATTCTGACTGGACAACCCTCAATTGAAAACGCGATAAAATCTGTTAACAACAAAGCCGATGCATATATCTTGAAACCAATTGATGCGCATACTCTACTCGAAACTATAAAAAGAACTCTCGCAGAAAAAAACAACGCGTACTTCCAAATGTTTACAGAAGTTGAACGCGCAAAAACGAGCACCCCAATTTTCAAATACCAAACGCCAGATAAATGGTACCAGAACAAGTAATCTCATCTATTTCGGTTCAAACCAAAATTTAATTTTTCCTTGTCATGCCCACTTTGCATGCAGATTCTTATCAAGAAAGTAAGATTTCATCAAGAGCTGCTTTGCAGCATACAGATGCTTCATTGAATATTTGGCCAACTACAAAATATTCAACGGTTGCAACATGGAATATTAAACCTTTGAGCTATAGTTCGATTGTTCCTTCCACAATTCTTTCTTGACTAACCATTAGTTGATTGCTTAACCATGATCTAAGCATTATATTGATTTTTGGAGTTTCCCCTATGTAGACCAGGAGCTGGTTGTCTTTAACTGCGTTAATCTCGAATAAATTATCGGTGTCTCTGTAGGTGTAGGCGGAAAATTGCGGTTGACCCACAAAGATTTGGAATTCAACCCAATTCTTGAATTGCAAAATTTCCATTTTTTGATTCATTTTTGTCTGCGTAAAGGTTGGAGACATAAAGTTAGGTTTATTTTCTGATTCATTTAATTGGACTTGTAGCATTTTGACATCTTTTTGAAGAGCGATTATTTCTAGAATAATTTTGTTTGTGTTTGCTTCAGATTTATTATCAATCGTATCGATTAAACGGGATAAAGTTTTCAGAGTTTTTTCAAGGTTCTCGTTGTTTTGCGCGATTGCTGCCAATACTCTTCCAAAGGGCTGATCTTGTTTGAGGTTCGATTTCGGAGGCATTAGTAAATCTGATCTCCATTAAAATTTTTGCTTGGATGGTTGCTGGATAACATGGTTTCTCTTACCACAATAAAGACTAAACCAACTAGAATCGCGGTTATTAACACATAGATATTCACAAATATCAGAAACAAATAGATTCCGATCAAGATTGTGAAGAGGATATAGGCTACGTTTCTTCGTGCAGCATACCACCATTGTGTTGCGATTTTTCCTTCTCGGATCTTTGTTGGACCGTAGAGGTGGAGTTGCCGGGTTACTTCTTTAATTCGAAATCTGTTTATTTCATTTATTTTTTCAGAGGTAGAATAAAGCACTAATGCAGTAACAACCAAGAGAACGGAAATTATGGCGGCATTGAAGTTTTGAACTGGTGGGTTAAAGGCGGCAATTAAGGAACCGATGATTAAGATGGCTGTTATTACCCATGTCTTGTAGTCGCGGTCCATGATTTCTTCTCTTAAGACATGGTATTCAGTGAGCAGGTTCTCTTTATCTTCTTTTAGGATGAATCCCATTATGGTTCAATTCTCCCGAATTTCTTGTTTAGCTTAAGGTTTAGAGTCTGGATTTGTGTTTTTGCCTTCATTTTCTTATTCGTCCACGTTTTGAGTTCTTGCTTTGTGTTTGGGTCTTCTACTTGCTATAACGAGCGCAGCGATGGATAGGAATGCTGAATATACCCACCATGGAGGATTATTGTCTGATGTATTTGGTTTGGGTGAGGGACTTAGGGTTGGCTGTTGTGTTGGGGTTGGAGAAGTCGTTGGCGTAGCTGTGGGTGAATTTGTTGGATTTTCGGTTGGTGTTGGTGAGGTGTTTGAAGGATTGGGTATCGGGGTTGGAGTTGATGAAGCGGTTTCCGTCGGTGTTGGGGAGGGTGTGGAGCCTGGTGTTGGTAAGGGCGATGATGTTGGAGGAGGTGTGGGCGTTGGGGTGGTAGTTAGGGTTGGGGTCGGCGATGGAGTTGTACTTGGTGTCAATGTTGGAGACGGCGTCGTGGACTGAGTTGGTGACGGGGTAGGTGTTATTGTTGGAGTAGGAGTTGGAGACGCTGTTGGAGTAGGAGTTGGAGACGCTGTTGGAGTAGGAGTTGGAGACGCTGTTGGAGTAGGAGTTGGAGACGCTGTTGGAGTAGGATGTGCTGTTGGGCATGGTGGAGGATTATGTGGTTTGGTGGTGGGACTTGGATGCTCTGTTGGAAGACAACTTTCCGTGATCGACGATGATGTTTTCCATTTGGCTTGAACATTATTAGCCCAATTTAGGACGTAGATGACTACGGATAGACATAGAATTATGCAAAGACCTATTTTTAGTACTCGACCTTGGCGAACTCTTAATTTTTGCATTCTCCTTTCATTAGTTTTATGTTGTTATTATTTTAAGCCTTCGCAGATTCACGGCTAGTATCTTTTTCACGAATGGAGATATAAGCGAGTTTCTTAGTTAGAGAATATTTCAATTTTCGAAATATACCTTGCCATTTGTATCAACAAACCGACACGGCGCTTCCACCTACTGAAAAAGCGGTACTGTGAATGCATAGCGTATATACTGTATCCCAGCAATGCACCAGCAATTAACAGAAGACTGAAATCCAGCAATCCCAGACTCAAACTTCTGGTTCTAAGGATTAGTGAAACAACGAATAAGAAGAGCACTCCAGACGAAATAAGACCTATGAGGGTGCCGTTTCTGAATTTTGTCCATTCGCGGTTTAGCTCTAACATGAAATCATGGAGAGACAGCCATAATAGTAACAGCAATAATTCTAAAAAAGAAAACACCTCCATCGCCTCAAGCCTAAAGTACAACAAAAGGAGGAAAATTCTTACTTTTTTGTCGATATTAAACCAATATTCTTAAAGGGCAAGGACAAAGAATTTAGTTTAAGCAATTCCAAATTTGGAGTTCGGCGTTCATTTTTTTGGTTTACTTATCCTGAGTTCATAATATTCATATCCTAAAAAAATCTAAGGTGTAACTGATGTAAAATGGCTCACTGTCCCAGCTGTGGTAAACGTATCGAAAAACCATCCCGAGAAAAGAAGGACCACAACTTTACAATTCAAGCTTTCGACTGTCAAGAATGCCATCACCACTTTCAAGTTACAATTAATAGCACTATTTACATTGTCTAAAATAATATTCAAAAATTGCTCTTAATGGGAAGAATTTTTTCCACACTATTTTTGCGTAAATAATCTACATAGCTTTTGTCCCCATTTTCGGTTTGCTTGTAAAAGTTTCTTATATTTCTTAATCAACTATATTTCCATGAAGAATTCTGAATGCACGATTTACATTATGTTTAGAGAAAGATGGTTGCAGAAGTTCAGAAAAGAACAAGATGGTTGGAAAGAATATAGTCGAAATGGAACCATCCGTGCATGCACTGCAGAACAATTCATTTCCCATATACTTCCACCGTTGGCTGGAATAAAAGGACCAAATGTAACCGTCAAAGTTGAGCCAGACAATGTTAACCTAAAAAAGTAAGTAAAAATTCAATCCGAATAGGTGTATGATTCCAATTTTTAAAAACCTATTTTTCCCTAAAATCCAAAAAATTAATATTTAGTAAAGTAGCAAGCTCTTAGCTGATGGATGCATAGTTGTACGAGCTATTGGCTTTCATAGTATTATCTGTCACGTTGGAATGCGGGATGGGTATCGTATACGGCGTCGCAATTGGGTATGATCCTTTACTAGTTTTTCCGACAGCCATTATCTTAAATTTCCTTGCAATATTTGTCGCTGTATTTGCTATGGATAGATTGATGGAATGGAGAAAAGGGATCAGGGTTTGGATTGAAAGAAGACTTGGGAGGGGACAAAAACTCATTGACAAGTACGGGTGCGTTGGAATATTAATGGGCGTTTTGGTTCTTTCACCAATACAGCTAGCAATAGTTGGAAGATTAATCGGAATCAGGCCAAGCAAACTGTATCCCACGCTTTTTACTGCAATTGTCTTAGTAGCAACAGCTTTCCTGGGAATCGCTTTGGGTGTTTTCAAAGTCTTATTGTAATCAGTAACACACAAAAATCAACCATTACATATTCGATTCTTTTGGGGTAAATTAAGGCAAAATTTGGGGTTAATTTTGAAAAATAGCTTAAAGACTGTTTTGAATAATGAAGTTTTTAGCAAAAGAGGTGACAGCAAGAAATAGAAAGCCAAAAAAGTTGAGGCTGCAAAAAGCTCTCAAAACCACTACAATGCAAACGGTTTTTAGCATTTTTTCCCTTCTCTCCTTTAAGTGGTTTTAGAGCTTCAACAGCTTCTACAATTAGATCAGAATTGATTTTCTAGAGTCGGAAATTTGTTAATGCTTCATTGAGATTTTTAGTCTAATTCTTCCCAAACAGATAGAATTAATAACTCTGGAGTGCAACTACGGTTGGAGGCTTTCTTTTTTGTTTAGACCAATCGATATAGTTCAGTGTTTTCATAACGCGTTTAGAAAGGATATTTTTGAGATAGATGAAAGTGCCTTGAAGATCGCGAGTTTCAGCGGAGATATTGGTTTAGTATTTGATAGGCTACATATTTTGGGTGAAATCTTGGATTATCATGCTAAAGGTGAGGAGGCAGCAGTTTTTCCAGCCGTCGACAAACTCAGACCTTTTGCTTCACCAGGATACCTATTTGATCATCACGAACTCGATAGCATGGTTGAAGCCTTGGAAGAGATCCGGAAAAAGCCCGATGTTTTGGCAACAGCTCGGGCAACGGCTGTGTTGCATTCGCATCTGCGAATACATTTAGATAAAGAAGATTTGTACCTTTATCCGATTCTAAGAGAACAAACGACAGATGACGAACAAGTAGCGGTTGGAAAAATCATGTCGAGCAAAATACCACCGGAACGTTTTCCAGATCTTGCTCAGTGGTTGTTCCCCTTGCTCAGTCTTAATGACCAAGTTATGGTGGTCAAAGGGTGGATGACTATGATGCCCCCACCGGTTTTCAGGAATGCAAAGTTGCTAATTAGGAAGAACGTTGGAGATAATTGGGTTAAGATTGTTAATCTGATTCCGCAATTATCTGAGTAGAAATAATTTCTGTTTTGGAGCTTAAGTTTTAACAAGACAGATTCAATTCGTTTGAAAATGAGCCGTTATCTTCTTGAGATAAATGCTTAGGAGATAAAAAAAATTGGCTAAGCAAAAAAGAGCAGTTAAATAACTCTGATCAGAATTATCACGATACGGACAGGGTTTTTAGCAAGTGGCACTAAACGATATAAAAAAGGGAGCGATAATTGCCCAAGTTGCTTTCTTAATAGTTCTGGCTGTAGGAGTAGCAGAAGTTGTTGTTGCTTCATTTGCCACCAGTGTAGCGTTGCTGGCTGACGGAATTCAATCGATCGCCACTTCATTAATATTCCTAGTAGTATGGGTCGGCATAAAACTCTCGGAACGATCACCCGATGGTACCTTTCATTTCGGTTACTATCGGGTAGAAGCTTTGGGAAGTCTAATCGCCGCCTTCGTTTTGTCCATTTTTGGCTGTTTTGTTCTTTTCCAAGCTTATGACTCATGGGTAACGAAGAGAACAGTTGCCAATGCAGAGATCGCTATCTTATTTGCGGCCATTTCTGCAGTGATTATTCTGTTAGCATCTGTTTGGATTAACCGAGCCTCAAAAAAAATAGGTTCAACAGCGCTGTTGGTTGGTGGGTTAAGTGGCGTGTTAGATGCGCTCTCATCAGTTGCCGTATTAATCGGAGTTGTTTCAAGTACATATTTAGGTATATTACATGCCGATTCAATCGCAGGAATTCTGATTGCCGGAGCTATTTTTGTTGGTGCATATTCAATTTTCAAAGAATCATCTTTGGTGCTAGTGGACGCTTGTAGTTGCGGAGATTTAGTTGGCACAATTGGCGAAATAACAAGAAGCATTAAGGGCATAAAGGATGTTCACAATATTCGCATAAGAAAACTCGGACCTTACATTACAGGAGATATGCACATAGTTGTTTCGAGTGATATGTTGGTTGGAGAAGCGGATCAAATTGCTACCCAGGTTGAAGAGAAGATAAAGGTGATGTTTGACAAAGTTTTGGATTTCAAGATTAGAATAGAATCTGACGAAGGTCACATCAGACATTCGCAGGAATTACCAATAGATAGAAGCTGAAGCGGTCGGCGCAAAGCGACTTTGCTAATTATTGATGTTTTTAGCATAATTGAATGATTTTGGAATAGTTATTTTGTTCTTGACGATTTTTTTGAGCCTAACTTCTTAAAAAAACATATTCTAAGAAGTCGGTTTGCAGGCCGAGCCTGATGTCGTCGTTATGCATTATCACAGATGCATTAATTGTGCTATCAGCAGCCCTTCTTGTTGGTAAAATATTTGAGCGATTCTGTCTTCCTTCACGGGTCGGAAAATTATAAGCTGAAGTTAAATATTCTAACTAACTACCGGATTGTCATTTGTGCCAGTAATTTGTTCTAAGCATAGAAAACATTTATATGAATAGTTATTCATATGATAAATAATTCATGTAAGGTGAATATATGAAAAAAGGATTAACCAACACATGCCACCGCTTCTTCACAAACTTAGCAAACCCAACTAGACTTGCCACCATAGAACAATTAATGCAAAGACCAATGAGCGTTAACGAACTTGCAAACGCTCTTAATCAAGAACAAAGCATGATCTCACACAACCTCAAACCCTTACTCGAATGCAACCTTGTTACAAGCGAAAAAATGGGCAAAAAACATGTTTATACATTAAATCAAGAAACCATCCTACCCATCTTCTCCATAATTCAGAATCATGCACAAAAATATTGCCCTACAAACGGGAAATGTCTCAAAGGAGGAAAATAAATGAAAAGAAAAATTGTAAACATAAACGAAGACCTCTGCAACGGATGCGGCAACTGCATTCCTAAATGTGTAGAAGGCGCTCTACAAATCGTAAACGGAAAAGCAAAAATAATCAAAGACACCTATTGCGACGGGCTGGGAGCATGCCTAGGAGAGTGCCCCCAAGGCGCAATAACCATAACAGAACGCGAAGCAGAAGCCTTTGATCAAGAAGAAGTGCACCAATACCTCAAAACAAAGGCGACCACAGGGAAATTAACTCAAGTTCCAAAAAATTCAACTCCCCAAAAACCTCAGTGGCCAGTTAAATTGAATCTGGTTCCAGTTAAAGCTCCATTTTTCGATAACGCAAACCTGTTGTTAGCTGCTGACTGCGCACCTTTTGCCGTTAAAAATTTTCATGACACATTCATGCCTAAGAAAAGAGTTATCATTGGTTGCCCAAAATTTGATGATGCCCGAGCTTATGCTCAGAAACTAACAGAAATCCTAAAACATAATGACATCGCTTCCGTGACCGTTGTTCATATGGAGGTTCCTTGTTGCACTGGCTTGAAATGGGCGGTAAACAAGGCATTTGAACTATCAGATAAGAAAATTCCAGTTAAAGAGTATGAGATAAAGATTGGAGGTGAAATTGTTGAGCTTTAATAGTAAACCTCAAGAAAAAAACCCTCAAACTTGCCCAGGGTTGAGAGATCTGCTGCAGCCTAAACCCTCATACATTAAGTGCCATGTTTGTGGAAGTGACTTAGAAATCTGGAGCGATGAGGACAAGACAACGTGTCCTGAATGCGGTGCGGAGTGGAAGCGTCCCGACAAGACTGCTGCTTGCTTAGAGTACTGTGAATTTGCCGACAAATGTAGAGGAATAATAGAATCAAGGAAGAACTAAAAAATTAGCCTCACTCTTTTTGTTAAAGTCCATCTCAATCCTGTGGATGGACTGAGGCGGCAAAATTGTTCTATCTCAACAGTTGACTATTGTATGAGATTTCAAGTTTGTCTATTGTTGTATGACCTTTTTATTGCGAAATACTTGTAGTTCAACCCCAGTCCGGATACATGACTCTTTCTCTTTAGTTTCGCCAATTACTAGAGGCTTTCACATCAATGCAATAAAAGAACAGCATCAATGTGAAAATGCGAAGTGTAAAAGGGCGCTAATGATTTTCAGGATAAAGCCAATTGAGTATTCTTTGCAGAATCTAAGACACTCACAATTGAATTATGAAAAGTAAAAGGAAAGATCTGTTTTACTATCTTACCAAATCTTTTTCATACTATTGTCCCTGTAACTGGTTTGCGATAAACTGTTGTTGGATAACTTAGAGACAACATAGTAATCGACATAAGAGAGTGTCTATTTCAAAGAACGAAAAACAAAAGGCTGCTAGTAAAAATTAAGAGCCCTTTCTTTTACTGAGATGCTCTTTGTATACTTCAGTTCGCCATTTCCTCTCCCAACTTGCCCAGCCAGTTTTTACCAAGCCTTCTCTAACATGAGGATTCTCACCGACCCATTCAACAAAATGCCAGAATCGCTGCTTACCATCTAATAAGTCCCTTGGCATACCCTTCTCCACACACCAACGAACATAAGCATCTTCAACGGTTTTTCGGAAATCACCAGTAGATTGGACTTCTTCAACCTTAAACCCCTTGTCCTGCAAGCGCCTAGCCACAGTAGACAAAATGTATTCTGAGCAGACCTTAAAACAAGTTTCAGAATCTGCTTGCATGACGCCCACCAACTCATCGGCAATCCGATCAGCCTCCGACAGATACTTTTTATTTTTGAAATTAGGGGGTTGAAAATATTCAGTTGAAATTCTGCGTTCAAACACTATCGATCGCGGAGGCTTAATGGCACAAATAACAACGCCTAACAAAAGATCACTCCATCCTGAGGCGTCAATTATGATCATTTTTCCCGGAAGGTAACAGTCCAAAGCCAAAGATAATCCTCAGTTGTCTATCAATCGTAGTTTAGTACTATAACAGTTTAACTATTTAATCGAAAAATAAATTTAAGAGCAAACAAATAAATGTTCTTGACACATTCTAATTTATTAGGAGTGCTATTTTTTATGAGTGAAAAAAAGAAATCAACAAAAGATTCATCCAAACCTTCTGACATAACTATTTCAAAAAGTAAAACCCCTAAACCAAAAAGAAAAACAAAAAGAGCCACCGCCATTAAGCCAGCGAGTCAGCAAGATGTCTGGCAAGCTTTCGATGATGCATTTGAAAGTTTCAGAACCGATTTTGAAAACTTGCTTTTCCCAGTAAACGTTGATAGTATCCTTGCTCAGGTACCTGAAGTTCGAGTTCCAGCTGTAGACTTGGAAGATAGAGAAAAAGACTTCCTCTTAAAAGCTGAAATGCCTGGTTTTAAAAAAGAAGATATCGAAATTTCTGTTGCTGAAGACGGAGTCGAAATTTCAGGGATGGCAGGTTGGAAGTACAGCGAAAAAGAACAGGATTATATTTGCAAAGAGAGAGCTTGCAAGTCCTTCTATCGTTACGTTGATTTACCTGAAGAAATCAAAGTTGATGATGTAGACGCTATGATAAACGATGGTGTACTCGAGGTAATACTGCCCAAAAAACAACCGAAGAAAACACGAAAGGTCAGTATAAAATAATTTCACCCTTTTTTATTTGTCTGTTCTGTAACTAGTTCGAGTTGTTCCATCCAACATTTTTGCTTCGTTTTGGCATAATTTTTTTCTTTGAGGATGGGTTATTGTTGAGTGTTCCCATCCAATCTTTTGGTGGCGGGGAGGTTTGCTTTTTTGGTTCTGAATGTTTTTCAGTTGCTGTTGGGAGGGGAGATGTGTTTTTTTGTCTGTAATCTATGCTGGGTTAGGTTGGATGGGATGAGGATGGGGGAGCTTGTCGTATTTCTATGAAGGGTGGACTATATTTAGAAACATTGGTAAAACTAACCATTAGAGCTAAATATTCAGTGAATATTGACTCCTCAGCTTGTCTTTCGTTCTAACTCTGGTCAAAGAGGTGTAGTCGATTTTTCCGACTTAAAAATCTTCGAGAATACTTAGTTTTGGATATATTCTATTCTAAGTAATAATTATCTAAATCAAATAATTCTTCAAAGAAATATCGCTTTTATTTCAACAACCTCAAATTGAATTTACTGGATGAACTTTATGCTGAAAGGAGATATGAAGGCTAATAGTCAAGAGAAGCTTGCAGAAAGATGCCGGAAAGCGTTAGAAAAAAGCTATGGCATGGAAATTCCAATGCCGAAAAGCAAACCAAAGAGACACCGGTTATTCAAAAGAGGCGTCTATTAATGAGCAAAGCGAGATTTATTGACTCAATAAAAGGCAAGAATCAAGTCATAAACGAGCCGGAAAAATTAAAAATTGTATTGAAGATAGAAGAAAAGAAAAGACTATCAAGTGAAGAGTTTCTCAAAACCTACGATTCATTATGGAAAGACGGCCCCTCGATTTCTTACAATAAACCTGAAGTCCGACTTAGAGAATTTAAGACTAAATCAGATGCATAATTTGATGGAAAGCCCATAATTTCATAACTATTTAACTTTGTCAATTTGCCTATCACGGCAGGGCTATTTTAACTATTCATTCTGATTTGAATCGTTCTATTTTGGGAACGATAAAAAGAAGACATTGATGACTTATCGTCATTTAATTTCCTATTTAAAACTAAACAAAGTTTTTAAGTGTTTATACTATAGCAAGTAACACGATATAATAAAGTATTTGTGTTAGACACATTCAAGCGAGAGCGAAAAATGGAACAACACTTAACTTCCGAAGTTCCGGCTTATGCCGCAATAATTGATACCTCAACCAAAAAAAATCTAGATAGAGAATCGCTAATTCAACTCCTCAGACGCCACAAAGTCAGAACCAGTTTCATTGAAAAAACCGAAACAAACATAGAAGACATAATCTCGGTGTTAAGGAAAGCAAAAACAAACTTGCCTCACACATTCTTTAAAGATCTAGCATCCAAAATGGAATTGCCATATATTAAACATCAAAGGATTAGAGAGCTGTATCAAGAAAAGAAAAATTCGGAATTATTGACTATCTTACCTTACCCAATCATAGTAAAATACAAAATTATTCCTATATCTATCAAAGGCACAAACATAGAATTAGCTGTAGACAACCCATTAGATCCTAGAGTTTTAGTAGCAGCAAAATACTTGTTTGGAACTCGAATAATTAATCTTAACGTTGCTTCAACCAAATCGATTGAATGGGCAATAGACAAAATTTATAACAAAATCCACAAAGATAAAGCAATGCTTGATTTATACAATCGTTCTCCAGATCAATCTGCATATAGAGTTGTGTATCCAAAGCAAAAATACCTTATAATTGCTGCAATCTCGACAATAATCGTAGGCAGCGTCATAAGTCCTTTAATTACTTTAATCGTTTTATTTTCTTTTGTCAGTTTTGTCTATTTTATAGTTAACCCAGTTAAAATTTACGTATCTTTTAGGGGATTTCGAGGAGCAAGAACGTCAACAAGCATTTCAGATGGGCGGGTTTCAGATAAAGATCTCCCAACTTACACAATTTTGATCCCAGTTTTTCATGAAGCTGAAGTGCTTGCTCAAATTTTAAGAAATATTTATCGCATAAACTACCCAAAGGAAAAGTTGGATATTAAAATCTTGATGGAAGAAAAGGACGAGGAGACAATAGCTGAAGCAAAACTTCTAGGCTTATTTGGCTCCGCTAAGAAATTTGTAGAAGGTATTCCAAAGAAAGAATATATTGATTTTTTAAAATGTTTTGATCCAATAATTGTACCCGCTGCCAAAATAACAACAAAACCTAGAGCGTGCAACTATGGCCTGTTGAGATCAAAAGGAAAATTATGTGTAATCTATGACGCCGAAGATGACCCAAACCCAGATCAGCTGAGAAAAGCAGCAACAGTTTTTCTTAATTCAAGTAAAGATGTTGCGTGTTTGCAGTCTAAACTCAACTTCTATAACGCAGACGAAAACATCCTTACAAAATGGTTCTCGATAGAATATGCGAATTGGTTTGAGTTCTATTTGCAGGGGCTTGATTGGATAGAAGCCCCAATTCCCTTAGGCGGGACAAGCAACCATTTTCGAAAAGAATGTTTAGACGCTCTTGGCAGATGGGATCCATACAACGTTACGGAAGACGCTGATATTGGGATAAGGTTAGCTCGTCAGAAACTAAAAACTGAAATAATTGATTCATACACGTACGAGGAAGCAACAAAATCCATCAGAAGTTGGGTTAAGCAGAGGTCAAGATGGTACAAAGGACACCTTCAAACTTATCTTGTTCACATGCGTAATCCAGCAGGTCTTTTAAAAGATTTAGGGCTCGCAAAATTTGCGAAGTTACAACTGACTTTCGGAGCGGGAGTTTTTATGCCTGTAATAAATCCCCTTCTGTGGATTTTTACTGCTGTTGCCTTTTTAGTTCCTGCACATTTTAGTTTTCTTTCGTCAAGCATACTTCAGTTGATATGCATGACTAATCTTTTGATTGGAAATCTTTCCTATTTAGCAATATACACTATGTCTTGTATGAAACTGAAAAAAATCGGTTGATTCCTTATGCCTTGGTGATGCCTCTATATTGGGCGCTCTTAAGTATAGCTAGTTGGAGAGGTTTAATTCAACTGATTATAAATCCTTTCTATTGGGACAAGACTAAACACGGATTGACAAAATTAAAATAAGCAAGAAAATAAATTCTTTATAAATATTCTTTTTTGCCCTCTGAATGGAATACCTTTTTTGAAGTTAGTTTCATTGGTGTTTGTCTCTGTTTCTGCAAGTTCATTAACTTTAAACAGGTGTTGATGTTGACCGTCTTAATTCTATGAAGATCTTAAGAGATCAAAGTATTGTTTGGATAGTAATTTTGAGACTTGTTTTGTAATCCGTTATCTTTTTTGTTCAACCCACATAATAGCAAATATTAATATTGAAGATTTACGATATTATTTGCATAGAGTCAAATTAATCTCATACAGAAATCATGATGAGGTGAATAAAAACGAGTGAAGAGTCATCTTTAATTTGCCCAAACAAAGATTGCGGGAGAGCTTTCACAAAACCACTTTCTACACAAAACATAGAAAGAGACTCTAGAAAAACCTATAATGCATGCCCTTATTGCCTAACGGAATTATCCTCAGATGAAATTGAGAATGAAGCACAAATAGAAAAAAAAGATTCTGAATCAGAACTTGAAGAAAAACAATATTTTGAAAGTTCAGAAGACGAAAACAAAGTATCAAATCAAGAAATAAATGTTGATAGCTTTAATCAAAATAACGAAAACAAATCAGAATGCAAATATCATATAGGTTACTTAGGTGAAGAGAAACACGACCAAATACCTGATGAATGCTTGGTTTGCTTGAAAATAATTGAATGTATGCACCAAAAATCCAAGAATAATTAAGGATTGCCAATAGCAATAAACTTCAAAAAATCAAAATTCGAACAAGAGTGCACACAATACAAATCGCTGAAAGTTTCTATTCAGTCAGACTGCTAATTCTAAATTCTCAGTGTTGAGAGGAATTTTAGGCATAAGTTGCTTTTGCTCCAAAAGACAAATTTTCTTTTTAGCTAAATTATGGGGGCAAATTTCATTTTGGTTATTTATCTTTCAAAAGACATAATTCCATATATTATATATTTATATACAAGATACGCGAGATAATTGTTGAATCGCCAATAGTGACTATGGATTCATAGTGCTTATGTAGAAAATAAACAAAGTAAACAAGCAAACAGGTGTACAAATGGCAAAATCTAGAGTAAAGATGAACAACCAAGAACGCGATAGAGTGTTTTTAGCTCTAGATACAATGAACGAGTTCGATGAATGCACCCAAAAAAAGGTCAACTTTCCATACAATAGAACATTTTCCACAAGGCGTGAAGAAGAAAAAAGAACAGAACAATCAGCGAGTTGTAATGAACCGAAATCTGAAGAATTTGATAGATTACTTCTTGAATCCATAGATGAAGCATTAGCATCATTAGGAGAGACCGTAAAAAAATCAATATATCAACATCTGCAGAATGATTTCGGGATAAGGAAAAGCGAAATACCAACCGAGATCCTTGATTTTTCAGACATTATACATAAAATTTTTGGTCTAGGGGCAACTCCACTGGAAATTAAGTTTATGATGAACCTGAATTCAAAAATCAAAATTGAAGTTTACTGGCCTGAGACCAACGGACCATGCTCCAGATGGTTTGTAACAGATTTATCATTCACAGAATATGTCGCCAATATGCGAAAAAACTATGCTGATGCTAAAAAAGGCTGCCGAGTCAAGCTATAATTCTACATGTTTACAAACAATGAAAAAAGAAAACAAAAAATTGGAACATTTACGTAGGTTTGGTGTATCTTCATAAAAAAGTATACAAAAACAAGAAAAAATTTCTTCAATTCTGAACAGAATAAAAGGCAAAATTGCAGGACAGGCAACAAGTTGAACAGAATTAGTAAGCTGAATCGTAAATTCGCAATCTATTATTTTCAATCTATTAATCTTCAATCATACCACAATGAGGCAAAAATGCAAGACGACTATTTTGGAAGGACACTGCTTGAATAACGAATATTCGCATGAATGCAACGATATATTTCGTGCAATTACTGATTCCTCAAAGGATGCCATAATTTTTGTAGATGACAAAGGCAAAATTAATTATTGGAATCTGTCTGCTGAAAAAATTTTTGGGTACACCAGCAAAGAGACAATTGGAAAAGAGATTCATTCACTTGTTATCCCTAAGGATATGTGCAAAGAAGCCAAAGAACGCATAAAAGCAAGTATGGAGGTTTTTGCTGAAACAGGGGCTGGCTATTTTACATATGGTAGTGTCCAACTAGTGGGACGCCGCAAAGAAGGACGCGAATTCCCCGCAGAGTTGTCGCTTTCTCCAATAAAGTTGGGAGATAAATGGAACGCTGTTGGTGTGGTAAAAGATATTACTGAAAGAAAGAAAGCGGAGCAATTATTAAGAGATGCTGAGCAGCGTTATCATACTTTATTTAATCAAGCACCAATTGGCGTGTTGCTAGTTGATCCAGAGAACGGCTCTTTTGTAGAATTTAATGATTTTGCGCACAGGCAATTTGGATACATCAGGGATGAATTTGAAAAACTAGCTCTTTCAGATATCGAAATTGATGGTGTTGAGAGTGAGGTTAAGCTGCAATTATCTCGACTTTTGAAAGAAGGTGGAGGTGAGTTTGAAGCAGAATATTGCGCAAAAAATGGAGACCACAAAAATATAATTGTTACAGCTAGAGTAATAAAATTGACTGGAAAGAGTTTTCTCCATTGTATTTTTCATGATATAAGTGAAATTAGAGCGGTTCAGAAATCATTGATGGAAAGTGAGGCACAGTACCGGCAGTTAGTTGAACTCGCTCAAGAAGGAGTTTGGGTGCTTAATACGGATTTTGTCACTTCTTTTGTTAATCCGAGAATGGCAGAGATGCTAGGGTATAGTCAGAGCGAAATGCTTGGAAAAAGCTTGTTCACTTTCATTGACCACAAAGTAGTTCATTTGGCTAAAGAATTTTTGGGAAAATATACTCGAGGTGTAGATGGAAATTTTGAGTACGAATTTATCCGAAAAGATGGCACACCAATCTACGCCACTATTGCTGCCTCACAAATTGCCGACGATAATGGCAATTTTTCGGGTACTCTTGCTTTGGTTGCTGATATAACAGTTCGAAAAGAGATGGAAAATAAGTTAGAAAAATATTCCAAAAACCTTGAGGATATTGTTGAACAAAAAACAAAGCAGTTAAGAGAGGCTCAAAAACAACTAGTCAAGTCTGAAAGGCTAGCGGCTATTGGCGAATTAGCTGGAATGATAGGTCATGATTTAAGAAATCCTTTATCAGGAATTAAGAATGCAGCTTATTATCTGCATAAAAAGAATGCGTGTCAAACAAGTTGTTCAAAAGAAATGTTGGATATCATCGACAAATGTGTTAATCATTCAAACAAGATCATCAATGACCTTCTGGAGTATTCTAAGGAACTGATCTTAGTGAAAGAGAGCATATCTCTAGGTGAGTTATTTAGGGATGCTCTATCGATGATGAGAGTTTCGGATAAGGTGAAGATCAATCAGCTCTATGACGCTTTCTACATTGTGAAGGTTGACTCCGAAAAGATCCAACGTGTCATTATAAATTTAATCAAGAATTCGATTGATGCAATGCCTGAAGGAGGAGAGATTTCAATAAAAAGTAAGATAAAAAATGGCTCATTAGAGCTTTCTTTCTCTGATACTGGACTTGGTATTTCAGACGATGTGTTGCCAAAACTCTTCTTACCTTTGTTCACTACAAAGGCGCAGGGTATGGGTTTTGGCTTGGCCATTTGCAAAAGAATTGTAGATGCTCATGAAGGGAAAATAGCGGTAAGTACAGTCAAAGGAGAAGGCACAACTTTTGCAATTACATTGCCTATTGAAACTAAAACGATTTTGGAGGTGACTTGATTTGGCAGAAAAAGCTAAAATCTTAATTGTTGATGACGACGAAAACATTAGGAAAACAATGAAGGCTATACTTGAAGAAGAGAACTACAGTGTTGATTTGGCATCTAATGGAAAAGAAGCAATACGGATGAGTAAAGAGAAAATGTACAATTTGGCGCTTTTAGACATTCGACTTCCCGACATGGAAGGTGTTGAACTCCTACAACTTCTGAAAGAATATGTGCCGAGAACCCGAAAAATAATGGTAACCGGATACCCAACGATTCAAAATGCTGTCACGGCAATTAACAAAAACGCAGATGCATACTTACTTAAACCTGTTGACATAGAAAAACTCCTTCAAATCGTAAAAGAACAGTTGCGCGCCCAAGAAGAAGAAAGAAGCTTCAGTGAGGAAAAGGTAGCTGAATTTATTGAAGCTCGAGTAAGAGACGTTACAATCAACAACATTTGATACTATAATATCTTTCTTTATTTTTTGTAAATTCTTTGATTTAAGAAGTACCCACAGCATAATCAAAAGATTCTTGATGTCAATTTTTTCTTTTGAGAAAACAAGCAATCTGTCATGTTTTTGAATCCTAAAACAAGATAATAACAGTTAAGTGGCTTCAGTAAATAGCAGAATACGATAGAGCACGTAAATTTATGATTCATAATGTAAAAATAGCTACTCAAACATACAATCATCCAATTAAAACTAAACTGCAAGGTCTTAAATAAGCTCAAACTATAACCTTTGAAGTTGCCAAAACAGACTTTATGTTTCAAACAATAAGGGATTCATGCTATGACTGAAACACTAGAAAATATCATTAAGACAAAAGAAAAAGAACTGCTCGCCCTCTACAAAGTCATGGAGGAGATAAAACTTAGTTTTATTAATGAAACAATTTTTTTCGTTGCTGAGTGGTACGAGCAGACCTCCAAAAAATACGTCACAAAGTACTCAGACATCACATTAAGCTTAAGCATGGACAAGCTGGCAGACCTCAAGAAAAAGGTAAAAACACTTGAAAAACAAGCAAACATTTTTGTCGGAAAAGCACTATCTGAAAAGAATATTTGGTGGCATGAAAACCCGGATCCACATGCATCCATTTCTCAGTATGATCTTCTTGGCAACAACCAGGTTGGCAGCAAATACCCAGAAGGTGTTGATAAAGCGGTTCGTTTTGCTCTTGGAGAACTAGGAGTTATTCTTGAAGAGTTTGGATACAATATCGCAACATCAATATCGTTTAAGCCTTACCAAGAATTTTGGTTCTATGCGGAACAAGATCAAAAGGCACATTTCCACCCTTATTTTCCCCATTCGCTAGATTGGTCAGAAACAATGCAAGAAACTATAGTAAAGTATAGCGAAGCGTTCAAAAAAGCAATATCTATTCTCGGAGAAATTCAGGCAATGAAAGAAGAAGTTAAGAGAAGACGAATCATTGATCTTTGGGATGAGGCAGACAGTTAAACTTAATTGAAGACAGAAACTTAGAAAACACCCAGTAGTTTCGACGCGACCACGGCAATACCTGCAATTGTAATCACGAAGAGCAAAGCTTTAGATTTTAGTGGTGATTTTGACTGGGCATCAATATCTTGGAACTCGTATTCCTTGATCTCTTTTGTTGACATGTTAATTTGAACTTTAGCAGTTTTGTTTTTAAAGCTCATCTCAACCACATATACTTCATCTTCCAAAGACACTTTCAGAGGTAGCCAATTTCCTTTATAACCGAGTCTTTTTAGGAAATCGATTGTTTGTTCTGTTGCGCTTTCAGCATCGAATCGTGAGAGCTCAATAGTTGCTCCAGTATCTTCAATGGTAGTGGTTGACATTGACGTTCGTTTGAACAATTGGTTTTTCTCAATATTAGATGTTGTGAATCAAAAAACATTATCTAAAATAAACAATACGAGAACAATAAAAGAGAAAATTATGGAATTTCAGGAATAGGCGTCGGTTCCAGCGCTCCATCTAGAGCGCTATTGGTTTGATTGAGCATATTGTTGATATAACTCTGAAGCGGTGTAAGGTTCTGAGCAAAATCATTGGAAGACATCGTAGTTTGAGCTAAGTTCACTGTATAACCAATAACTACGCAAGCAAGGACTACACTGGCTGTTACTAATAATAAAGCTGCAACTGTTGCCTCCATATTGTTACTCCTTTCTCTTTTGAAGTCGAGGCAAAGAAATTATTTAACAATTATTACCAATTTCAGGATATAATGAAAAAAGAAATAAATCGAACATTTAAGAAAAGAAGGGCAGTCCCGAAATTATTGCCTGACTATCTGACTAGGCGATTACTGTTTGGGTTTATTCTCGGCTGCCGCAGGAACCTCTTCAGAGCTCTTTACTTTGGACTTTTCATCCGTTGCTGAAGCTTGATTGTTGCCTGACAATATTTGAATCTTTTCAGCCATTGGATGAAGAAGATCTGGAGGAGGATACGGTGTGTTGAGGTTGGAAGATAGAATAAAGATTGAATTGAAAACGTGTTGATAGATTGTGAAGAGAATTTGAGGAATGCGTGTTTTTGGGTTTACCTCTAATTTCTTCTTTATGTCCTCTGGTTTTCCTGCTAAAGTGACTAACCCAGCGGTGTTATATTTAACTACGTTTGGCTTTGTTGAAATTGCTAAATTGAAACTTAGCGTAACTTGGCTGTTTTCTCTTTTTTGTTCTTCTAGCTTTGCGTTAACATCAAAAAAAAGCTCGTCTTTTGTTGTGTATTCTCCTGTACGTTCAGCTTGTAAACTATTGAGATTAATCGAAACCATTACTCCTGAAACAGAATATTGTGGGTTTACCGCTGATTCCTCTCCTACACATCTTGTGATTTTGATATATAACTGTTATATGAAAAAGTTGTGTTCTATTTGCAGTCTTTGCTTACTGATCTGCGAAAGCCGGAACAGAAAACTCTGCTGCAAAATTGAAACTCTCTTCACCTTTTGTGTTCCCTCTAGATTTGAGAACGATCTTCTTGGGGCTATCGTCTTCAATGTAGATTAAATAAGTCACTGATGTTCCAAGACCTAAACGTGAAAGCTGCTGAATTGCGATTTTGAACTTGTCGAACTCCTGAATTTTAGCTTTAATTTTTTCAATTGCTTCAAAAAGTATTTGAGTCTGTGCTTCGTCGGCAAAGGATATTTGCAGCTCCCCGGAGTAGACCCAGCATGATTCAGCCTCGCCCTTTCCTTTTTTTCCTTTTGTTTTCTTGTCATTAGAGGACTTTGGAGGTTGTTTTGACTGGCTTTTAAGGTTTTTTTGAATTATCGCTGTCTTTTTATACCATTCTTCGTCTTTATGATCTTTTTCAAAGTCTCTTAGAAGGGTTCCGAGCCATTGGCTATAGTCTTCGAATAATGCTTTGTTTTGTGAAATTTGATTTGAGGCATAATCTACTATATCTTTGATTGTTGTGAATTGGCGTATTTCGGTTCCCATAGTAAATCCCCTTGTGAGATGTTAGTGTTTTAACTATATTTCCAGAAACATTGGATAATAATATTTGTCTATCCAAAAAATAACAGACTCTGAAAATTCTGTGTAGGATTTTTCATTGAAGAAGCTCATGTGGCTTTAGCTGCATGTACAAAGTCAACTGAACCCCCTCATCTTTCTTTATAGAGACTGATCTCTACAATGTTTAATCAGTTGATTTTGTTATTTGCGTTTAATTTGTGCCACAATGAGCTCTTCTCTTGGTTTTAAATAGCTGTGGCTATTTGTGAAAAATGTGGTTTTGAATGTATTAAAGTATTATGTATTGCTATTCGCTATTGAGAAGATGTCAGACCGATACTAATCTACCGTTCTCTAAACTTAAAAAAATACAATAATCCCCCAACGACTGAAGAAGCCACTATAACCCCAATTATCGGAATAGAATACTTAAGATACAATGGCTGCTCTGCAACTGAAAAAATAAATTCGGGACCATCAACCCCGAAAGCAACTGGTGTCTCCAACGAGGTCACAGTAATAGAGTAGTTACCTGAATTAGGAGGCTTAAAAGTCGCTTCAAAAGTCCCATTCGAAGCTATCGCACAGCTTAGAGTTTTGTTAAAATTCGCCCCCAAGATATCTAATCTAACAATCGAGGCATTAGTAACTGGGCTTAGAACACCATTCACAGTTATATTCTCACCGAATCGTATATTTTCGCTAATTATTCCGTAATTTATGGTTGATTGCATCTTTACAGTGTAATTTCCAGATGTCTGTAAAATATTTCGTAGAGAATCTGCAGCCTCTATTCTATATTGTACAATTGACCCTGCCTCTTGACCGGGTATTGTCGTACTGCAAGTATTGTTGTCAATTGACATGCTGATGCTGCTTTGGTCGGTCCAATTGTTTGCAGTGTAGAAACAGCTTGCACGTTCAAGACTGTTAGATATGGATGAGTAAGAAACTTCGGTTTCATTCCCGGCGAAGGCTCTTTTGGGAGCTGCCACAGGCAAGAGTGATTCATTCCCGAATGTTGTCTTTAGCATGAATTCGATTTCTCCAGAGCCTCCCTCTCCAATTAGCACTAAATGGTAGAGGTTAGTAAATTTGTTTGCCGTTGAGTAGTTTAGAAACATGGGTTGACCTAAGTATTCACAGCTTGCATAGGCGACTCCTCTTGATCCTTCGCTCTCAAAATTGTAGCCCCCGATCTTACTGGTAACGTTAGCGTATAGTCCTTGTTCCCATGGAAGAGGGTAAGAATTTATGTTGAGAGATTTGGCATCATTCATCAAGTATAACCTAGCTTCGTACATGTCTAAGGTATTGGGAACTTTAGCGTAGAGCTCAAGGTAGCTGGCATTTGACAGAAGTTCATATGCCCAAGAGGTGTGAAAACGTGGCAAGCCACTGCTGTCTTTGCCTTCGATTTGAACGGTGTGCCAAATGTCTGTTTCGAGGTTTTCTATGACCATAAAAGTTGCTTGTTCGCTTCCTTCACTTTCTCTCAAATCATTCTTTATTACAAATGAGTAGTTGCCAGAAAACTTTGGCGTAAAAAGAGGATCATCTGTAGTTGTTCCCAAATGCTCCGGAAAACCTGCAGCTTCAGTGTGCAAACTCTCCAAGTTTCCTTGGGGATTATAAACATAGATGTCATAGTCAGTTTTCGCGGCAGAAGATGTGTTAACCCATGCTCCATAGCAATAGACGTGGTAATTATGGTTAGCTTCGAGCGGAACTACAACAGTCCAGTTTTCACCGATTTGGATCTGACTGTTGTTTATCATTACTGGAAAAAAGGGCTTATCAACATATGTAATGTTTCCGTTGCTTGAATCTACAAATGTGTGAACATAGGTTGTGTAGTCGTAAGTGGAGGTCAATTGTAAACACAAACAGGTTGGGATCAGAAGCAAAGCTACGAATAGAATTACGGGTAGAATTTTGGTGTGGATTTGAATTCTCATGTGCTTTGCTAACCAGCTTGGAAATTTGATTTTTAAGAGCTTAAAGTTGAAGATAATCGTTATGAATGCTTGATCTTGATTTTTGGTTCAGTTTCAAACTATATGGTTTCGTTAGTGTTGATTGATAGAGATAGTTATTTGAGAACATTTTGTTGAATTTAGGATAATAACGCATGTTAACATCAAGTATTGTCTTGCTTTCTTTGTAGCAGCTAACCATTAGTATTGAATCGTAATACGTAATATATATAAATGTAATTGTGTGTAATTTTTGCTACAGGTGAAAAACACTAAATGATCCGAATACTAAAAAACCGACGGGCACTAAGCACAGTAATCACCACACTCATAATTCTAGTAGTATCAGTCCTACTAGCAAGCGTAGTTGCCTATTATGCAACTAATCTTGTCAGCACAAGAGTTCAAGAAGAAAGCCTCTACGTATCCAAACAGCATGTGTGGGTAAATTCAGAAGGTGTTGCAGAAGCATCAGTAATGGTAACAAATAACGGTGGACGGGATGTTGTAATTAGTAAAGTTTCTACTCGAGGACAAACAAGTGAATGGACAAGTGTGTTCTATGAAGTGGCAGACCCGGAATCGGATGATCTCACTGTCGACTTACAATACATACCAGCTCCAATCACGTCAGCCAGCGACTTAGGATTAGCAGCCACTGCAACTGAGGCAGCAAGAAATCTAGTTCTCCCTTCAGGATCAACAATGGTTATCTACGTCAACAGCCCCGACAGCATCGGTATCACTGATATTGGATTAACAGTCAGCATAGCTCTTCACACAGCCAACGCAGTTTACTACAGTGAAACCAACATTCAGGCAATCACTGGAACCTAAAAGTTAGTCTAATCGTGGCAATCTTTTTTCCCTTTTTATCATTTTCCACGTTTGTTATTTTTTTTACGCACAAGAACAATTATCCAAAAAACACGTAATCGCTTCTCAGGAGAACAAAAAACAAATGAGAAACATACTAAGAAACCGTATGGCTCTAAGTACAGTCGTAACAACACTGATCATCCTAGTCGTTTCAGTGCTACTCGCAGGAGTCGTAAGCTACTTCGCAATCAACGTAACCAGCACAAGAGTACAAGAAGAAAGTCTTCAACTCACAAGCCAACACATCTGGGTTGACGATGGCGGTTTAGTCCAAGGTGCAATTATGATAACTAACACCGGCGGACGAGACGTCGTTATCAACAAATTAGCAGTCCGAGGCCAAACAAGCGCATGGACAGACGTATACTACCTCATAGCAACAGGAGAAACTGCCATAGCTTCTGACCTTCCACACATTGCAGCCGCAGAGCTGGCAGATGGCGGCGCTATTACAGGATTCACAGGCACATTATCAGCAACCACAATGAACCTTGTCTTGCCATCGGGCGAAACAATGGTCATCTACGTTGACTCACCAGACAGCATAACCATCAACGACATCGGCCTAACAGTCGCATTCACAGTGTTCACATCACAAGCAATGTACTACAAAGAGACCAACGTAAACGCATACGTCTAAACATAAAACAAAAAACAACAAAAATCCCCCTCTCCCTTTTCTTTATAACCCAAAAAACCAAGCAGTCTTTAGCATTAAAATCCGCAACCTTCATGCCCAATTACTTATATCGGTATTTTCTAGCAAAAAATAGAAATAAAGTTTCCAAGTGACGTGTTTTTCTTCTTGGATCTTCAACCAGGAATTCTGTTCAAAAACTTGAATGTATTTCAGAACGAGACATAGTGATTTTAATATTCGATTTTCTGGGATTGAAAAACACTAAGTAATTGTTCTTTCAACATCACCATTAATCCTAGATTTTGATTGTTGTTTATTTCATTTGATAAAAAAATATTTAATCATAATCGTAATATTTAGAATTTTTATGTTTGTTATTTTTTTTACGCACAAGAACAATTATCCAAAAAACACGTAATCGCTT
>CAYPSV010000025.1:0-24124 GCA_964413605.1 uncultured Candidatus Bathyarchaeia archaeon | reverse complement strand
AAACAAAGTGACACTAGCAAGCGAGGACATTGCTTTGAAGTATCTTGATTTTGTGAATACGAATTACACGCCCAAAGAAAACGAATTAGTCTGTGTTTTCCATGTGGAGCCTGAAGGAATTAGCCTCAAAGAAGCAGCGGGCGGCGTTGCAGCGGAAAGTTCTATTGGTACATGGACCGAACTTACTACAGAGCAACCTTATATGGAGCGTCTTGCTGCTCACGTTTTTAGCGTAAAAGGCAACATCATCAAGATCGCTTATCCGATTGAGCTTTTTGAGCCTTCTAACATGCCAAATATCCTCAGTAGTGTAGCGGGGAATGTTTTTGGGCTTAAAGCATTAAAAAATCTGCGTTTGATTGACATTCAAATGCCAAAAAATCTCTTGGACAGTTTTAAGGGTCCTGCTTTTGGCATTGAAGGTATCCGTAAGCTTCTCAAAGTGCCCTGTCGCCCGCTTGTGGGCACTATTGTTAAGCCTAAACTCGGGTTAAACACGAAGGACCATGCCAAAGTTGCCTACGAGGCTTGGTTGGGCGGTTGCGATGTGGTGAAGGATGATGAGAATCTAAGTAGCCAAAGTTTTAACCCGTTTGAGGCTCGGTTAACGGCGACGCTTGAGAGTCGTGATAAAGCTCAAGCGGCGACGGGTGAACGCAAAGTCTACATGGTTAACATCACAGCCGAAACCGATGTTATGCTTAAACGTGCAGAATCAGTTATTTCTCAAGGCGGCGAATACATTATGGTTGATATACTCACGGTTGGATGGTCTGCGCTTCAAACTCTTCGCGACCAAAATTTCAAATTAGTTATTCATGCTCATCGTGCTGGGCATGCGGCTTTCACCAAAAATCCCTTGCATGGAATTGCCATGAAACCAATTGCCACAGTGGCGAGAATTATTGGTGTGGACCAACTTCATGTTGGAACTGTTGTGGGCAAAATGTCTGAGACTAAAATGGAGGTCATAGATAATATTGCTGCCTGCAAGTCTGAGTTATGCGGCTTGAAGACTGTTATGCCTGTTGCTTCTGGCGGTTTGTATCCGGGTCTTGTTCCTGACCTTTTAAAAATTTTTGGTAACGACGTGATTTTGCAAGCCGGTGGTGGCATTCATGGTCACCCTGACGGTACGGTTAGCGGCGCTAAAGCCATGCGGCAAGCAGTAGACGCTACATTGGACGGTAAACCACTAGAAGAATATGCTAAGAACCATCCAGAGCTGGCCTCAGCTTTAAAGCAATGGAAAACATAACGCTAAATTGTTAAGTTGGCGGGCCCGCTGGGATTTGAACCCAGGATTCTCGGCTCCGGAGGCCGATGCCTTAATCCGTGCTAGACTACGAGCCCACAGTTGCTACAAACATGCTTGTGGATTTAAAGCTAACTTATTCTTGGATTAGTTCCTCGTCAATCCACCAAGCTTTTTTCTTTCCAGATTTTTCTCCTGCATAGTATTCGACGATGGGTTTGCCGATTTGTTTTTTGCTTATTTTCTGGATTTTTCTTAGTCTATTTAGGATGAGCCATCGGTTGGTTTTGACGTACTGTGCTATTTCGGGGGTGGTTGCAGATTTGTAGTGGAGAAGGTACTCCATTATTTTGTGGTCTAACTCGTCGATGCAGTATTGGTGGGGGTTGATTTTGCCGTGTTGAAAGGTTAGGATTTCTAGGTCTGCGAGGTATTTTCTTATTTGGCCAAATTCCTGTTCGATTTTGTTCATGCGTTCTTCTAGGGCTAAGAGTTTGTCGGCTTTGGGGGTTTTCTGTAGTTTTTCGGATATGGCTTCTCTTATGAAGTGGCTGCGGTCTCCTTCTGGAATGCGCAGAGCCATTTCTAGGTAGACATCTTCGGGTAGTTTAACGGTGACGACTCGGTTTTCAGTCATGTTGGCGCCTCAGCATAGTCTGATATGCTTGTTTTATTATTTCATGGTTTCTCTGCTACTATGGTGTCTAAGACTCAAGTTGCCGCGGATTTTTTGTAACATTTTTTCTGCTGTTTTAAAGCAATACTGATTTATTAGAGATGGATGCAAAATACAATCACGGTGACTTGTGTGATTGATTGGTCGCGAAAAGAGTTACTTATTTTGGCTTTTGACCATCGTTCGTCTTTTCTTGCAAAAATGTTCGGCATAAAAGGTCGTCAACCCACCGTTGATGAGAAGCGGCAGATCGAAGACTACAAGAAAATAATTTTTGAAGGCTTCCGATTGGCCACCAAACATAAGGTTCCTAAAGAAATTGCAGGTTTGCTTGTGGATGAAGAATTTGGTGCTGATATTTTGCGGCAGGCAAAGAAGGATGCTTTAATGTTTGCAATGCCCGTTGAGAAATCTGGTCAGAATGAATTTGACTTTGATTACGGAGAAGATTTTGCGAAGCACATTGAGGAGTTTGATCCCACTTTTGTGAAGGTTCTGGTTCGTTACAATCCTGATGATGACGTAGCCATGAATAAGAGGCAACTTGAGAGATTAAAGAGACTTAGCGATTATTTGGTTAAAAATGATAGGACTTTTCTTTTTGAGCTCATTGTTCCAGCTTCGGAGGCTCAACTGGCTGAGCTTGGCGGTTCAAAGGAAAAATATGATGTGGAGTTGCGTCCTAAATTGATGGTTGATAGTCTTAAAGAGATCCAGGATGCAGGTGTAGAACCAGTGATTTGGAAACTTGAAGGCGTTGACAAACCTGAATCTGCTAAGGCTGTTGTTGCTCAGGCTCAGAGTGGGGGGCGAAAGGTCGGTGTCATCACTTTGGGGCGTGGTGAGTCTAAGGAAAAAGTGAAGGAATGGCTCAAAGTTGGCGCTAAGATCCCTGGTATTATTGGGTTTGCTGTTGGGCGAACAATTTTTTGGGATCCGTTGGCTGACTTCAAGGCAGGTAAAATCGATCGGAAACAAGCAGTTGAGGCGATTGCTCAGAATTATGGTGAGTTTACGGAGTTATGGTTAAATGAATCTAAACTTAAGGTGAATCGACAATGACCTCTCTTAGATCTTTATCGCCGTCTTTAACTCGAATTACCATCGCTGGAGCTGTCGGTGCTGCTCTTCACATAGGAAAAGGTGATCCTGACAAAGTTGACCAAACCGCGTTGGATTTTTCGAGGGCAATATTGAACCAGACTGAAGTTGATGGAGCAGTGATTTGCTGTGAAGGACCAAAGGATAATGCGCCAGCCTTTAGTTATGCAGAGAAAGTTGGCACTGGTAATGGGCCTCAAGTTGAATTCGTAGTTGATCAGGTTGATGGAACAACTGCCACATCCAAGGGCAAAAAAGACGCCATTAGTGCTTTGGCTTGTGCTCCTCGCGGTTGCTTAAAAGTGCTTCCTGACGATGGCTACTACTTCAAAGTTGCAACAAACGGAATTGCCCGGGGTAAAATTAATCTGGAAATGTCTGTTGAAGAAATAGTTAAGACTGTAGCTAAGCTGAAGAATTTGCCGTTGTCGAACTTTACTGTTATCATGTTAGAACGAGAACGGCACGCTACTTTGCTTTCGAAGCTTCGGAAGATGGGTGTTAGAATTATTCTTATAACCGATGGCGACATTGCTGGTTCTATTGTTACGTGTTTGCCTGATTCAGGTGTTGATTTGCTTATCGGTGCAGGTGCTGGTGCGGAGGCAACTATAGCGGCGACAGCGGTGAAGTGTCTTGGTGGAACTATGCTGGTTAAGGTTTGGAAAGACAAAAAAGATGACGCGCACCGGATGGAGCGGCTTAAAGCTGCGGGTGTTGATGTTGAGAAAACCTACACTGAAAACGAGTTAGCAAAGGGCAATGAAATGATCTTTGCTGCTTCAGGCGTAACTAAAGGTGAGATGCTTGATGGTGTTCGCTTTACTTCTGGAGGGGCAACTGTTCAGTCTATTTGTACTAGACTTCCCAGCGGAACCCTGGAGTGGTCATCTACCCATCTGAAGTTCAAGGGGCATCCGATCTACAGCCAAATAACCTAATCCCCTTTTTGGGCATTTTTGTTTTTAAAATTTTGAAGAGAAAGAAATTTTTGTAGTTTTAGATGTGAGTGTGCGCGTGTTGGTCTTCGGGTGGGATGGGTTGACCTGAAAGTTCTGCTAAGGTAAGGTAGCGTTGTTCAACCATGTCGTGGAGTTGGTTGCGTAGGTCTTCTCCTGAGGTGTTTCTTTTTTTGAGGATGTTGATTTTTTTGGTTAGTTCTGTGTCGCCGATTCCTCTAAACCAGGCTTCGAAGTCGTTGCGTTGTGTGTGGAATTGGATTGAGGTTTGGTCGACTTTGATTATTTTGTTTGCGAAGTCTCGTAGGCTGTGGGCGTGGATGTTTAGGGGTTTGTCGATGCTTTCATAAAAGTTGAAGGCTTTATCGTGTGGCATGTAAGCGAGGATTGTTTGGGCTTTTTCTTTGGTGATTTTTTGTATGCCGAGGACGGTTTTTCCTTTTTCTGTTATGACGTACAGTCCTTTTTCGGGTACGCTTACGTTGCCCATTCTGATGAGTCCTAACAGGTGCATCATTACTGGGTTGAATTCTCTTTTGGTTTGTTTGGCGATTTCCATGGCTTTTTGTGGTTTGTTGCTTAAGAGCATGGTTTCCAGTACTTCGATTTTGATTGGTGATAAACTCATAGTGTTTTGAGCACCTACCTCAGTGGTATGTAGAACGGTCTAATCAAACTTTTCCTTAGAGGTTTGGGTTTTTGAAGTTGTTGCCTTTTTTTTGTTTGAGCAAAGTTTTAGTATTGTGTTTGCGATGCTAAATTGATAATGGTGACGTTTGGGACATGAAGATCGCTGTTTTTGTTTATGAGTATCCGCCGAAGATTGTGGGTGGGTTGGGTACTTATGGTGCTGAGATAACTAGGAAATTTGTCTTGAGTGATAATGATGTGACTGTTTTTACGATGAATGATGATGCGGGTTCTTTGCCGACTCGTGAGATTTGGCGTGGTATAGAGATTCATCGGCCTTTGCATATTGATGTTTCTGATTCGTTGCCTGATGTGATTGCTGAGGACATTCGGAAATGGGGCAGAGGCATTATTTTGTTTGGGAAGTTGATGGTTTATAATTATCTTTCAGCGGCTAAGCTTGTTAATGAGCTCATTAAGCGTGAGGGAATGAAGTATGATGTTGTTGTGGCTCATGATTGGCTTTCCGCTATGGGTGGAATTACAGTTAAGCGTGAATCTGGGTTACCATTGGCTTTTCATGTTCATTCTACTGAGAAGGGTAGGACTTTGGGTAATGGTTCTAGTGTTGTGAGTAACATTGAGTTGCGTGCCGGAAAGATGGCGGATTTGGTTGTTACTGTTTCTTATGCTATGAAAGATGAGTTGGTTGGGCTTGGTTTTCCTAAGGAGAAAATTCAAGTTAGTTACAATGGTGTTGATCCGCAGAAATACAATCCAGCTAACATTTCTAAAGAGAGTATTCAGAAGATCCGTGCCAAATACGGAATTAAGGCTGATGAGTTGATGATTCTGTTTTTAGGCAGGTTAGTTGGGGTTAAAGGTATTGATAAGTTGATTATGGCTATGCCCCATGTTCTGTCCAAGATTCCTAAAGCTAGGCTAGTTATTGTCGGTGTTGGTGATCTGCAGGAATATTTGACTAATTTGACTCGAACAATTCGGTTAGATGAGTATGTGAAGTTCTGCTTTGACTTCATACCTGAAGAAGAACGTATTGCGCACTATGCTGCATGCGATATTGCTGTATTTCCTAGCTATTACGAGCCCTTTGGCATTGTTGCTTTAGAAGCGATGGCGATGGAGAAAACTGTCGTTGTTGGCGCTGCGGGTGTTAGTGGTATGCGGGAGATTGTGATTTGCTGTGGTGAAGAGCAATGCGGGTTCCATATTGATCCTAATAATCCTTCCGATATAGCTTGGGGCGTAATCAGCGCTTTGGAGGATCCTGAGTTACGTAAACAGTTGGGCAAGAACGGGCGGAAACGTGTTTTAGCAGAGTTTACATGGAACAAGATTGCTAAGAGAACCATCGAATTGTACGAATCCATAGCGAAACGGTGACAATTTGTCTTTTGGCTCTGATATAAAGTGCAGAGTAGCAAGAGAGGCAGCTACTCTTCTTTATTTTGGGGCAGAAAAAGAATATAAACAAGCAAAGCAAAAAGCAGCTCAGACTTTTGGCAATCATTTTTTGCCGTCTAACCTTGAAGTAGCTTTGGAACTGGATAAGATTGCCGAGGAACATGAAGGTTCGCAGAGAAAAAAGCGTTTAGTGCAGATGCGTAGGGAAGCATTGGATGTCATGGAGCATTTGGCGACGTTTTATCCTGTTTTGATTGGGAGCGCTTGGAGGGGAACCATAAAGCAGGGAAGTGACATCGACATAGCAGTTTACGCTGATGAGCCTTTAGAAGTCTTGGAGCTTCTTAAGGCGTCAGGTGTTGGCGTTTTGAAGTCTGCTTGGAGTTCTGTGAATAAGTGTGGCGAGACCTTGTCGTCTTTTCATATTCACGCTCAGACTCAAGATAGGCACGGGCTTGAAATAGTAGTTCGCAGGTGTGAGGAAAAAGGCAAAAAACGTAGATGTGAAACTTTCGGTGATGAAATAAAAGGATTAAGCATCAACGAGCTACAAAAAATCCTCAAAATCAATCCAACTCAGCGTTTTCTTCCAGAATAATTTTGTTTTTGGTCACAAAAATTCTTAAACCCCGAAATATTTTATGGTAATTGATCGACGATGGCCTTAGACAAGAAAGACCTCAAGAAGATGTTTCCAAACCTCTATCAAGAACTAAACAGCAGTGAAAACAAAGTGTCCATTGATGCGGTTAGGAAAGATCCTCAGCAAGCTGAAGCAGAAGTCTGCGGGTGCGACGAATGTGAAGACATCGGTGTCGAAGAGCAAGCTTCTTCTAGCTTAGAGATGCCTGATAAGCTTCGTCATTTTAACCCGCAAGCTGTGGATTTTATTCGTCGCTGCGACACTGAAGTGCAGGCTGAGGAGATAATTAGTTACTTGGAGAAGCGGGGCGAAATCACTAAAGAATATGCCAAAGAGTTGCGTTGTCAGCTTAAGCGTGATGGCGTTAGAAGTTTTGGTTCCAAAAAAGAAGAATACCACTATTTTAAGGAAGGTGGGTTGTGTTAGGTTTATTTTCTTACAGAGGGTCATTGCTTCCACCCAGCTTTGGATCTTTGAATGCTAACTTCCGAAAGAAATACCCGTTAAGTCTTTATTGTTAAAATCTTTGTAACAACTGATGATAAAATTTAAGTGCACCCAACAGAATATCAACCGAATTGTTGTTTGGTTTAGGTTTTTCTAAAGAAAAAGATTGTAGAGAAAATATATGCCTCTAACGGTGTCAGTAATCGGGTTTTGCTTCCTTCAAAGGTTCACGTATCTCTTCAAATTTTCTGCTAACTTCTTCTGATTTAAAACTAAACTCTGATTGATTATTACGTTGTTCTGCCAAATCACACACAGCTCCTAACTTTAGTATAATGCAGTTACGTCGTATTGAAATAAAAAATGTCTTAACAGATAATTGTCTAAACTACAGCTGCCGAGCATCCCCTTGTTATTGATTATCGTGCTATGAATTCACTATCAGTTTTAGGACGTTGGCTGTTTTTTTCTTATCAAGAGCCGCTATGGAAAAAACCAAATATGACAAATATGCATTTACCTGAATGAGAAAATTCGAGCATGAAAAAACCCCTTCTATTTCTATTTATCATGATTGCAGTTGCCAGCATGGTTACTTGCTGCTTTGAGGCGGCGGATGCTTGGAGTAATGGTGGTTATTCGAATGACTCTGTGCATCCTGTTTATGGCACGCATGATTGGGTAGCTCAGCATGCTTTGGATTGGTTGCCTGCAGACGAGAAGCAGTATTTAGTTGACAATTTGGCAGCGTACCTTTATGGGACGGAGCTTCCAGATAACAATAATGCTTCAGTTATAGGTCATACAGGTGATACAACAAAACACCACTTACTTTAGGTCCACTGGAGTTCTTCAAGATGATGCCGCCGCAGTCAGAGCTGAGGAAGAATACCAAAATGCGTTGGGTCGCCTAAACGTTGGAAATTTTTCAGGCGCTGCAATAACTGCGGGAATAATGAGCCATTATATCGCAGACATGGCTGTTTTTGCTCATGTAATGGGTGCAAGTACTGATTGGGGTGCGGAAACAGGCAACAACCATTCAAATTATGAAAGCTACGTTGGGACCAGGACAAATGCTTATTCTGATACCTACAATTCCTACTTGCAATTTGATGCATTATTGTCGACAGTTTCTGCTTATGATGCGGCGAAAAACCTTGCTTATGACACGACCTTTGATGACGGTGGAATCTACACTTGCGTTTGGATGGATAATAATTATGATACTTCTAATCCTAATTCTGCTTATTGGGTTAGAGCTGGACAATCCCTTAACCTCGCTGTAAATGCAGTTGCAGATGTCTTGCATACTCTCTATATCAGCTCAAACGTTCAGCCAACATCTACTCTACTCCCCAGCCAGTCTCCTCTACGTTCACCTACAGCAACACCGTATTCTATCCAGAACCCAACACCTACATCTACAATTCCAGAGTTTCCACCAACCACGATACTGTTCCTAATGGCGGCGTTATTTCTAGTATTAACTTCTGGTTTGATTGCCAATGGCAAGCGGAAGTCCTGATCTTGAAGGTAAGCCGACCGCAATTCTGGTTGCGATGACAGAAATGCAAGTTAGGAAGATGTGGGGCAGAAGACCGAAGATGTAAAAGCTTGCGAGGCCTCAAAAAATTTATTCCCGTAGAGAAAAGATGGGCTGCTTGGTTTACGCTAATGCTCAGATAACAAATATATATTAAATAAATGTTGAATCGGCTTTCTCTATGCCCACTAATCCTCGGAAGGTCTTATATGCAGGTGTGCCAGGAGCTTTTGGATTTTTGTCGGCTTTTCTTTGGGTGCCGGGCTCGGATTTTTGGAAGGTTACACATGACTCATCAAGAAGATAGGGGTGATTTTGATTAAAATTATTTTGTGAGTGTGTCGATACAACTACAAGCGGTCAAAGGACGTTGTATGGTTTTTTTGGAGGTCGGTTGGTTTTTTAGTTTTTCTGTTAGAGAGTTTAGTCGAAGCTTGAAATCTTCGGGTGATTCAATGTTGCTAAAACCTGCCATAAAGATCGCCGCATTTAATTTTATGAGCCTGCTCCTGTTTAAAAATGCCAGTTGCCTGCTGTTTGGTGGCGAGTCTCTTTTCCAGAGTTAGGATCCTTTTCTGCTGCGCCAGCAAAATGCTCATGACGAAGGGTTCAAAAAGTATCGGGTTGGTCTCTTTGCCTTCGGCTGAAGAGTAGCCCCGGCACATATCCATCATCTGCTCGAAAGCTTCACGGTCATCTTTACGAAGAGCTCTAACAAAGCCACTCCACCGGCTGATTTCCGATTCTAAAGCCATTCTGTAGATCTCAACAGTTTTGCCCATCTTTTAAGCATCGCAGCTTTTGATGTGAGTGATATGAGACTGAACGAAATCGTGTTCCGCGAGGGTTTTATGCAGCAGATCTTGGATGGCTGCGTTTAGGTTACCGTTATAGTAGGGTTTCACGATTTTTTCTGCAAACTCAGAGAGCAGCGAAGCTGGAACACTATGAAAAGTCAAATCTAACAGTAGATCGTTCTCGGTTGCTAATATTTGAGTTTTCTTTTTCATGACAATCACTTGGGCTCATGCCTATCACTAAAACAAAATAAAAAGCGCAAGGAAAAACTACCTGCCTCAACAGCAGAGGGTTTTGTGAAAGTGAAAAATAATCCCTATCTTAATACTGGTGGATAGGGCAGGTAAACCCAAACTTCAACGACGTTATCGGCGCTTTGAAGTCTCAAACTGCAGGTGGCGTAAAGAAAAATTAAATGATTGATTGCCTATTTTTTGGGCATGCAAGATGTCGATTACATTGAGTGGGTGCCGATGGGGAAGCTCGTTAAGGGCTTAGTGGTAATGTTCATTTTATTAGAAATTTTTATGACTTTTACGATTTTGTTCTTTTCCGGGCTATCGGCTGATAGTGTTGTTCCGGTTGCGATAAGCTGGGGTGTTTTAGCCTTCATTGGTTTTGTGATTTGGAATTATCGCGGTCTACGAATCCAAATAAGGGCAGATCGCCTCACAGTTGTTTATGGTATCTTCAACAAGAAATCCTTCCAGTTAGACGAGGTTACTTATTGCCGAAGAACCAAAGCTAACTTGGGACGATATTTTGGGATAGGCATCCGATACGGATCCGATGGTTCAATAGCGTACACAACATCTTTTGGAGATGCTGTTGAGGTTGCGCCTAAAACTGGGAAAGTGTTTGTTTTCTCCTCTCACAATCCAGACCGAATATGTGAAGTAATTCAAAAACAATTAGATAGGTAGAAGTTGGATGATTAGTCATCGTAAGACTAAAAGAAGTGACTGGACAACATCGCTGATCGTCATAGGGATCTACGTTGCGGTCATTTCAGTTACCGCCTTTATCCTGCTAATCACGTATTGGTATCTTTGGATTGCAATAGTGGTAGGCGGATTATTTGCACTTGTTTTGTGGCATAAGAAATCCACTGTGTATCACTGCCCAATTTGCGGCAACGAATTTGAAATATCATTCCTCACTGATCTCTTTAGTCCACATGGTGTGACTAAAAACGGTGGAGGTTGGGTCTACCTGAAATGCCCTAAATGTGGCAATTGGACAAAAATGGAAATACTTGTAAAGACAAACCTTGATGAAACTAATTGAGACAAGAATGGAAACTGGAAGAAAACATAGCCGCACAGTTTGTGGGAAAGCAGCTGTTGTATTAATTCATGTTATTTTCAAATGATCGCATATCCCGATAGCTTCTTCGGAGTTATCCTCTTTGGTGAGTAAGGCTAATTAGTTTTCTCTGGTCATAAAAGAAGTATGGTTGATGTATTTGCTGCTGACCTTATTGCGCCATGTGGAATGAATTGTGGAGTCTGCAAAGCATATCTTGCCTATTCGCGGGGCGTCCCTTATGAGAAAGGCAAAGTATCGCATTGCTCAGGTTGCTTAGTGCGTGACAAAAACTGTGCATTCGTTAAAAGAGACTGCGATAAACTAAGAAAAAAGCAACTCCGTTTCTGCTATGAATGCGCAGACATGCCCTGCAAACAGTTAGCCAAATTGGATGAGCACTACCAGGCACATTATGGAATGAGTATGGTTGAAAACCAAAAAATGATCCAAGAAAAGGGCATGGATGAGTTTCTTAAGTGGCAGTCTGAAAAGTATCGGTGCCCAAGCTGTGGTGATGTAATTTCGGTGCATGACGGAAAATGCTATGCTTGTGGCTATCAAGCTGAAAAACTACAAGGTTCCGATCCTAAGAGGCGGTGGGTTCCCAACCGATAATTGTGGGATAGAGGAAAATTGGCAATAGATAAAGAGGGCGGATCATGAAGACCTATTTTTTGACAATAAAGGGAAATACCCTATTAGTAATTAGAGCGAAATTTTGGGTTGTGCTAAAAATTATATACATCTTCCCAAATATTGGATCAGGAGTTTAATGTCGAGTCGCACTAATGCCAATAAATGTTCTCGATGTGGCGGTCCAATACTTAAGGGTGCACAAGGAGGATTCTTTTGTTGCGTGTGTGGACTTGAAAACCGAGCGTTCAATAACAAAGGTTACGGCAACAGAGATTCAATCGATACAAGAATGTTTTATAGCCCACGCACGGCTTCAAATTCAAGAAAAAGATATCGGACAACCCGATAGCTGAATTAGCAAAAAAATAGTGCAATTAGTAGAAGCAATTAAGACCAATGGCACTAAAGCAGCTGATTCTGGGTAGTAACTCTAATTAGAGGAGAAAATGATCACGCTCTCGAGTATGAGCTTGTCTTCATAACTTCTTCTCTCACCGAGTTGATTTGAGCCTCTTTTTGGAAAAACGTATGCGCAAAGCTTGTCTTATGTATTTAACCCTTCAAAAGTATTCAAAAAGTGGAAAAAACAAGAATAATCACTATTTTATAACAAGATTTCTCCTTTACACGAATGAAGTCAACTAACATCTTGCCGAGGTTAAATGACTTTATCACAAAGAGATCCTGGGAAGCTTTCTTATTCGCTAGAATTCGTGGGGTTCTTAGAGACTTCAGCTTGTTGGCTATCAATTCCGCGCCATATGATCCTGTAGCCTAGCATCGTCAACACATTAGCCGAGTCGTCTACGCCTTGCTTTTCGATGATTCTTGCCGCCTCCTTAAGGAGTAGTTTTCCCGATTGACCAATGGCTACTTTGATTTTATCTCCGATTTGCAAAAGTTTTTCCTTGCTCACCAAAATATCCGCCAGGGCAACATAGCCGGAAGGCGGGCTGGCAGCTAAGAAGGCTCTTGCCGCTTCTGCAGAAACGCCGATTCTAGCTGCGAATTCCCTAAAATCCACAACTGGTTCAGTAAATTTAATAGACAAAGCCTCCAGAAGCTTAATCTCCTTAGATTTGACGTCTTCGAACTGTGTTTGTAGATACCGCAGAATCGGAGCTAACGAAATTTTGTTGCGGTAATAAATCAAGTCAAGCTGAGGCCGTTTGTCCAAAGCAGAAAGTTTTTCACATGCCAAAGCTTCATTGACCAAAAGCAGCATTTTGACCTCCACCTGCTTTAGCTTCTCTATCTTTCGCCGCAAATAGTCTTCTGTCCAGAACCCAACAATTTCCAAGTAGATTTTGATACCGGCTTTTTCAAGAGAGAAATCAGGTATGATCACATGTTTATCGGCAATTACTGGTTCAGGTTCCCTCTTCAACGTCCAGCCAGTGGTTAAGGCTTGAAACTTGGAGGCGAAATCCTCTTCGATTGCGCTGTCATAAGTCAGAGTTGGCAAACGCTGTTTCTTTAGCAATGAGGAGTGCTTTTGGCTTTCAAGTTTGAAGTCGCAGATTTCGTTTGTAAATCTCCAAATAATCTTTGCCTTAACAGTCCATTCGGAGTTAGCTACGATAATCGGCAACAGCTTAGCTATGCCCACTCCATACCTTCGAGTCAACTTAAACAGGCTACCTGGACCATCTATTTTCACCCACAAACCATTATCTTTGTAAACTTCATAGATCAAACCGAACTTCTTTATTGCATGGAAGAGGTCTTGCCAGTTGCCAGACGCCGTGAAACTTAGCTCTGTTGCATCAAAAAGCAGTGTCTGAGTTAAACCCAAATTGTACTCGCCCAACAACTCCGATACTGAAGGTGCCGCAAAATTTTCAAGAACTAATTCCCTATCTAGGTCTGAGTAAAAATCCTCCTCAACATCCTCCACTGAGAGATCCATCTCAGAAGCAACGGTCTCCAGAATTTTTCGCCGGTTCTCAGAAGTGGTAGGCAAGCCACACTGTTGGGTGGCTTCAAATATTTTTCTTCTCAAATCAACTGGGTTAATTTTGCATTTGCTGACAAAGGTGCTTTTTCGGTCAAGCAACAAAGACAAAGCCCTAACAAAGCGGTACTCGTAGCCTTTGTCCTCAAGCTCAGTGACCAAAGATTTTAGAACTTTTTTCTTTTCTCCAATATGCGACTTGTATGCTTCTATGAGAAAATTGGCCGCCTCAATGTTTTCGCTGGAGGGTTTGGCGTAGCGTGGAAAAATCTCGCCCTTCCTCTTCGACACGGAAAGCAACGTGTTTGGAAGCACTTATGTTGCGCCTCGTATTTTTTGGTGGCGTCTATGACTTGTGCCCACTTCCATGGTTTCTTTAGAAATTATTTCAATTAGGCGAGCTAATTTGTCTTCTTTTTTCCTTAGCAGTCGTCCGAGTCTTTGGATGTATTCTCTGTTGCTGCCCGTTCCACCCAGAATTAAGCCTACTGAAGCGTCGGGCACATCCACGCCCTCGTCTAGAACCTGGGAGGTAACAACGACGGGGTATTTGCCGTTTTCAAAGTTTGAGAGTATTTCTCGGCGTTCTTCTCTTGGCGTTTGATGGGTTATGGCTGGAATTAGGAAACGCTGACTAATCCTGTAGACTAAATCGTTGTGCAGAGTAAAGATCAGGATTTTCTCTTTTCGGTAAGCTTCAAGCTGCTGGGCTAGTACGGTTAGTTTAGCTTCCGAGTTCACTGCAACTTTCACCGCTCGATTTCTTGCGAGTAGTGCTTCGCGTGCTTTTGGGTCTCTGCCAGTAGTCATTATGAATTTTTGGAAGTCGGCGGCGCTTCTTAACGTAATTTTTCGTTGTTGAAGAAAGCTTCTGAAAATGTTCATTTGAGATTCGTATGTTTGCTGCTCTTGGGCGGTTAGTTCAACTGATATTTTCTCGTAGGTGTATGGTGATAGGTGTTCTCCTGTGAGTTCTTCGATGGCGATTGAGTAGACGGTGTCGCCTATGAGTTGTGAGAGTAAAAAGTGTCTTTGATCGCTTCTTTCGTAGGTTGCTGTTAGGCCCATGCGGTATGGTGCAGTGTACATTTCGGCTATCTGTATGTAGCCTGTGGAGGCTAAATGGTGTACTTCGTCGAGGACTATTAGCATGAACTTGTTGCCCAGGTGTTCTGCGTGTATGTAGGCTGAATCGTAAGTTGTAACAGTTACCATCCGTAGAGTGTTTTCGCCTCCGCCTACGGCACCCGCTTCCAAGTTGAGGCATTCTTTGACGCGTTTTTTCCACTGATCAATCAGGTCCAAAGTAGGAACCACAATGAGCGTTTGAACTTTCAGCTGTTGAATTGCTTTTAGAGCGATGAAGGTTTTTCCAGCTGCGGTGGGCAATACTAGAACTCCCCTGTTGCGGGCTTTGCACCAATTGTTCAAAGCTTCGTTCTGGTAATCCCTTAACGCAACATTACTCTTGATTTGTTCCAGGGGAGGCAGAATCGTAACAGAATCTTCAACTTGTAGTTTGCTTTCAGCTAAGTATTCTAAAACGTCTCGGTAATGGTGTGCTTTAATTCTGTAGCAGCCCACTCTTGGGTCCCATTTTCCGTATGGAGTTCCCGCTTCGCCTTTCAAAAGAAGGGTGCCTTTGTCAAACCACAAACGAAGCATAACATTGAATCAATTCTAAACCAATTAAACCTGTCTTAAAAACAGTCAACCTTTTTAGCAGCACATTTATTATAATGCGCTATAGTACCTTATAGGCGATACATAATGAAGGATGAGGATGTCACGACAATACAGCTTAAGAAATCAGTGGTTAAGGAGCTGAAAGATATAAGAAAGTACCCAAGAGAAACATACAACGAAACTATTTCTGACTTGATAAAAGTTGCCAAAGAGTCCAGGAAAACAAGGCAGTATGACGAGTTTCTGCATAAGATTCAGCAGGCGAAAATGAAAGAATTATGGGATAACGAGGAAGATGAGGCTTGGGAAAATGCCTGAGCCCGGTGACGTTGTACTTGCAAGCGTACAATTTACGGACACTGCTGAAGTTAAAGTTAGGCCCGCGGTGGTTCTGTTTGAAGAATTAGGAAACATCGTTGTGGCAGGTGTAACCAGTAATCTTAAGATGAAAGGAATACCTCTAACCAAGAGCGAAGGCGCTGTAAAAAATAGCGTAATAAAACTAAATTATATCTTCACAATCTCAAAGGAAATGATTACCAAAGTGCTGTTCCCTTTAAGCGTCGAAAAGAAGCAGTTGATTTTTGATGAATTAGCCAACCGGCTTAGGGCACTCGAAACCCGCTGAACCGATGGTGTTTGGTGTCAGGAAAGGAATTAGACTCATTTATCATGAAATTGCCACGCTTTTGTTTGATATCTATTGAATTGGTCTGGTAGGATCTCTCGCGAATAGAAGCAATAGCGGAACCGCGACAATTCCCATGACACCAAAAACTGTCATAAGCAAATGGAAGTTGTTATTGTACAAATTGAGTAAAAGTCCACCAATGATTACTGCCAAAATTCCACCAGTATTCTCTAGCGAATTGCTAATCGACATCATAGACCCTCTGAACTCTGGAACTTGCTCTAGCGCCAAACTTTGAAGACCAACTATGATCATAGCCATGGTTGTTCCTCCAATGAACCCTAAAATCACTGAAAGAGCCATAAGCGGCATAAAAGTTATGAGGATAGCCGAAATGCCGTTGACGAGGATTGCTGTAATTGTGAGCGTTTTTCTTCCAATCATGTTAATTAATTTTCCTCCGACTATTCCACCGATGATGCCTCCTGCAGTGCCGATAGACAAGATAGCCCCGCCAATGGCTGGAGATACGTTAAAAGTCAGTCTGAAGAAAGAAACCATGTAGAGAGGAAGGATGCCGAGAAACGCCACAAGTGTTATGCTCGTAACGCATGCAAGGGGTGATTTGCATACGATTTTTTTGAGAGCTTGCCGGTACGATGGTTTATTTAGAGACTGCAGGTGAGGCTGGTTTGAGGGAACAACCAGACTAATTCCAGGTTCCAATCATGATATGATTCAGGGAGTACTTGTCGGATCAAAATTTGGGGGCAAAGATGAAAAAAGGAAAGAAGATTTATTGAATCGCATTAAAGAGGTCGGAAATGAATATAGAGTAAAAGCTTTTCAATACATTATTGATAGCGAGAAAAAAGATGTGCTTTTTGAAAAGGTAAGTGAATAGGAGCGACGTTTATGTTAGATAGAAAAGTTGTAGAAGAATTCCTCCTCGAAGAGATTGAAGATAAAAGCGTTCCTCGAAGAATCAATAAACAAGAATTGGTGGAGGCTTTTTGTCAATTCGCCGAGGAAGACTATTGTGAATGGTTAAAAGACAATTTCAACTCCTTTTTTAATCATGGAAATCCAGATTGGAATTGGATTGAGAAATTCCTAAAAGAGAAAAATATCAAGAAATAAGATCTCATTCTTCAAAATAAGTAATTAGCTTCAGCGCTCATTTAAGCACGCATGACTCAAACTGGATATTGGAAAATTAAGCTGTCAGCAAGTCGTTGATGGGCAAAACATTCTCTACCATTATACGCAAGGCCTTATGCGAGAAGACTCCGAATTTTCCGGGGAGTTGATAAAGCATTTACTTATTGACCTTCCAATTTGGATTCCAACCAATTTCTACACAATGCTTCCGATAATTCTACCGTATGTCGTTAGAGATAATTCCTGCAGAATTAAAACATCGAATGACCATTATGAGTGGGGATCAGCGAATTCAAGAGGCTTTTTGCGCGATGATAATACTTTGCTGAAAGGCATAGTTAGAAGTTTTCCTATTAGAAGCGCGAACATTCCAGCGTATAACGGCAAAAAACTTGGAACAGGATTTGTGGCGAGTCATATTTGGGGAAAGATTACTGTCGAGGACAACAGCTTAATTTCTTCGAGACATCACATGCTCAACTCATTTGTTCCTAATATTGTGTGGTTGCCTCTCCAAATATCAAAACTCACTGACCGAGAAGGTTCTTAGGCACAAAGACTTCTTCAAGCAATATCTTGCCAAATTTACAAGAAAATTAGTTTGCCGAAGGAATTGCTGAAAATATGGGACCTTTTACCTTGTCCGAGCAAGATTCCGAAAATCAGAGTGAACTTGGATAGAATGAATTACTTTGATGTTTCAAAGGATTGGCTTGAGAAGAGGTCTAAGGGGTTGCTCTTTGAGATTGACACAATCTTTTCTCTTAATGAATGCAATAATATTACAAAACTGGAAAAAATAAAATCGAGCCGTTATCTTCCAAGTTTAAGACAAATTCCTACGAAACAGAGAACTGAATTATATGAATTGCTTTCATTATACAAGAGTTTCTTGGTCAAATGAAGCTCGGTATGTAAGGACGCAAGACCATTTTAGCTAAAGATTAATTACGGTTTCGACGGGAATATGGGCAGTCATTTAGCTCTTGTAGTTAACAGATGGATACTTAAACAATAATTTACCAAAGTAAATACAAGCTATCAATACGTTATCTTGTTTTGTCTGCTGTAAGACTCCTACTGATTTTGATTGCAGAAGAGACTGGATTGAACTTGGAGTTAAGTCATTATTGATAAGTTCTTACATAATTTTTCCTTAAATTCTTCTTCCGCTAGCTGTAGTGAGCATAGCTTTTGAGTCTTCTATTTGCGGAATGCTGCTCTTTTTTCTTTGGGTGTGAACCGATTGAAACTTTTTGCCTGAGGCCGGGATTAGTAATGCTGATGTGACACGCGTTAGTAATCAACTTCTAAGTTTGAAAGAAGAAAAAATTGCCATTTTCGGAAAAAATTCGATTTTTTCTTCTTTTAAAAGAAGAAGACAGAGATGTGTGCAAGTTATTGCCTTATTCTTTCAGTTAAGAGCTGGCTGGCCGTAATGTTGACAGAAAAAGAACGGGCTTCTCCATAGGAATTTAGTTGTTTTTCTTGATCTAAGCGGCTGGGGTGAGTAATCTAAGAATTACCTGGGTTTTGGCCTTGCAACTCCAAAGTATGGTATATTTCTGTCCTTTGGAATGTAGTTGTCGCCTAGAAACCTTAGCGCTTCTTGATTCCCTTATCCACTTCTCAGTCAGGTGTTAGTTTTGGCAAAAATTGTGGATAGTTCTTGAGGAAACGTTTAGCCTCTTCGACGATTCCAGTGTCTTCAGAATAATCGAGTTTTTCTGATGTGCCATCCTCAGCCACAACCTTTTTTCTGATTCTTGCGGCACAAACCAAAACTTCACCCAACTTTACTCTTGTCGCATAAATAATTTCCGGCGTAGGATTATGCCATCCTGTTTGAGCCGCCAACTTGTAAGTTAAGTGTTCTGCTTCTGAGGGGCTAATTCCCGCTTCAACCGCAATCTCATCCACCGTTGGCATACGTAATAGCAGAGGCTTCAAACGCTCAATAGTTCGGATGATTCTGCCAGCGTCAACATCAAAGAGGTATCTGTGACCAGGCAGCATGTACCAGCTTGCTCTGGATTCAGGTGTTTGAGTTATGAAAGAAGCATCGTATAATCGTGAAGGCCTTTTCCACTATGCCTCAGATTTTGGAAGCTTTGGTTTTGCCTTTTCATTCTCTAATAGCGTATATGGCAGAACATCCATGGCAATTTAGGCACTTAAACAAATACACTTATAAGTGTGTATGTACATATATGTTAATGTGAATAAGCGGCTTCTAAAGGGATAAAACATGACAAACAAAAAAATCAATAACAAAACATGGTTGCTCGCTTATGACAACAACATGTAACCAGCAAAAAACAAGTGACTAAAATGGGCCGCATCAACATAGACATGCCAGACGAAATAGAAAAACAGCTCAGAATAAAAACCGTAGAACGATTCGGAGGCAAAAAAGGCGACTTATCCAAAGCTGTACAAGAAGCGGTCAAAACATGGATCAACAAAAAACAATAAAGCCGCCTCTCCACAAATACAAATAACTACATTATAAGAAGCCTAGGTAAAAGGTCAGGGCAGACAGCTAGCCTGGAACACCTCACATGAGGATTATGGGCAATCTAGCTGCAAAACCCTTTTCAGAATGTTCTCCAAACTTAAGGCGAATTTACTTTCAACACCTTTGTTTTTCAACCTCAAACAAACTTCCAAGATTTATGGAATATACTCTCAATGCGTCTCTTAGTTTGTTCTTCAGACAAATAATCCGACAGATACATCTTGATAAGTTCTCTTAAAACATGGAGAATTAATTATTTCTATTCTGGTCTAATACAGAACAATCTTATTAGCCTATTAGTTTTAAAATCATCAGATTGGAGTTGAAGAACAAAAATCAAAGCTTAAGCTCTCTTGCTCGTTGCTCTATATCTTGCATCGTTTCCGATTGTTCCCCTCGATTCTTGAAAGTAATTTAACAGCGCACGCTTGAAGCTTAAATATCCCTCAGCATTACCCTGTTAATGGAGAATATTTCTATGGGCAGTTTTTATGTGTCTTTACCTGCAAATTGGGAAGAATTTGTAAAAGGTTTAGCTTACGACCATAACATTGACGTTAGTAAGGTCGTTGGTGGATTGTGCGACTGGGTTTTTTCTAGCCCTGAATACAAGAGGCAGTTTGAAGTTTGGTTGGGTACGGTTTATCCGCCGAAAGGTCAAGCTGAAGATAGAGCAAGAGCTAAAGGAGAACAAGCAAGCATGCGCGAAGAGGATCGACAAGATCAAGCTGAAGAAGAAGTCCATGAGGACCGAGACTACAGTGAAGACAGAGAACGAAAGCTTTAAAGTGGGCAGTCTAAATTAACGCGTTTTAAATGTCTCCTCTTACCTATTGAAGTCTGAAATGGACGAATTATAGTATTTCTTGCGAATGTAGTTTTTTCCCTTCTTAGAAAAAAGGGTTGCAACTTTCGTTTTAAACCTTAAATTGCGCCATGAGAATGATAATACTGGAGCTTTTTCTGTGACTAAAGTTGTTAAAGATGTTTTTTCAAAAGGTTTCTTAGAAGTACATGAGAACGATACACTTTCTTCTTGTCTATCACTTTTTAAAAAAGAGACGCCGCCTGTTCTAGCGGTCCTTGATGATAAAGGCAACTACAAAGGGGTTATTTCTCGCAAATCGATAATACGCTCCAGTCTCGCTGCTTCAGAAACCAAAGTAAAGACTTTGATGCGCCAAGCACCTGCTGTTACCCTAAAGGATCCTCTCAGCAAGGTCGCTAAGTTAATGATTGAGAGCGAGATTAGGCAACTTCCAGTTTACAGTGAAGTGAAGCTCTTAGGTTTCGTCACCGATGAGGACGTTATCCATGGAGCTGTAAATGAGCGATGGGGTCATACTCGTGTTGAAGAGGTAATGACTAGGAAACCGTTTGTCATCGAAGAAGACGAATCGATAGGGGCGGTGTTGAGCCTTTTTAGAGGCGAGGGAATTTCTCATGTGCCAATAGTTAGCGACGGAAAACTCGTGGGAATTGTGAGTATTTACGATATTATTGAGAATATCTTTCAACCAAGAAATGTTCAAAGGGTTGGCTTTGGAGGGGGTGAGAAAGTTCCTGTTTTAAGTATTTCGTCGAAAGGCATAATGGTGAAACCAGTGGTGACAGTTTTACCTGAAACCCAATTGCGAGATGCTGAAGAGCAAATGCACAACTTCAACATTTCCTCGTTGATAATCGTCAGCAAAAGCAGACCCGTCGGCATCATTACTAAGCGGGACTTCCTTGAACCTTTAGCTCAAATGGAGCTGCCGAAGCAAAAGCTCACTGTCCAGTTTTCAGTTAAAGACGTGGAAATTGATGAAAATCAACGAGGCTTCATTATGAGCCACTTTGAGTCTTTCTCACACAGATACGGAGAAAAATTAGAGGCTGGCACGCTATTTGTCTACATGAAGAGGCATGGCACAAACTTCAAGGGCGACCAGTTGATTCACTGTCGACTGCAATTCAGAACAAAGAAAGGTGCTTTTTTCAGTTCGGGTGAAGGCTATGGTGTGGAAGAGACGTTTAGGATTGCTTTGGATAGGCTTGAGGGCCAAATTGTGAAAAGCACCGAATTATCTCATGACCGTGAATTTGCAAAGGAATATTTGAGGCAAAGATTTCCGTTGACTTAACCGCGCAGAAGGTAAAGCAAACCGGGAAAAACTGATAATATTTTACTTGAATTAGGAAGGACTCTCGATGCATACCTGAAGAGTTTTTTCCCCTTCGAATATTAGAACAAAACCTACAGTGTGATCAACTGTTATGTTGCGTCGCCTTGGACGAGGTTCGAGGTGTGCGGAAATCATCCGATAAAGTATGTATCAAAAGATTGCGTGTAGGAAATGTGTGCATAGACCGCTTGACAAACCGCAAAATGTCAGAATGGGTTAGGAAATTTAGGACAAAACGCGAGAACGTTATTAGAAACAGAAGAACCATTGACTGATTGGACTCAATACTGACCGCTTACCAAAGCAGCGAGCTTCGATTCCAAATATCCGAGAACGACATAGCCAGGTTGCAAAAATCGTTTAGACGAATGTGCAACGGCTTCAACCCCACTAGAAACCAAGAACAAACAGCTGAACGCTACATAGGAATGATCGATTGCACTTAATTTATGCTTGAAGGATGGTTTTTGTCACAAAGAATTAGCCTATTAGCGGTCGCAAAGACCTGAAATAGCAAATTGCATGGCAGCCTTTACTTACTAAACTTCAAAGAAGGCTCTGTTTGCGAAATTAAGCCCAAAATGAATAATAACCAATTATGCACGCACTACCCTTGTCCCGATATTGTATGGAGGAGAAGCTGCTTAGTTTGCTAACCTTTCGCGCTGGCGATGCAGTTTCAGTTTTTTTGAGCTGCTTTTCCGTCCACGAATAGTTTGATAGGCGAGAACGGTCCAGCGCAGATTTCCAAATGATGCTTTTCGGAATTTCCAACGTCCAACTGGAACTTCTTCGAAAATGGCTGCAAGTTTGTTTCATTGATGACTTTTTTGCCGTCCACTTCTATTTTGATGTATTTTAGAAGCGCGCTCGCATTAACAATAACGGTATGTTTTTCAGTCTCTCCTATTCCAAACTTAGCTTTTGTCATTTGTTCCCCACCCAGGTAAAGTGAAAATATTCGCGACACTCGAATTTATTAATTTTTGCCTTTAAATCCCTTTTACAAAATAAGCGTTTAATCTAGGAACAAGCCAACGTAATTGGAGCTTTAGAAGATAATGATGATGGTGATGATACCAAGACATAGCCTCGCCGCCTCTTTTCTTTTGGAAGGCTGCAACGTTTTGCTAACGGAAAACAAAGATCACTTTGAAAGACTACCTAACCTAAAAAGCAAAGTTATGACTCCCGAAGAGTTCAACTAAAAAAGCTAAAAGAGATCCTAAAGCCAAACAAAGCCTTTCTCATCATAGCGAAATAGTCAAAGACGGCACCTACAAGAAAGAGAACAAAAACCCATCGCCAAAACGCATATGCAGCTTCTACCGCTGAAAGAAATCACCGAGATTCTGGGCTCCTCTCCACCAAGACAGAGTGTGACTGTTTGTGAAAAGGCTTTAAGTTTGGAGCCAGCATATTTTATAACCATGAGAGAGGTTGACGCCATCAAAACTACGCTTCTACAGCGTAAAGCTGAGCTTAGGGAGAACTACAAAGTAAAAACCATAGGTGTTTTTGGCTCCTATGTTCGGGGGGAACAGAAGCTTGGTAGCGATGTGGATGTTCTTGTGGAGTTCAACGAACCCGTTGGCCTATTCGAATTCATGAAGCTAGAAAACTACCTATCAGACTTGTTGGGAGTCAAAGTGGACTTGGTCTCCAAAAAGGCACTAAAACCCCACATAGGCAAACACATAACTAAGGAAGTCATCATGATTTGAGACACCGCGATATAAGGGATTACTTACAAGACATTCAGGAAGCAATAACCGACATTGAAGAATTCGTCGCCAACATGACCTACGAAGAATTCATCAAAGATAGAAAAACACTTAACGCCGTGGTTCGCAGTATCGAAATCATTGGAGAAGCATCCAAAAAACTTCCAAATTCCCTCAAAGCAAAATATGCGGAGCTTCCATGGAAAGAAATTATGGGAATGCGAGATAAACTCATCCACGCGTACTTCGGTATGGACACTGAAACCATTTGGGAAACAATCAAACACAACATCCCAACCCTCAAACAGACAATTCTGAAAATCAAAAAAGAAAAGAATAATACCCCTTAAAAAAGCGCAAAGATCCCCAAGAACATAGCAAGGCATCAACGGCGCGGTTGAAAGAAAAGAAATGACAGTTTGGACAGTAACAAGCTAATCCAAACGGGGATCAGAAAAATCACATAGCTGACCTATGTATCTTAGAAATCTTAAATCCTTATTATTAGTAGAATAATATTAATGAATTGTTAGGTCTATTCCAATGTCTTTTCCCATCATTGTTGCTAAAGAAGGCAAATGGCTTGTTGCTTCTTGTCCCCTTCTGGATATTGCTACTCAGGGGAAATCTGAAGAGGAAATTAAAGAAAACATGGCGGATCTCAACAAAGATTACCTCAGTGATCCCGATACACCCAAACCATAAATTAACCAAATGGGTCCTCATCACAAAGAAGTCACAATTTTTGTGCCACTCGTGTTATTCCAAAGAAACATTTTGCAATTTTTGGCCTATAATCGCTGCCTTTTTGTGCATGGAAGGTTGGTGGAACAACAACAAGAATTTCTAGTATTGTTG
>CAYPSV010000024.1:13047-24332 GCA_964413605.1 uncultured Candidatus Bathyarchaeia archaeon | reverse complement strand
CGCCACAAACACCATTTGCCGTTACGCAGTCGACAATGGTCTTCACATAATTGTTTATTTCAGCGCAGTGCCAACGTACAGGCAATACATAAACGATTTCCTCTCAACAAGCAATGTGTGGGGCAGCAATCTTTTAGGCATCTACTTCGATGATGAGCCAGGCGGCAAAATGCTTGACGCAATAGACGTAAACATGTACAACCCAGAAACGCATAGCATAATCCGAAAAGCCCAAATCATACAAGTTACCGAGGAGAACGGTACACAGTTATTCTTCGTTAAAGATGGCTTCGTACAAGTAGAAACTCCCGATACTCGCATATCTTACAACATTGACGGAACAATTCAGCTTCATCTAAAATTTCAAAACTCCACAGGTAACCGAGACTATATTATTTACCCTGACGGAGCAGTCTTTGAGCTTGATGATGAGGGTAATGTAGCTTCACAGCTAAATGATACCAGTGTCCTGCCAAAAATCGATTCATACCAACAAATAATGGCGGCAAAGCCCTTCCAAAACTATGATGAAACAGCACAGATTTTTGTTGGCACAATCCAAAACAGCACCAGTTGGCTACACAGCCAGACAACCTCGAAAGCGTTCACTTCTGATTATGCACTCTACTGGTACGATTACAAAGGCGGCTACGACGTTGTGTTTGCAGAACTAGGCTGGAACCATACTACCACCCAGGATATTGCGTTGGCGCGTGGAGCCGCATCTATGCAGGGTAAAGATTGGGGCGCAATCGTCACATGGAAGTATACATATCCAGAACGCATTAATTTCCCAGGTGGACAATACGGCCCCTACTTAGGCAGCGGAGAAGAAATTTATGGTCAACTACGCCAAGCCTATGAGGCAGGCGCAAAATACCTTGTAGTCTTCAATTACCCAACCTATCCAGCCAATAATCCTTACGGCACCCTACAAGAGGAGCATTTTGAGGCGCTCCAGAAGTTATGGACTGATACGATTAACAATCAAAGTGTAGTTAATGACGGTATCGAAGCAGAGGTGGCTCTTGTTTTACCGCAGAATTATGGTTGGGGAATGCGTAACCCACAAGATAACATATGGGGACTCTGGCAGGCAGATACAACATCACCCCAAGTCTGGAACAGTCTGCAGAGTGCACTGACAACTTACGGTATGCGCCTAGACATTGTCTACAATGACTCTTCATACCCTGTCGCTGGCAAATACGGAAAAATCATTTATGCAACTGATTAGCACAGTCGCTTGAAAAGTTATACACTTTGTTAAGATGTTTCTTTATAAATAACATAAAAAGATATTTGTTTTAAGGGAATTGGTTGAATAGAATAAGCAGGATCCGACATAAAGTCCACTTTAAATCTGTAATAGTTATTTTTCTAATTGTTGGTATAATTATCAGTTCTTACTTTGGTTTACAATTAGGTTTGAACACTTCTGTTCCTTTCAGGGTAGTTGAAAGCGGCAGCATGAGTCTTACTCTTAACTTCATAAAGGGACCACCATACTCTCTGAGCGATTTCTTTTTAACTATAGAACATCCCTTTGATAGAACTCTCGATACAGGCGACATGATTGTTATTCAAAAAGTTGAACCAAAAGATTTGAACACGAATTACCCTAACAGCGATATCATAGTTTACAAACCCCCTACTGACCCAACGGGGACTCCGATTGTCCACCGTATAGTTGAAGTCCAAAAAATTGACGGAACATTATATTTCCAAACTAAAGGTGACGGAAATCCAAGTGTTAAGTATCCAGCCATCCCTTCAGAGAACGATTGGGATTCTCACACAATCTGGCATACAGGTAAAGGAGTCACTAGCGATGCTATAGAAGGCAGAGTCATTATGCGTATCCCATTACTTGGCTGGGTAACACTTCTGATGAAACAAAATTCTTTAGCCCTGCCATTAATCATCGGAATAATATTATTGCTTGTTGTTTTGGAGTTTGTGGTTCCCATCGTTAGAGAAAAAAAGAAAAGGGTGTGATGCTAAGTACTGATTGTTGGGTTGTCTTCTTTGAATTGTACTTTGATGCCGCCGATTCTTGGTGCAAGAAAGTTGTAGACTAATGCAATTATTGCCCCTTGGATTAAGCCTCCAACAAAAGCCATTATGGGAACTACTATTATGGCTCCAATACCTAAGAAAAGACCAAACACACTTGGAATAACAGTAGCAGAACTTGAGGCTGAAGGGATAGATGAGAGGATTATGCCAAAGGTTACAGCATAGAATATTCCAACAATTATTCCAATGACAGCGCCTATGCATGCAGACATTAAAGCAAAAGACAACACTGGAACTTTCTATATTGTTTTTTCAACGACCTTATGACCAACCAGCTTAGCTTTAGTTTGGCTATTTAGCTTTTAAGACTTGCCATCCTTTTTCCTACCCCTCTCGCATTAAACAACCCTGCTGTCATGAAAGAGGCTGGATCCAACTATTCTCTTTTGTTGGCCCTGTTTAAAGCATAAAAGCAAATTTATTCATAAAAAATACAGAAGAGTGTCAAAGGAAATGCACCAAAAATTCTGCTAACGGCACCAACGCTTTCTCGAAAATGTAATTTGAGGCATAACGTCAACTTGTATGTTGAGTTCTTTGAAGCTTCAGCTGTCAATTGGTCCTTTGGCGATATTTGTGACTTTTCTTTTCAGGATATAAGCGGTATAGTGAAGTTTTTTCAGATAGCACTTTGAAAATATATTTTGAGCTGGGCTCAGGAAAGTACTTACATTTTTCCGTAAATTCTATTAACGAGAATGATTTTGCCAATTTTGCATCTTCACATAGTGTGCTCTTAACGCGCCTTTTGCAACATTAGTTAGTTAGTGCATACTTGACGCCGTATCGTGTTGATGATTAGGTGACTTGTCCATTGACATTTCGGTTTTAGGTTCATATCTCCGCAGTGTCTGGCTGTTGATTGCCACTAAAATAGTACTCAAAGACATCAAAATCGCACCTACCGCTGGATCAATAACTATTCCAAAATTGACTAGAATGCCTGCAGCTAAAGGTATTGCAAATATGTTGTATCCTGCAGCCCACCAGAGATTCTGCAACATCTTGGAATAAGTTTTCTTGGATAGGTCAGCTACTTTGGGTACATCTCTAGGATCATTTTTCACGAGAATAATGTCTGCGCTCTCAATTGCCACATCTGTTCCAGCGCCAATTGCAATGCCAACATCAGCTGTAACCAACGCGGGAGCATCATTAATGCCATCGCCAACCATGGCAACACGGTAACCCTTCTCTTTTAAGGACTTAATTTTGTCAGCTTTCTGATCTGGAAGAACCTGAGCAAAATAATCATCAATTCCAAGCTCCTTTGAAACGCCTTTCGCAACCGCTTCAGCATCGCCAGTTAGCATGTAAACTTTTATCCCCTTCGCTTTCAAGTCATTGATCGCTTCACGAGACTCTTCACGTATCGTATCAGCCAAAGCAAAAGCACCAGCAAGTTTTCCATCGACGACAGTGAAAACTACTGTTTTTCCGCCTTGCTGCAACGCCACAACTTTCTCGTTGTTTAGTTCAATTTTCAATTCCTTTAGAATGCTAGGGCTTCCAACATACACTTTCTTGCCTTCAACCATTCCTTCTGCACCTTTACCTGGAATAGCTTTGAAACCTTTTGCTTGAGGAATCTTGATTCCTTTCTTTTTGGCATAATTTACGATTGCTTTTGCGATAATATGTTCAGAATTCTTCTCAATTGAACTGGATAACTGTAAAAGTTTATCTTCCGAAATGTAGGAGACCACATCGCTTACGCCAAATTGACCTGTTGTAAGAGTTCCGGTCTTGTCAAAAACTACTGCATTCACATCTTTGACCGTTTCGAAAGCTTTTCTGTCTCTGATGAGGATCCCACTTTTTGCTGTTATCGAGGTTGATAGAGCAACGACTAGAGGTATTGCTAAGCCAAGCGCATGCGGACATGCTATCACAAGAACCGTAACGGTGCGTGTTAGCGCAAATTGTGCATTTCCCAGTAATGCCCATACCCCGTAAGTCATTACCCCCACCGAAACAGCAACATAGAACAGAAGGGCCGCTGCTCTGTTAGCGAGGTCTTGGGTTCTAGACCTACTTTCTTGGGCTTGCCTCACAAGTTTTATTACTTGAGCCAAATAGGTCTCTTCCCCAGTTCTCTCAATCCTGGCTCTAATTACTCCATCACCGTTTATTGCGCCGCCAATAACCTTGTCTTCTTTCATTTTATGAACAGGTTTAGACTCGCCAGTCAACAATGCTTCATTAACATAAGATTCTCCATCAGTAACTACGCCGTCTGAAGGTATCTTTTCTCCAGGGCGAACTAGAATTAGGTCGCCTACCCTCAACTCAGAAACGGGCACATCTTTGATGTCGCCACCGACCATAAAATGTGCCATTGTAGGCATTATCTTCACAAGCTCTTCCAGAGCTCTGGAGGCGCCCAGAACGCTTCTAGCTTCTATCCAGTGTCCAAAAAGCATCACATCAATCAAAGTTGCTAGTTCCCAGAAGAAATCACTTCCAACTGGGAAGAAGACCGTGGCTGCCGAAAAGAAGAAAGCTACAGATATTGCAGTTGCTATTAGCGTCATCATTCCCGGCTGTAGTTTTCTTATCTCCTGTGTTAGTCCTTGAAGGAAGGGCCATCCGCCGTAGACATAAATAATTGTGGCTAAAATCAGCAGTATGTAACTCTGGAAAGTGATGGAAAGGGAGTAGTGAAACCAAGTCTGAATAGCTTGGGAGAGAAGCAGAACAGGAATAGTGAAAACAAGGCAGATAAAGAAACGTTTCTTGAACATTCCAGTATGCATCATGTGCATTGAGCCTCCATGTTGCATTCTTTTCATGTCTTCCTTTGGCATTTCGTGTTGCATTCCAGCATGCATACTGTGATTTTCTTTCTTCATAATTTACGTTCCAGCTAGCCAATGTTCAAAGGGTGTATCACTTTCTTCAAAACAGATGCTGAATTTTGAAGCATCTTAATTTCGCTGTCTTCTAACGGTAGTCTAATTGTTTGAGCAATGCCATGTCTATTAATTATTGTTGGGACGCTTAAACAAACATCACTGACCCCATAGTAGTCATTCATTAGGCTTGAAACAGTTAGAATTGTGTTTTCGTTTCGGACAATGCTTTCTACGATTCGGGTCAAGCCCAAGCCTATGGCGTAATAGGTGCTGCCTTTTAATTCGATTATCTTGTAAGCCGCATTTTTTACCTGTTCAAAAATCTTGTCCAGATAGGGCTGGTCATATTTCATGCCGCAGATTGGGCAGTACTCTTTTAGTTTTACCCCTGCTATGTTAGCGGAACTCCAAACTGGCACTTCACTATCGCCGTGTTCACCAATAATGTATGCGTGAACGTTTCTTGAATCGATCCTAAAATGGTCACCCAATAGCGATCGGAGCCGTGAGGTATCTAGTACTGTGCCCGAACCAATAACCCTGTTAGTTGGAAATTTGGATAGTTTTAGAGCGACAAAGGTCATTACATCGACCGGGTTTGTAGCGACCAGAAGAATACAGTTCTTGTTGAATTTCGTGATTTCAGGAATTATCTGTTTGAAAATAGAGACGTTCCTATCTACGAGGTTTAGTCTTGATTCACCTGGCTTCTGAGCTGAACCAGCAGTGAGCACCACAATATCTGCACCGGCACAGTCTGAATATTCCCCCGCTGAAATTTTCACGGGTAACACAAAAGGCAGACCGTGTTCAAGGTCCATAGCTTCTCCTTGAGCTTTTTTCTTGTCACGATCAATCAGGATAATTTCTGATGCAAATCCACGAATCATTAAAGAGTAGGCAAAAGATGCTCCAACAGCCCCAACACCTACAATTGCGATTTTTACAGCGTGAGAATCAAGTCTATGCTCCAAGGATATTACCTCAAAATAAGCCAGTTACAATATTGAATCAATGAATCTTTAACTATATATTAATTTTTAGTTGAGATAAAAAGAGCGTTTTATCTATAAAACTTTAAAGAAAAAGTAGGTTTTTACAATAGCTCGAGAATATGGACAAGTGAGACGCTTAATATTGGCTATTACCGGATGAAAAAGTGGCATTATCCACTTCTTCCGCAGTGAGCCATTTTTGAAGGACCTTTCTTTAACCATATGACTACTAGTACAATACCTATAACCTCCGCTAACGTCCCCAAAACAGCACGAGTCCAAACCTTACGGAAAGCAAGAAGTGAAAGTTCAAACGCGCTGAATCCGCGTATGAGAATCGGAGTAATTGTAATACTTATTGAAATTATTCATTTTGATGCAATATCAAAAAAAGAACAGAGTTAAAAACCTGAAATTATCAATAAGTGGCTACGCCTATTTTTGTGGCTAAGAACTCGTAACCTGCTGTTTTGAATGCAGACGCTACTTTGCCCTGAGCTTCTTTGCCTGGAGTCAACGCTACCATGCAGCCGCCGCCTCCGCCACCCGTCAATTTTGCTCCGAACGCACCCTGCTTAATAGCCATATCTACGAGTAGGTCGAGTTCTTTGCTGGAGACGCCGATTTCTTGGAGAATGCGGTGGTTCTCGTTCATGAGGGCGCCTACTTTTTTGAGGTCGCCGGCTTCAAGTGCTTTACGTCCTGCGATGGCTAAACTTTCTGCCTGCTTGAATAGTGGATCATATTTTTGGGGGTCTTTCTTTTTGCGGTCTGCAACGCCCTCCACCATAGCTTTCGTGTTAGCTACCTTTCCCGTGCTACCTATCACTATTTCAGCGGGTTTACGTATGTAGATCTTCTCAACAAGGTCCGAGCCACCTGCAGGATTTTTCTTAAACCACATCAAACCGCCATAGGTTGCGGCAGTGTTGTCGATACCTGAAGGGTTACCTGCATAGGCTTTTTCACCTTCATATGCAATAGCATTGATCCTTTCGTTTGAAAGGTTAAGGTTAAGTTCTTCGTTGATTGCCCGTGCGATAGCGACACTGCTTGCAGCTGATGCACCCAAACCACTAAAGCCGGGTAATGTACCACCAATCCAAATATCCAACGGAGTTTGAGGGTCTAAATCCATAGCTTTTAACATTCGTTCTATCGATTCTATTTGCTGTAAACGTTTTTCTTCACTGTAGCCTTTTGCGGTTTTCCGCTCGTCTTTAACGTTTAATCCTTTGGCTGCTTTCTTGACTTCTGCATCAGTCGAAGAATCAATAGCTGAAACGATACCTGGCACGCCGTGAACTACGAAGTGCTCTCCGAACAAGATAACTTTCCCGTAACCTGATCCCTTACCCAAATCAATTTCACCTAAATCTTAGCTATAGGTTGTTTTGAATAAAAACATTGTTTTGTAAGCCAATACTTGCTTCTTAAAGTTGACATTAGACTTAGCTTTTAAGGGAAAACATACATATGATCAAATTGGAGTACCTTGCGAGTGAAGAAAAAAGAAAGCGTAGAAGTAAGTGAAGCAGAAACTTTTGAGACTTATAATGAAAAGCTGAAAAAGAAATATGGTGACAACTGGCTAGGGAAGGGCAAATGCACTGGGCTAGAGTTTAAACGTTGGCTAGCACTTCGTGACAACAAAACGGTAATTCCATAATACTGCGCAAACAGATTTTTCCCCTTTCATTTTAGCCTCAAGCCAGTCACAGTTCAACTTCATTGTCACAGCAAAATTTAAAATAACTCTTCTAGTTTATATCAAAGAAACACATAACAAAACACGCAAAGGAAGAAAATAGTCATGAGCGATGAAGGCGATACATTCTGGGTTTCATTAGCTGAAAGATTTCTGGGGTTTCTACTAATAGTAATTGGTGGAATTATGATTTATTTAACGGCAACAAGCACCGACAATTTGGGTGATTTTAGCGCGTTCTTCGGTTTCCTTAGCGTAATTTTGTTGGCTTTAGGCGTGTTTCTGCTCATCGTAAAACCACCACAATAGTTCGCAAACGAGATCTAAACATATCTCTTTTCACCCAGTTAAACAAGTTTTTGAAACAAACAGTTAATCAGTAAGATACATAATTTTAATGAAAGGAGAACAAATACATGCCAATTCGCCAACCGATCGTCTGTGTTCTAGGACACGTTGACTCAGGAAAAACTTCGCTTCTTGATGAACTTCGAAAAACCACCGTTCAAGCACGAGAAGCAGGAGGAATGACACAGCACATCGGCGCCAGCTACTTCCCAGTAGAAACTCTAAAACAACTAATCGGACCATACATGAGCAACTTTAAAACAGGCATCGAAATCCCCGGCTTACTGATTGTAGATACGCCTGGACATGAAGCCTTCACAAACCTCAGACGCAGAGGCGGAAGCGTAGCTGACATTGCCATCCTCGTAGTTGATGCTCTGAAGGGTTTTGAAGCACAAACCTTCGAATGCATCGAAATTCTAAAAGCTCGCAAAACTCCCTTCATCGTGGCAGTTAACAAAATCGATCGCGTGCCCGGCTGGAAAAAACAACAATCCACCCAATTCATGCAATCTTATAACGCACAATCAAGTTTTGTTCGTGAAGCATTGGACAACCGCCTCTATCAAGTCATGGGCGATTTCAGTCGGCTAGGTTTTAAAACCGATCGCTTCGACCACATCCGCGACTTCACAATCAACATAGCCTTAGTGCCTACAAGCGCAAAAACAGGCGAAGGATTAGCTGAACTAGTCATGGTTTTAGTAGGGTTAACCCAACAGTTCCTAAAAAAACGTTTACAAACAACTGAAGGCTCGGCGAAAGGCGCAATATTGGAAGTTAAAGAAGAACCAGGCTTAGGAGTAACATTAAACACAATAGTATACGATGGCACCTTGCATAGAGATGATTTAGTGGTCGTCGGCGGAAGAGATGGCCCAATCTCGGCTCGTGTCCGAACCATTTTGGTTCCAAAACCACTCGATGAGATGCGAGATCCACGGGATAAATTCACAAGTGTTGACTGCGTTTATGCGTCTGCAGGGGTCAAAGTTGTTGCTCCAGGATTAGAAACCGCCCTAGCCGGCGCCCCGTTTCTCGCAGTCCCTACAGGTGAAGACGTAACCAAGTATTGTAAACTTATTACGGAGGAAGTTGGCAGAATTCGAATTGCCAAACAAATCGACGGTGTGATCGTCAAAGCGGACACATTAGGCTCTTTGGAAGCTATTGCTGAAATTCTCAAAGCAAACAACGTGCAAGTTCGAATCGCTGATATAGGTGACATTAGCAAACGCGATGTCATTGAGGCTTCAGTTGTGAAAGTTCATGAACCACTCGTTGGTGCGGTATTGGCGTTCGGGGTCAAAATTTTGCCTGATGCTGAAATCGAAGCTGAAGCCAACGGCGTTAAAATCTTCCGTGACCCCATAATCTACAACCTAATCGACAACTACCTGGAATGGGTTAAGGAAAAGCGTGAAGCCAAAAGTGAGAAGGAATTTGAAGCGTTGGTTAAACCCGGAAAAATCACTGTGTTGCCTAACTGTATTTTCCGTCGGGCCAAACCAGCAGTTTTTGGCGTGGAAATCCTCGGGGGCAGACTAAAACCCAAAGTTTCATTATTGCGAATTGAAGATGGTTCAGATTTGGGCGAGGTACAACAGATTCAGGACAAAGGTAAAGCGATTGGGGAGGCTAAAGTCGGAATGCAAGTTGCTGTTTCGATGGATAAACCCATCGCAGGCAGACACGTATTCGAACGAGATGTGCTGTTTGTTAAGGTTCCTGAAGCCGACGCAAAATTGTTGTTGTCAGCTCACTTAGATGATTTAACGTCAGAGGAGCAGGAAGTTCTAAGAGAATACATCACTTTAATGAGAAAAAAGATTCCGTTCTGGGCTGGATCGCTGTAAATTGTCAGAATATGTGACACTGAATTATTGGTAAAGAAAATTAAAGTTGAATATGCTTTGTAATCAGATCTTCAGACATTGACGTTTCCATCAACACATCCAATCTGTTGTCTCCTAATCTGATGCAAAATATCTTAGCGTCTTTGCCCTCGACCAAAACGCTTTCAACAAATGTTAGATTAAGGGGTTTTGCTATTTCAATGCTAGACGCATGAATGCAAGTTGACAGCAAAGCAAAGGCATTTATTTTGTCTTGTTCTTCGAAATCTACTACAGCTGATGTCTTGTTTCTTAGAATGGCTCCTAATACACCATTCAATTTTCTTATTTCAAGCAAACTGGCTGTCAAATTCTTAAAATCAGAATCTTCATCCCCTACAGATATGACTGCAGCATCTTCAAGTTCTGATTCGGTTTCTGTCCGGTTCATTTTTTGTTTCAAATTTTTCTTCTCCTATCATGCTATTTCTGGGCTAACCATAACAAGCTGACCTTTGCTGGCTTGAAGTGTTTGCAGGATTTTTTCTGGAATTTGAATTATTCCTTTGGCGTTTGACTTGGATTCTTTTGCGGGTTTAAACTTGCAGGTCGTTGTTTTTCCATCTAGGGTTTGGATGTTTATCAAGAGGGTTTTATCTCCGTAGAGTTCGGTCCAGCTCTCAATCACTTCGCTATCTACCCGTACAGTATCCGATGCAACTAGCATACCTTTGATTTTTTCAATCATAAGCTGGTTAATTGGTGGTTTTGGAAGCACTGGTTCCATGGAGCTTTCTGGCTCATAGTCTGAATCCATGTTTGGTTCTTCTTGAGACATTACGGGCTCTTCAATTGCCTCTTCTTCTGGCAGAGTCTGAAGGGTTTGTGATGCTTCTTCACATTCATCAGAGTCAAGAGTGGAATCCACTGTTAGTTCTTCTTGAGATACGATTGACTCTTCAATTGGCTCTTCTATTGTTAAAGTCTGAAAGGTTTGTGGCACTTCTTCACATTTGTCGAAGTTTTGTTGGTCAATGAGTCTAACAATTGTTGGAATCAAAACTTGGCTTAACGAACTGAGGGTTTTGGGATTGGCTTTTTTTGAGGAAACCGTAGCCAGATAGAGATCATCAATTGTCGATATAATAAGTTGCTCAGAGACACCATTTATCGTCAAACTCTCCAAGCTACCTATCAGGTCGGTTTTTGCGGCAAGATCGGCGAAGTTGGCAATGGCAGGTTTGGTTTGATCTTCGTTTGTAGCTTGGTTTGCCGCTATCATTTCCCCATGTTTTCTAAAAATGAAGACGTTTGATGTTTCTGGACTTAGATTGCTATATTCGTCGACAATGGTTTGGAGCACTTCAGGTTGGCTGCAAGTCACTTTTTTAGCAACCTAAGATATTTTAAATAGGATACGTTCCGGGATACCTTCATTTTCAAGGACTAGATACTTTAAGCCTTC
>CAYPSV010000024.1:0-12947 GCA_964413605.1 uncultured Candidatus Bathyarchaeia archaeon | reverse complement strand
ATGATTGATGCGACTACGGGGCTGAGTGCTTTTGAGTTTTTCTTTATTTTTCTTAGGTATGTGTTCATTTTTTTTACCTTTTGTATGTTTGTTATACTTATCGGCAAAGCCAGACTTTTAAGTATTACGTCTTACTAAACAATATTATTGAGTCGTAGAACACAACTACAACAAACAAAAAAATTAAAGAAATAGAAACAAAAAATATGTTTTAAGCGCCTAACTCATCAAAAAATCCGAGAAGAAGCATAGTCACCTTTTCACCCAACTCAGTCTTCACATAATACTTCTTGAGAGGGTCAATACGCTCGCTTTTAGCTAAACCCAAAGATTCAATCTCAATCATTCTCGCCCTAAAAGTGCCATCGCTAAGAGTTAAATTGTTTTCACGCATGAAATCTTTAGCATCCTTCCATTTACCGCGACCAACATGGAGCAAAAGCAAACAGTCGATAGCGTGGTCTTTTTCAAGCATCGATTTTATTGCAGCCATCTTCGGGACCGTCAACACGCCCTTAATCTTCTCTTCATCCACATTCTTCACCATTTTTAGTTCTCCTTTCAATTTTCAATTTATGGAAGAGACGTCAACCCTTTTAAACTATATTACGAATTACGAAACATATCTCCAGACGCCTATCTCCCGAATAAACCAATAAACCAAACCCCTTAATAAAATTATGCAACCGAGCAAGCAAACACAAATCAACCACCAACAAAAACCCCACAAAAATAGAACCACATTCATAATGAAACGCCAAATTGCTAAATAACAAAATTAACCCAAACAAATTATGCGCCCCAACAAATCACATCGAAAACCTTAACAGAACCCCAAACCGTAACCTCAACTAAAGAGGCAACAAAGTGGCAACCAACGCAGAATACGAAGTTCCAACATGGAATCAAATAAACGATATGCTCCTAGCCCAAGCAAAAAAAATCCAAAATCAACAATTCCAACCCGACATAATTATCGCCGTCGCAAATGGCGGAATAATCTCAGCTCGAATCCTATCCGACCTTATTGAAACCCCACAATTAGCAGCTATACAAATTGCATTCTATCTAGATATAGCTCAGCCAACCGTGGAGCCAATCCTAAAACAACCCCTTACTATTGCCATCAAAAACAAAAAAACCCTGATAGTCGACGACATTGCTGACACAGGCAAAAGCCTAAAGCTAGCCCAAACACACATCCAAGAACAAGGCGCCAGTGAAACAAAAACAGCTACCTTATACTTTAAACCTCAAAGCATAACAAAACCCGATTTCTATGAGAAACAAACAAACAACTGGGTTGTGTTCCCTTGGGAAATTAAAGAAACTCTACGAAAAATAACTCAGAAGTCTGAAGGCAAAAGAGCGGCAAACCATGAAGTCACAAAACTCGTAAAAGCTGGTTTACCCAAACAATTAGCTGAAAAACTCCTGAAAACCATTCAGTAGGATTCTAAACATGCAGTTTCACTTTGAAGAATTCAACAGATACGTGGAAATAACTGGATACAGAAACATAGCTTTCGAAAAAGTAGAAGAGTTTCTTAAAGCAAATCGGAAACAAACCCTAAAAGAAGTTGAAATCCAATTCTTCGAAGCCGACCTTGTTGCAACTGAACAACATTTGTACTTTGCTGCCCTAAACGCCCTACAAGCCTTCCAAGACAAAACAAACATTTCAAAAAGCCTAGCTATGGAAACCATGCTTTATGCTTCAGCACAACGCCAAATACAAAAATCAATAAACCTCATAGGAATAAAACCAGAAACCAAGAACATGGCAATAACAATCATAGGGAAAAAACCAAAACAGATAGAAAGCCTACTACAAGATTTATCCACATGCGTTGGCAGTCAACCTAACCAGACAACTCTATCAATCACAAACGACAAAAAAGAACAAATTCTCAAAGTTTTCAAAATAACCAACGCAGAAATAGAAACACTAACAAAGTGCAATTTAGAAGAGGCAATAGTTGATTTAATTATTGAACGAATAGCATTGTTGGCTACCCAACTTTAGATCAAAGCATCTTTTCTTTTACAACCGCCAAAACATCACTGGGTTTTAGCAACGAAATACCCGTTAACCTGCCTAAGACCTCAATCAACAAAATCCAATCAGGATTTTTAAGGTCGACTCGGCGGTTAAGATCCCCCGCTACCGCCTCGATTATATCTTTTGAATGAAGCTCGGTGAAGCGTTTCTCAACCGTAACCCGAAAAGTTTGGTTTTCCGCAATTCTTGAAGCCATATCCTGAGCTAATTTCTTAATCTCCAATAAGTCTGTCTGCACAACCATTTGTACGGGAACGATTCTTAGGGCATAACGAAACTCGTATGGACGCTCGATTAGAATACTACGGAATTTTTCCACAACTTCAACGGGGTCAAGGGAGGTTTTGCCAACGATTAAGCCACGAATCTTTGTTTTTGCTGTTTGCGCTTGAACGTCTCCAAGCGCCTCTTTGAGCAAGTATAGCAGTTCATTGCACATAGGCCGTTCGTTTCCGCGCATTGTTGTAGCTAAGAGATTAAAGTCATCAATCATAACGCTTCACAGAAGAAGTGTACATATCTAATTATTTCTGTTTTTTCCCCCACAAAGGCATAAAACGAAATTAATCCCACTCTGCTAATGAACAAAACAAATCAACCCAACAAACGTCTAAGTAAGCCTTAAAGTTTATATTTGCGTTTGATTTTTGCAATAATCCGAATTAAACAAGATTCTAGTAAAGTAGGGATAACATATGGCGTATTTAACAACAACAGGTTCAGGACAGCCAGTCCTCATCCTAAAAGAAGGAACAACCCGAAGCAGAGGGAAAGAAGCACAACGAAATAACATAATGGCAGCCCGAGTAATCGGTGAAGTACTAAAAACCACACTAGGTCCAAGAGGCATGGACAAAATGCTCATCGACTCTCTTGGCGACATAACAATCACAAACGACGGCGCAGCCATACTCAAAGAAATCGACGTAGAACACCCAGCAGCAAAAATGATGGTTGAAATCGCAAAAACCCAAGACGACATGGTCGGCGACGGAACCACATCCGCAGTTGTTTTAGCAAGCGAACTACTCAAAAGAGCCGAAGAACTCCTAGACCAAAACATTCACCCAACAATCCTAGTAAGCGGATTCCGCAAAGCATCCGTCAAAGCTATCGAAGTCATAAACAAAGCTGCAGTACCACTTGACATCAATGACCGCAAAACACTCCTAAAAGTTGCATTAACATCCATGAGCAGCAAAGCAGTCGGCAGCGCACGCGACCACTTAGCAGAAATCAGCATTGACGCAGTCAAACAAATCGCCGAACAAAGAGGAGACAAAGCCCTCGCTGACATAGACAACATCCAACTCATAAAGAAAACAGGCAAAAGCCTCCTTGAAACACAACTAATCAGAGGCATAATCATAGACAAAGAAATCGTAAACCCCAACATGCCAAAGAAGAAAGAAAACGCAAAGATTGCACTGCTAGACTCAGCCTTAGAAATCGAAAAAACTGAAATCTCAGCCGAAATCAGAATCAAAGACCCCTCTCAAATGAAAGCATTCCTAGATCAAGAAACTGACATGATGCAAGACATGGTTACCAAAATTAAAGCATCAGGCGCAGACGTAATTTTCTGCCAAAAAGGCATCGACGACATGGTTCAACATTTCCTAGCTAAAGAAGGAATAATCGCAGCTAGACGAGTAAAAGAATCCGACATGGAAAAACTCGCAAGAGCCACAGGCGCAAGAATCAGCAGCGACCTAGACGACCTAAAGAAATCAGACCTTGGCAGTGCAGGACACGTAGAAGAACGAAAAATCGGCGACGACAAAATGATCTTTGTCGAAAAATGCAAAGACCCCCACAGCGTCGCAATCCTCATCCGAGCAGGCTTAGAACGCATGGTTGACGAAGCAGAACGCGCAATGATTGATTCACTCTCAGTAATTTCAGACGTTATCGAAAACAACAAAATCGTAGCAGGCGGCGGCGCAGTCGAAATCGAAATCTCAAAAGAACTCCGCAAATATGCAACAACCGTGGGTGGAAGAGAACAACTAGCAGTTGAAGCATTCGCAGACGCAGTCGAAGTCATTCCAAGAACACTCGCAGAGAACGGAGGCTTAGAACCAATCGATATTCTCGTAGAGCTACGTCAAGTACACGACAAAGCAACCGGCAAGAACATGGGAATCAACGTATTCACAGGCAAACTCCAAGACAGCATCGCAACCGGCGTCATTGAACCAATCATGGTTAAAGAGCAAGCAATCAAATCAGCAGCCGAGTCAGCAGCACTAATACTACGCATCGACGATGTCATCACAGCCAAAGCACCAAAAGGCGCACCAGGCGGAATGCCTGGCGGCATGGGCGAAGAGTAAACTTTCCCCTAATTTCCTTTTTTGTTATTTTCATTATTTTGATTTTCGTTTCTCTAAGCGAAGCTTGCTTATTGAAGACAAAAATTATTTAAAAAACCACTGTTGAGAGTGCTCTTTGTTGTCTATGGTTTCTCTTTGCTATTACAAAACGTATTTATTTCAATGAGAATACCCTTTTCGGCGAGCTCCGGTAGTATAGTCCGGTCAAGTATAGCGGCCTCTCGAGTCGCGGACCCGGGTCCAAATCCCGGCCGGAGCACCAATTTTTCATTTAGTTATAGTTTATTTGTAGGTGAAAGTCGAACAGAGTTCTTCCACAGTTCGGTTTAACGTTAGTTCCGCCATGTTACGGCTGTAGTCCAGTACGCGCCTACAATTATCAAAGATCAATCGTAGCACTGAAAGGATATTTGGGTCAATTTTCTTGCTAGATATTAACATTATTAACTCATTTTCAAGGGGCACTAAAGATTCTCGTTTGGAAATTAATCTTTCCGCATCTTTGTAATCGCGTTTAAAGAGAGCTTTTATGGAATCATCGTATATTTGGTGAGCGTGTATACTAAAATCGATCAATTGATTGTATATTTCTTCATCTATTGGATATTTAATGAAAAGAGTTTGGTCGTTGATAAGTTTCTGGAGGGCGCCAAGATGATTGATTAGATTCATTGCGTTGTCACCGATATTTTCAATATCGTTTACAGCGATACGGTAAAGAAGGAACTCTTTTGGGGTTTTGAATCCGAGCTCGCGGTACAAGTTTCTTTCAATGCCATGCTTCAGTTGCCGGATAATGTACAGACCGAGACGATTTACGTCGTTGTGAGCATTTATGACGCTGTCGAATAATGCGTTGCTTTTGTCATGGAGGGCTTCAATGGCATCTCGATTAGCTGCAAGAGCTACAATAGCCATTCTTCTCACAGCTTTTTCAATTGGAAATTCGGAGTGTCTGATTAGAATTTGGAGGGTGATTTCATTTTGGGTTTCGTCGATTATTTCTGAGCCTAAAAAGTTGTCGCGAGATAGGTTTTTAATGTCGTTTTTATATTTTGAAGCTTCCTGGGACGTTTTAAAATGGACCCTTATTATATCGGCGCCAATTGCGTAGAGGGCACGAATCATTCGAATAGTTGATTGGAGAGGCTCTTTTGGGTCGACGTTTATGAAGTATTCTTTTGGTTTGGATCCATCTTCTCTGCCTTCTTTTTCCATGATTTTCCGTGGAACAAGTAACAGAGTGGAATCAGGCTCTAGGTTAAATGCGATTTCACTGCCGCGTTTTAATCCTATGTCTTCTACCCATTCCTTAGGAAGGGAGATTATGTATGAGCCTCTGCCGGTGCATTGAACTCTTCGGTAACCAAGGTCTTTTTCCGCCATTTTCAGATCAATCTCTACACATGTTTCATATATACTGCATAGTTAATGAACATACATATAAATGATTACCAACAAAGTTATATAGAATACATGCTATTTTGTGCGCTAACATAACTAAGAGAGGTACAAAAAGTGCCGCTAAACATTTGTAGAATGATAATCAAAAACAATAATCAAGCAACGACAAGTAAAGGTGTTCTATGCACAAATGATGCAGAACTACATATCCAATTGCTCATTTGTCCGCGCTAACTAATAAAAACAAGAGGTTTTATTGATGAAAAAAATAGTTGCTAAACAAGAAGCATGCATGGGTTGCGGACTTTGCGAAGTCTACTGCGCCGTTGCACATTCAAAATCCAAAGACATAGTTAAAGCTTACAATAGCGAAAAACCTAAACCCTTAAGCAGAATTAGACGCGAAGTCAACAAACCAATCTCCTTCGCAATACAGTGCCGACATTGCCAAGACGCCCCATGTGTAACCGCATGCTTAGCGGGCGCCATGACAAAAGATGAAAAAACTGGTCAAGTTATCCACAATAAAGACAAATGCATGGGCTGCTGGACTTGCATAATGGTTTGCCCATACGGCGCTATAATAATGGACAAAGAAGGAAAAGTCGTCACCAAATGCGATCTCTGTAAAGATCTGGAGGAGCCAGCATGCGTTGCCAACTGCCCAAACGAAGCATTGGTTTTCAAAGAGGTGAAATCCTAAAATGGCAAAATACGTCATTGTTGGGGCTTCAGCAGCAGGCATAGGTGCAATAGAGGCCATTCGAAAAGTAGACTCAACCGGCACCATCACAATCATAACTGAAGAATGCTGTGCAGATTACAGTCGCCCTATGATTAGCGACCTAGTAAGCGGGAAGGCAGACATCCAGAAAATGAAGTGTCGAGCCGACAACTTCTGGACAGAAAACAATGTAGATGCACGCTTGAACAAAAAAGCAACAAGTTTAGAAATTGCTGGAAAAACTGTCACATTGGAAGATGGCGAAAAAATCAGTTATGAGAAGCTTCTGCTAGCAACAGGCGGCAAACCTTTCGTGCCAAAAATGGAAGGGCAGGAAAAAGATGGCGTATTCACCTTCACCACCATGTCCGAAGCACAGCGATTAGCAGAAAAAATCGATAACACCCACGCCAAAAACGCAGTGGTTATTGGCGCAGGCTTAATCGGGATAAGTGTAACTGAAGCCTTCGTCAAGCGCGGTTTAAAAGTCACAGTTGTAGAGTTGCAGGAGAAAATCCTGAGTTTACTGCTTGACTCCAAAGCTTCAGACATGGTTGAAGCTGTAATCAAAAAAGCAGGCGTAAACTTTGCAACAGGACAATCCGTGCAGAAAATACTTGGCAGGCCAGACAACGAAAATGCTGTGGGAGGAGTCATATTAACTAAGGGTGAACAGGTGCCTTGCGACATAGTTGTAGTAGCAATTGGCGTTATTCCCCGAACCGAACTTGTTGCGGGAACGGATGTTAAAACTAACCGAGGCATTATCGTAGACAACTTTATGCAAACCAACATAGCAGACATTTATGCCAGCGGCGACGTTGCAGAAGCATACGATTTCATCCTCAACCAGAACCGACTTTTGCCTCTATGGCCTTTAGCAGTATTAGAAGGCCGAGTCGCAGGCTACAACATGGCAGGTCAAAAAACCACCTACGAAGGCGGCACAAACATGAGCAGCCTCAAATACTTTGGCATACCCATCGTCTCAATCGGCAACGCAAATCCAAAACCAGATGATACCGCGCTGGAAGTGCTGACTAAATTCGATATGGAAAACAACATCTACAAGAAACTGGTTCTCAAAGACAACGTTATTGTGGGCATGACAATGGTCAATAGCATAGACCGAGCTGGAATCATTTTCAACCTCATGAAGAATCGAGTTAACGTGAAAAAATTCAAACAAGATCTACTGCGAGACGATTTTGGATGGGCAGTCTTACCTATTAGTCTCCAAAGAAAAATGAGTGTGATACAATAATGAACCAAAATGACAGAAAAATAATCAACCCATTCGGAGATGACAAAGATTTCTCAGCCTGCGGAATATTCGCAGCAATGAACACCGAAGGTAAACGCTTCGGCTCCAAAGACCCCGTACGCGCAATGGCAAACATGCATGACCGCGGCAACGGACTAGGCGGCGGCTTCGCCGTGTACGGTATATACCCAGCCTTCAAAGACCAATACGCTTTTCACATCATGTACCTAAGCAAAGATGCCAAAGAAAAAACCGACAGAATTCTCGCTTCAAAATTTGACATCTTCTACGATGAAGAAATGCAGACAAAACCCGCCGATGTACATGACCCCCCATTAGTTTGGCGGTACTTTGTGCAACCTAAAAAAAATCGACCAAAAATTCAAACTGAAGAAGACTACATCATCGAAGCTGTCATGCGCATAAACACTGAAACCGGAAAAGCATTTGTATTTTCAAGCGGCAAAAACATGGGTGTCTTCAAAGGAGTCGGTTTCCCTGAAGATGTTGCAGAATTCTTCTGCTTGGAAGATTATCAAGGATATTTGTGGTCGTGCCACAGCCGATTTCCAACCAATACACCAGGTTGGTGGGGTGGAGCACATCCTTTCAACATCCTAGACTGGACTGTCGTGCACAATGGTGAATTGTCTTCCTACGGCATAAACCGCCGTTTCCTAGAGATGTATGGCTACAAATGCACCATGCAAACAGATACTGAGGTCCTTGCGTATGCAGTGGATTTGTTAATGCGACGTCAACATTTACCCATCAACTTGGTTGCACAAATCTTAGCGGCGCCCTTATGGGATGAAATTGACATAATGGATCCCAAAAAAGCGTACCTACTTAAAACATTGCGACAAACTTACGGCAGCTTACTTATGAACGGGCCATTCAGCATCGTAATCGCTCACCATGGCGAAATGATTGGGTTAACTGACCGAATCAAGCTAAGACCTATGGTCGCTGGCACAAAAGGCGACCTTATGTTTCTATCCTCAGAAGAAGCACCCATGCGTCTTGTATCTCCTCAACTAGACAAGTTTTGGGCACCAAGAGGCGGAGAACCAGTAATCTGCCGACTAAAACCAAACGCTCAAGGAGGCATAATGTAATGAAAACGTACGTTCAACCGGAATACTTAATTGAACGCGACGAAAAACGCTGCATTCGTTGCAAAGTATGCACAAACCAATGTACATACGATACACACTCCTACGATGAAGAAACCGACACAATTTGTAGCATAGACGAAAACTGCGTCAATTGCCAACGCTGCGTAACTTTCTGCCCAACACACGCCATAACCATCAGAAAAAACCCCAACGCAAGCCGGGATAACGCCAACTGGACCGGAGAAGCCATTCGAGACCTCAAACGACAAGCAGAAAGTGGAGCAGTCATCTTAACAGGCATGGGTTGTGACAAACCTCAGTACAGCTACTGGGACAGATTACTATTAAACGCCAGCCAAGTCACCAACCCCTCAATTGATCCTCTCCGTGAACCCATGGAAATCCGCACATACCTTGGAGCAAAACCCGACAAACTTGATTTGACATATGAAAATGGCGAAACCGTACTCAAAACACAACTCACCCCACAACTTCGCTTAGATACACCAATAATGTTCTCTGCTATGTCCTATGGCGCTATTAGCCTAAACGTGCATGAATCATTGGCGCGAGCAGCAACCGAATGCGGCACATATTGGAATACAGGTGAAGGAGGTTTAGTTAAAAGCCTCTACAAATACGGCGATCACACCATTGTACAGGTAGCTTCCGGCAGATTCGGTGTTCATTCAGATTACCTTGATGCAGGCGCAGCCATCGAGATCAAAATAGGGCAAGGCGCAAAACCAGGCATCGGAGGTCACTTACCAGGCGAAAAAGTTACTGAACATGTAGCTAAAACGCGCATGATTCCACAAGGAACAGATGCACTTTCACCTGCACCACAACACGATATCTACTCAATAGAAGACTTACGACAACTAATCTATGCACTCAAAGAAGCAACCAACTACACCAAACCAATTAGCGTCAAAATAGCAGCAGTCCACAACGCACCCGCAATAGCAAGCGGCATGGTTCGTGCTGGAGCAGACATAATTGCTATCGACGGTGTTCGAGGTGCAACAGGCGCAGCACCCAAAGTAATCCGAGACAATGTTGGAATACCAATCGAACTGGCATTAGCGCAGATAGACCAGCGTTTACGTGAAGAAGGCATAAGAAATCAAGCAGGCATAGTTGCAGCGGGAGGATTCCGAAGTGCAGCCGACGTTTTCAAGGCCATAGCTCTTGGCGCTGACGCAGTATATATTGGCACCGCAGCACTGATAGCTATAGGCTGCACAGTTTGTCAACGTTGCTACACAGGCAAATGCCCATGGGGCATCGCAACTAGTGATGTATGGATTAGCAAACGCATTAACCCCGACATTGCATCCAAAAGACTAGCTAACTTGCTCAATGGTTGGAGCCTTGAAATCAAAGATATGATGGGTGGCATGGGTATAAACGCGATTGAAAGCTTACGCGGTAACCGACTCGCACTCCGCGGCGTTGGCTTAACTAAAACTGAACTTAAAATATTGGGCGTAAAGATGGCAGGAGCGTAAAAATGTTGCAACAAAAAGAAAAAGTGGAAATAGACGCAAAATACCAACCCCGAGTAACTAACGAAAATAAAACCCTCAAAATTGACGCTGAAAACCTCTACTATAGAGAACTTAATTGTCTAATGCGACAAGCAATATGTAACAACGACCTTGAGAAGATAGAATTAAATAACGTTTGCGGACAAAGATATTTGGGAACAGACCTTGACACTAAAATCCAAATCGACGTTTACGGCACGCCAGGCAACGATTTAGGCGCTTTTATGTGTGGACCAAAAATGGTCATTTATGGCAACGCACAGGATGCCAGTGGCAACACCATGAACGATGGAGAAATCATCATTCACGGACATGCAGGTGACTTAACTGGACACTCTATGCGGGGCGGAAAAATCTTTGTAAAAGACTACGTAGGCTACCGCGTCGGCATACATATGAAAGAGTACCAAAAAAAGATCCCGCAGATAGTAATTGGAGAAACCGCAGGTGACTTCTTAGCTGAGTACATGGCAGGCGGAGTAATTCTAATCTTAGGCTTGAACTTAGAAGGCTGCGAGAAATGCAAGGCACGATTCGTAGGCACAGGCATGCATGGCGGAGTAATTTATGAACGAGGCGAAATCCTTGAACCAGTCGAAGGTACAAAAACAATGCCTGTGGGCAAACGAGACATGCAAGTAATTGAAAACTTGGTCAAAGAATACTGTAGCCATTTTGGCGGCGATCCCGCAGAAATCTTGGCAGGCAAATTCAAAAAGATACTACCGCTATCTAAACGGCCTTATGCGAAGCTGTACTCGCAATAAGCTTCCTTTGTGTCTTTTTTTTGGACCGAAATAATGGTCTAACAGGCAAAGAATAAGACCGAAAAAAAGTTTCAGACCAACCTTTAAAGTGCGTTTAAAAAGAACTATCGCTAACACTTTCTCAACTGAATACACAATTCTTTAGTCAATAAGATAAGATTAAAAACAGCTTTTTACCGACCTAAGAAAAATAAAAACTCTTGTGGATTCGAACAAGAACAAAAAAAGAAAATTAGTAAAAGCTTCGGGCTTCTTTGCGTTTCTCTGCTTCTTCATAGAAGCGCAAGACTTCGTCGATGATTTCTACGTTAGAGAGCAACATACGTCTGCAACAGTACCGTTTCAAACCCAAGCTATCCAACACGTCACTAGCGTTTTCGCCAGTCTTAATTCGGCGAGTAAACTCGTCCCATCGGTCTCCAACCAACTTGCCGCATGTGAAGCATCTTACGGGGATAATCATTTTGTTTTTTTCTCCTATCGGTAGCTTTTCTGTTTTTTAGACCGAGCGCCTTTTCCGCCTACTTTCTTGGTTTCTTTTGCTCTGCTGTCTCCAGCAATCATTGTACGGTCGTATTCGCTAAAGACTGTACGTAAATGAGTACTTCGCGTCCATTTTAGCAGGCCGTTAGCTATTGCCATTCGTGCAGCTTCTGCTTGCCCCATGTAGCCTCCGCCCCTAGTTTTCACATCCATATCCAGTTGCATCCAAACGTCTCCGCCTGCTTGCAAAAGAGGTTCCATAATTTTTGCACGGGCGATGCTGGGCTCAATTATTTCTACTGGTGTTAAGTTTATACGTACTTTTCCAACGCCTTGCTTAATTATAGCACGCGCAGTTGCGGTTTTGCGTTTTCCACTTACAACTAAAACTTTCTTTCCGGGCATAATTATTTCATCCTGTCGTTCCAACCAATTTCACTTGCCAACTCTCCAAGGGTAAAACGTGGACCCTTAAGGTTTGCTGACAAAGCGTCTGGGAAGGTTATCATTTGTTTATCTTTAAATTCTAGCGGGATACCCATGTAAACTTTTAGGCGTTTGTAAGCACTTTTGCCTTTTGGTTGCTTAAATGGAAGCATACCACGGACGGTTTTGCGCAGATAACGGTCTGGTCGCCTGTAATGAAATGGTCCACGCATCGGTGCGCCTACTTCAAGGAATAAGTGAGCTTCAGCAACTTTACTTTTCTTTTTTCCTGAAAATATGGCTTTCTCAGCATTAAGAATAATGACTTCTTCGCCGTTGAGAAGAAGCTTGGCAATTTTACTGCACATCCGCCCAACGACTTGAGCTTCAGCGTTTACCAGTGTAACTGATAATTTTGCTGGTTTAGTGGTTGTTTGCATTTATTTTCACCGGATAATTTTTACATTTGAGCCAGTTGGATTTTTCTCCAGTAACTCATTTATTGAGAGATATTTCGCTTTTGAAGCGTCTATCTTTGCAATTGCCTGCTCAGATGCTTCAAAAGCAGCAATTGTCACGTCGTGGTCAAGAGTACCGGAGGATAGGACCTTGCCAGGAACAACTACAACATCAGCTTTCTCTGAGTTGCGGTTTATGGTACTTAGGTTTATGACGACACGCTGGCTGCGAGTTTTAGCCAGGTAATCCGCTACATCATACCATATAGGTGCTTGTTTCTCTCTGCTTTGCTTGCGTAGCAATCTGATAAGGTTGATTAGTTGAGGGTTTGTGGTTTTGGTTTCTCTCATTGTT
>CAYPSV010000023.1:0-25569 GCA_964413605.1 uncultured Candidatus Bathyarchaeia archaeon | reverse complement strand
GAGAAGCGTAACCAAGCCTGATAACTCCACAGTCTAGAACGCAGAAGTCTAAATCGAAGAATATGTTTATAGCATCTTTAGGATAGATTAAGTATAATGAGGTTGGAGTTAATTTGACTGATGAAGTAATCTGGTTTGATCATTATCTTCTTTGGTTGGAGAGACTCATAAAGAGAATAATAAAGTTCCTTAATCAGGTTTGATTTTTACTTACTTCTGATATGCTCTAAATATGCTCCCTAATCTGATACATCTTAAAACATCTTATACAGTGCAATCTCATACAGAAATATACGCTAAATATACTCTAAGTATGCTCCTAAGTATGATATGCATTAGTTCTATGATAAAACCTAGAATTAAATTGAATACTACACTCTATAAACAGATAGAAGCGGTTAGAACTAGTACATTTGTCTATGTGTTTTCTTCCATAGTTTCTTTTCTTTCTTGCATTGTTTCTTTCTTAAGATGAGAAGCTGAGGCATGGAGTTGCCAAGAGAAATCCATCTTTGGGAAGTTAAAGTGAGAATCTTGATGTTTTACTGCTAAAACAACATTGAACAAGGACTTGAGCTTATTCAGCCACTTCCCTGATCAATGGAGAAACTTTGCATTAAATACGAATAAAATATCCTTGAATAAACAGCTAAAAAGAAAATAGGATATTCTCAATGAGCGTTAGCCAGATTCATCTTATTCTAAAACATTGAAAACTGCAGTAACGTTGTTTTTAGTTCCTTCATGAAATATTACAGTTAATGTCAAATGGTGATTACCATCTGGTACATTTGTCAGGCTAAATGTGAAAGTTTTCTGCAGGTCTACTGAGTATTGCGTTTTACTGATGTTTATCCATCTTTCGCCAAAGAATAAGTCACTGGTATACTGGACTTTTTCAACAATCCAGAAGTATGCTCCTGCGTTTACTACTACATTAAAATAGTTAGTTGTAAAGTTTTCATTTTGGTTGGGATATACCAATTCAACATTGAAATCTGCTTTGGTGTCAGGTTCTTCTCTATACATATTTCCCCAAGGTGTAACCTTTACTTCTATATTCACTGGTTTGGAGTCCGATTTTAGGGATGGTGAGGGTGTTGAAGATGATATGGGAGCAGGTGTAAAAGCTAGATTGTTATTTGTTGCTGTGTAGAATAATGCAACACCTAGGAAAATCATAATTCCAGTAATTAGGATTATTATCTTAGGCTTTTTGATTTGCATACAATACTTTCTAGACAGATTGTATCTTATTACTCTCATTATGGAACAAACCGTTCCAAAGGAGGAACAGATAAAACCTGAATGATTTGACCATTAATATTTTGATTTAAATACCGCAAATATACAAAATCAGCTGAAAACTTACGAATTAGTTATGGAGCGTCACATTAGCTTAAACAATATATTCTGATTGGTTTATTTTGACTTTGAAGTTATGGTGACATTTTTCACAGTTATAGGCTTGAATAGTGAAGCTATAGTTTTTGAGTATTCTTGAAGGTCTTTCAACTTCCTTCCCACAACTATGACAGTGAACCAACAACATCTCCAATTAGATTTCACTCAAAGTAGAATAAGAGCATATGTGACTGCAAAAGGAGACAACAAATCCGTTTTTTCATTTATGAATGCCGGCAAGTATTAAATTATAAAGAGAGGTGTTTCCTCTCTTTAGGCGAGGTTTCCTTCTTTAACGAAGATTTCCTTTCTCCTCATATAATGAAATTGATTCTAAAGCTTAAAAGGCATATTTCAGAAATAGAATATTTCAAAAACTTTTTTTGCCCAACTTTCAGCTTAAGCTTTTAAGTTCTGAGAAAAAAAATTAGTAAACAGGTGAGATAAATTCGTTAATTCACAGTAACATATTAAACAACTGCTTTACACGAATATTGTAGCAATCAATGTGGGATATCGTTTTGCAGTTGCCTCAACTTCCATCTACTGATCCAGTTTCTGACAAAATTCTTATTAGTGCTTGGAAAAAGATTTCAGATAAGCCAATTCCAGAAGTTTATGCTTTTACATTTGATGATAGGGACTTTTTGCGTATTGTGAATTTGTTGCAGACAACTCCCGGCATGATAAGCACTAGAGGAGACTATGGATTAGGTTTTGATAATAAAAATGTTAAAGCACGTACTTTCCAGTTTAAGGGGACATTTATTATACTTGTAAAACAAGATGCCTCTCTAATTGACTGTTTGGAGCACGAATTAAGACAAATCAAGTTCTGAATACTTATTTTGTGAAACAAAAAAGAGAAGAAGGGGATTAAAATTTTATTTTCTTATTCCTTGGCTTCTACTATTTTTGCGATTGGAGCATTCTTTTTGACTGATTCTATTCCGTTGACGCATCCTTCTTTGGATTGGTAGGCTTCACTGGCTGCAATTATTTCTCCGTTGGCAGCTTTTAGTCTGAACCTGAACTTTCCTGCCTTATCGCAATACCATTCAAAAACTGGCTCTGCCATAAAATCACTAGTAACAATTATTTGCGAAAAATAATTAAAGAGTTTGTTGGCACATTTTGATACTACACTTAGAGAGCGCTAAGTTATTCTAACCCAAAATAGATCTTGCATCTCTATTTTTGAATGTGAAAATGTCTACCACAACAATTGCAAACATATGCTTCAAGGGTAAAAAAATGATTATTAAGTGTCCTGTCTGGTTTCTCATTTTCTTTGCCACAGCAAGGACACTCAGCCAACTGTAACTACCTTCTTCTTAAGATATTAAAATTAGCAATAAGAGTATATGTGACTACAAAAGGAGACAACAATCCAGATTGCCTTTCTCTAATTGGGATCTACGTCGACTACCAGTTTATAAAAATGGATCACGCTATTCTGATAGATAGGCAGGTTCATATGGGGAAAGGCTTTCCTTAGAAATGAAATAAACCCCATTATCTAACAAAATATTTAGTTTATGTTGGTTAACAAAATCTCTTATAAGCTCAAGGGATTCCCTATCAACCGTGTTTCCCATAATTCTTAAGATAAGGCCATTTTTCGAAGTATCAAGAATCTTTACGTCTACGCTGCAATTTGTCTGCATCTCTCTTTTTAATATCATTGCATCAAACACATTCAATGTTACATCACCTCTCAAAATATAGGTGCATAAGTAAGCGCTAAACTAGAAAGATAAAGATATGATCAAACTAGCTGCAATTAATATAATGCACTTGTTGCTTAAGTTTCTTTTGACAAGTCAATTGAATAGTGAGTATATCAAAAATAAATTTCCATAAAAATTGCTTTCTATGACTCTGGTCTTCGTCTCAACATCTGTCTGGATAGTTTATTTAGTTTAATTTGAAGATGGAGGTTATTCATCTTTGAGGATTATTGTGATTTTCTCAAGGACAGACGAGCTGATTTTGCTTATTCCTCTCTTGCCTCGTTCATATGTTATGCTTACTAGCCCCAGATCTTCCAAAGGCTCTTACTTGCTCACTTACATAGGGTTCACTTAGTTTCAGGTCTTTAGATAGTGTTGTGATATTTATGGGCGTATTTCTTGCTGATTTAAGGATTTTAAGAGTTGTTGAATTAAGAACATCAACCACTTCTAGTGCTTTTTCTCCGTATACCGTGATTTCTTTTTCAGTTGGCATAGTATCACCTTAAACTAATAACTATTTTTAGTCCAACTTACATATAAGATTTTATCAAACTCTATTATTAAATTATAAATGATTCAGAATTGATGTTTTGTTAGCTGGCAGGTCTTTATGCTTCAATGTATGTTTATGACACTCTTTCGTATTTGACCAAGCACTGTTGATCTTGTAGAGTTGGAATTAAAATTAGATTACACAGATTAGACTGTCTAATTCAGGTTAAATGGAGAAAATGAAAATCTCTCATGCGGTTGTGGGTTAGGTATTAACTAAACGAAGAAGCTATTTTTCCCCGTATTCTACTTTGTACAGGGTTTTTATCTTCGTGAAGTTAACAACCCTGGACTCACATCCCTCCCTTCTTTGATCAGTAACTTGTTTGGGCAAAGATTCAAGAATCAATTCTATTTTTTTGATTCTCTTCTAAAACTCTCCTGTTGAACTCACCAAAATTCTCTTTGAGGAACGACTAGCAAAAACTGACCTCGGTACTTTGCCCTGTAGCAAGTTTTCTCTTCACTCTGTTAGACCATTCTTAGCAATAATGGCTTTTGTAGAAACTCGGCTATTTTAGAAACAAAAAATTATTTTTCGAGTCGTGGGCGACACTCTTCTTTCAAAATATCAACCCCGCAAAGTATGGTAATGGGGGCAGCTATTAAAAATGCAATGTAGGACGGAAACACAAAATGTGTTATTGTAGCGGTAATCATGAAAGCAACAAGTTCAAAACAACCTAAAATTATGAAAATAAGACCTAACATCATTTTTGGTTTTTTTGTCTTAATTAAACGATGTGTGGCAATAACTACTCCACTTGTTAGAGCAAATAATCCACAAGCTACCTCTAAAGGAAAAACAACAAAAACGTGATAAGGATAGTAGAGGAATCCTGAAACGATTACTTGAAAAAGTCCAACCGTGCCCAGCAGCAATGATACTTTTTTGTATTGAGAAGGAAGAGCTAACCATGCTATTTTTCCTATTATGATAATTATGCCAGTTAGCCATGTGATGTAGTTTACATACATCCATTATGACGGAAGGAGACTGAGCAAAGCAAACATGGATCATTCAACTACATTTTTCTTAGAATGTTATTGGTGTTTTCGCTTAAGAATTTTCTTAAGCCATTGCTGTTTGCCTCGTTTTATCCTACTATCTATAGTGTAATAATAGCCTTTGCTGTCTCTATCTCAATCCCCTGGAGCATGGCGATATTCAACTCAATTAAGAAAAGAAAGCAAAGCACTATACTTGGAGTGTAGAGAAATAAGGAAATAAATTACCAAAGAATATTGTTCTTAGAGGATTCACTTGTCAATATCCAAAAAAACCTTCAAAACGATAGATGAATACATCGCTCTATTCTCTAAAGATGTCCAGAATATTTTAAAGGCACTAAGGAAAGCCATTAAAGATGTTGCGCCTCAAGCTGAAGAGGCTATCCGCTATCAGATTCCAACTTACAAGCTAAATGGCAACTTGGTTCATTTTGCAGCTTTTAAAGACCATATTAGCTTTTTTCCCACGTCATCAGGTGTTGAAGCTTTCAAAGAAAAACTAAATTCCTACAAAACCAGCAAAGGCACAATTAGATTTCCATTAGACGAACCTATCCCTTTTGATTTAGTTAAGGAAATTGTAAGGTTCAGGGTAAAGGAAAACTTGAGTAAAAATAACTCTAATCCAAAGGCCTAGAATGCTCTAAATTTCCAACTCAACTAAAAACCCTGAATAACTATTCACGGAGCTTATGGAATCTGACCCAGAACATTTGCTTGATTTTTTCTGAAATATGCTGTTTTTAGAAATATACCTTTTAAACCTTAAAATTAATGCTCATGGTGGGCAAAAGGAGAACTTCAAAATCCAAAAGTTTCCATAAGGTGTCTTAATGATTTGCGATTGGTGTGGAAAGAAAATTTCAGAAACGAAGAAAACAAAAAGTTATCATATATTGAAAGACTATGTTCATAAGCCCATTGTATGTAATGACTGCCGCAAATTGATAAAGGAAGCTCCAATCTTTATAAAAAAGAAGATCAAATAATTATTCTACTTAAAGTCCTCTTCATTAGTTAACAAGCATAAGCTCCAACCAACATAAATATTGAAAAAATGAGTATCTTGATTTTGTTGTGAGTTATTTTCTATTAAAGAATAGTTGGAGTATAGCAAAGATTTACTCAAAAAGAAGGTGCCTAAAAAGTAGAAAGGAACTGTTCTAGTTTGACTTAGCTACTTTAACAATGTAGATTTCTTTGCTTCTTACTTTGAGTTGTGCATTGAATTTTCTGTCCGGTTTTCTATTGTATGCTTTTACTCTGGAAGCAAATGGAGCATACATTGTCTTTACTGTTCTGCCTTCTACTTCTACTTTGAAAATCTTTTCTGGGCTATCCATGATCTTATTGAATGCCTCATCATACTCTGGTCTTCTGGCTATCTTTTTGCCTTCAGGTACTTCATTCACTGGAGTAGTTTTAACCGCTAATCTGGTCCTTTTAGGTTTATTCAAATCTACCATATAATTCACACTAACTACATGTTAATCATACTATTTTAAGACTAGTTTAACAGACATAGTGATTCACACCAACGCTTATGATGCAATTATTAAATAAGTAATTTATCTAGTTAACACTTATGACAACCACCATTGTCATAAAAAATTAATAGAAATTCAATTAGAAATCTAGTAAATTGGTTAAAAAATATTAAACAACTTTTTTTGAAATAGATCACATATTTAATTTACTGCTTTCTACCGCTCGTATACGGAAGAAAGCTTAGGTTTGAACCAGGTATCTGGATTTCGAAACTTCACAAAGGGGGCATTGCTTGTCTGTTCTTTTTTAGTTGTCAATTGCTTAATCGTCTCAAGTATCTCTATGTGACGTTCTTCATCCTCAATGATTTTTAGGAAAATGCTTTTTACTTTAGTTAAATCAATAGCGTATTCTTCGTTTATTATCTTCGTCATTCTTTCCAGCGTTTTCATTTGAACCAGAATGTAGTATTCTTCACCCATCTCTGTTTCCAAAGTTACAAATATTTCACTAAGCTTATTCAAATCCCCAGAGTCAACTTTTTCTATGTTGGCCAATTCTTTAAGAATATTACTTATTGTTTGCAGAGTCTGATTTGATTTTGCGCATTCTTTTTGTGTGCTTTTCGACTGTTTAATGCTCTCGCTTACTCCCTTGAGGAGGAAAGAATGTTTTTTGCTATCCAACTCAATTTCTTTTAAAAGGGTTTTTATGAGCGGAAATTCAACCTTATCCGATAAAGTCTTGTACAGCAGACTAGTTTGACTCTCTAAGATGCTCTGACAGTTTAGATATTCAGCAATATTACCTACTTGTTTTTTGCTCATTTGGGGCTGCTTCCAACTGTACTATTCAGATTTTTTCTACTTAATTGCTTTATGAACTCCTAATCAGTAAGTTATTCCCTTATTTGCCAGTAATACCCGTTTCCATACGATATCTTGTAGTTTAGATTGAAAGTCTTGTTAACATCTTTTGTTAAAGATGGCTAATTTTAGTTTTAGAATGGAATGGTATATCTTGCCCAGAGACTATGCACTAGTGGATTCAAAGATGAGTTCAGATAAAGGCAAACAAAAACTTCCAGGCAGTCGAATGAAAATCCTAACCAAAGATGCTAAACAAATGGTGAATGGACCCTATTACTGTCCTAAATGCCGAAAAGAGCTTCTTCAGATTCTGGCAGACGTTAAAAATAAAAAAGTATATGCCTTATGCAAATGTGGACTCGAATGGTCATTAACATATGCGCCCGTTTTTCAACCAATAGACTACTATAATAAGTTCCGTGACGCCTGGAAAAAACAAAGCTATGGAATAATCAAACAAAAATAACAAAACTAAAATAAATCTGCCCTAAACTGTTCCCTATATAAATTATCTATAATTGACTCGTTAGTTTTTTGATTGAAGGGAAAGCGTTGACTGAAGAAAAACTTGGATTCACCCGAAAATTCCTCATCGGAGGCAACCTTGGACTTCTCGCATGGGTGTTTCTTGCTTTCTTAAGTGTTCTCCTTTACAATCAAATAGCCGGCTGGATTTACTTGCTTCTATTAGCTTTCCTCATCTACGTGGTTTTGCGCCGAATCAGCTGCAGCAACTGCTACAAATGCAAAATCTGCACTATCGGCTTTGGGAGATTAGCGGGAGCATTTTTCGGAAAAAGTTACATAAAAAAAGAAAGTGTAGGTAACAAGCTTGCCTTTATCATATTCATTTATGCTCTATTATTTCCATTACCTCTTGTGACTTTGATTTTGTCTCTCTCCAACACGTTTTCTTTCACAGGAGTTTTGGTAATGATTTGCCTTTTACTGGTCACTGCATACAGTTTTCTCTCCTCGTCTAACAGTTCAACAAAACCTGTCAAGACATGATTTGGGAGAACTTTTAAACACTGGAACTCCAAAAGTTACAAGCATCGACGGTCAAAATGAAAAAACTCTCTTTAAAGCAACCTCCAATCAGATTTCTGGCAATAATCGGTTTAGTGCTCATCATATCGATGCCCATAATTCTATCCCGCCCAGCGGCAGCACAGACTACACAATACTACGAAAAATCATTCGCTTGGGACTACGACGGCAACCACTGGACATGGAACCTAAGCATTCCTGTCGATCTTTACGCCGCTTACAGGGCAGTACCAGATTCCACACGAACACGCAACGGACCCGCAGGCTACGGATTTATGACAACCACCGCTGATTATTACATGCGTGTTTTAGCCCAGAAATTAAACGAAACAACTACACAGCTAGAATACAACTCATATGACCAAGTCAGTTTCGTCTTAGCTTTTGTTCAAAGCTTGCCCTACACATCTGACAAAGTAACAACAGGTTCCGACGAATACCCTCGATTTCCCATTGAAACTTTAGTGGATGATGGCGGAGACTGCGAAGACACATCCATTCTCTTTGCAACGTTAACGCTCATAATGGGCTATGGCACTGTTTACCTAAACCCACCCAACCATTACGCCGTCGGCATATTAGGAGAAAGCCTTAAGGGAACCTACTGGACGTACCCTGAAGGCTCCAACAACACATACTATTACTGTGAAACGACCGGGGATGGCTTTAAGATTGGGCAGATACCAAGCGAATTCCAAGGTCAAAGCGCATACATCTACAGCATTGATGAGAGCAAACAGTTTGTGCCAAATGTTATAATAAATCCAAATAATGAACCTTCACCAACCAACGGTCGAAGCGTCTCTACCGTACCAACACCAACAGTTAACCCTAACCCAAACGAAACAACCTCCCCCAACGTCACACAACCAACAATCCAGCCCGTTTTACGTCTATCAGTTAACTTAATTTCCGAAAATCTCCCCCTGTTCATACTTTTAGCATTTGCAGTAGTTACATCGATTGCGCTTGCCGTTTGGTCCGTTAGACGACCAAAACAAAACCCAATTCTACTAAAAACGGACCCTTCAAGCAAAGAAACTTCCACTCAAACGGCAACCTCGAATTCTGAGGGAAGCAAATTCTGCGTATTTTGTGGAGCACACAACAAAAAATACGCTGTTTTTTGCCAGCAATGTGGGAAGAAAACAGGTTAACAAACCCAACCACACAACGCCTTAACTTAAAGCCTCAAGGATTTTAGAGGCAAATAAATCGATTTTAGATCTAACATAAACCACAATCGCTGCTTCTAGCACAATAACAATTGTAAGAAAAACCGCTAGTTCCCACGCCAAATTAATGAAGGCTTTTCCCGCCAAAACATTTACATTTCCACCCTCAGTAACCAGCCAACTCCAAACACTCTGAACATTTGTCGACATAAAAGCGGTAAGATCGATAACCATCCATATACATAACCCCACAAGAATAGCTGCCAACACGCAGCCGATTAGAGTGATATTTTTCCAATCCGAAGATAATTTGGATATGCAATTAACTTTGGTTCCATTGTCAGTTGGCTCTAAATCTATCTCGATAGTTTTCTTTGCGGTCTTGGGTGAGATTCCCCACAGGGACCCTTGCTTAACGATGATCTGCCTAAGAGATTTCTCAGAAAGAAATCTACAATTTTCCTCAGACAGAGCTATCCTTATTTTATCGTATGCTTCTTGGGCTTCTAAGTTAACCATTTGCTCAAGCAACAGGACACCCTAAACCAATTAGTTATTTGATGTTATTTTGGTTTTTCATTGCTCTTAAAAAGTCGCTTCTGATAATTCGATTTAGGCTTAAAACCCCTGATAGGTTGACGACTCATATTACGTTGCCGCTCAAGATTCTTGATTCGTGCATAGAGCTTTGACACCTTGGTTTTCGAAGGTACCTTAGAACGCGGAACATGAACCGGCACAGGCGTAAAGGGCTGTGTGATCTCCAGGTTTTTTCTTCTAATTTTTTTGCGGGCTACTTCTCTGACTTTATGAAAAACAACGACCCCTTCTTTCAAGTTTACTTCCTGCACTTCCCAACCCGCATCTAGCCAAGCTTTTGCATGCGCACTCGAAGAAACGTTACTCCACCACAAGGAATCACGATAAGCGCTCATTGGAAGGTTGCTTCCGATTAGTCCATCGATGCGTGCAAAGGACAGCTTCACGACGTTTGTGAAAGCACCTCTAAACTTTAGGTGTCTTTCAAGCCCAGCATACTTCGAGACAGTTCTCGGCGACACAATCCGTTTAGCGCAGTGCAAACAAAGCATCACATTTGGATCGCCAGTAGCAATGTCGGGTGTCATGCAGTCTCGACAAAACATTTTCCTGCAACGTTGACACTGCCGCATATACGTTGTCCGCATGACTCTGCCGCAGATGCCGCATTCATCCTTCAACGCAAACACCCAACTGAAACATGCCTTAACTTACCATGCGGTTTCTAAGAATATTAAGTTTAATCTTTGCTTTACCCAACGATTTGTTGCTAACCAAACAGCACTGCGCTTAGAAATATCACCGCCTCCTACTAGCCAATTCCTCTCCCAAAACCAATCTTCAAAAAAATAATACCCGGAAAATCTTCAACAACTACAACCAAACCGCAACTGAATAAAAACCTAAACCCAAAAACCAAACTTAAAACAAACCAAAAAAAACTGCAACACAATAGCATTCCACAACAACCAAAACAAAAAAACAACAAAAAAGAAAGAAGTAAAAAACTAGCGACCCACAAACAAACCTTCTGCTAGCCCTTCACAACAGCCAACGGAACCAATCTAGCAACCTTAGTTGCAATCCCCACCTTATCGCTAACATCAGCAACGACATCCACATTCTTATAAGCAGAATCAGCCTCCTCAGCCAACACCGAAGCACTCGCTGCACGAACCACAATGCCACGTTTCTCCAAACCAGCCTTTATGTCGCCTCCCCAATATTGCCTCTTAGCCGATGAACGACTCATCATTCTCCCAGCGCCATGAGCCGTTGAACCAAAAGTCAAATCCATAGCTTTCTGAGAACCAACCAAAACCCAAGAACTCGTACCCATGCTGCCCGGAATCAAAACTGGTTGCCCCTCACTACGGTAATCACCTGGAACATCAGGATGCCCAGCAGGAAAAGCTCGGGTCGCTCCTTTGCGGTGAACCCAAACCTTCTTAGTTACACCATCAATGTCATGCTCTTCGGTCTTGGCAATGTTATGCGCCACATCATAAACAAGCTTTAAACCAAATTTTTCCGAGTCTTCACCATAAACTTGCTGAAAGCTCTGACGCACCCAATGCATAATCGCCTGCCGGTTACAAAACGCGTAATTCACAGCACACGCCATAGCCTCAATGTAATCTTTAGCTTCACCACTACTGCCAGGTGCACACGCTAACTCACGATCAGGCAGAGATATCTTGTATTTCTGAACAGCATGCTCCATAACCCGCAAATAATCTGAGCAGACTTGATGTCCATACCCTCTGGAACCACAATGAATCATAACCATAACTTGCCCCTCCTCCTCAATTCCAAAGGCTTTCGCAGTTTTCGCATTAAGAATCTTGTCAACTTTTTGAATTTCCAAAAAATGGTTCCCTGAACCCAGCGTGCCAATTTGAGTTAAGCCTCTCTTTTTTGCAATGTTTGAGACTTTATCAGGGTTGGCATTTGTCATGTGCCCGCTCTCTTCACAATGTTCGTCATCACCCTGCCAGCCTAGACCACGATCTATAAGCCACTGTACACCCTCACAAACCATGGTTTCCAAATCATGAGAAGAGATAGTGAAGTCTTTTCTTCGACTTCCTAATCCAGAAGGAACATTCCGAAAAATTGTTTCCGCCAACGCCGACAATTTGGGGCGAATATCTTTTTCAACCAAGTTTGTCGACAAAAGACGAACTCCACAGTTTATGTCATATCCAACTCCACCGGGACTGATCACTCCATTTTCGTAATCAGTTGCTGCTACACCACCGATTGGAAACCCATAACCCTCATGACCATCAGGCAATGTCACAGCATACTTGTATATCCCCGGAAGCTGCGCCACGTTAGAACATTGCCAAAGTGTTCGATCCGTCTGCATCTTCTCAAGCAACGCCTGGTTCGCAAAAATCATGCCAGGAACTTTCATCTGTGACTTGTACTTTGGAATCTCCCACATGTAATCGTTAACTCTCTCTAACGGAATCCGCTCAGGCGTAGCACGGCGATCATTTTCACCCAAAACTTTTCACCGACCCAAACAGAAGATGGACAGACTATAAAATGTTTACAAAAATTCTCCATTTTCACTCAACCAGTTAACAACACTAACAATTTAACAAAGCAATATTCATCAATAGCTGGTCCAACGCCAAAAACAGTTCAAAACAAACATCAAGACACACTCTACTAACGAACCCCTGCTGCTATCTAAGCACATTTTTATGTTCCCGATGTATTTTTTAGTAACATGAAAGGCTGGACAGGTACTTTTTTAAAAATAGATCTAACTAACAACAAATCAATCATCGAACAATACCAAGAAAGCTTAGCTTCAAATTTTTTAGGTGGCAGAGGGTTCGCAGCAAAAATCCTCTGGGACAGACTCAAAGCCGGAACAGACCCATTATCTCCCGAAAACCTGCTGATTTTCGCCACAGGACCTTTAACAGGTATAGGGTTGCCCAACAGCGGAAAACTCGTAATAGCCTCAAAAAGCCCCCTCACAGGCGGCTACGGCGACGGAAACACAGGTTCATGGGCAGCATTGAACATACGCAAAGCAGGTTATGACGCACTCATAATCGAAGGCAAAGCACACACTCCAGTAATTATCCACATAAAAGACAAAACCTGTGAATTCTTAGATGCAAAAGATCTGTGGGGAAAAAACTCCTTTGAAACAGAAGAAAAACTCAGAAAGAAATACTCCAATTTAGCTGGAATAGTCTCGATAGGTCAAGCAGGAGAAAACCTTGTCCGATTTGCAACAGTGGTTTCTCAAGAAGGTCGAGCAGGAGGTCGCCCCGGAATGGGCACAGTCATGGGAAGCAAAAACCTCAAAGCACTCGTAGTCGAAGGCACACAGCCAATCACCCTTGCATATCCACAAGAAATGAAACAACTAGCAATTGACGGCTACAAAGAAATCCTAACTAAACCGAACTACTCTTTCTGGAAACGCCAAGGCACCATGAACACAGTCGACTGGTGTCAAGAAAACAGTTGCCTTCCCACTCGTAACTTCAAAGAAGGAGTATTCGACAAAGCAGAAGACATAAACGGCTTCACTATGGAAAAAATTAAAGTCTCCAACCGCGGATGCCCCCAATGCAACATGACCTGCGGCAACATCGTCAAAGACAGCGAAGGCAAAGACTCAGAGTTAGATTACGAGAACGTAGTCATGCTTGGCTCCAACATCGGCTTAGGCAACCTGAAACAAATCGCCACCTTAAACCGAATGGCAGACGAATACGGCTTTGACACAATCTCATTAGGAAGCATAATAGCATTCGCAATGGAATCCTCACAAAAAGGAGTAATCTCTGAAAAAATCGACTGGGGCGATTTTGAAGCAATTAAAGCCTTGATTACTGACATCGCATACAAACGAGGTTTAGGGGCAGTTTTAGCTGAAGGTGTACGTACCGCAGCCAAAACTTTCGGAGGAGACTCAAACAATTGGGCTATGCACGTTAAGGGCTTAGAAGTCAGCGCATACGATTGCCACACTGCCCCCGGCATGGCATTAGCTTATGGAACAAGCTCAATTGGAGCCCACCACAAAGACGCTTGGATAATAACCTGGGAAATCCAAACAGGAAAAGACAGCTACAACCAAGCAAAAGCAGAATACCTGATCAAAAACCAGCTTATCCGCGGCGGAGCTTTTGAAGCATTTACCGTCTGCCGTTTTCCATACACCCCACTAGGACTCCAACTTGAATGGTACCAAAAATACCTGAAAGCGTCAACAGGGCAAGACTTCTCGATAGAAAGAATAAATCAAATTAGCGACCGCATACTTACTTTAATTCGCGCATACTGGATACGCGAATACGGCAACAGATGGAACCGAGACCTAGATGTTCCGCCCCCACGATGGTTTAATGACCCATTAACTGAAGGAAACCAAAAAGGCTCCAAACTTGACTTAGACAAATACCAAACAATGCTAAGCAACTATTACTCCATAAAAGGATGGGATGAAAATGGGGTTCCTAAAAAATCAACCCTCAAAAAACTAGGCTTGCAAAATGAAGCTATCCAGCTAGAAAAGCATGTAAAAATGAAAGAATAAGTTTAATACGACCTAGCAAAGTACACAGTTTCTTTAGCTTTATCTCCACAAACGATGCAACTCGATGCAGGCTCCTCAACTTTAAAGGGCCGCACTCGGATAGTAGCACCTGTTTGATCCTTCACTTTAGCTTCACACTCAGCGCTGCCGCACCAAGCTGCCTTCAAGAAACCCCCCTTCTCCAAAAGCACCTTTTTGAATTCATCATACGAATCTACAGGGGTAATTTTTTCTTTCAGAAATGCTCTGGCTTTAGCAAGCATATTGTCTTGTATTTCCTGCAATAACCCCGCAACCTTAGAGGAAATATCTGCTTCTTTAACAGGACTTTTCTGGTAAGTATCACGTCTAACAATTACAACCTGCCCTTGTTTGAGATCACGAGGTCCAAGCTCAATCCTGATCGGAACGCCCTTGAGTTCCCATTGATTAAACTTCCAACCAGGAGTATACTCATTGCGATCATCCAAAATCACGCTTAAACCATCAGCTCTTAAAGTTTGAGCAATTTCTTTTGTCTTAGCGGCAATTGCTTCTGCCTCTACCCCCTTGAAGGGAATAGGAACGATGACAACCTGGACAGGGGCGACTTTAGGCGGCATTATCAACCCCTTGTCGTCGCCGTGAACCATAATCATAGCTCCAATAAGCCTTGTCGTAATCCCCCAACTCGTTTGCCAAACAAAATGGTCCTGCTTATCTTCACCAACGAATTTCACATCAAAAACCTTTGCAAAATGTTGACCCAAATTATGGCTAGTCCCCATCTGCAAAGCTTTACCATCCGGCATCATAGATTCAAGAGCCGTCGTATATAGAGCACCAGCGAACTTTTCACTATCACTTTTAGTGCCAATTATAACAGGGATTGCCAAATAATTCTCAACAACCTCCTTATACATATTAAGAGCCCACATGACTTCAGCTTCAGCTTCTTCACTTGCAGCATGCGCGGTGTGACCTTCCTGCCAGAGGAACTCTCTTGTGCGCAAAAACAGTTTAGTAGCTTTAGTTTCCCATCGCACAATATTACACCACTGGTTGATCTTAAGAGGCAAATCACGCCAACTTCGAATCCACTTGCTAAACATAGCATACATTATAGTTTCGCTGGTAGGACGAACCGCCAATCTCTCCTCTAGGGGAGTGTCTCCGCCCTGAGTAATCCATGCCACTTCTGGAGTAAAGCCTTCAAAATGCTCAGCCTCTTTTTTGAGGAACGCTTCAGGGATAAACATCGGGAAATAGGTGTTGCGGTGTCCAGTAGCTTTGATTTTTTGGTTTACAACTTCTTGAATTTTCTCCCAAACGGCATATGCATCTGGGCGAATAATCATACATCCTTTGACAGGGGCGTAATCTGCAAGTTCAGCTTTTAGGATAACTTCAACATACCACTCACTAAAATCCTGATTTTTCTTGACGGTAACTCCTATATCAGACATGTAAATCTCTTCTTTCCAGGTTTATGCGGGCTGAATATAAAACAGTAACGGACTTATTTTGAGAAAAGCCGTTTAATAGCTGCAATTTTTCATTCTGACTAAGTAAATGAGAAATATTCCCTTATAATCTAACATGTTTAATATTAGGCATTTGGAAACTACGGACTATCCCAACTTGAGCACAGCAGATATAAGGAGGTCTTACAATATTCACGGAACAGAAGGTCAAGTTATGACAGAAAGAAATGCACTATCATTGGTTACATGCACCAGCTGCGGTAAACCAATTCCGCCAGGTAGCGAATCTACAAAGTTCCTCTGCCCCAGCTGCGGTGAAATTCAAATTAAACGCGACGGCAAATGCCGCAAATTCGGACGCATATACAAATGCCCCAAATGCGGCTTCCAAGGACCATAAAAGGTGAAAAAACAATGGGCCATATCCTTGTAACTTACAAGGTCTTTCCCGAAGACATAGTAGAAAACTTTGAACCCCTTAAAGCACAAATCAAAGCCATTCTACCACAAGATAGTCAAATCGAAGGATGGGGCGAAGAACCAATTGCCTTCGGACTCATAGCACTCCTTGTTCAAATTCAATTTCCAGAAGACAAACATGGCCTAGTCGACGAATTCGAAACATCACTCGCAAAAATACAAGGTGTAAGCCAAGCACAAGCCTTCCAAGTACGCCGAACAAGCCGCTAAACCATCAAATTCTACACAACAACCCCTAATCATTTTCTAAAAAGCCCCTGAAAGATCGAAAAGCCATGCTTTAAAGTTTATATACAATAAACTTCTTTTTCAAACACACCCTTCAACCATTTAAATCACAATTATTTGGAGAAGTTAATTATGAGTGAAGTACAACTACGCGTCGGAGACGCACGACAAAGAGACGTGGGCAGAGGAATCGCCCGCATTGATCAGCGTACCATGCAAAAACTTGGAATAAGCGCTGGGGACGTAATTGAGATCGTAAACAAGCGCACTACAAGCGCCATAGCCTGGCCAGCATACAGCGAAGACCAAAACCGTGACATAATCCGCATAGACGGATTCACCCGAAAAAACTGCGGCGTAGCAATAAACGAATATGTAGTTGTTAGACCAGCCAAAGTTAAAACTGCCCTTTCATTAACATTAGCGCCAGTAGATATGCGTCTAAACGTAGATGAAGACTTTACAAACTTTGTTAAAAACCGTCTAATGGAACGCACTTTGGTCGAAGGCGACACAACATTAGTTATGATGCTAGGGCATGCTATACCTTTCACAGTCTCAAAAACCCGTCCTCACGGCATCATAAAAGTCACAACCGAAACACGTTTAACCATATTAAACGAACCCGCTCCAGAAGGCAAAGGTTTGCCCCGCACAACCTACGAAGACATAGGAGGCTTACACGAAGAAATCCAACGTGTCCGAGAAATGGTTGAATTGCCACTACGCCACCCCGAACTATTCCAAAGATTAGGCATTGAACCGCCAAAAGGCGTCCTACTCCACGGTCCACCCGGCTGCGGCAAAACCCTACTTGCCCGCGCAGTAGCTAACGAATCCGAAGCAAACTTTTACTCAATTAACGGCCCTGAAATCATGAGCAAATTCTACGGTGAATCCGAAGCACGCCTCCGCGAAATATTCCAACAAGCCCAACAAAACGCACCAAGCATAATTTTTGTAGACGAACTTGACGCTATTGCACCCAAACGTGAAGAAGTCACAGGCGAAGTTGAAAGACGTGTAGTTGCTCAATTATTAGCTTTAATGGACGGTCTTTCAGGCAGAGGAAACGTCATAGTTATAGGCGCAACCAACCGACCAGGAGCCCTCGACCCAGCACTACGTAGACCAGGACGATTTGACCGCGAAATCGAAATCAGCGTACCCGATAAGAAAGGACGCTATGAAGTCCTGCAAATTCATACACGTGGAATGCCCCTTGCCGAAGACGTCGATTTGCAAAAACTCTCTGCTATGACACACGGATATACCGGTGCAGACCTTTCCGCGCTTGGTCGAGAAACCGCGATGAAGGCTCTGCGAAGATACCTGCCACAAATTAACTTAGAAGAAGAACGAATTCCACCTGCAGTGCTTGAAAAGATGGAAGTAACCATGGAAGATTTCTCAGGCGCCTACAAAGAAGTAACACCGACCGCAATGCGTGAAGTCTACATCGAAGTATCAACTGTCCATTGGGACGATGCAGGCGGACTTGACGATGTCAAACAACACCTCAAAGAAGCAGTTGAATGGCCAATTAAAAATCCCGAGATGTTCACTCGTCTAGGGATAAGAGCGCCAAAAGGCATACTTCTTTACGGTCCTCCGGGCTGTGGAAAAACCCTGCTCGCACGTGCCGTGGCAACAGAAAGCGAGGCAAACTTCATCTCCATTAAAGGTCCAGAAGTCTTCAGCAAATGGGTTGGAGAATCAGAAAAAGCAATACGCGAAGTATTTCGCAAAGCTAGAATGGCAGCTCCAGCCGTCGTATTTCTAGATGAAATTGATTCACTAACTCCGCGACGCGGAATGGGTATGTCAGATAGCGGCGTTTCTGAACGAGTCATCAGCCAATTGTTAACTGAAATGGACGGCATTACTTCGTTACAGGACATAGTTGTCGTAGCCGCTACCAACCGCCCAGATATGGTTGACTCAGCAGTTCTAAGACCAGGACGATTTGACCGACTAATCTACGTCCCTGAACCCGACGAAAAGAGCCGCTTACAAATCTTAAAAATATACACCAAAGAAATGCCAATCACCCAAGATGTCGACCTAAACCAACTAGCAACGATGACTAAATACTACTCAGGCGCTGACCTAGAATCACTATGCCGCGAAGCAGCAATGCACTCACTACGTCGAGACGTAACCACTCGCGAAGTAACCATGAAGGACTTCCAAGATGCACTGAAAGAAATGGGACCATCAACATCTCCGGACATCGAGAAATGGTACAAGAGCTTTATGCAGCAAATCCGACAAGTACAAAAGCCAGCAACCCCAGTTTCATAGAAGGATACAAATAATGCCACAACTAAAGACTTGGAAAACCCGACCAGCCTACTATGTGCTAATAGAAATTCTAAGCAAAAAAGGCGACATGACAGACGATGAATTATTTGGACAACTAAAAAGCGAATATGAAGATTTAGGCTTCAAAGACTTCAACGATTTGCTTCTAAAACTGGAAGTAAGTGGAAAAATTCGCACATCCTCTATGGCAAGGGGCAAACGACGAATCGAACTATCTTAATAAATAGTTTAGCCATCTTTTCCTCGCTAGCTACCCTCACTGGACTGAATCCAGTTTTCCAATTAATCAAAATGTCTTCTGCGAATAAGATATTTTAGTAAACCTCTTAAGACGGTTTCTTGCCTATCATATTTTGTGAATCGTTTTGGGCGTAAACTTCAAAGACCTCATTCCAAAAACTCAAATAAAACTTGAAGACCTCTCGGGCAAAATCATAGCAATAGACGCATACAACGCAATCTACCAATTCCTCAGTATCATTCGTCAACCCGATGGTACTCCACTTAAAGACAGCACAGGCAAAATCACAAGCCACATAAGTGGGCTCTTCTACCGCACAATCAACCTAATCGAAATGGCAATTAAACCCATCTACGTTTTTGACGGCACATCTCCCGCATTAAAGGCAGCCGAGATTGAACGCCGAAAGCAAGTAAAAGTTGAAGCAGTTGCCAGCTACGCCAAAGCTGCAGCAACTGGCGACAAAGAAAAAATGCGAATGTACGCTCAAGTGGCAACAAGCATGAAAGATTACATGTTAAATGACAGCAAAACAATCTTAGATTTAATGGGATTGCCTTGGATTCAAGCCCCCGGCGAAGGAGAAGCCCAAGCAGCCCACATGAACAGAAAAGGCGATGCGGATTACTGTGCAAGCCAAGACTACGATAGTCTCCTATTTGGAGCAAATAAACTGCTCAGAAACGTCACAATCTCCGGTAGACGAAGACGCGGAAAAGCAATAATTGAAGTACAGCCTGAAATTGTAGAGTTGCAAAAGACACTTGCCCAATGCCAAATAACCTATGAACAGCTAATTGATGTCGGAATCTTAATCGGGACGGACTTCAATCCAGATGGTGTAAAAGGGATAGGGCCAAAAAAAGCTCTGAAACTCATAAAACGATACAGCACCTTAGATAAGGCGCTTCCACACATAGAAAAAGTGACCTTTGCAGACAAAATACCTGAAATTCGAGAAATATTTCTCCATCCAAAAGTAACCGACGATTACAAAATAGAATGGAAAGAACCCAACGAACAAAGCTTACTTGACTTTCTCTGCGGCCAAAAAGACTTTGGTGAAGAACGAATCAAAAAAGCTATAGAGCGGATGACTGCCAGCAGCAAAAAGCAGAAGGGGAAAGTTTCGCTGGAAAAATGGTTTTAGTTATATTAATCAAATTACCTTTTGGGCATACGCAGCTTTTAATGATGTAGGGATAGTAGAATTACGAAATTATTTTACAGTAACTGACTTCGCCAAGTTTCTGGGCATGTCGGGATCGAGGTTTTTCTCTAAGGACATGTAGTATGCTAAGAGCTGAAGCGGTACTGCAAATGGAATTGGAGAAAGCACACCTGGAATACCTTTTGGTACTTCAAGATAGTCATCAGCTAAGTCTTTAATTTCTTGGTCTCCTTCTTCGATGATAGCAATGATTTGGGCTCCTCGAGCCTTCATCTCCATTATGTTCCCAATTACTATTCTATGGGCGTCGTCTTTAGGGCAGACAAAGACAACAGGGAACCCGTTCTCGATTAGACTAATTGGGCCATGTTTGCTCTCGCCAGCCGGAAATGCAATTGAGGGAATATACGCTATTTCCATGAGTTTTAGTCTGCCTTCAAACGCAGTTGCTGTGCTTATGCCTCTCCCTAAGTAAAAGAAAACTTTTGAATCACAGTATTTCTTAGCCAGTAGCTTAGCTTTCTCTTCCTGGGTCTGTACTATGGTGTTAACCACTTCAGGCAGGTTTTGCAGTTTCTCTTCTAAACAGTCGATTTCATCTTGAGAAATCTTGCCACGTTTCTTGGCTAGTTTAAGTGCCAATTGTGCTAAGACAGAAAGTTGAGAAGTGAAGGTTTTAGTGGCTGCAACACCGATTTCTGGACCAGCCTGTGTGCCAATATATACCCGGGAAATTCGTGTTAAAGTGGATCCGATGACGTTAGTTAAGCCTAGAACTGTTGCTGCTCGCTGTTGAGCGCAGGTAACTGCCGCTAAAGTGTCTGCAGTTTCACCTGATTGGCTTACTGCAAGGATAGTGCTATCGATGTTTACAGATTTACCGTGTTGTTCGACAAATTCTGAGCCGTAAACTGGGTAAGTTGGAAGAAAAGCCAGCTTGGAAAACATGTAGGATGCTGCTAAACAGGCATGATAGCTCGTTCCGCAGGCAACCAAAAAAACCTCGTTTGCCCGATCAAGAAAAGTAGATAGCAAATCCAAATAGTGGTCTTGTATACGTAAAGTGTTACGCAAGGTTTCGGTTTGCTCATGGATTTCTTTAATCATAAAATGTGGATAACCCTGTTTGACCGCCATTTCAGCAGTCCATTCAATGGTTGTCGGTTCACGTGTGATGGAACTGCTGTCTGAGATTTTGCGGATTTCGTAACCCTCGGCTTTTAAAATGACGAGTTCACCGTTGTTAATCATGACGGCTTTGTTAGTTATTGGCAAAAAAGCTGGGATGTCACTGGCGCAGAAAACGCCTTTACCGTTAATTCCTAAAACTAATGGGCTCTCATTGCGCGCACAAATAATCTTGTCCGGTTCTCTTGTGGAAATGATTGCAAAAGCGTACGAACCTTCGATACGTTTAAGGCTTTCTAAAACCGCTTGAGTGAAGCTCAGTTTGGGGTTTTGTTTCAGAGTTTCCTCAATTAAGTGAGGCATAACTTCTGTATCTGTTTTTGAAACAAATGTATGACCTACGTTTTGCAGTTCAGTTCTGAGTTCAAGGAAGTTTTCAATTATTCCGTTGTGGACAACCACGATTTCGCCGGTGCAGTCGACGTGAGGGTGAGAGTTGATTTTGAGGGGTGCTCCATGAGTTGCCCATCTTGTGTGCCCGATTCCTACATTGCCGGGTAAATCATCAAGGTCAACGATTTTGTGGACTTCGTCAATTTTACCTTGGTCTTTTTTCATGAATATTTTTCCACATGAGATTGTTGCGATTCCTACGGAGTCGTATCCTCTGTATTCGAGGCGTTTAAGTGATGAGTGTATTAGGGGGGCAGCGTTACCTTCCTTTAAAATGCAACCGAATATTCCACACATTTTCAGACCTTCTTTTAGACATGTTTGACAACTATGGATAGATAAGTTTGTTATAAAGCATTTTAACATAAGAGTAACACTACTAAAACTTTTTTTCTAGGTGTTCAGTTTTTTTTGCCATAAAAACAATAATGTTGCGTCTTTTGAGCATGGAGTTTTGGAACCATTATAACTAAATTTTTTATAGTGCTTTTATCGTTACTGCATACCGGTTACAATGGACAAAAAGAAGTTGCTTTTGCGGGACAATGGTAACGACCAAGAAGCAAAAGAAATCAATATCCTGGAAGATTCCCAAAAACTAAAATCAATGCTAGGCAAGCTGAGCTGGAAAATCTTAACCCTTCTCTCAGAGAAAGAAATGTACCCTCTTGAAATCGCTAAGCAACTAGGCCTTCACGAGCAAAAAGTTTACTATCATATCAGGAAACTAGCTAAATCAGGTGCCATAGCAGTTACAAAAGAAGAAAAAAAGAAAGGTGCAACCGCAAAATACTACAAAACCACTTCATCTGCGTTTGGAATAGAGTTTCCAGAAGGCTATAGAGTAATCCGAAACCTATGCTTATTAGGCACAGAAGAAAAATTGCAAGCGTTTTTCAAAGAATTTCTTGATGATGGGGTTTTTGACGGGAAAATCGTTGTTGGCAGCCCGCAACCGCATGGGCCCTTCAAAACCAGCGCTCGCGATGGTCACTATGCTGCACATTTAGCATTCTTTTTAGGGCAGTTCTTGAAAATTCCAACAGAGTTCGCCGTGAAATTAGATGTTGATATGAAGGTAGAAAAAGAAGAGAAAAATAACCTCATACTTGTGGGCGGTCCAGGAACAAACCTACTAACCCAGGAAATTAACGAATATTTGCCTATCAAGTTTATTATGCAATCAAACGACCAAGGCTTCTTACTTGGAGGTTTATCTTCAAAAAAAACTATGCAGGTTTACACTTCCGATATGACTGGTTTAATCGCCAAAATTGAAAATCCCTGGGATAGAACCAAGAGGATAATTGTTTTAGCAGGCAACAAAGCTGTGGGTACAAAAGCATGTGTCATTGCTTTGACAAATTTTTGGAGAACTACACTTCAGAAATATCTCAGCGAAGACACGTTTGCGGTAGTAATTCAAGGTTTTGATTTAGATGGGGATGGCAAAGTTGATTCTATTGAGGTTCGCGAGTAAATGACTAGTAAAGCAAGAGAACTCATTTTGGGGCATGGGCATGAAAATATACTATCTATTCACCCAACAACATTGATGATAACAAAAGATGAGCATCTATCCAAAACTGGGGATTGCATTGTGACGGTTGCTGCCGACAAGCCGCTAAACAAGTTAGGTTCAAAATTTAAAAGTGAGTTGCGAAAATTAAACGCTAAACTTACAATCGTAATCGAGGCAGACAACTTAACCGAGAAAATCACTGCATGTGGTTCCCCAAACCTGATTTTAACTCACCCAACAGACATGGTTATTCGCAAAAGTGACTACATCTGCAACCGAACAATTGCAATAAAGGCTGACAAAGCATCAAAAGATTTACCAAGAATTTTTGTAGAAAAACTAAAAGATCCAACACAAAAAATCAAAATTACCCTGATTGTTGAATCCTAGAGGATTTTTACGTCCAAAACTACCTGTGACTCAAATGGCGCAGTTTCACGGATTCTTTTTGCGTAAAGAATCTCTCCCACTTTTCGCCCGTTTTTCTCAACCAATTCGGTAAAGCGTTCTTTGAGATTATCTATCGAGTCAGGTGAACGAATGAAACCATAAAAATGCACTACTCCCCCCTCTTTTTTTATTGCTTTGCAGGCTGCTTCAGCAAAGGTTATTGCGGTTTCAGGCAGATTCATTATGACGCGATCGGCTACACCTTCAAGTTTAATTCGGGCAATATCCCTTGCATCCCCTAAAATTGGCAAAACTCGGGTATCAACGTTGTTAACTCTAACATTGGCTTTAAGCAATTCTACAGCCTCCGGATTAATGTCAACAGCATAAACTTTCGCCCTTGGGTTTCTCTTACCAATTAATACCGAAAATGGACCTACACCTGCGAACAAATCCACTATAACTTCACCTGATTGAACAAGCGATGCCACACGGTCATGCTCATGGGACAGTCTAGGGGAAAAGTATGCTTTGGCAATATCAACATAGTATTGGCAGCCAAATTCTCTGTGGATGGTTTGAGTTTTGCTTTCTCCTGCGATGAAAGAATAGTGGCGAATGCGGTAGGTTCCGCTAATATCACCTTCCTTTGCAAGTACCGTTCGGATTTTTTTATTAGTTTTTAGGATAGCATCTCCAATGAATGCTCGGTATGGTGTAAGTTCATGTGGGATGTCGATGACTACGATATCACCAATTGTGTCAAATGATTTAGGAACTTTTAAGCGTAAGTTCGAAGGTAACTTGTATTTGAGAGCTTGCAAGAGATTTTCGGGAGCTCGTTTTTTCTCTGCAAAAACATTCTTTATCAATTCTAATTCGGGTATTTGCTTTTTAAGCTTTGATAATTCGGTTTCTAGTAACTCTCTGGATAGAGGAATACACAAATTTTGTTCATCCCTCTGGATTGAGAACGTTTTGTCCAAAGCCCTCAGCTTGTTAGCCAGTGCAATAGCCTTTTCCCCTTGGTTTTTTGGGACTTTTATGCAAGTAATTTGTTCAGACCTGCTGCTCAACTGTTTTTCTCAATCCTGAAGAGGTTATCTGTTTTTTTAACCATAAATTTGACATTTAATATTTTTTCAATAAGCCATACGTTGGATTCAATATGCTCAGAGATGGTTCTCGAGAGAATCACCGAATTGCCTGATGCTAGAGCCATATACAGAATGAGCATGTCAGCCAAGTGAATGTCAATAGTAGGTTGCGATAAAATTTCAGTGAAAAGCTTTTTGGCGGCTTCTTTGCCGACATCCTCGGCTATTTTCTGTCGTTCGCCGATAGCGTCAGAGCCAACGATTGCACCTGTGTCGGTTTGAGCCCAAAGCGCAATTGAACTTCCTTTTTGAATGAGGTTTGAATGATCATTTTCGACTTGAATTTCGGTTGTGTACCCTCTTTCAAAGAGGTAATCTCGTGCTGCCTTAGCTTGCCTCGATGCCACTTGCCTTTCGGCTAAAAAAGTGCAAATAGAAATACCCTTTATGCTCTTAACCTCGCCAAACCTATCTAGTATGATTGGTCTTAAGTTGTTGTTAGGTTCGACGGTCATTGTTGCTTCACCTGCCCCTTTGGGGTAATAACCATATTTTTGAACATTAATTTCGGCTCTGACCCCCATCAAATTAAGTGTTGGCAAAAGAACGTTTCTTAGGTAATTGATTGTTGGGGCATGAATAGTGTCTGTTCCGCCCTTTGCCACATGCAAAT